>JBNGCX010000001.1:0-122009 GCA_049974865.1 Paracoccaceae bacterium
CCGCCGCTGAGCGTGTCGTTGCCGTCGCCGCCGTTCAGCGTATCGTTGCCCGCGCCGCCGGCGAGGAGGTCGTCGCCCAGCCGGCCGAGCATGCGGTCGGCGCCGCCACCGCCGTGGAAGGCGTCGTCGCCGTTGCCACCCTGCACGGTGTCGTCGCCCGCGCCGCCGAACACGGTGTCCCGGCCCAGCGTCCCGCCCTGGCCGTTGTTCTGAAACAGGTCATTGCCCGCGCCGAGGAAGGCCTTGTCGCGGCCGTTGTTGCCCGCAACCGTGTCATCGCCATCGCCGCCGTTCAGCGTGTCGTTGCCGCCGTTGCCGATCAAGATGTCCGTTCCGGCGTCGCCAACGAGGGAGTTGCCCAGATCGTTACCGGTGAGAGTGTCGTTGCCGCTGCCACCGACCGCATTTTCGATTTCGGCGCCGAAGGCAACCGTGAACCCGCCGTGGATACCCTGTGCACTCGAAATGTAGCCGCCGGCATCCGGACCGACGAGGGGCGCTTCGCGCAAGTCGATGTTCGCAGAAAGGGAACTCCCGGCGTTGGAAATCGTATCGATCCCCCCGGCATCCCAGATGCTGCTCCAATAGGTCCCGGCAGCGTTCGTTTTCGGCAGGAGGTAGGTATTGTTGCCAGTTTGGAAATTGTTATTGGGGCCGTAGAGCAACTGTAGCGCGTATATGTCGAGTGCCATCGGGCCACCGACCCACCCGTAATCGTAACTGGGTGGGCTTCCGACGCCGGTGACCCACGGATCGTTGTAGGTCATCACCGTGTGAATGCCCTGGTTCAGCCGATGGGTGCCGAGGTCACTCGACGTCACGACGCCCGGGAAGTTGGTTGCGTCGACCAGAGACCCGCCGTCGTGAGGGTGAGCCAAACCCAGCCCATGGCCCATTTCGTGAACCAGGGTCAGGAAGCCATAGCCCCCTATCTGCAGCCCGCTCGAATCCCAGCCGGAGCCTTCCCAGTTGAACTGCGCGTACAAGGGTTCATAGGCGAAGTTGGGCACTTCGTGTATTCCCAACACGCCGGCGCCAAGCTCGATGTCGTCAACGGACCAGTACCATATGTCAGCGTCCGCAGAGGCGACCGTGGAGAACTCGATATTCGCCACGGCCTCGAAAGCGGCGAGCGCAGAAGTGATCGCCGAAATCTCGTAGTTCAACCAGGTGTATCCGAAACCGACGATCGCGTAGGGGTCCGCTCCGCTCATCAGTGCAACGCCAATCGTCGTCGTGCCGCCGTCGGCGTCGGCCCACTTGCCGCCCCACACCAAGCTGTCAATCCAGGGGTTGGCGCCATCTGTGGGGGTGCCGTCGGTGGGTATCCCGGTGGCCATAGTTCGTTTCCTTCCACAACAATGAAACCGGCTCCGTAAGGAAAATCATCCCCATCATGAACCGCACGGCGGTGCACAACTACATTATCCACGCCATCATTTCTTTGCTACCGCAAGTTGTCTTCCCCGGCATTGCCGGGGAGATGTTCCCGCCCGCGCTTCAACGGGGCGGGATCTTCGGTGCGGGGACGTTCCGTGAGAGATGGGCGTGACCGATACACGATGCGGGGCCAGGACAAGGGCAGGCTGCCGGTTTCGCGGTGGTTTGAGCCCGGGACCGATTGCAGCGGAGGACAAGGCGCGGGCAATCGACGTGCAACAGCGGCACCGTGCGCGACAGCGGACGGGACTGGGCGGGGTATTTGAGGCCTTGGAGGGCGCGGCCGGCAACCGGCGGCGACCTTCGCATAGAAGTGGGGGCGCCGTAGCTTGCCCTCAATTCTTCGACATTAGAGAGAGAAAGTGGCAGCCCGTAGGGGAATCGAACCCCTCTTTCCAGGTTGAAAACCTGGCGTCCTAACCGATAGACGAACGGGCCAGCGCCGTGGCGTGACGCGGTAATTAGGCAAAACGCGCGATGGGTGCAAGAGGGTTTTTCAAAAAAATTCCGGGAAATTTCCGGGCCGGCGAAGCGTCGCGGCGAGAGACGTTTTTCAGGCGCGCGCGGCGTCTTCCAGGCGCAGTTGCACCCGCTGTTTCCCGCCCCAGCTGTTGATCTCCAGCCGCCCGGCCAGATGGAAGCGCGCGCCGCCGTGATTTTCCAGCATCGGTCCCAGCGGGCCGTCGAAGGCGCCGAAGCAGATCGCCTCCAGCCGCGCGGCCATGCCGTCGCTGAGGGTCAGTTTCAGGTGGCTTTCGCCGACCCGCTTGGCAAAGCGAATCTCGGCCTCGGGGAAGGCGAAGCGCGGGGCAGGGGCGCCCGCGCCGAAGGGGCCGGCGGCCTCGATCCGCTGGATCAGCTCGACCGTCGCCGCGCCCGGCATCAACAGCCCGTCGAGGCGCAGATCGGCGGGGCCAGCCTCGCCCGCGCCCTGTTTGTCCAGCAGTTCGGAAAGGCGCTCCATCGCCTCTTCCAGCCGGTCGCGGGCGACGGTCAGGCCGGCGGCCATCTTGTGCCCGCCGCCTTTCAGCAGCAGCCCCTCGGTCGCCAGCCGGTGGATCGACGCGCCGAGGTCCACCCCCGCGATGGACCGGCCCGAGCCCTTGCCCTCGTCGCCGCCCAGCCCGATCACCACGGCGGGGCGGTTGGTGGCCTCCTTCAGGCGCGAGGCGACGATGCCCACTACGCCGGGGTGCCAGCCCTCGCCCGCGGCCCAGACCAGCGGGCCGTCGAGGCCGCGCGCCTCGGCCTGTTCCAGCGCCTGGTCGCGCACGGCGTTCTCGATCTCGCGCCGCTCGGTGTTGAGCTGGTCCAACCGCTCGGCCAGCGCCGCGGCCTCGGCCGGGTTGTCGGTGGCCAGCAGGCGCGCGCCGAGGTCGGCCTGCCCGATCCGCCCGCCGGCGTTCACCCGCGGCCCCAGCAGGAAGCCCAGGTGATATGGCGTGGGGTAACTGTCCATGCGCGAGACGTCCGACAGGGCCACCAGCCCGGGCCGTGCGCGCCGCGCCATGACCTTCAGCCCCTGGCGCACCAGCGCCCGGTTGACGCCGATCAGCGGCGCCACATCGGCCACCGTGGCCAGCGCCACGAGGTCGAGAGAGTTCAGCAGGTTCGGGCCGGTCATGCCCGACGCGCGCATCTGGCGCCCGGCCTCGACCAGCAACAGGAACACCACGCCCGCGGCGCAGAGATGCCCCAGATCGCCGGATTCGTCCTGCCGGTTGGGGTTCACCACGGCCAGCGCCGGCGGCAGGGTCTCGCCGCCCAGGTGGTGGTCGAGAACCACCACGTCCGCGCCCTCGGCGGCGGCGATGGGCTCATGGCTCAGCGTGCCGCAATCGACGCAGACGATCAGGTCGTGGTCGCGCGCCAGCGCTCGCATGGCGGGCACGTTGGGGCCGTAGCCCTCGTCGATGCGGTCGGGGATGTAGAGAGTCGCCTGCCGCCCCAGCGCGCGCAGCCAGTCGATCAGCAGTGCGGCAGAGGCGCCGCCGTCGACATCGTAATCGGCGAAGATGGCGATGCGCTCGCCCTTGCGCACCGCGTGCAGCACCCGTTCCGCCGCCGCGCCCATGTCGCGCAGGCTGAGGGGATCGGGCAGCAGGTCGCGCAGGGCGGGTTCGAGGAAGCCCTCGGCCTCTTCCGGGGCCACGCCGCGCCGGGCCAGCACCTGCGCCACCGGGGCGGGCAGGCCGGTGGCCTGCGCCAGCGCCTCGGCCAGCCGGTCCTCGGCCGCCCCGGGACCGACCCAGCGCCGGCCCGTGACCGAGCTTTCGACGCCCAGGAACGCCGGCCGGTCGCTCACGTCACCGGGTTGCGGTAGGACATGCGCCGGACCGAGCCGGTCTTGGAGCGCATGAGGATGGTTTCGGCGGTCAGGACGCCCGGCTCGCGCTTGATGCCGCGCAGGATGGAGCCGTCGGTGACGCCGGTGGCGGCAAAGATCACGTCGGCGGTGACCATCTCGTCGCGCGAATAGATGCGGTCGAGATCGCTGATCCCGGCCTTCTCGGCGCGGGCGCGCTCGTATTCGTTGCGGAACAGCAGCTTGCCCCAGATCTGCCCGCCCATGCATTTCAGGGCCGAGGCCGCCAGCACGCCCTCCGGCGCCCCGCCCGAGCCCATGTACATGTCGATGCCGGTGATCTCGGCCTCGGCACAGTGGATCACGCCGGCCACGTCGCCGTCGGTGATCAGCCGGATCGCCGCGCCGGTCTCGCGCAGCTCGTCGATCATGTCCTCGTGGCGCGGGCGCTCCAGCACGCAGACGGTGATGTCGGTCAGCGCGCAACCCTTGGCGTCGGCCAGCGCCTTGACCCGGTCGCAGGGCGACATTTCGAGGCTGACCACATCCTTGGGATAGCCCGGCCCGATGGCCAGCTTTTCCATGTAGACGTCCGGGGCGTGCAGCAGCGTGCCGCGCGGGGCCATGGCGATCACCGTCAGGGCGTTGGGCATGTCCTTGGCGGTCAGCGTGGTGCCCTCCAGCGGGTCCAGCGCGATATCCACGCCGGGGCCTTCGCCGGTGCCCACCTCCTCGCCGATATAGAGCATCGGCGCCTCGTCGCGCTCACCCTCGCCGATCACCACCACGCCGGAAATGTCCAGCATGTTGAGCTGTTCGCGCATGGCGTTGACGGCGGCCTGGTCGGCGGCCTTTTCGTCGCCGCGGCCGATCAGCTTGGCCGAGGCCATCGCGGCGGCCTCGGAGACGCGGGCCAGGCCCAGCGACAGCATGCGGTCGTTGAAATCGGTGGGGTGAGACATCGGTAATATCCTGTGGTTAAACGGCGCCACGCCCCTACACCTATCCGGTGACAAGGGGGTGACACAAGCTGGGCTCAGACCTGCTCGATGCGGATCGCGACCGGGATGCCCTCGACCACGCCGGTGCCGGCCAGCGCGTTTCGGGCCAGGTCCAGCGCGTCGCGCGTGGTCTTGTGGGTGACGATCAGCACCGGGGCCATGGGCGCGGCATGGCCGTATTGGCGCATCCGGTCGATGGAGATTCCGGCATCGCCCAGAACCGTCGCCACCTTGGCCAGCGCGCCGGGTTTGTCCTGAAGCTGCATGCGCAGGTAATAGGGCGCGGCGGCGGCCACGCGGGCGCGGCGGGCCTGTTCCAGCCCGGCCGCGGGCTGGCCGAAGGTCGCCACGCGAATGCCGCGGGCGATGTCGATGACATCGGACATCACTGCGCTGGCAGTCGGGCCTTCGCCCGCGCCCGCCCCGCGCAGCACGATCTGGCCCACGGCGTCGCCTTCGAGCACCACCATGTTGGTGCCGCCCTCGAGCTGACCCAGCGGGCTGGAGGCGGGCACCAGGCAGGGCGTCATGCGCTGCTCGAGCCCCCGGCCGGTCATCTGAGCCACCCCCAGGAGCTTGATGCGGAAGCCCATGTCGGCGGCGCGGTGAATGTCCTCGATGGTGATCTGCCCGATGCCTTCCAGTTCGACCCCGTCGAAATCGACCTGGGTGCCGAAGGCGATGGAGGCCAGTAGCGCCAGCTTGTGGCCCGCGTCGATGCCGCCCACGTCGAGCTCGGGGTCGGCCTCGAGATAGCCCAGCTTGTTGGCCTCCTCGAACACCTCCTCATAGGGCAGGCCGGCGCCCTGCATCCGGGTGAGGATGTAGTTGCAGGTGCCGTTCATCACGCCCATGACGCGGGTGATCTCGTTGCCGGCCAGCCCCTCGGTCAGGGCCTTGACCACCGGGATGCCGCCCGCGACGGCGGCCTCGAAGCGGATCACCCGGCCCGCGGCCTCGGCCGCTTCGGCCAGTTCCTGGCCGTGGATGGCCAGCATCGCCTTGTTGGCGGTGACCACGTCCTTGCCAGCGGCGATGGCGGCCTCGGTCGCGGCCTTGGCCGGCCCGTCCGAGCCGCCCATCAGCTCGACGAACACGTCCACGTCGTCGCGCGTGGCCAGGGCGACGGGGTCGTCCTCCCAGGCGTAGCCCTCGACATCCACGCCGCGATCCTTGTGCCGGGTGCGGGCCGAGACGGCGGTGATCTCGACGGGGCGGCCGCTGCGCCGCGCCAGCAGGTTGGCGCGTTGCTGGACGATCTTGACGACGCCGACACCGACGGTGCCGAGCCCGGCGATGCCGAGGCGCAGGGGGGTGGTCATGTTCGGGCTCTCCATCCGGATGGGTGCAGGTCGGGCGACAGTTACCGCGTTGCGCGCGGGCATGCAACGCGTGGGGTCGTCACCCCGGGTGTCGGGCGATGGCGCGCAGCAGCCGCGCCCGGTCGGCCGGCGGCAGGGCGGAGATGCGGCGCAGTTGCGCGGCCTTCCAGCGCAGCGCCGCGGCGCGGGCGGCGAGCCGCGCGCCGGTCTCCTCGTCCAGCGCCGTCACCCTGGCCCCGGCGAGCAGCCCCTCCAGCGGCACGAGGCGCGGATAGGGCGCGGCGCGGGCCTCGGCGCTCGTGGCGGTGTCGAGCTCGGGGAAATCCGTGCAGCCCGTCAGCAGGGCGAGCGAGAGGATCAATGCGGCGCGTGTCATGGCCCTGACCGTGGGGAGAATCTGGCTCGACCTTAGCCGGGCGGCCGCGGGGACAGCAAGCCAAGGCTTGAACTGAACGTCTGTTCAGTTAAGCATGGGGCATGGCACGCAAGACAGGCTCCCATTCCGATATCACCGGCCCCAAGGTCCGCGCCGCCGCGCAGAAGCTTTTCGCGCGGCACGGCTATGCCGCCGTCTCCATGCGCCAGATCGCGGGCGAGGTGGGGGTGCAGGCCGGCGCGCTTTACAACTACACGCCGGACAAGCAGAGCCTGCTGTTCGACATGATGAAGGCGCATATGGACGAGTTGCTGGACGCCTGGCAGGCCGAGCCCAAGGGCACCGGGCCGATGGAGCGGCTGGAGGCCTTCACCCGTTTCCACGTCCGCTTTCATCTCGACCGGCCCGAGGCGGTGTTCATCGCCTATATGGAGCTGCGCAACCTGGAGCCCGGGAATTTCGAGGTGATCGAGGGCCTGCGCAAGCGCTACGAGCGCGCGCTGGAGGAGATACTGCGCGACGGCCAGGAGGCGGGCGTGTTCAGCCTGGCCGATACCAAGCTGGCCGCGCTGGCGGTGATCGCCATGCTGACCGGGGTGACCACCTGGTATCGCGACGACGGCCGGCTGAGCCGCGACCGGGTGGTGGGGATCTACTGGAACATGGTGCGCAAGGCGGTGGGGGGCTGAGATCCGCCAAGCGGCGGCGCCTCGCGGCGCCACGCCTTTCGTTTGCGCCGCGCGTGCCGCGCGGCGGGTTGAGTATTTGGACCAAGAAGAAGGGGGCATCTTCTTCTTGGCGACAAATACTCATATCGCGACCGCGCCGCCGGGCGGGCCGCCGGTGGCGGCGCGCCCCGTCAGTGGGCGGGACGGATGAAGGTGCCGTTGCGCAGCTCGCGCATGGCCTGGCGCAGTTCGTCCTGGGTGTTCATCACGATGGGCCCGTGCCAGGCCACCGGCTCTTCCAGCGGCGCGCCCGAAATCAGAAGGAAGCGCACGCCTTCCTCGCCCGCCTGCACCGTGACCTCGTCGCCGGTGCCGAAACGGATCAGCGTGCGGTTGCCGGAGAGGTCGCGGATGTTCACCTCCTCGCCCATTACCTCTTTCTCCAGCAGCACGCCGCTGGGGGCCGAGGCGTCGGCGAAGGCGCCGGAGCCGGCGAAGACATAGGCGAAGGCGCGGCGGTAGGTGTCCACCGGGAAGGTCTTCTTCACACCCGGGGGCACCGAGATATCCAGGTACTGCGGATCGGCGGCGATGCCGTCCACGGGGCCGGTCTTGCCCCAGAACGTGCCGACGACCACCCGGACGCGGGTGCCGTCGTCGTCGATGATCTCGGGGATGTCGGCGGCCTTGACGTCCTGGTAGCGCGGCGCGGTCATCTTCATGCTCGAGGGCAGGTTGGCCCAGAGCTGGAAGCCGTGCATCTGGCCCCTCTCGTTCCCCTTGGGCATTTCCTGGTGCAGGATGCCCGAGCCGGCGGTCATCCACTGCACGTCGCCCGCGCCCAGCGTCCCGGCATTGCCCAGCGAATCGCCGTGTTCGACCGTGCCGTTCAGCACATAGGTGATGGTCTCGATCCCGCGATGCGGATGCCAGGGGAAGCCGCGCAGGTAATCCGCCGGGTTCTCGTTGCGGAAATCGTCGAACAGCAGGAACGGGTCCAGCTCGGTCGGGTCCTGGAAGCCGAAGGCGCGATGCAGGTGGACGCCGGCCCCTTCCATCGTGGGGACGGCCTTGCGTTGCGATGCGACGGGTCTGATGGACATGGCGGTTCTCCTTTGGCCAATACCTAGGGCCAGGGCCGCCCTGCGGCAATGCGCGCGGGCTGACGATGGCTGCGCAGAGGCTGTGCGTTCGCGCAAGGGGACCGTGGCCTCTCGATCTTTCCGCGCGGGGGCGTTAAAGGGGGCGCTGCGCTTTCTGGGAGGAGCCCGCCATGTCTGATGTTCTGGCCACGCTGTCGGCCTCGAAATTCCGCCGCCTGTTCGGGGTGGGGGTGCTGCTGTGCCTCGGTTTCGGGCTGGTCTACCTGGCGCTGGCGCACCCGCCGGCGGCGCTGGGCTGGCAGCTCTTCCTGCTGGCGGTGGGCGTTCTGGCGCTGGTGCTGGCCGAGAAGATGCGCCGTGCCACCCAGGGCAGGGTGGTGCTGACGCCGGAGGGGCTCTTCGACGGCGAGGGCCGGCTGCTGGCCCCGATCGAGGAGATCGAGGCGGTCGAGCGCGGCCCCTTCGCGATGAAGCCCTCTAACGGGTTCACGGTGCGGCTGAGCAAGGCGCGCGGCCGGGCCTGGGCACCGGGGCTGTGGTGGCGGCTGGGGTCGCGGCTGGGCGTGGGCGGGGTGACCCCCGCGGCGCAGGCCAAGGTGATGTCCGAGGCGCTGACCGTGCTGATGATGGAACGCGACGAGGCCTGAGCCGCGGCTCACGGGCAGGTGGTGCCGACCAGGCAGGGCGCGGCCACGAAGCGCGGCCGGGTGACCACCACGTTGGAATAGCTGTCCTCGGTCAACCCGACATTGAAGGGCGGCTCGTAACGGCTGAAGGTCTCGATCACGAAGACCCGGTCGCCCAGCGCCATCATGGGAATGACCTCGTCATAGATCGACAGGTCGGCGCCGGTCAGCGCGGGTTTTCCGTCGGTGCCGTAGGACCAGTCCAGGCTCAATTCGCGCCCGGGCTGGTCGCAATCGTCGCTGCAATGCACCAGGCTGACGCGGATGGCGCCGTCGGCGCCGTGGTTGGCGGTAAGGTAGTCGAACATGTCGCCCATCGCCTCGATCTCGTTGGCGTCGATCTCGCCGTCGAGGTTGCGGCTGAACAGGTCGGAGATCGTGTAGGAGGCCTTGAGGTTGATGCTGCGCGCATCATAGGCGTCGAAGAAGACCAGGCTTCCCAGGTACCACCAGATCAGCACCGGCAGGATCAGCACCGCCTCGGCGGTCATCCAGCCGCGCTCGTCGCGGTGAAAGCGGGTGAGGGCGGTTCGCAGCGCGTCCAGCATGGCTCAGTTCCCTCCGGCGCCGGGTTCGTTGACATAGGCCGAGGTGGCGACCAGGGCGAAACCGTCGCGGTTGTTCGCCTGCATCTTCAGCCCCAGGCCGCTGCCGGGAATGACAGGATCGATCAGCACGCAGGCGCGCACGATCATCAGCTCGTTCTCGGGGCCGTCGCGAAAGGTGACCACCGGCTGGATCTCGGCGTCGCGGTCGACGCAGGTAGCGGCCGGGTCCGGCAGGGTGTAGTCGGGCGCGCGCACCGGCTGCAGTTCCAGCAGCATCTCCTGCTCGCAATTGGAGATGATGCCGGTGTGCTCGCAGATCCGCGCCTTCAGAAGGTCCGGGGTGATGTTCGGCCACGCGCCCAGGCGCAGGTCGCGCACGGCGATGTCCAGGGCGCGGTCCAGCATCACCTGGCGGAGCATGACCACGCCCATCTCGATGCTGGACAGGAACAGGCTCATGAAGATCGGGAACAGCAGGACGAACTCGATCGACGAGCTGCCGTCCTCGCGGCGGTGCAGCCGGAGCAGGCGGGAAAACATCCGTCTCATTGCGTCAGCCTCAACTGGTTGATCGAACTGGCGATGGTGCCGAAGACCTCGGCCAGGTTGGTGCCGTTGGCCGGGAAGTAATGGCCGGGCGAGGTGGCGCATTTCGACATCACCGTGTCGGCCGCGCCGTCCACCTCGAAGCCGATCGTGTAGACGATGATGCCCTGCTGCTTGGCCGCTGTGCAGATATCGTCGAGCTGCGCGTTCTTGGTGGCGTTGCCGTAGCTTTCGACCGGCCGTTCCAGCCAGGAGAAGCGCTCATACCACTGGGTGGGAAATTCCTCCCACACTTCCTGGTAGGTCATCTGCACGGCCGAGCCGGGCTGGTCCACCGTCTGGGTTGTCGTGGTGTAGCTGCAGCGCACGCCGCGCCACCATTTCTTGTTCTTGGTGCAGGTCCGGTTGGTGACCGTCACCTCGTCGGTCCCCTGGCCATAGGGGTCGTCATGCCAGGTGCCGTCCTTGGTGTAGTAATACTGGTCGATATCCGGGTTGTAGATCGAAAAGGCGTCGTCGTAATAGGTGTTGCGCCAGACCTCGGACAGCCCGTTGCGATAGGGC
Organism: Paracoccaceae bacterium; assembly: GCA_049974865.1. GTDB lineage: Bacteria > Pseudomonadota > Alphaproteobacteria > Rhodobacterales > Rhodobacteraceae > JAGSOU01. The sequence continues at coordinate 10,560 of JBNGCX010000001.1, forward strand.
TCTTTCAGGTAATACTGCGTGGTGTTCACGCCATCCGTCATCAGCACGATCACCTTCATCGAGTAGTCCTGGTCGAAATTGTAGGGCCGGCCGAAGAAGGCCGGGTCGACCACCGGCGCGCCGCCGGCGCCGGGCGTGGAGGTCAGGTCGGCGACGATCTTGCGCATCTCGGGCGACAGCAGGATCGTGCCCCATTTCATCCCGATGTCGATCGAGGTGTTCCCACTGGCGCGCAGGGCGTCGATATAGCCCTCCAGCTCGGTATGGTCGCCGACGAAGGGACGGACCTGGCGCCAGTCATCGGTGCGGCAGGTGCGGTTGTTGGGCGTGCTGTCGTACCAGCGGCTTCTGGCGTCGAAATGGCCGGTGCGCTTGAGTTCCCAATAGGGGGTCTGGGCGTTGCGGGCCATGATGTCGGCGGTCTCGAAATCCTCGGGGTCGAAGGTCACGCAATGCGAGCTGGCGTGTTCGTCGGTGATGTCGACATGGGTGAGCAGGGGGTCGTTGAACTTTTCCAGCAGGGTCTCGCCCACGGTCACCTGTTCGGCATAGGGCACCATCGAGATCGACACCTTGCCGTCGTTGACCGAGCACGGCTCGCCCGAGCCGCGCTGGGCGTTGGGGTTGCACTGCATGTAGTAGCTGAAATCCTTGGCGGCCTCGCGCAGCTTCTCGATCTTGCTGCCGCCATAGGTCCAGCCGCCCATCGAGCCCGAGACGTCCAACACCAGCGAGATCTCCAGGTCGGTGATGCCCTGCTCGGCGGTGGCGCCGGAAGCGGCGGTCAGCGAGTCCACCCCCGAGAATTTCATGAAAAGCGTGTCCATCTCGGCCTGCGCCGTGGCCGAAACCCGGCGATAGCTCAGCGCGCCGGCGGCGGAGCTGCTGGTGACCTGGACGTCGCTCAGGTACTGGCTCAGCCCGGCCTTGTCGAAATAGTCCTCGACCACGGCCTTGGCGTCCAGGTCGTTGTCGAGATCCGCGGCGGCGAGAACGGCCCGGTCCATGGTATTCTGCAGCTGGGTGCGTGTGGTCTCGACCCGGATCACGTCAACCGCCATCCCCGTCAGCCCCAGCATGACCAGCAGCAGGAACAGCCCGAACACGATCAGAGAGCCGTCCTCGCTGGTCCTGAAATGGCGGAGCCGCGCCGCAACGCGGCCAAGCGCTCCGCATGTGCGGGCGGTATCGTCCTTGTTCGGATGGTGGTAAAAATACATTCTCGGGCACCCTTCCCCGGCGCCACCACTGGGCGCCGGCAACTGCACTGTCTTCGCGCTGGCACATCTAATGCGCGAGCTGTGGCCAAAATGCGGCGGGATCGGGCGAGTTCAGGGCCATAAAGGGCAAATTTTCGGGTCTTTTTCGTGACTAACCGCGGCTGTCGGGCCATATTGTCGGAAATTTCGAAACAATTTTCGCGGGTCCGGCCCGCGTGCGTTCGAGCCGTGCAGTCGGGGGTGGCGGATCGCGGCGGAAGGCGTAGGGTGAGCCGGGGCGAGTCGCCGCTGAACGGCACCGCTGTGCAGGGAGGGTAAACATGACCGGCATCGTCGAGCCGAGCTTTCGCGAATCCGTTGACCTGATGTTCAGCCGCGCAGTGGCGCTGATGGATCTGCCGCCGGGGCTGGAAGAGAAGATACGGGTCTGCAACGCCACTTACACGGTCCGGTTCGGGGTGCGGCTGCGCGGGCATATCCACACCTTCACGGGCTACCGCTCGGTCCATTCGGAACACATGGAACCGGTCAAGGGCGGCATCCGCTTCGCCACCTCGGTCAACCAGGACGAGGTCGAGGCGCTGGCCGCGCTGATGACCTACAAATGCGCCCTGGTCGAGGCGCCCTTCGGCGGCTCCAAGGGGGGGCTCTGCATCGACCCGCGCCAGTGGGAAGAGCATGAGCTGGAGCGCATCACCCGCCGCTTCGCCTACGAACTGGCCAAGCGCGACCTGATCCACCCCAGCCAGAACGTGCCGGCCCCCGACATGGGCACCGGTGAGCGCGAGATGGCCTGGATCGCCGACCAGTTCCGCCGGATGAACACCACCGATATCGACGCCAATGCCTGCGTCACCGGCAAGCCGATCGACGCCGGCGGCATCCAGGGCCGGGTCGAGGCCACCGGGCGCGGCGTGCAATATGCCCTGCGCGAGTTCTTCCGCCACCCCGCCGACGTGGCGCGCACCGGGCTGACCGGCAAGCTGGACGGCAAGCGGGTGGTCGTGCAGGGGCTGGGCAACGTGGGCTACCACGCCGCCAAGTTCCTGCGCGAAGAGGACGGCGCCCGGATCATCGGCGTGATCGAGCGCGACGGCGGGCTCTTCAACGCCGACGGGCTGGACATCCCGGCGGTATATGAATGGATCACCCTGAATGGCGGCGTGCAGGGCTGCCCGGCGGGCACCTACGTGGCGGAGGGCGGCGCGCTGCTGGAGGAGGATTGCGACATCCTGATCCCGGCCGCCATCGAGGGCGTGATCAACCTGTCCAACGCCGCGCGCGTCCGGGCGCCGCTGATCATCGAGGCCGCCAATGGCCCTGTCACCGCCGGCGCCGACGAGGTGCTGCGCACCAAGGGCACGGTGATCATTCCCGACATGTATGCCAATGCGGGCGGGGTGACGGTGTCCTATTTCGAATGGGTCAAGAACCTGTCGCATATCCGCTTCGGGCGGATGCAGCGCCGGCAGGAGGAGGCCCGCCACCAGCTGGTGGTGGACGAGCTGGAGCGCCTCGCCGGGGCGCTGGGCGCCAATGACGGGCTGTCGCCGGGTTTCAAGGAGAAATACCTGCGCGGCGCCGACGAGCTGGAGCTGGTGCGCTCGGGGCTGGACGACACCATGCGCACGGCCTACCAGTCGATGAGCGAACTGTGGCACGCGCGTGGCGATGTCGACGACCTGCGCACCGCGGCCTACCTGGTGGCGATCGGCAGGGTGGCCTCCAGCTATCGCGCCAAGGGCTTGTGACGCAAGGCGAATTCTCGCATTAGTTGTTTCTTAACCTTTTCGTGCGCTCCACGAATGGCCACACCTCTGCCCCATTTATGCCCGCTTTAACGGGCAGATAATCCTTTGGTATTGGGGCGTGTGATTTTGGAGTTCGTTGTGCGTATCGATTGTCATCCAGAGACCGGAGGCGTGGGTATCCCTGCCCGGATCCGCCGTTTCCTCTCGCGAGAGGACGGCTCATCGACCATCGAGGCGGTCCTGTGGCTACCGGTTTTCATCGGCGCGTTCTGCCTGATGGCGGATGCGGCCTTCATCTTCAACGGCCAGAGCATCGCCATGCGCACCGTGCAGGACGCAAACCGCAACATGTCCATCGGGCGGCTGCAGACCACCGCCGAGGTGGAGCAGGAGGTCGAGAGCAACCTCGCCAGCCTCAGCCCGCATGTTCAGGCCCAGTCCTCGATCGTGGCCGGCTCGGTGGTGACCTATGTCAGCATCCCCTCGTCGGACCTGGTGGCCACCGGCTGGCTGAATAGGCTGATGAATGTCGACCTGGTCATCCGCTCAGAACATCTGATCGAGCACTAAGGGGAGGCCGCCATGAAACTGTTGTCGATCCCTTCGCGTTTTCTCAAGGATGGCAGCGGCTTTATCTCCACCTACGGCCTGACCCTGATGGCCGCCATGATTGCGCTGGGCGGCATCGCCATAGACGTCAGCAACGCCTACCGGATGCGCAATTACCTGCAGGTGACGGCCGATGCCGCCGCCCATGCCGCCCTCTACACCCGGGACACGGACACGGCGGTGGCGGCAACGCAGCGCGCTATGGACGTGGTGGAGACGTTCCTGCCGGCCGAGATCTACGGCGAGGTCATCCTCTCGTCGGACATCCAGTTCGGCACCTGGGACAGCGCGAGCCAAACCTTCAATCCCGATCCGACGTCGAAATCGGCGGTCCTGGTCAACACCGCGCAAATCGCAGATCGCCAGAACAGTGTCGGCACCTACATGCTGCGCCTGATCGGGTTCGATTCCTGGAACGTGCGCCGCGCCGCCGTGTTCGAGACCTATATCCCCACCTGCTTCCGCGAGGGCTTCGTGGCGCAGGATCTGGTCGATTTGCAGAGCGGCAACACCTACACCAACGGATTCTGTATCCATTCCAACGACCATGTCGAGGTCAACAGCAACAACTTCTTCGCCGACAACACGGTCGTGTCGATGCCTGACCGGACGGATATCGGGCTGCCCAGTTCCGGCTTCGACAGCAATGACGGGCTTCAGGACGCGCTGCGCGACGGCGCCTACCAGATCCGCATCCTGAACCGGCTGGCCGGGATCATCGAGGACCTCGACGACCCGACGTCGGACTATATCCCCGATTACATCACCTCGGACATCATCGAGATCCTGCCCTCGAAAAACGCGGACCCCGGCGATTTCACGCCGGGCCGGATCCACACATTTACATGCCCCGGTGGCGCTGCCCTGCAGATCCCCAACGGCACGACGCTGAGCGATGTCGTCCTGGTCACCGACTGCAAGGTGCAGTTCGGCCAGGGCGTGATCCTGGACAATGCGATCATCGCCACCACCAGCACCGACGTGAAATCTATCAACGCCGCATCGGGCGTGCAGATCGGGCGCGACGATCATTGCGCCCCCGATGGCGGATCGCAGATCCTGACCATGGGCGGTATCTATGTGCCGGCCAAGCTTCAGGTTTATGGCGGGCAGCTCATCGCCATGGACAATATTGAATTCGCGGCCGAAGCCAACGGGATCGAAGGGGCCTCTTTCATCTCCGGCGGTACGATCTCGGGCACCTCGAACATGACCATGGGCTTCTGCGGCGGCGGCATGGAGCGTAATTTCGAGGCCGAGTATTTCCGCCTCGCGATCTAGGCCGCGCGCCCGCCGCTTTTGTCGCCCGCAGACCAGTCGCTGTCGAAAAGAGCCTCTCTCCGCGATATCCCCGATTGATAGTCTGGCCGGGAATTGCTTTGCTCACCCCGGAGGGACAGGGAGAGAGGGATGCGTTTTTCGGGCCTGCGGCTGTTGCGCGAGGGGCTGACCGGCAATCGGGGCTGGCGGCCGCACTGGCGCGACCCCGAGCCGAAACCGGCCTATGACGTGGTCATCGTCGGCGGCGGCGGCCACGGGCTGGCCACCGCCTATTACCTGGCCAAGAACCACGGGATCACCAATGTCGCGGTTCTGGAAAAGGGTTATCTCGGCGGCGGCAACGTGGGGCGCAACACCACCATCGTGCGCGCCAATTACGGGCTGCCCGGCAATTCCGAGTTCTACTCCCATTCGCTGAAGCTGTGGGAGGGGCTGGAGCAGGATCTGAATTTCAACGTCATGCATTCGCAGCGCGGCGTCGTGAACCTGTTCCATTCCGACGGCCAGCGCGACGCCTTCGCCCGGCGCGGCAACGCCATGCGCAACCAGGGCGACGACGCGGTTCTGCTGGAGCGCGAGGCGCTGCGCCGGATGCTGCCCTATCTCGACTACGACCAGACGCGCTTCCCCATCTATGGCGGGCTCTACCACCCGCGCGGCGGCACCGCGCGGCATGACGCGGTGGCCTGGGGCTATGCCCGCGGGGCGGATCAGCGCGGCGTGGACCTGATCCAGAACTGCGAGGTGACGGGGATCGACATCTCGAACGGCCGCGTGACCGGCGTGCAGACCACGCGCGGCGCGATCAAGGCCGGGAAGGTGGGCATCGTGGTGGCGGGCCGGTCCAGCCAGGTGGCCGCGATGGCCGGGCTGCGCCTGCCGATCGAGAGCCACGTTTTGCAGGCCTTCGTCACCGAGGGGCTGAAGCCGGTGATCGACACGGTCATCACCTATGGCATGGGGCATTTCTATATCAGCCAGTCCGACAAGGGCGGGCTGGTCTTCGGCGGGGACCTCGATTTCCACGCCTCTTATGCCGCGCGCGGCAACTTGCCGATGGCCGAGCACGTGATGGAGGCGGGGATGACGCTGATGCCGATGATCGGCCGGGCGCGGGTGCTGCGCAACTGGGGCGGCATCATGGACATGTCGCCCGACGGCTCGCCCATCATCGACAAGGCGCCGGTCGACGGGCTCTACCTGAACTGCGGCTGGTGCTACGGCGGGTTCAAGGCCACGCCCGGCTCGGGCTGGTCCTTTGCGCATCTGGTGGCGACCGGCCGGCATCACGGCCCGGCGGCGCGCTACCGGCTCGACCGCTTCGCGCGCGGAGACCTGATCGACGAGGAAGGCACCGGAAGCCAGCACAACCTGCATTGAGCCCCGTGGCCGGGGGCGGGACGCCTTCGGCGAGAGTATTTGGACCAAGAAGAAGGCAGAGGAAGGACCGAGAGATGAGACTACGCTGCCCCCTCTGCGGTGACCGCGACCGGCGGGAGTTTCATTACATGGGCGCGGCCGATGCCCTGGACCGCCCCGGCGAGGGGGCGGCGCCGGAGGACTGGGACGCCTACCTGCATCAGCGCGACAACCCCGCCGGGCGCACGCGGGACCTGTGGCATCACGAGGCGGGCTGCTCGGCCTGGCTGGTGGTGGAGCGTGACACGGTCACGCATGAGGTGTTTTCGGTGGCGCTGGCCGCGGATGAAAACGGGCCGGGCGCATGAGGGTTGCGGGAAACGGCCGCATCAACCGCCGGGTGACCGTGCCTTTCACCTTCGACGGGACGCGGTTTTTCGGCCACGAGGGGGACACGCTGGCCTCGGCCCTGCTGGCCAACGGCGTGCGCGTGGTGGGGCGGTCGTTCAAGTATCACCGTCCGCGCGGGATCTTCAGCGCGGGATCGGAGGAGCCCAACGCGCTGGTCACCATCGGGCGCGGCGGCGCGCAGAGCCCCAACATGCACGCCACCATGCAGGAACTGTACGAGGGGCTGGACGCGCGCAGCCAGAACGCCTGGCCCAGCCTGCGCTTTGACATCCTGTCGGCCAATGACCTCTTCGCGCCCTTCCTCGGCGCGGGGTTCTATTACAAGAGCTTCATGTGGCCCCGGGCGGCGTGGGAGAAGCTGTACGAGCCCCTCATCCGGCGCTCGGCGGGGCTGGGGGCGCTGTCGGGCGCGCCGGATGCGGCGCGCTGCGACAAGGCCTATGCCCATTGCGACCTGCTGGTGATCGGCGCCGGGCCCGCCGGGCTGATGGCGGCGCTGACCGCGGCGCGGGCCGGGGCCGACGTGATCCTCGCCGAGGAGGACCGCGACTGCGGCGGCCGCCTTCTGGCCGAGGCCGAGGAGGTGGACGGCCGGCCCGGCGCGGACTGGGCGGAGGCGCTGGCGGCGGAGTTGTCGGCGATGCCGAATGTCCGGCTGATGACCCGCACCACCGTCACCGGGGTCTATGACCACGGCACCTACGGCGCGCTGGAGCGGGTGTCGGGCCATCTGGCCGCACCGCACGCGGATGCGCCGCTGGAGACCTTCTGGCGTATCCACGCGAAATGCGCGGTGCTGGCCGCGGGCGCGCTGGAGCGGCCCATTGCCTTTCCCAACAACGACCGCCCCGGCATCATGCAGGCCGGCGCGGTGCGCGCCTATCTCAACCGCTACGGCGTGGCGGCGGGGCAGGCGGTGAGCATCTTCACCAACAACGACAGCGGCCATCGCACGGCGCGCGACCTGTTGGCGGCGGGCGTCGGCGTGGCGGGGGTCGTGGACGTGCGCGACGAGGCGCAGGCGCTGGGCGACTATCCCCTCTATACCGGCGGGCGCGTTGTGCAGACAGCCGGGCGGCGCGGGGTGGAAGAGATCACCGTTCTCCATTCCGCCGGGCAGACACGGTTGACCACCGATTGCCTGGGCGTCTCGGGCGGGTGGAACCCCAGCGTCCATCTGAGCTGCCATCTGGGCGCGCGCCCCGTCTGGGACGAGGGGCTGGCCGCCTTCCTGCCGACCGAGGGGGCTGTGCCCGGGATGCATGTGGCGGGGGCGGCGGCGGCGGTGTTCTCCACCGCCGGCTGCCTGGCCTCGGGCGTCGAGGCCGCGCAGGCGGCGCTGCAGGCGCTGGGCCGCGAGGCGCCCGCGCCGGATGTGCCGCGTGCCGAGGATGGCGCCTATGACATCGCGCCGCTCTGGCATGTGGCGGGCCGGGGGCGGGCCTGGCTCGACCTCGCCAACGACGTGACGGTCAAGGACGTGAAGCAGGCCGGCGCCGAGAATTACCGCTCGGTCGAGCACATGAAGCGCTACACCACGCAAGGCATGGCGCCGGACCAGGGCAAGAATTCCAACATCGCGGCGCTGGCCGTGCTGGCTGAGGCCACGGGGCGGAGCATCCCCGAAACCGGCACCACCACCTTCCGCCCGCCCTATACGCCCGTCGCGATCGGGGCGATGGGGGCGGGGGCGCAGGGCAAGGGCTTTGCACCCGAACGCTTCACCACCTCGCACGCGGCCAGCGTCAGGCGCGGCGCGCCGATGGTGGAGGCGGGGCTGTGGTATCGTCCCTCCTATTTCCCCGAGAACGGCGAGACGGACTGGCGCAAAAGCTGCGACCGCGAGGTGCGGATGGTGCGCCGGACGGTGGGGGTGACCGATGTCTCCACCTTGGGCAAGATCGACCTGCAGGGGCCCGATGCAGCGGCCTTCCTCGATTTCCTTTATGCCAACCGGATCTCGACGTTGAAGGTCGGGCGGGTGCGCTACGGCATCATGCTGCGCGAGGACGGGCACGTGATGGATGACGGCACCGTTGCGCGGCTGGGCCGGAACCACTTCGTGCTTACCACCACCACCGCGGCCGCCGCGCAGGTGATGCGCCACTTGGACTTCGCGCATCAATGCCTGGTGCCGCGGATGAACCTGCGCTTCATCTCGATCACCGAGCAATGGGCGCAATTCGCCGTGGCCGGGCCGCGGGCGCGCGACCTGGTCAATGCCATCCTCGACAAGGAGGTCGACAACGACACCTTCCCCTTCATGGCCTGCGGCGAGGTGTCCGTCTTCGGCGTTAAGGGGCGGCTCTTCCGCATCTCCTTCTCCGGTGAGCACGGTTACGAACTGGCGGTGCCGGCGCGCTATGGCGACAGCCTGTTCCGCATGCTGCTGACGCTGGCCGAAAGCTTCGACGGCGGCCCCTACGGGATGGAGGCGCTGAACGTGCTGCGCATCGAGAAGGGGTTTCTCACCCATGCCGAGCTGCACGGGCGGACCACCGCCTTCGACCTCGGGCTGGAACGGATGCTGTCGGACAAGAAGGAGTTTATCGGCAAGGCGGCGGCGCGGCGCCCCGGCCTGAACGGGCCGGAGCGTGAGCAACTGGTCGGCCTCAGGCCCGTCCGCGCGGGCGGCACGCTGCTGGCCGGCGCGCATCTGTTCAACGAGGCCGCGGCTCCCACCCGCGAGAACGACCAGGGCTACCTGACCTCGGTCTGCCATTCACCCACGCTGGGCGGGGTGATCGGGCTGGGCTTCGTCCGAAACGGGCGGGCGCGCATCGGCAAGCGCATCCGCATGGTCGATCATCTGCGCGAGACCGAGAGCTGGTGCGAGATCTGCGATCCCGTGTTCCACGATCCGCAAGGGGAGAAGGCCCGTGGCTAAGCTGATCGCCCAACCGCCCCTCAAGGAGGGGCTGCCGCTCGAGGCCGGCACCACCACATTGCGCGCGCCCCGCGTGGGCGCGATCACCTCGCTTGCGCCCTTCGACGGGGGCGAGGGCGCGCTGTCCGAGGCGCTTCAGGCCGCGCATGGGCTGGCTTTCCCGGCCCCCAACCGCGCCACCAGCGGGGCGGCGGCGCGCTGCGTCTGGACGGGGCGCGGGCAGGCCATGCTGATGGGGCCCGCGCCCGATGCCGGCCTCGCCAAGCACGCCGCCATGACCGATCAGAGCGACGCCTGGGCCCTGTTCCGGCTGGAGGGCGCGGACGCGGCGGCGGTGCTGGTCCGGCTGGTGCCCGTCGACCTGCACCCCGCGATCTTTGCCACCGGCCACACCGCGCGCACCCTGCTGGGGCACATGGCCTGTTCGCTGACCCGGGTCGGCGAGGCGGGGTTCGACATCATGGTGATGCGCTCGATGGCGCGGAGCGCGCTGCACGAGCTGGGCGTGGCGATGAAAAGCGTTGCGGCGCAACGCGCCATCCAGGGGCAGGCGCCGGAGCCGGGGCAGGAATTTCCCGAAAGCGCCCTGCAAAACCCTTGAGAACGGTTTTGCGCGCAGCCATCTCGCCGGGGTTCTCGACTCTCGCCGCCTTCGTGTAGATACTTGCGCCATGAGCCTGCCCCCCGGATTCCTGGATGAACTGCGCAACCGCCTCAGCCTGTCCCAGGTCGTGGGGCGCAAGGTCATGTGGGACAGCCGCAAGTCGAACCAGGCCAAGGGCGACATGTGGGCGCCGTGCCCCTTCCACCAGGAAAAGACCGCCTCGTTCCACGTCGACGACCGCAAGGGCTACTATTATTGCTTCGGCTGCCACGCCAAGGGCGACGCCATCTCCTTCGTGCGCGAGACCGAGAATGTCAGCTTCATGGAGGCGGTGGAGATCCTCGCCGGCGAGGCGGGCATGCAGATGCCCGCGCGCGACCCCAAGGCCAAGGAGAAGGCCGACCGCCGCAGCCAGCTCGCCGAGGTCATGGAACAGGCGGTCCAGCATTACCGACTGATGCTCAACACCGCCCAGGCGGCCGAGGCCCGCGCCTATCTCGAACGCCGCGGGCTGGGCGCCGAGGCGCTGGCGCGCTGGGAAATCGGCTTTGCGCCCCCGGGCTGGCAGGGGCTGTGGGATCACCTGCGCGGCAAGGGCGTGCCCGAGGATCTGATCCTCGCCGCGGGCCTGGCCAAGCCCTCGCAGAACGGCGGCAAGCCCTATGACACCTTCCGCGACCGCATCATGTTCCCGATCCGCGACGCGCGCGGCCGGGCGATCGCCTTCGGCGGGCGGGCGATGGACCCGTCGGACAACGCCAAATACCTCAACTCGCCGCAGACCGAGCTGTTCGACAAGGGGCACAACCTCTACAACCACGCGCCTGCGCGCGAGGCCGCGGGCAAGGGCCAGCCGCTGATCGTGGCCGAGGGCTACATGGACGTGATCGCGCTCAGCGAGGCCGGGTTCGGCGCCACCGTGGCGCCCCTGGGCACGGCGGTCACCGAAGATCAGTTGCGGCTGCTGTGGCGTATCCATCCCGAACCCGTGATCGCGCTGGATGGCGACACCGCGGGCATCCGCGCCGCGATGCGGGTGATGGACCTGGCGCTGCCGCTGCTGGAGGCGGGGCAGAGCCTGCGCTTTGCCCTGATGCCCGAGGGACAGGACCCCGACGACGTGATCCGCGCCGGCGGCGCGCCCGCCATGCAAAAGCTGCTGGAGGCCGCCCGGCCCATGGTGCAACTGCTGTGGCAGCGCGAGACCGAGGGCAAGCTCTTCGACAGCCCCGAACGCAAGGCGGCGTTGGACAAGGACCTGCGGGCCGCGATCTCCCGGATCAAGGACCCCTCGATCCGCAGCCATTACGGCGAGGAGATCAAGCGCCTGCGCTGGGAACTGTTCGGCCAGAACCGCCGCCGCCCCGCCCGTGGCAGGTGGCGCGGCCGCGATGCCGGGCCCATGGTCCAGCCGACCACCAAGAACAGCCCGCTGGTCGCCGCCGGGCCGCGCTTCGAGGAGGAACTGCGTGAGGCGGTGATCCTGGCCACGCTGATCACCCATCCCCGCCTGCTGCTCGAGCACGAGGGCACGCTGGAGCGGCTGGAAATGTCCTCGGACGATCACCGGCGCCTGCTGGCCGCGATCCTGCGCCATCACCATATCGACGATTCGGAAGGGCTGCGCGCCGCGCTGGCCGAATCCCTGGGGCCCGGCCCCCTTGAAAAGCTCTTCGCGCTGCGCCATGTGCAGATCGCGCCCCCCGTGATGCGCCCCCATGATGACGAGGCCGCCGCGATGTGCCTCACCGAAGAGCTGGACAAGCTGCAGGCCGCACGCGGAGCAGAAAGCGAAATCGCCGAGGCGATGCAGGATCTTGCGGGGCTCGCCGACGAGGGGCTGACCTGGCGCCTGAGCCAGGCGGCGGAGGCCCGCAACAGGGCCGGGCGCAGCGACACGGAGGACAAGGGGAACTACGATCTGGCCCCCAATGGCGCCCGCATGGCCCGCGAGGAACGCGATGCTTTCGCCCGGCTGCTGGACCAGATCGGCTATGGCAAGGACAAGCTGCCGCCAGCGTGACGTTGGGGTTACAAAGCGGCAAAGAATTGAAGGTTAGACGGGTGTGCACCGCCGTGATTCGCGGTATTGATTCGGACCAGCCGCGAGTGCGAATCACACGCCCCCCGCATGGAGCATCGAATGGCCGCAAAAGACACTGACGACCGCAAGACCGAAGAGCAGGAACCGGAACTGACGCTCGACATGAGCCAGGCCGCCGTGAAGAAGATGATCGCCGAGGCCAAGGAGCGCGGCTATCTGACCTACGATCAGCTCAACCAGGTCCTGCCGCCCGATCAGGTCAGCTCGGAACAGATCGAGGACGTGATGTCCATGCTCTCCGAGATGGGCATCAACATCATCGAGGCCGAAGAGGCCGAGGAAGAGGAAAAGGGCTCCACCCAGGTGGCCGAGACCTCGACCTCGCGCGAGGTGGCGGTCGCCCAGACCGAGACCGAGAAGCTCGACCGCACCGATGACCCGGTGCGCATGTATCTGCGCGAGATGGGCTCGGTGGAGCTCTTGTCGCGCGAGGGCGAGATCGCCATCGCCAAGCGCATCGAGGCCGGCCGCAACACCATGATCTCGGGCCTGTGCGAAAGCCCGCTGACCTTCCAGGCCATCACCATCTGGCGCGACGAGCTTCTGAACGAGGACATCCTGCTGCGCGACGTGATCGACCTCGACGCCACCTTCGGCCGCGCCATGGACGAGGAAGGCGAGGGCGAGGAGCCCGTCGTCAGCAATATCGACGTCTCGGCGGCCGCACCCAAGAAGAAGGAAGAGCAGCCCGAACTCGACGCCGACGGCAACCCGATCAAGCGCGAGGAGGAGGATGACGAGGACGAGCAGGCCAACATGTCGCTCGCCGCGATGGAGGCCGCGCTGAAGCCCAAGGTGCTGGAGACGCTGGACAAGATCGCGCGCGACTATGCCGAACTGTCCGAAATGCAGGACCTGCGCATGTTGGCCACCCTTAACGAGGAGGGCAATTTCTCGGCCGGAGAGGAAGAGGCCTATCAGACGCTGCGCAGCGAGATCGTCGCGCTGGTCAACGAGCTGCACCTGCACAACAACCGCATCGAGGCGCTGATCGACCAGCTTTACGGCATCAACCGCAAGATCATGTCGATCGACAGCGCGATGGTGAAGCTGGCCGACCAGGCCCGCATCAACCGCCGCGAATTCATCGACGAGTACCGCGGGTATGAGCTCGACCCCACCTGGCTGGACCGCATGGGCGAGAAATCCGGCCGCGGCTGGAAGGCGCTGATCGAACGCTCCGGCCCCAAGGTCGAGGATCTGCGCGCCGAGATGGCCCAGGTCGGTCAGTATGTCGGCGTCGACATCTCGGAATTCCGCCGCATCGTGAACCAGGTGCAGAAGGGCGAGAAAGAGGCGCGCCAGGCCAAGAAGGAAATGGTCGAGGCCAACCTGCGGCTGGTGATCTCGATCGCCAAGAAATACACCAACCGCGGCCTGCAGTTCCTGGACCTGATCCAGGAGGGTAACATCGGCCTGATGAAGGCGGTGGACAAGTTCGAGTACCGCCGCGGCTACAAGTTCAGCACCTATGCGACCTGGTGGATCCGCCAGGCGATCACCCGCTCGATCGCTGACCAGGCGCGCACCATCCGCATCCCGGTGCACATGATAGAGACCATCAACAAGCTGGTCCGCACCGGCCGCCAGATGCTGCACGAGATCGGCCGCGAGCCGACGCCGGAGGAACTGGCGGAGAAGCTGCAGATGCCGCTGGAAAAGGTCCGCAAGGTGATGAAGATCGCCAAGGAGCCGATCTCCCTCGAAACCCCGATCGGGGACGAGGAGGACAGCCAGCTCGGCGATTTCATCGAGGACAAGAACGCGGTCCTGCCGCTGGACTCGGCCATCCAGGAAAACCTGAAAGAGACCACGACCCGCGTCCTGGCCTCGCTCACCCCGCGCGAGGAACGGGTTCTGCGGATGCGCTTTGGCATCGGCATGAACACCGACCACACGCTGGAAGAGGTGGGCCAGCAGTTCTCGGTCACCCGCGAACGGATCCGCCAGATCGAGGCGAAAGCCCTGCGCAAGCTCAAGCACCCCAGCCGCAGCCGCAAGCTGCGGAGCTTTCTGGACCAGTGACAAAGGGCGCCCTTCGGGGCGCTTTTTTTCGCGCGCGGTCGCGGCGTGGCATTGATCCTTGTCAAGCACACGGCCCCCCGGGATGTGTTTGAATGGCGCATGATCTTGCCGGAGGGGGAAGCGTTGCGTTTACTTGGGCGAAGCATTCTGATCGCGGCGTTGCTGATCGCATCGGTCGCGGGGGCCGAGACGCGGACCAAACTCAACGCCAGCGGCGGCTGGACGGCCTACAGGGCCGAGGACGTGGCCATCCGCTTCGACCGCAAGCTGCTGAGGATCGGCACGGCCTGCATCGCCGAAACGGAGATCGCGAACGGAGCCTTGCGGATGGTCCTTTTCGCCGGGGACCAACTCATGACCCAGGCCGTTTCGGCCAACTGGTCCTTCCGGCGCAGGATGTCCACCATGCATATCGACTGGGGGAACGTGAAAGCCCATTACGGCGATACTGAATATGCAGGGGACACCGTCCAGCAATGGGGGTCGGCCAATCTGGCGGCGTTCATCGCTGTCGGCCTGAAACGGCTGGGCGGCTCCGGCCCCATTCTCGTGAAAGACAACAAGGAGCGGGTCATCGCGGAGTTTCCGCTCGACGGGCTTCAGCCGGTCCTGAACCGCGCGCGTGACTGCGCCAAGGGGCTGAAGCGTTGAGTGGCCCGCCCTCGGTAAGAGGCCCGCGCCAGCGGCCCGGGAAAAGACCGGAGCGGGTCAAGGAGGCCCCGGAATGCGCTTTGTGAAGCTGATTTGCGTCCTGGCCGTGGCGCTGACCGCCCCGGCGGCGGGTGCGGAGACGAAGACAAGGCTTTTCCGCAGCGGCGACTGGGCCCTTTACCGCGTCGACGATTTCGTGATCCGCGAGACCCGCCGCATGGTTTCGGTCGATGGGGCCTGCGTGGCCGAAACGGCCACCGCGAATGCCCGCATGCGGTTCGCCCTCGTTCCCGTGGTTCAAGCTGTCGTCATCCAGATCAGTTCGCAGGACTGGGACTACCGCGCGCGGACCGGTCTCCTGCGGCTCAGATCCGAAGACGCAAACACGAGCTATGGCGGAACAAGCTATTCGGGGCAGATGATCCAACATATCGCGGAAACGCCGGCCAACTGCCTGACGTGTTTCGAAATCCTGAGGATTGTGGGGGGTAGGACGGTTGACGTGTTCGACTACAGAGAGAGGCACATCGCGCAATTCTCGTCCGAAGGCTACGCGGCGGTGTTGGACCGGGCCTATGGCTGTGCCGGGCTCGAATAGCGGGGCAAGGCCTGCCCTCGCGGGCGTGCTGACATACCACACCCGGGCGCCGCTTCGCCGCTGGCGCGCGGGGCGCGAAAAGGCGTAGACTGAAGCCGAATTCTTAACCCGGAGCCATCTCATGATCCGTCTCACTGTCGCCCTGATGGCCGCCGCGCTCCTCGCCGGGTGCGGTGAGAAACCCACGCCCCGCGCCGTGCCCGATCGCATGCCCAGCTATCGCAGCGAGGTCGGAAACGACGTTCTGCCGGTCCCCGGCCAGCCCGGCACCTTCGAGGTGATCGCCTATGCCGGCAATGACGCCGAGCATTTCCGCTGCTCCGGCGGCAGTTACGTGACCAAGGCGCTGGGCCTGCTGCCCAACCGCCGGGTCTACCTCGTCGCGCCGCTGGGCCCCAGCGCCACCCGGCCGGGCCGCCGCGCCATTACCTTCACCGTGCTGCCTGATGCCGCCCTGCTGGCCGCGGCCGAGGCGCTGCCGGGCGACATGACCCTCGCCATGAGCCGGCCCGGCGAAAGCTTCCTTGCCGGGGCGGGCGTGTCGCTGTGCAAGAACATCGTTCCCTTCTACTGGGAGCTCCCGGGCGCCTGAACGGGCACCGTGCTCTGCCGCACGCCATGCACACAACCTTCGCCATCTCCACTTCCGGCCCCGGCCTCTACGAGTTTACCCGCGACGTGGCGCGCTGGGTGCAGGGCGACGGGCTGCTGACGCTGTTCGTGCGTCACACCTCCTGCTCGTTGCTGATCCAGGAGAACGCCGATCCAGAAGTGCGCACCGACCTGCGCAATTTTTTCCATCGCCTCGTTCCGCCCACCACCGACCCCTCGATGTCCTATCTCATCCACACCTACGAGGGGCCCGACGACATGCCTGCCCATATCAAGGCCGCCCTTCTGCCCGTCAGCCTGTCGATCCCTGTGCAAAACGGCCGGATGCGGCTGGGCACATGGCAGGGGATCTACTTGTTCGAGCACCGCAACGCGCCGCACCGGCGCGAGGTGGCCGCGCACCTGGCGTGAGCCCCCAGATTTAGCGATTTATTTCCCCTCTACCCAAACCCTAGAGGGTGACCTATAGTGCCTGTGGATAACTGTTTTGAATGACCAAGGGAGAGGCCATGCGCTGCCCGTTTTGCGGAAATATCGATACTCAGGTGAAGGATTCGCGCCCGGCCGAGGATCACGTCGCCATCCGCCGGCGGCGCTTTTGCCCGGCCTGCGGCGGCCGCTTCACCACCTATGAACGGGTGCAGCTGCGCGACCTCGTGGTCATCAAGTCCAACGGCCGGCGCGAGGATTTCGACCGCGACAAGCTGGAGCGCTCGATCCGCATCGCGCTGCAGAAACGCCCGGTGGACCCCGAGCGCATCGACCAGATGATCTCGGGCATCGTGCGGCGGCTGGAGAGCATGGGCGAGACCGACATCCCCTCCAAAACGATCGGCGAGATCGTGATGGAGGCTCTGGCCCGGATCGACACCGTGGCCTATGTGCGTTTCGCCAGCGTTTACAAGAACTTCCAGGCGGCGGACGACTTCGAGGATTTCGTCCACGAACTGCGCCCACCGACCCCGCCCGAGACGTGAGCCAAACCGAGAACGACCGCCGTTTCATGGCCCTGGCGCTGAGCCTCGGCGCGCGGGGGATGGGCCGCTGCTGGCCCAACCCGGCGGTGGGCTGCGTCATCGTCAAGGACGGCCGCATCCTGGGGCGCGGCTGGACGCAACCCGGTGGCCGCCCCCATGCCGAGGTCGTGGCGCTGGCCCAGGCCGGGGCGGCGGCGCGCGGCGCCACCGCCTATGTCTCGCTCGAACCCTGCGCCCATCACGGCAAGACGCCGCCCTGCGCCTCGGCGCTGGTTGAGGCCGGCGTCGCCCGCGTCGTCACCGCGCTGGAGGATCCCGACCCTCGCGTCGCCGGCGGCGGCCATGCCATCCTGCGCGAGGCCGGCGTCTCGGTGGAGGTCGGCGTGCTGGCCGGCACCGCCGCCCGCCATCACCGCGGCTTCCTGCTGAACCGCAGCGAGGGGCGGCCGATGGTCACCCTGAAGCTGGCCAGTTCCTTCGACGGACGCATCGCCACCGCCAGCGGTGAAAGCCAGTGGATCACCGGCCCGGACGCCCGCCGCGCGGTGCATGCCATGCGCGCGCGCCACGACGCGGTGATGGTGGGGGGCGGCACCGCCCGGGCCGACGACCCCGCGCTGACGGTGCGGGGGCTGGGCGTGGCGCAACAGCCGGTGCGCGTGGTCTGCTCGCGCCGGCTGGACCTGCCGCTCGACGGCCAGCTGGCCCGCGGCGCGCGCGACGTGCCGGTCTGGCTCTGCCACGGCGCCGATGCCGCGCCCGAGGCGGTCGCGGCCTGGGAGGGGCTGGGCGCGCGGCTGCTGCCCGTCGCCGTCGGGCCCGACCGGCAACTCGACCCCGCGGCGCTGCTTCGGGCCCTCGGCGCGGCCGGGCTGACGCGGGTGTTCTGCGAGGGCGGCGGGGCGCTCGCGGCCTCGCTGCTCGCCGCGGGGATGGTGGACGAACTCGTCGGCTTCACCGCCGGCATGGCGCTGGGAGCCGAGGGATACCCCTCGATTGGCGCCATGGGGCTCGACCGGCTGGCCGAGGCGCCGCGCTTCCGCCTGCGCGAAAGCCGCCCCGTCGGCCCCGACCTGTTGCATCGCTGGGAAAGGGCCTGATGGTCCTCTTTCTCTGGGAAATTCTCCCGCCGTTGGCCGTTCAGCCCCGCCGCCAAAGCGGTGCGAACCCGGCGAACAGGCCCTGCAGCTTCGACAGCGCCCGGTTCGCCGGTCGCCGGCGCGGGATCTCGGCCTGCGCCAGCCGCTGCACCACCACCTCGGCGGGGCAGGGCAGGCCGGTCACCGGGTCCATGTAGCGCGGGTAGCCGATCAGCGCCGCATGGGCGAGCCCCTTGATCGACGGGCGCGCCTGCCGCCGGGCGGGCACGGGGCCCAGGTCGCGGGTCAGCCCCCAGCCCGCGTAGAAGGGCGTGCCGAGGCAGGTGACGGTACGGCCCCGGATCAGCGCCTCGAACCCCAGCAGCGAGGTCAGCGTCCAGACCTCCTCCACCGCGTCGATCAGCGCGATCGGGTCGGCGTGTTCCAGCACCATGTCGGCATGTTCCAGCGCCTGCTCGCGGGTCAGCCGGCCGGGGCGCAGCCCGGCCTCGACATCCGGGTGGGGCTTGTAGAG
The DNA here is from genome assembly GCA_049974865.1 of Paracoccaceae bacterium. Taxonomy (GTDB): domain Bacteria; phylum Pseudomonadota; class Alphaproteobacteria; order Rhodobacterales; family Rhodobacteraceae; genus JAGSOU01. The sequence goes on from JBNGCX010000001.1 coordinate 29,263, forward strand.
GATCACGGCCTCGGGGTTCTCGGCGCGCGTGCGGGCCAGCAACTCCTGGTTGGTGCGTTCGGCGCCGCAGCCCAACCGGACCGAGGCATCGTCCTCCACTTGGCCTGGCACCAGGATGCGGCGGCCCGGCGGCAGGTCGGGCAGGGGGCGGGCGGACAGGTTGTATTTGCTCAACCCGGCCTGCTCCAGCCGGTCGATCAGGTGTCCGGCGCGCTCCAGTTCCTCCTCGGGCAGGGCGCAGCTTTCGGCGATCAGGCGTTCCAGCCGGCTTTCGCGGGTGGGGTCGTAGTAGATGCCGAGGTCGTCGCGCACCAGCGACAGCGGCGGCACCAGTTCCGCCCCCAACCCGCGCGAGCGCAGGAACCCGTCCTCGACGCGGCACAGCGGCACGTCGGCCGCCTGTGCGGCTTGGCGCAGCTCTTCGCTTTCCCTGCCGGCCCAGACCAGCAAGCCGCGCCCCTTGCGGGCGGCCCGCGAGACGGCGCGCGCGGGCCTGTCGTCGAAGACCAGCCGTTTCTCGCGCCCGAAGAAGCGTTGCAGCGCGCCGCGCTTCCACAGGCGCATGCCGTGGGCGACATGCCCGGCCTGGTCCTCGCGCCAGGCGCGGGCCTGCGCGGCCAGCGTCTCGATCACGTCCTCCAGCGCGCAGAGGCGGTCGTCGTATGGATCGTACCAGGTCGGCGCCAGGATCATCGCGCCAGCGAAGAGCTGGGCACGGGTCAGGCGGCGGGTGCGGCGGGGCAGGGGATGCTCGTCCTGCGTCAGGCCCCAGCCGGCGTAGAAGGGCTGGCCGAAGACGCGCGGCCTGTGTCCGGCGAAGATCGCCTCGAACCCCAGTTGCGAGGACACGGTATAGACCGCCACCGCGCCCTCCAGCAGATCCCAGGGCGAGACCGGATCGGAGAAGAACGCCACCCCTTCCGTCAGGTCCTTTTCGGTGAAATGCCCGGCGCGGTGGCCGGTCCGGGTCTCGGGGTGGGTCTTGATCAGGATGCGCGCGCCGGGGTTCTCGATGCGCGCGGTGGCCAGCATCTCGCGGAAGGTGGCAGCATCGGCGCCGCTGGCCCGGACCGAGGCGTCGCCTGCCGTCTGGTCGATCACCAGCGCATAGCCGGGTTCGGGCACCGGCAGGGCGGGGTCGAAGGCGCTGTACTTGGACAGATGCGCGGCCTGCAGCCGGGCGATGGCGTGGCGCGCGCGGTTCAGCAGCGCGGTATCGTCCAGCGGGTGGGTGGCCAGCAGTCCTTCCAGTTCCGAGGGCTGCGCGGGGTCGAAGTGAACCCCCTTGCGGTCGATCAGAAGGCCCAGCGGCGGCTCGCCCGCCCGCCTGGGATGCAGCGAGCGCAGGAAGGCGTCCTCGACGCGCAGCAGGGCGGCGCCGGTGCGCGCCGCCACGGCCTCGCCGCGCCGCGCGGTGGGCGAGTTGCCCCAGACCCCGACCCTGTCCTCGGGTCCGGGCCGGCCCAGCCGGACCTCGTAGCCGGCCAGCGACAGGATGCGGCGCAGGCGGCGCCGGGTCAGGAAGCCCCCGTTGTAAACGAAAAGCCGCCGGGGGGGCTCCCCGGCGGCGTCGGATGTATCGGCCGGCGCGCCCATGCAGGCGTCAGTTGCCTGCCAGCGAGTCGATGGCGTTGGCCGTGTTCAGCGAGCCGGTCAGCACGCCCAGCGTCTTGGACCACTGCACGAAGGGCGCCTCGGTCACGTAGACGGTGTCGCCGTCGCGGATCACGAAGTCGCGGGCCATGAACATGCCGGTGGGCTGGGTCAGGTCCAGCACATAGGCGAAGCGCTGGTCGCCCACCAGGTCGGTGCGGCCCAGCACGGCGTTCGCGATCTCGGCCGGCTCGTTCCGGAACACGAAGACGCCGGTCGGATCGGCGAGGTTGGAGCTCAGCCCGCCGACCTGCGCGATGGCCTCGATGGCCGAAAGCGTCTGGGTCTCGAAGGGCACGCGGTTCTGGCGGCCGGTGGCGCCGACGGCGGTGAAGGCGCGGGTGTCTTCCTCGACCAGGACGCGGTCGCCGGGGCGCAGTGCGATATCCAGCTCCGGATGTTCGTAGAGGTCCTGGAACCAGATCTTGCCACGCTCCTTGCCGCGAATCACGGTGATCTGGGCGATCTCGGGCTCGATGGTGATGCCGCCCGCAGCGGCCAGCATGGCCGAGAGCGTCCGGGTCGGCCGCTCGATCGGCAGCACGCCTTGGGTGGCGACGCCCCCCACCACCGAGACGGTGGAGCCGTCGCCGGCCAGCCGGCGCACCACGACCTGCGGGTCGGGGGTCTGCGCGTCGAGCTTTTCGGTGATGATCTGGCGCAGCCGCTCGGGCGAGTTGCCGGCGGCCCGGATGCGCCCGGCATAGGGAATGAAGATGAACCCGGCGCCGTCGACCTGAACCTCTTCCAGCACCGAGGAGTTCACGCCCGGCCCCGCCAGCAGCCCGTCATCGACGTTCTCGTAGATGGTCAGGCCCAGCGTGTCGCCGGGGCGGATCGTGTCGGAGCCGAGGATGCCGGCGCGCTTGAACCGGTCGGAAAAGCCGAGCGCAGGCACCACGGCGGTGGCGCGGGTCACCCGGTCGTTCACGGAAACGATAAAGGCATCGCCCTGTTTCTGGACGGAGCCTGCGAAAATTTCACGCTTGTTGGGGCCGGACCGCGGCAGGCCGCAGGCCGCCACGCTGCCCACAAGCGCGCACAAAACCAGCGCCCTGGCCCCGCGGGATGCCATGATTTTCACTGCTCGGGCTCCTCGTTCTTTTCAACTGCCTCAAGTTTTTTGTGTAACCCTACAGAAAACCGCGGAAAAAAACTACCCGGTGATTTGGGCCGCTCATTTCACGAGCTGCAACTGTTGCCGCGGGGCCGCGCTGCCCGATTGCAGGGCGTCATAGGGGTCTTCCTCGGCCAGCATCAGGTCGACCACCTGGCGCAGAAGCTGGCGCCGCCCGCGCCCCGAGTAGAAGCCGCCGGGGATCTGCGAGGTTTCCAGCAGGTAGCGCCGGTAGTCGCGATAGGCGCGGCGGTCGGGGCGGCCGGGATGGGTGAAGAACTCGGCCAGCGGCACGGTGGAGACGAATTCCGGCTTGGCGTAGACCGCCTCGCCGAAGACCTTGATCGGCAGGCCGCGCCACAGAACCTGCTGGGCGGCGGTGGAATTGACGGTGATCGCGCTGCGGGCGTGGTCGAGCAGGCGGGCCAGCTTGCCGCCGCGCACGTAGTGCACCCGGTCCGCGACGCCGTGCTCGGCCGCCAGCCGCCGGATCTCGGCGCGCAGGTTGACGCGGCCGTCTTCCAGCGGGTGCGCCTTGAACACGAGGTGGTGGTGGCGCGGGGCGCCGCGGGCGAAACCCTCGACGCAGACCTCCAGGAACTCCGGCATCGTGGAGAACGGGCTGTGGCACTGGAAGCTGGAGTCGTGCTCGAGTTGCAGCAGCACCAGGTGATAGGGGAAGCCGCCGTGGCGGATGCGCTGGGTGGCGACGAAGCGCTCGGCCGCCTGCAGCGGCATCAGCAGCAGCCGCCGCAGGTACAAGCGGAACTCCTTGGTCACGTCCAGCGCCCGGTGGGGCCGGAAATGGGCGTAGTCGGCGTTCCGGAACATCACGAAGTAATGGTAGAGCGCGCCGTAGAACACGTGCTGGCGCATGTCGCCCCAGCGGGCCGGCGCGTCGGGCTGGTCGAGATCGGCATCGGCCAGCGCGGCGCTCATTTCCCCGACGCTCATCTGCATCAGGCGCGAATGGCCGTTGGCCCCGTCGCGCTCATAGGTCACCCAGTAGGGGCGCAGGTAGCCCTCTTCGAAGACGTGGACGCGCAGCCCGGCCGCCCTCGCGCGCTTCACCGCGCGGGCATGCACGGGGCGCGTGTCGCCGTAGAGCACGATGTCGGTGATTGCGTGTTCGCGGATCAGCGCGTCAAAGGCGCAGGGCCAGTTTTCGAGGGTGTCGGTATAGGGGATGTAGCTTTCGGCGTCGCTCCAGAAGGCGCGGTCGCCGGCGTTGAACCCGACGCGCCAGACCTGCGCGCCCGCGGCGCGCAGCATCCGCGCCAGACGGTCGAAGAACGGGCCGTGCGGCCCCTGTAGAAACAAGAAATGCCTGTCTTCGCCCAACGTGCTGCCCATGCGCCTTCTGCCGTTGTGTTCTGTGGTTTCCCCCGGCGCGTCTCCGGCGGCGATCTTGCCGTCTGCCGAGGGGCCTGTCACCTGATTTCGCGAAGAAAATCATGAAAAATGGGCGGATTTACGGCGTCTTTTGGTCCCTTGTCCTAGCCTCGGCCAAGGGCTAGGTGTTGAGGGAAAGGAAGGTGCCATGTTCACAGGAATTATCACCGATATCGGCCGGGTGCGGACGTTGGAGCAGAACGGTGACCTGACCGCCCGCATCACCACCAGCTATGACCGCGACGGCATCGCCCTCGGCGCTTCGATTGCCTGCGATGGCGTGTGCCTGACGGTCACTGCGCTGGGCGAGGAGGAGGGCGAGACCTGGTTCGAGGTCGATATCTCGGCAGAGACGCTGGCCAAGACGAATATCGGGGACTGGCGCGCGCATACGGCAGTGAACCTGGAGCGCGCGCTGAAGGTCGGGGACGAGCTGGGCGGGCATATCGTCTCGGGCCATGTCGACGGGGTGGCGGAACTGATCGCGATGGAGGACGAGGGCGACAGCACCCGCATGCGCTTCCGCGTGCCGCACGAACTGGCGAAATTCATCGCCCCCAAGGGATCGGTCACGCTGAACGGCACCTCGCTGACCGTGAACGAGGTCGACGGCGACACCTTCGGCGTCAACGTCATCCCCCACACAAAGGAGGTTACCACCTGGGGCGAGGCCAGGGTGGGTGACCATGCCAATCTCGAGATCGACACGCTGGCCCGCTATGTCGCGCGCTTGCAGGAATGGGGGCAATGAGTGGCCTGGGCCATAACGGCGGCCCCACGCTCGAGCCCGGTGCGGGCTGGCGGCGCTATGCCTGGCGGCGCGCGCGGCGCGATCTGCTGCCCCGCTTGCCGATTGAGGTGGTGCGCAGGCGCATCCGCCGGGCCAGGGAGCTGGGGATCGACTACAGGGCCTATGCCTCGATCCGCTCGGGCACCGGGCGCGACATCGTGGCCCTGCTGTTTTCGTCCAACGCGCTTCGGATCGGCCCCAGGCTAGTCAGCCTGCCCGACGAGGCCGCGGCCAAGCTGTCCGTGGTCAAGGGCGCGTGCCGCCTGGCCGCTGTGCACCGCCCGCTGGCGCCGCGCAGCGTGCTGCAGGCCAACGCGGCCCTTCTCGACGCGGCGGCGCAGGCGCCGACGCTGGCCGACGGCTGGGGCGCGACGCGCGACAAGCTGGCGGAACTGACCGCGGGGCAGAGGCTGCCCCCGGACGGCGTGGTGGTTATCGGCGACACCGCGCTGGAGCGGGAATGGGCTACCGCCGGGCGCATGGCCGGCTACCTGCCGGTGGAACAGTATTTCGGCGCGGGCCTTTCCTGAGGCCTTGCGGGGCGTTTCCTGCGCCTTTCGGTCAATTCCTGCACGGCTGATATGCGCCGGTTCACTCTGGCCAAGGCGGCGGGCTTGGGCTATCTGGCAAGCCGCAACGAAGGAAAGGCGCCATGTCGGAAAGCATTCCATACGAAACCCCGGGCCCGGTCGAGGAAAACTGGCGCGACGCGATCTCGTCGATCGAGGAGATCATCGAGGACGCGCGCAACGGCCGGATCTTCATCCTCGTCGACCACGAGGACCGCGAGAACGAGGGCGACCTCGTGATCCCGGCGCAGATGGCGACGCCCGAGATCATCAACTTCATGGCCACCCACGGCCGCGGGCTGATCTGCCTCAGCCTTCCGGGCGACCGGATCGACGCGCTGGGCCTGCCGCTGATGGCCTCGGACAACTCCTCGCGGCACGAGACGGCCTTCACCATCTCCATTGAGGCGCGCGAGGGCGTGACCACGGGCATCTCGGCCCATGACCGGGCGCGCACCGTGGCCGTGGCCATCGACCCCTCCAAGACCGCCGAGGACATCGCCACGCCGGGCCATGTCTTTCCGCTGCGGGCCAAGGAGGGCGGCGTGCTGGTGCGCGCCGGCCATACCGAGGCCGCGGTGGACGTGTCGCGCCTGGCCGGGCTCAACCCCTCGGGCGTGATCTGCGAGATCATGAACGAGGACGGCACCATGGCCCGGCTGCCCGACCTGGTGGCCTTCGCCCAGAAGCACAATCTCAAGATCGGCACCATCTCCGACCTGATCGCCTATCGCCGCCGCCACGACAACCTGGTCAACGAAAGCGAGGTGCGCTCGGTCACGTCCGAGTTCGGCGGCGACTGGATGATGCGCATCTTCACCGACGAGACGCACGGCGCCGAGCATGTCGTGCTGACCAAGGGCGACCTGACCACCGACGCGCCGGTGCTGGTGCGGATGCACGCGCTGAACCCGCTGAAGGACGTGCTGGGCCTGGCGCCCGGCGCCGCGGACGAGCTGCGCGATGCGATGCGGATGATCGCCGACGAGGGGCGCGGCGTGGTCGTGCTGCTGCGCGACACCGCGATGAAGATGGCCACCGACAGCGCCGCCTCGCCGCAGATCCTGCGGCAATACGGGCTGGGCGCGCAGATCCTGGCCTCGCTGGGCCTGCACAAGCTGGTGCTGCTGAGCAACTCGCCCATGCCCAAGGTGGTGGGCCTGGACGGCTACGGCCTGTCCATCGAGGGTACCCGCCGGATCGAGAAGGAGGGCTGAGCCATGGCCGGAACCGAGAGCCATTACATCCTGCCGCGCCCGGGCTTCGACAAGCCCGTGAAGGTGCTGATCGTCGTGGCGCCCTATTACAGGGACATCGCCGACAACTTGCTGGCCGGCGCCCGCGCCGAGCTGGAGGCCGCAGGCGCCGAACACGAGACGATCGAGGTGCCCGGCGCGCTGGAGATCCCCTCGGCCATTTCGCTGGCGCATCGCATGGCCAACTACGACGGCTACGTGGCGCTGGGCTGCGTCATCCGGGGCGAGACCACGCATTACGACACCGTCTGCAACGACAGCTCGCGCGGGCTGACGCTGCTGGGCCTGCAGGGCGCCTGCCTCGGCAACGGCATCCTGACGGTCGAGAACCGCGCCCAGGCCGAGGTCCGTGCCGACCCGGCCGACCAGAACAAGGGCGGGGGCGCCGCCGCCGCCGCGCTGCACCTGATCGCGCTGGCGCGAAAATGGGGCGGCGCGACCAAGGGCGTCGGCTTCAAGCCCGCCTCGGAAGAAATCCGCCTTGCGGGCGGCAACGAAGGACCGGCCAACGCATGACCAGTGCCAAGGACAAACGCCAGATGAAATCGGCCGCGCGGCTCTATGCCGTGCAGGCGCTGTTCCAGATGGAGCAGTCTGGCCAGACCGTGGAGGAGGTCCGCCGCGAGTTCGAGACCCACCGTTTCGGCGCCGTCTACGAGGACCAAGAGATGGCCGAGGGCGATGTCGAGCTGTTCCGCCAGACGCTCGATGACGCGGTGAACTGGCAGGCGAAGATCGACCAGATGACCGACCGCGCGCTGGTGGCGAAATGGCCGATCGGCCGGATCGACCCCACCCTGCGCGCGCTGTTCCGCGCCGCGGGGGCGGAGCTGACGCAGTCCGGCACGCCGCCCAAGGTGGTGATCAGCGAATACGTGGATGTGGCGAAAGCCTTCTTCCCCGAGGGGCGCGAGCCGAAATTCGTCAACGCCGTGCTCGACCACATGGCGCGCGAGGCCAAGCCCGAGGCGTTCTAGCCCCGAACCGACAGATCGGCCCAGATCGGCAGGTGGTCCGAGGCCCGCGTGGCCTGCGGGCCCTCGTCCATGCCGGTGCCGTGCAGGTCGAAGGCCGCGCAGGTGGCGATCCGGTCCAGCGGGGCCAGCCGGCGCGAGGCGTGATAGCTGCGCCCCGGCGCGTGTACGGTGAAATGGGGACGAAGCGGGTCGAGCCCGTCCTCTTCGGACCATTCGTTGAAATCGCCCATGATCATCGTGGGACGGGGCGCGAGACCGGCCAGCGTTTCCGCGATCGCGGAGAGCTGCCGCTGGCGGTGGCGCCTCAGCAGGCCCAGGTGGGCGGCCACCACGCGGATCGGCCTGCCCCCGCGGCGCAGATCGGCGATCACCGCGCCGCGCGGCTCCAGTCCCGGCAGGTCGAGCCGGGTGATCTGCTCGGTCTCGATCCCGCGCCGCACCAGCAGCGCGTTGCCGTGCCAGCCCAGGCTGACGCCATTGGCCGCCACCTCGACCGGCACCAGGTCGGTCTGCCGGGCGATCCCCTCGCGCGGCAGCGCGGCGGGGCGCGCGCCGAGGCGCTTGTCGGCCTCCTGCACGGCGACGATGTCGGCCTTCAGCCCCGCGATCACGTCGAGCACGCGGTCGGGCCGTCGGCGCCAGTCGAGGCCGACGCATTTGCGGATGTTGTAGCTGGCGGCCCTGAGGGTCGGCGCGCCGGAAACACTGTCTTTCATGCCCTTCATATGGGGATTGCGCGGCGCGTCGCAAAGGCCGGCATTGCCGCAGGGCAGGGCGCGCGATAGGCTGACGCGATGAAACTGCGCGAGCAACCGACGGTCGTTCAGGTGATCTGGGGCGTCCTCGCCCTGGCGCTGCTGGTCGCGCTTGTGAATGCGCGCTGGTCGCTGGCCTTCGTCTCGGTCGCCACGCTGGTCCTGTCGCTGCTGCCCGGGATTGTCGCCAAGCGGTTCGACGTGCAGCTTCCGCTCAGCTTTTTCGCCCTGATCACGGTGTTCGTCTTCTCCACGATCTTCCTGGGCGAGGTCTTCGATTTCTACGAGCGTTACTGGTGGTGGGACGTGCTGCTGCATGGCGGCTCGGCCATGGCCTTCGGGCTGATCGGGCTGCTCTTCGCGCTGTTCCTGTTCGAGGGCGACCGCTATGCCGCGCCGCCCTGGGCGCTGGCGCTGATCGCCTTTGCCTTCGCGATCACCATCGGCGTGATCTGGGAGGTGTTCGAGTTCGCGATGGACCAGATCTTCGGCCTCAACATGCAGAAATCCGGGCTGATCGACACGATGTGGGACCTGATCGTCGACATCGTAGGCGCGCTGCTGGGCGCGGTGGCGGGGTTCCTCTATCTCAAGGGGCGCGAGATCGGGCTGTCCTCGCGCATGCTGCATGACTTCATAAAGGGCAATCGCCGCTTTTTTAGGAAATTCCGCTGACGGACGCGGTCTTTGCGACACCTGCGACGTTTTCGGTGTGGAAATCGCGGGGGGCGGCCCCTAGACTCTGATTCAACGCTTTTTCAGGGAGCCGAACCGATGCCGAGACTGGTCCGCCTTTACATCCGTCAATGCCTGATCGGGTTTACCCTGTCGGGCCTGTTCGTGGGGGGGCTGCTTTACACCAACGTGGCGAACCTGTGGCATCTGGTCAGCACGTCCAACATGGGACTGGTGGCCTGCATCATGCTGTTCGTCTTTAACGGCATCGTGTTTTCGGGCGTGCAGTTCGGCATCGCGGTGATGCGCATGGCCGAGGATGACGACACCTCGGGCGGCAAACGCCAGCGCGAGCCGGTCCTGGCCCCGGCCCTGGTTCCCGTGCGCGTCGAAACGGAGCGCCGGATGCGCGGCTGACCCGCACGGCCGGATACGGACCGGCCGAGGACACCATGCCAGAAACGATATGAATGACGCGCTGCCTTTGCGGCGCGTTTTTTATGCGGACCGGCCGCCCGGAAAGCGAAGCGGATTTTCCAGGCGATTTGTGCTAGAGGAACAGAGGCAATTGTTCGCAGAAGAAAGCCTCTGCAAGGCACGGGGATCGCGATTTCCGGAAAGTCGATATTGATATGGCGACAATCGATTTTTGGTACACCATCGGCAGCACATACAGTTACCTGACCGTCATGCGGCTGCCGGAACTGGCGCAGGCAACGGGCATGACGTTTCGATGGCGGCCGTTCAACGTGCGGCACGTCATGGTGCAGCAGAACAACGTTCCGTTCAAAGACAAGCCGGTGAAGGCCGCGTATATGTGGCGCGACATAGAGCGGCGGGCCGGCGGCTATGGCCTGCACCCGGTGCTTCCGGCGCCTTATCCGTTGCCCGAGCTCGTATTCGCAAACCAGGTGGCGATGCTCGGATGCCGGGAAGGATGGGTCGAAGACTACACGCGGGCCACCTACCGGCGCTGGTTTGAGGCGGGCCAACCCGCCGGTGAGGACCCGAATCTTTCGGAGAGCCTGGCAGAGATCGGACAGGACCCGACCCGTGTCGTCGAAACGGCCCGGGCCGATGACATCGCCGAGGCGCTCGCGAAGGCCACCGAAGAGGCAATGGGGCTTGGCGTCTTCGGCTCGCCGACCTTCGTGGTCGGCAGAGAGGTTTTCTGGGGGGACGACCGGCTCGATGATGCGCTCGCCTGGGCGCAACGCGATGCCTGAGCCTGAATGGCAGATTGCAGATGGAACCCGATCCGGCAGGCAGCGACGCTGCCCGGTCCGGCCTGCGTTGCTAGCCTGCGGACGGCTCTCCGCACGTCCGATATTTCCGAGTGGCCGTCTCTCGTGATCCGCGGCCAACCACCGGCGACGCGGGATGGAGCGGTCATCTGGTGTTGTAAATAATGCAAAAATGCATGGCATAAATTCGAAATTGGCGAATTAACCGCCGTATTGCGCATGGGTATGACAGGCCATCCAATCCCATTGCCGGAGGCCGCCATGACCCTGTCCGAGAATACTTCCGCCGTTCTTCCCCCCGCCCGCCTCGCCGGTGCGCTCTATCTCGTTATCATCCTGTGCGGCGTCTGGAGCGAGGGAGTCGCCCGCGCCGCGCTGATCGATCGCGGGGACGCGGCGGCGACGGCCGCGAATATCCTGGGGCATGAGGGGCTGTTCCGTGCGGCGCTGGCCGCCGACCTGCTGATGGTGCTGAGCGATGTGGCGGTGGCCGGGTTGCTCTACGTTCTGCTGGCGCCGGTGCACCGGGGCGTGGCGCGCATGGCGATGCTGTTCCGGCTGGTCGAGGCCGCAATCCTGGGCGCGAATCTCTTGGCCCAGCTGGGCGCGCTGCTGGTGCTCAAGGCCGGGCTGCCCGGGGCGCCGGACTGGGCGCTGCTTTTCCTCGATCTGCACCGCCACGGCTATGACCTTGCCCTGCTGTTCTTCGGCATCAACTGCCTGCTGACCGGCTGGCTGATCTGCCACTCCACCTTCCTGCCGCGCCTTCTGGCGCAGGGCCTCGGCGCGTCCGGTCTGGTCTATCTCGCGGGCAGCACGCTGCGCTTCCTCGCGCCGGGGCTGGCCGAGCCCTTTGCGATCGCCTACGTGGTGCCGCTGGTCGCCGAAAGCGCGCTGTGCCTGTGGCTGCTGCTGCGCGGCGTCGATGTCAGGAAATGGGGGTGAGGCGGGAACCACCGGGCAACCGTTGAGGCAACGAATTCCCGAGGACCTGTATATACAGGTGGGCGCCAGGTAACCGGGCCACGACCCGGACAGAGCCAGCTCCCTCGGAATTGCTTAAGGCCACCGGAATTTGACCTCGTCACGAGAAGGGCAGAACCCGCCTTTGCGCTAGATAGTGCGCCCCGGTCCCGGCTGCAAGGCTTGCGTGATATTCACCTTTTGTTCATATTCGCCCCATGAACGAGACCCTGCAACCCGGCCAGCTCTTGGCGCGCGGCGTGTGCCGCCACATGCTCAGCCATGATTTCGTGACCGTGGAGGAACTGGTGCCCACCCCGGGCCTGCGCGTCGATGTGATGGCGCTGGGGCCGAGGGGCGAGGTCTGGGTGATCGAGTGCAAATCGAGCCGCGCCGATTTCCAGTCGGATCACAAGTGGCAGGGCTACCTGGAGTGGTGCGACCGCTTCTTCTGGGCGGTCGATGCCGATTTCCCGACCGAGCTGCTGCCCGAGGAAACCGGGCTGATCATCGCCGACGCCTATGGCGCCGAGATCATCCGAACGGGGCCGGAGGACAGGCTGGCGGCGGCGCGGCGCAAGGTCATGATGCAGAAATTCGCCCGCCACGCGGCGCGGCGGCTGCAAAACCTGCGCGACCCCGGCTTGCCGCCGGAGCTGAGCCCCTAGGCCTTGCCGCCCTTCTGGCCCATGGTGCGGGCCCGGCCCGCGGCGGCGCGGATTTCCTCGGCGATTTCTTCGGCCTCTTCGGGGTCGAAATCGAGCGGCAGCTCGACCCCCTCCGCCTCGATGTAGATCCGGACCATCCCCAGGGTGGTCGGACCGATCTGAAGATTCGCGGCGATGTCGCTTTCCTTGTCGATGCCCATGTCGGCTGTCCTGCTGTTCTGCGGTGCGCGGGGGTTAACGCTTTGCGCTGCCGCTGGCAAGGCCGGGGCTTGACCGTGCGGGCCCGGGCGGCCTTAGCTGCGGCATGATCGACGAGATTACCCTGCACGATCTGCGGATCGGCGATGCCGGCTGGCTGATCCAGCGCCATGCCGAGCTCTACGCCGCCGAAGAGGGATTCGATGCCAGCTTCGAGCCGCTGGTGGCCGAGATCCTGGCTGCCTACATGCGCAACCGCGACCCCGCCTGCGAACGCGCCTGGATCGCCCGGCGCGGGGACCGGCGGCTGGGCTCGATCTTCTGCGTGCGCGGGCGCGCGCCGGGGGTGGCTAAGCTGCGGCTGTTCCTGGTCGAGCCCGAGGCACGGGGGCAGGGGCTGGGCCACAGGCTGCTGGGGGCCTGCCTCGCCTATGCGCGCGACAAGGGGTATCGCCGGATGGAACTCTGGACCCATGAAAGCCACGCGGCGGCCTGCGCGCTTTATGCGAGCCACGGGTTCCGGCTGGTCGACTCCAGGCCCGTGCACAGTTTCGGCCGCGACCTTGTGGAGCAAAGCTGGGAGATTGACCTGAAAGAGGCGATCTAGCTCTTGCATTGCCTGCGAGGGGACGCTAAATCGCCCGAACAGTGCCGCCTTAGCTCAGTTGGTTAGAGCGCTGGATTGTGGATCCAGAGGTCCCCCGTTCGAGCCGGGGAGGCGGTACCATCCCCCAAACATCTGCGTGATCACCCTTGCCCCGATGCCGCCTTTGGCTGACATCATGCGGCGTGAAAGGGGAGGACGCCCATGCTTGACGCCGCGATGCGCAAAGTGATCGACCCGGGGCTGAACGTGCTGGGCCAGCAGGCCGCGCGCGCCGGGATGACGGCCAACGCGGTGACGCTGGCCGGGCTGGGATTCGGGCTGCTGGCGGCGGCGCTGATCGCGCTGGGGGCGCCGGGCTGGGCCCTGCTGCCGCTGGGGCTGAGCCGGCTGGCCGACGGGCTGGACGGCGCCATCGCCCGGGCCACGCACAAGACCGATTTCGGCGGCTTTCTCGACATCACCTGCGATTTCGTCTTCTACGGCGTGATCCCGCTCGGCTTCGTGCTGGCCGATCCGGGCGCGAACGGCGCGGCGGGGGCCTTTCTGCTGGCCAGTTTCTACGCCAATGGGGCCAGCTTCCTGGGCTTCGCCATCCTCGCGGAGCGCAGGAAGATGAAAAGCGAGGCGCGCGGGGTGAAATCGCTCTATTTCACCGGCGGGCTGCTGGAAGGGACGGAAACCATCGCCTTTTTCGTGGTGCTGTGCCTGTGGCCGGCGTGGTTTGCGCCGATGGCCTGGGTGTTCGGCGCGCTGTGCTTCTTCACCGCCGCATCGCGCGTGCTGCTGGCGCGCAAGGTGTTCCCGGCCGCGGACGAACAGCTCTAGTCACGCTGTCCTACTGCCCGGCGGTGATCGCGATCTCCTGTTCCAGCGCGCCGGTCCCGGCGTCGAAGATCAGCAGGCGCTGATCCTCGGTCACCACCGCCACCCAGCCCTCGCCGCGGGTCACGGCCTGGGCGCGGGTGCCTTCGGGCAGGGCGATCTCCTCGGGCCACGGGGCGGGGCGCTCCGACAAACGGATGACAAGCAGCGCGATGATCACTAGAACCCCGGCAATCATCACTGCCGTCAGGACCGTCACCAGGCGGCGCAGGAATTTCAGGTTGGCCGGTTCCTGAACCGGCTGTGGAGCATCGTCCATGTCCATCACGCGCCGCCTTTCGGTGGTCATCGGGCCCAATCCGCCCGCCCGCCTTGATAAAGCGCTTTCGCGCGACGTGCCAGAGGCCGAGGGGCTGTCGCGCTCGCGCCTGGCCAAGCTGATCGCCGCGGGCGGCGTGACGCGCGGCGGCGCGGTGCTGGACGACCCGCGCGCCAAGGTCGCCGAGGGCGAGGTGCTGGAAATCGCCTTCGCCGAGGCCGAGGAGGTGGAGACCCGCCCCGAGGACATCCCGCTGGATGTCGTCTACGAGGACGCCTCTCTGATCGTGGTGAACAAGCCCGTGGGCATGGTGGTGCATCCCGCGCCGGGCAGCCCTGGCGGAACGCTGGTCAACGCGCTGCTGCACCATTGCGCCGACAGCCTGTCGGGCATCGGCGGCGAGAAACGCCCCGGCATCGTGCACCGCATCGACAAGGACACCTCGGGCCTGCTGGTGGCGGCCAAGACCGACAAGGCCCATGCCGGCCTGGCCGCGCAGTTCGAAAGGCACAGCGTCAACCGCCATTACAAGGCCGTCGTCCATGGCGTGCCCATGGCCGGCGACCCGCGCCTGCGCGGCCTGCGCGGGGTAAGCTTCGAGGCCGGCAATATCCTCAAGATCACCACCCAGCTCGCCCGGCACAGGACCGACCGGCAGAAACAGGCCGTGGTCTGGGCGAACGGGCGCCACGCGGTGACGCGGGCCCGGGTCGAGGAGGTGTTCGGCCAGCCCGGCGCCGCGTCGCTGGTCGATTGCTGGCTGGAGACCGGGCGCACGCACCAGATCCGGGTGCACATGGCCTATGTCGGATTCGGCCTGATCGGGGACCAGACCTATGGCGGGCGACGCAAGCTGTCCGAGGCCGCTGTGGGCGCCGCCGCGGCCGAGGCCGCCGCGGGCTTTCCGCGCCAGGCCCTGCACGCCGCGACGCTGGGCTTCATTCACCCCGAAACGGGCGAGGAGATGGCCTTCGAGGCGCCTCTGCCGGCCGACATGGCCGCCCTGATCGCCGCCCTGCGGGGCTGAAACACGGTGCACAAGCCCGTGAAATATTGAAAAATACATGGTATTTTCGCGTTTGCGGGGGCATGAAAGAGGGCCAGCCGGAGCCGGGGACTTGAACCGAACGGTTCAGTTTCCCATATCTATAGCGACTTCAGGGAGCAGAGGGGCACCCATGAACACTTATGCAAACCTTCCCGCGCCGAGCCCGGAACAGGGCCTGAATCGCTATCTGCAAGAGATCCGCAAGTTCCCGCTTCTGGAACCGGAAGAGGAATACATGCTGGCCAAGCGCTGGGTGGATCATCAGGACACCGAGGCGGCGCACAAGATGGTGACCAGCCACCTGCGGCTGGCCGCCAAGATCGCCATGGGCTATCGCGGCTACGGACTGCCGCAGGCCGAGGTGATCTCCGAGGCCAATGTCGGCCTGATGCAGGCCGTGAAACGCTTCGACCCGGAAAAGGGCTTCCGCCTGGCGACCTATGCCATGTGGTGGATCCGCGCCTCGATCCAGGAATACATCCTGCGCTCGTGGTCGCTGGTGAAGCTGGGCACGACCAGCGCGCAGAAGAAGCTGTTCTTCAACCTGCGCAAGGCCAAGGCGCGCATCGGCGCGCTGGAAGAGGGCGACATGACGCCCGAGCATGTCCAGCGCATCGCCCATGACCTGAGCGTCTCCGAGGACGAGGTCATCGCGATGAACCGGCGGCTGTCGGGCGGCGACGCCTCGCTGAACGCCACCGTCGGCAGCGATGGCGATACCACGACCCAGTGGCTCGACTGGCTCGAAGACGAGGATGCCGACCAGGCCGAGGCCTATGCCGAGAAGGACGAGCTGGAATACCGCCGCGAACTGATGGCCGAGGCCATGGACGTTCTGAACGACCGCGAGAAGGACATCCTTGTCCAGCGCCGTCTGAAGGATCAGGCGGTGACGCTGGAGGAGCTTTCGGGCGTCTACGACGTCAGCCGCGAGCGCATCCGCCAGATCGAGGTGCGCGCCTTCGAGAAGCTGCAGAAACGCATGAAGGAACTGGCCCGCGAAAAGGGGCTTCTGACCCCGGCCTGAGTCCTTCGCCCGACCCAACAGAAGCCCGCCGGTTCGGCGGGCTTTTTTTGTGCGCGCCCCCCTCCAAGCCCGGTGAATTCGCACCCGCCATTTGCGATGGGTCAAAGTCCGCGCCGCCGGGCGGTGGAATAATCGCTCCAAATGGCCGAGAGGGAGAACTTCATGAAATCTGTTCGCACGATGGTGATCATCGCCAATGACGGGGTGGCGCGGTTCCTGGAAAACGCCGGCCCTGGAGAGGGGCTGGCGGAAGTCAAGCTGATGGAAGCAAGCGGCGCCGTGGGCTTCGCCGATTTTCCGGGGCGGTCGCAGGCCTCGGGGGGCGAGGCGCGGCACGGCTTCGAGCGCCCCACCGGCGAGGAAGAGCACGCGCGCGACCTGTTCGCGGGCGAGGTCGTGAAGACGGCCGGCGAGCTCTGGTCCAAGCGGGACTATGACCGCCTCGTGATCGCCGCCCCGCCCAAGATGCTGGGCGTGCTGCGCGCCAAGCTGGCCGCGCCCCTGGACGACGCGCTGAGCGGCGACCTGAACAAGGACCTGTCCCATGTCTCGGTCCACGATCTGCCCGGCCATTTCGCCGATCTGGCCGAGTTCTGAGGGGGTGTCCCGATGACCGAGGAAAGCTACAGGCAGACCTCGCCCTGGTTGCGCGGGGCGTGGATGCTGATCCTGCTGATCCTGCTCAGGGTCGCCGAGATCGTGCTCTTCGTCTGTGCCGTGCTGCAATTCGGCTGGCTGCTCTTCGCGAAGAGAAGAAACGAAGAGATTGCCCGGTTCGGCGAGAAACTGGGCAACTGGATGGGCATGACCGCGCGCTTCCTCAGCGGCGCGAGCGAGGAAAAACCGTTCCCCTGGGCGGAGTGGAAGTGAGGATGGAGGGCCTCAGCCCTCCATCGCCTCCAGCTCGTCGATCAGGCCCGAGATCATGCTCAGGCCCTTGTCCCAGAATTTCGGGTCGGTGGCGTCCAGGCCGAAGGGCGCCAGTAGTTCCTTGTGATGTTTGGAGCCGCCGGCCTTGAGCATCTCGAAATACTTGTCCTGGAAATCGGCGCCGCCCTCTTCGTAGACCGCGTAGAGCGCGTTCACCAGCCCGTCGCCGAAGGCATAGGCATAGACGTAGAAGGGCGAGTGCACGAAATGCGGGATATAGGCCCAGAAGGTCTCGTACCCGTCCATGAAGTTGAACACCGGGCCCAGCGATTCGGCCTGCACCGACATCCACAGCGCGTTGATGTCCTCGGGCGTCAGCTCGCCCGCGCGGCGCGCGTCGTGCAGCTTGCACTCGAAATCGTAGAAGGCGATCTGCCGGACCACGGTATTGATCATGTCCTCGACCTTGCCGGCCAGCAGCGTCTTGCGCTCGCCATCCGTCTTGGCGTTTTCCAGCAGTTTGCGGAAGGTCAGCATTTCGCCGAACACAGAGGCTGTTTCGGCCAGGGTCAACGGGGTCGAGGCCAGCAGTTCGCCCTGGTCGGCGGCCAGCACCTGGTGCACGCCGTGGCCCAGCTCATGGGCCAGGGTCATGACGTCGCGCGGCTTGCCCAGGTAGTTCAGCATCACGTAGGGGTGCACGTCGACCACGGTGGGGTGGGCGAAGGCGCCGGGCGCCTTGCCGGGCTTCACGCCCGCGTCGATCCAACCCTTGGTGAAGAAGGGCTCGGCGATCTCGGCCATGCGCGGGTCGAAATCGGCGTAGGCCTCCATCACCGTCTTTTTCGCCTGCTCCCAGTCGACGGTCTTCTGTTCCTCGATGGGCAGCGGCGCGTTGCGGTCCCAGACCTCAAGCGTGTCCAGCCCCAGCCACTTGGCCTTCAGCGCGTAATAGCGGTGCGACAGCTTCGGATAGGCGGCCACCACCGCGTTGCGCAGCGCCTCGACCACCTCGGGCTCCACGTCGTTGGCCAGGTGCCGGCCGGTCTGCGGCGAGGGCATTTTGCGCCAGCGGTCCTCGACCTCCTTCTCCTTGGCCAGCGTGTTGTGCACGCGGGCGAAGAGCTTGACGTTCTCGCCGAACACCTCGGCCAGCGCCCGCGCGCCGGACTCGCGTTTGACCCGGTTCTGGTCGGTCAGCAGGTTCAGCGTCGCCTCGATGCCCAGCGCCTCGCCGTCCACGTCGAAGCTCAGCCCGGCGATGGTCTCGTCGAACAGCTTGTTCCAGGCGCTGGCGCCGACCACCGACTGGTCGTGCAGGAAGGTCTCCAGCTCATCCGACAGCTGGTAGGGCCGCATCTTGCGCAGCCGGTCGAAGACCGGCTTGCAGCGCGCCAGGTCGGCATTGGCCGCGAACAGCGCGTCGAGATGGGCGTCGTCGATGCGGTTGATCTCCAGCGAGAAGAACACCAGTGGCGTGGTGAAATTGGTGACCTTGTCCTGGCAGTCGCTCAGGAACTTGGCGCGCGCGCCGTCGGTGGTGTTCTGGTAATAGCGCAGGCCGGCAAAGGACATGATGCGACCGCCCACCACGTCGATCCGCTCGTACCGCTTCACGCAGTCCAGCAGGCCCTCGGCATCCAGCGCGGCCAGCTTGCCCTGGTAGTCGGCGGCGAAATCGGCGCAGGCCGTTTCCAGCCAGTCCATGTCGCGCGCCAGTTCGGGCGCGTCGGTGCCGGTGTACAGGTCGTCCAGGTTCCATTCCGGCAGCTTGCCCAGGGCATCGCCGGAACCGGCATTGGCGTCGAAGACGGGGCGGGGCGAAAACATCATCTGCAATCCTCTGTCTGCGGTCGAGCCAGACATAGGCGTTCCCGCCGGGTCACATCAAGGCGCCCGTCCCCTTCTTTCTGGCGAAATACTCCCGCCGGAGGTTCTGTTGCACAAATCGCCCGATGGCTGAGCCTCCGCTTTCCCTGGACAGACTTATCCCACGGGTCCCGTGACAGGTGCGCCGAGCGCGGGGCAATTGTTGAGGACGGCAATCCGGACCTGGAACTCGGCGACCTGCCGATCGCAGTCTCGCGCCATGAGCCGCTGCCCCTGTAGTTTCACGCAGTGCATCTTCGTCTCGACGCGATTTCGGCGGTGATCCCCGCTCCACCGTCGCCAAAGCGCCTGAACCAGATATTTCGATGCCCGCAGGGCCTCGTTTCTGGGGACCGCACCGGCAGTGACGGCCTTCCATGGATTGGCGTTCTCCCGGGGTGGGATAACGGCATGGCCACAGCGCTCGGCGAGGATGTCATGGCATTTGCGGGTGTCATAGACAGCGCCTGCCGTGACGCTGCCGATCTCCTGGTACGCCGGGATCTGGCCGAGCAGATCTGGCCGGGCCGGTGTATCGCCGATGTGGCTCCCGGTGATCTCAACTGTCCGGACCTCCAGCGTTTGCCCGTCGCCGGGCCTCGGCGCTTGAGCGCTTCGTTTCAGGCTGGCCAGTTCCTGGTCTTGTGGCTCGGCGGGGTCGGTCTGCTCATGCGCCAAGCTATCACGCTGGATTCACAAGCGCCTCAGGAACGGCCGGTTCGGCACGGCGGTCAGTCTAACCTGTGGGAATTCGCGGTTGCCCGGACGTGACATGCACCGGTTGGAGAGGTATGGCGACCTGGAAGGCGGGTCAAAAAATGCCAGCTGTCATCGGTCGCATTCGCAACGGATCAGGCGATGGTCATCATCCCCTTGTCGCGAAAAGGGCGCAGGGCGTCGGAAGCCGCATTCTTGTCAGTAACAAGGATGTCGATTTGCGAGGCTTCGCAAGAGAGGACCCGGCTGGATTCACCCAGCTTGGTATGATCGACCAGGATGACGGTCTCGCTTGCCTGCTCGACCATTGCAGCCGCGACCTCCGCCTCATGCAGATCGAAGGAAAAGGCGCCTTTTTCTGCATGGAGGGCGACGGGGCCAATAAAGGCTATGTCGACGTTGAAACGGCGAATCTCGGAGAGGGTCAGTTCGCCCAGGGTGGCCGGGACGTCGGAAACCACGCGGCCGCCCAGAAGCAGCAGGTCGATGTCGGCCCCGGCCGCCTGGATCGTCGTCGCGATGTCGATCGAGTTCGTGACCACCATGATGCCCGAAAGCTTCGCCAGTTCCTGCGCGAAGATCGACGTGGTGGTGCCCGCATCCACCAGGATCGACTGGCCCGGGCGGATCAGACCTGCGGCCTTGCGGGCGATGTCGCGCTTTGCGCGGATTTGCTCTCCCATCCGCTTTTGGAATGGCTCCTCGCCGCGGGGCTGGGGCAGGACCGCGCCGCCGTGAACCCGGTCCACATGGCCTGCGCGCTCGAGATCGACCAAGTCCCGCCGGACGGTCTCGCGGGATACGCCCAGCATCTCGGCCAGGTCGTTGGCGCTGACCTGGCGGTTGGCCTCCAGCATGGACAGGATGCGCTGATGCCGCTCCTTGTACCACATATGTCAGTCTGCCCTTCTGCTTGTGCCGCGTCGGCCGAGATAGGCGAGTATCGTCTTCATGCCGAGCAGGGCTATGCAGACGACCCCCATGACGCAAGTCGAAAAGGCCGCCGCCTGCGAGGTAAGACCCGCATCGTCCAGCCGCATAATCGTGACGGCGGCGACGCTGAGATGCGGTGTGGTCAGGAACACCACCGCCGACAGGGTAACCATCGATCGCATGAAGAGGAAGAAGAACACCGAGACCAGCATCGGCGCGACAAAGGGCGCGATGATGTTGACCGCCACCCGGCCCATTCCCGCGCCCAGGCTGCCCGCCGCCTCTTCGAGCGCCGGCGGAAGCTGCCGGAACCCGGTCATGACCGTCAGGAAGGCTTGGGTGTGATAGTGGTAGAAATTGACGACCGCGATCAGAGCCGCCGTGCCGTAGAGCAGGTAAAGCGGCGTCGCGGTGGAGTTGAAGGTCAGGATATAGGCCAGGCCCAGCACCATGCCCGGCACTGCGGCGGGCATGGCCGCCAGCAACTGGATCGGCTGCGCCAGCGCCGCAGGCAGACGGCGCAGCCCGATGGCCAGCATAAACACCGCCAGCGTGCCGCCGGCCGCAGCCATCAGCGAGATCAGGATGGTGATCCAAAGCGAGGAATATCCGCCCGCCAGCGTGATGTCGTAATGGCGCGGGGTCAGGGACAGGTTGTAGGGCCAGAGCCGCACGAAGCTGGCATAGATGACGATGGCGATCACCGCGACGATCATCGCGCAGATAACCAGGCTGAGCGCGGCCATGGGCAGATCGCGCAGGGCGGAAAACCTCGGGACATAGGGCAGGGCATTGGTGATCTGCTGGCCCTGCTGGCGCTTCATCGCCTGCCGTTCGATGTAATAGGAGGCGACCGTCGGCAGCAGCAGCATGATGCCCACGACCGCGCCCATGTTGAAATTGCGCTGGCCGACGACCTGGGAATAGATCTCGGTGGCCAGCACCGAGTAGTCCCCGCCGATCACGGCCGCGTTGCCGAAATCGGTGATGGTGATGGTGAAAGTGACGAAGGCGGCGTTCAGGATGCCGAACCGCGCAGCCGGAAGGGTCAGGTCGCGGAACTGCCGCGCGGGAGAGGCGCCCATGACCTCGGCCGCCTCATAGGTGCGCGCATCGAGCAGCACCAGCGCCGCTCCGATGATCATCACGGCCTGCGGCAACGCGTAGAGCGTGTTGGCGATGAGCAGGCCCCAGAACCCGTAGATCTCGACCTCTAGCCCGAAGAAGCGGTTGATCAGCCCGTTGCGCCCGAGCAGGAAGATCAACCCCAGCGCCTGCACCAGCGAGGGCGCCAGCAGGGGCAGGACAATGGCGCCGCGGATCAGCCGCTTGCCCGGAAAGGCACAGCGATGCAGCCCGTGGGCGATGACAAATCCCAGCACCACGCTCAGCAAGGTGGTGGCGCCGCCCATGACCAGCGAATGCCGCGCCGCGCGCCAAAACCCGCTGGAGACCAGCACCTCTGCATAGTTCTGCAGCCCGTAGCTGTCCTCGCCGGTGGTGATCGAGCGCAGGAAGACGATGGCCATCGGGTAGAGAAAGAACAGCAACAGCCCGATCAGCGGCAGCCCGACGCAGAGCGCGGTCAGCAGCCGGTCGCCGTCGAACTCGGCGCGGGACGTGCCGGACGGCGGGATGGTTTCCGAGGTGCTGCTCATGTCCGGCCCCCCGCCGCGTCGTCGGCGACCCATGTGCAGGCGTGCGGGGCGATGGACAGCGCCACGCGCTCGCCTTCATGGCTGTGGAAGGGGCCATGGGTTTCGACCACCAATGCGCCGAAGGGGCTGTCCAGTTCGACCCGGCGGAGGTTGCCGAGAAAGCCGATGGAGCGCACCGTGGCCGGGCCGTCGGGGTCCGGGTTCAGGGCGATCTGTTCGGGGCGGATGCAGGCGACATAGGCGCCGTCCGGCCCCTCCGGCCGGCTGGCCAGCAGCTCGGGCTGCGCCTGCCGCACGGTGGCGGTGTCGATCAGGTTGCTGATGCCCATGAAATCGGCGACGAAGCGTGTCGCGGGACGGTGATATAGCTCTTCCGGCGTTCCTGACTGCACCACGGTGCCGTGGTTCATGCAGATGATCTTGTCAGCCAGCGCCAAGGCCTCTTCCTGGTCGTGGGTCACCATCAGCGTGGGAATGCCCAGGCTGCGCTGCAACTGGCGGATCTCGCCGCGCAGATCGGCGCGCACCTTGGCATCCAGCGCCGAGAGCGGCTCGTCCAGCAGCAAGACCTTGGGGTCCACGGCGATGGCCCGGGCCAGCGCGATGCGCTGCTGCTGCCCGCCGGAAAGCTGGCCGGGAAACTTGTCGGCCAGATGCGGCAGCTTGATCAGCTCCAGCAACTCAGTCACGCGGTCGGCGATCCCGTCGGCGGGGACGTGGCGGATTTTCAGGCCGTAGCCGATATTCTCGGCCACAGTCATGTTTGGAAACAGCGAGTAGGACTGGAACACGATACCGAAGCCGCGTTTGCGCGCGGGCAGGCCCGACAGCGACTGCCCCTCCAGCATCACCTCGCCGCTGTCGATCTCGGTCAGCCCGGCGATCAGCCGCAACAGCGTTGTCTTTCCACAGCCGCTGGGCCCCAGCAGGCAGACGAATTCGCCTTGTTCGATCGAGATGGAGACGGTGTCGAGCGCCGTGAACCGGCCATAGGTCTTGGTGGCGTTGCGAACGGTCAGATACATTCCAGGGCTCTTGCTATGTCGGGATTGGGAGGGAGGCGCGGCGACTGGCCCGAAGGCCGCAAAAAGGAGCGCGGCGACGGGGGGAAGCCCCGCCGCCGCACGGGGATCGGCTCAGCGTCCCAGTTTCTCTTTCCAGATCTTCTTGACCGTGATCTGGTTCTGGGCCGATTTCGCGAAATCGACATTCGCGAGGACGGTGTTGATATCCGCCGGCAGCCCGGCCTTTTCCGAGGTCGCCGAGGCCTCGACGCCCGGCACAGTGATCAGCGCCTTGTACTTGCTGTAAAGCTTGATCGCCTCGTCGGACATTGTCCAGTCGAGGAAGGCCCGGGCGTCCTCCTTGTTGTCGCTGCTGGCCATCAGGCCCGAGGCCTCCAACTCATAGCCTACGCCGCCCTCGGGAAAGACCATGGCGAGCGGATAGCCCTCTTCGATCGACTGCATGGCGGTAAAGGCCAACGAGATGCCGACCGTATATTCGCCGATCCGCGCGGATTTGCACGGCTTGGACCCCGAGGAGGTGTATTGCGCCATGTTGGGGTCGACCGCCTCCAGCTGGGCCCAGCCGGCATCTTCTCCCAAGGTTTGCAGCACCGCGTTCACATGCAGATAACCGGTGCCCGAGGAATTCGGGTCGGGCATCAGGACCTCGTCCTTGAAGGCCGGGTCTTCGAGGTCCTTCCAGCTGGTCGGCATCGGCAGGCCCTTTTGTTCAAGCCGGGCGGTGTTCACGCAGAAGGCGCCCATATAGCCGATCGGGGCGAACCACCGGTCCTGCGGGTCGCGGAAGGCATCGCCCAGCACCTCGACGCCCTTGGCCTGATAAGGCTCGAGCATGTCGAGGATGCGCGGGTCCATCATGGCGGTCACCGCCCAGCCCCAGATCACATCGGCCTGCGGGTTCTCGGCCTCGGCCAGAAGGCGCGCGCCCAGCTTGCCTGTCGACAGGCGCAGCACGTTGATCTCGACATCGGGCATCGCGGCTTCGGCCGCGGCGATGTAACCGGCGATTTCTTCCTCCTCGAGTGCCGTGTAGACGGTGATCGACCCGGCCGAGGCCGCCGTCGCAGCGCCGAGCGCAAGAAGGGATGTCGCTATTTTGGAAATCCAGGTTTTCAATGTTCATCTCCTTGTTGGCAGTTGCCCTGGCCGGCCGCCATGCGCCGCGCCGCGGGCAGGGTGGGTTTCTTTTGAACCCGGTTTATTGCCTCTTCCGGCGCGGCCACAGCGTCGCCCGGGTGAGGATATTTGTGTAGTCTTGCATTTTTTTGCGTTTTGTCTACTGCTATTTCTCAAGCGTGCGCGGCCTTGGCGCCAGGTCTTTCAGTTGAGGAAAATTTATGCAGAGATTGAACGAAGCGCCGGATGCCGAGGCCCTGGTTGCCTTCGCATGCGGCCTTGCCGACCTGGCGGCGCCCATGTCGCTGGAGTTTTTCCGCACCCCGCTGGACGTCGAAACGAAGGCGGACCTGTCGCCGGTGACGCGGGCGGACCGGGCGATCGAGGCAGCCATGCGCGAGCGGATCGCCGAAACCTTTCCCTCCCATGGGATCTACGGCGAGGAGCATGGCAACGCCAATCTCGACAGCACCCATGTCTGGGTTCTCGACCCGATCGACGGCACCAAGAGCTTCGTGACCGGAATGCCCACATTCGGCACGCTCATCGCGCATCTGGAGGAGGGGGTTCCGACGGTCGGGGTCATCTCCATCCCGCTCACCGGGGAATGCTGGGTGGGCCGTGCCGGCGACGCCACCCAATTCCTAGGCAAAGCCTGCCGCACCAGTGGCTGCACCCGCCTGCGCGATGCCAATGTCTACGCGACCTCACCCGACAACTTTGACGCGCACGGTCTGGAGGTCTTCGAGTATGTCACGGCCGGCGCCGCGATGCGCCGCTTCGGCGGGGACTGCTACAGCTACGGGCTTTTGGCCTCCGGCCATGTGGACGCGGTGATAGAAATGAACCTCCAGCCCTATGATTTCCTGGCGCTCGTACCGGTCGTCGAAGGCGCCGGCGGGGTGATCACAGATTGGGAGGGGCGGCCGCTCGGCCTCGGGTCCGACGGGCATGTTATCGCCGCAGCGACACCTGCGCTGCATGCCGAGATACTCGGGGCTATCAGTCTCGCGTGAGGCCCGGCACCTGTGGGCGCGTGGTGAACGTGCCAGACATTCCGGCAGATCAGGCCGGCCGATCACCACCGAGCACCAGACTCAACACGATGAACATCAGGGCCGAGAGGAGGGCCGCGGCCGGCACGGTAATGATCCAGGCGGCGACGATGGTCATGAAATGCGACCGGCGCACCAGTTTCCGCCGCCGGCGCTCTTCGGCGGCCAGGCGCTTGGATGTCGGCCGGTTCTGATTGATCACGCGCGCGCGCCGCTCCGCGTGCCATTCGCGGAAGAAACCGACGCCGAACACCCCGCCCACGGCGATGTGGGTGGAGCTGACCGGCAGGCCCAGCCAGGAAGCGATGATCACCGTGACCGCGGCCGAAAGCGAGACGCAGTAGGCGCGCATCGGGTTGAGTTTGGTGATCTGGTTGCCGACCATGCGGATCAGCTTTGGCCCGAACAGGATCAGGCCGATGGAAATGCCAAGGGCGCCGATCACCATCACCCAGGCCGGGATGGCGACCTTTCCCGAAAAGGCGCCGAATTCCTGCACGTGCACAATGGCGGCGAGCGGCCCAACGGCATTCGCCACGTCATTGGCGCCATGCGCGAAGGACAGCAGCGCCGCTGACAGGACAAGCGGAAAACCGAAAAGCGCCTTGAGCGACCTGTTGCGGTTTTCCATCCCCTCCGACTGGCGCCGGATCAGCGGAACCGAGGCGAAGTAGCACAGGACGCCCACGGCCAGACCGATCAGCAGGGCGGTCTGGATGTCGATATGCACGATGCGCTTGAGCCCTTTCAGGGCTAGGTAAGAGGCGAATGCCGCCGCCATGACACCGATCAGAACCGGCACCCAGGTGCGCGCCGCCGCGATCTTGTCGTCGCGATAGATGATGCGCCACTTGATGAAGGCCAGGAACGCTGCCGCGATGATCCCGCCCAAAAGCGGGGAAATCACCCAGCTTGCCGCGATCGCGCCCATGGTCGGCCAGTTCACGGCGGAAAAGCCCGCGGCCGCAATGCCCGCCCCCATGACGCCGCCCACGACCGAATGGGTCGTGGAAACCGGCGCGCCGATCCAGGTTGCAAGGTTGACCCAGATCGCGGCGGACAGGAGGGCGGACATCATCGCCCAAGTGAATACCCGCGCGTTCGCCACGCCCGCGGGATCGATGATGCCCTTGGAAATCGTGGAGACCACGTCGCCGCCGGCCAGCAGGGCGCCTGTGCTTTCGCAGATCGCGGCGATGGCGATGGCGCCCAGCATGGACAGCGCATTTGCGCCCACGGCGGGGCCCATGTTGTTGGCCACGTCATTGGCGCCGATATTCAGCGCCATATAGGCGCCGAAGGCGGCCGCGGCGACGACGAAGAGCGCGCCGGGTGCTTGGCCGGTGATCACGCCCGCGGCGAGCGTCGCGATGACCACGAACACAAGTGAGACGCCGACACCGACCAGCGGCCGGGACACGTACATGGTGGCGTATTCGACGCGAGAGATCCGGTTCAGATCCTTGTCCAGCGTTCGCCACTGGTGATCATCGGTAGCTGTGGACACGATCTTGTTTCCGCTCTCGTTTCCTGTTGGCGGGCGCGTGCGGCCCTGGTGCTCAGCCGAGTTGCCCGGGCGTGAGGTTCGTCAGCAGATCCTTGAGGCTCGGCTCGTCCACGGCTTCGGCCGCTTCGGCCGGAGACATCCATTTGCGGCGGCGCTCGGACACTTCGGGGAAGGCGTCATAGAGCTTCTCGACCTCGATCGCGAATACATCGACATCCGTCTTCACCGGCACCCCGCCTTTCATGCGCTTGGCATAGCGATATCGGCCGATCCTCTCGGGCCGCCCTGGCCGGGCCTTCACGCCGCCTTCCTCCCAGGCCTCTTCCACCGCGACGCCGGAGGCGTCAAGGCCACGTTTCGGCCATCCCTTGGGCAGGATCCAGCGCCCGGTGTCCCTGGAAGTGATCATGAGGATTTCCGGTTGATCCGCCTTCTTGCGGTAACACAGCGCGGCGACCTGAAAACGCGTGGGGCGCCACAGAAGTGGACGGAGGACTGTTTCCCAAAATTTCGTCAGCATTCCTTTGCCCCAAATTCGCATAAGGGCGCTCATATCACCGAGAAGACAACTGCTGCAACGCCGCTCGGGGAAACGGGGTGAAGGCTTGGGCTGGATCGTGCGGCTGGATTTCCGAACCGCAGTCACAGAGGCGGAGCGCGGTCTCGGCCCTTCATGTGTCCGATCCGGTCATGCGCGGGCGCGGTGCGGCGGCGCATTCGCCTCGGCGGCCACCGTTCCAGCGTGCCGTGGGCGGGGTCAAGCGTGGCGATAGTTTCGGGGTGAACAGCCGATATCCGGAGTGTTCAGTTCAGACCAGGATCGTTTCCTGCCCATGCGCGACGCGTATGACGGTGCCTTGCGTGGAACTGAGTTCGTAAAGGCGGTCTTCGGGGAGCCCGGTGATCAGGCCGCGCAGCGCGATCAGGCTGACCTTGTGAGATACGATGACAGTCGGGCGAGTCAGATGTGCCAGGAAATCCCGCAAACGTTCTTGCAGCGCGCGCAGGCCCTCGCCGCCCGGAGCGTTCAGATAGAGATCCAGGTCACGTGTGCAGGACGCCGCAAGCGCGGGGTCGCGGGCCGTCCTTTCCGCGTGTGTCAGGCCTTCCCACGTGCCACAGTTGATTTCCATCAGGCGCGGATCCGTATCGAAAAAACGCCCGCCAAAGGCGATCTCAGCGGTTTTCCGGGTGCGCCCCAGCGGGCTGCTCACGAGATCGAATCCACCGCTCCTCGGCGACAGTCGATTGATGATATCCGCCTGCCGCCGGGCTTGTTGCCGGCCGAGCGCGGTCAGATCCGAGTCCAGCTGCCCCTGAATCCGACCCGCCCTGTTCCATTCGGTTTCGCCATGGCGCAAGAGGTAGACCTCATGCGCCGTGGTGACCGGGTCCGGACGCGCCGTCACAGGACGACCGCGCTGGACGTATTGGCGACCAGATGCACCGACGCGCCGGGGTCGAACCAGTCCTGGCCGGCGCTGTGGCTTTGGTCCACGACGATCTCGGTCCCGCCGGCCTGCACAAGATAGCGAATCTGGCTGCCCAGGAATTCCCGGTGCATCACCTCTCCCGGCAAGGAGTTCTCGACCTGCGCCCGGCCGATGGAAATGTTCTGTGGGCGCAGCACGATATTCGTTCCACTGTGCCCGCCGCCCGGCGGAAGGCTCAGCGCATCGCCGGTCCTCGTCAGGAACCGGGCCGCGTCGCCGTCGATCTCGACCCGGCCTTCGAGGATGTTCGCCGTCCCCAGGAAATTGGCGACGAAGAGGTTCCCGGGCTGGTCGTAGAGCTCCTGCGGACTGCCGACCTGCTGGATCACGCCGCCGTCCAGCACCGCCATCCGGTCCGAGGTGGTGTTTGCCTCTTCCTGATCGTGTGTCACGAAGATCGTGGTCAGGCCGAGTTGACGTTGCAGGCGCAGCAGTTCGCGGCGCATTTGAACGCGCAAGGAGGCGTCGAGGTTCGAAAGCGGCTCGTCCAGCAACAGGACCTCGGGCTCGACCACGACCGTGCGCGCCAGCGCGATCCGCTGTTGCTGCCCGCCCGACAGTTGGTTGGGCATACGATCCGCCAGATGGGCAAGTCCCACGAGATCGAGCGCGGCATCGACCTTGGGCTTGATCTGCGCCGAGGGAACGCGGCGCTCCTTCAGGCCGAACCCCACGTTTTCGCGGACGCTCATATGCGGCCAGAGCGCGTAGGACTGAAACACCATCCCCACGTTCCGCTTCCACGGGGCGAGCCCGACAACGTCGCGGCCGCCGATCAGGATGCGCCCCTTGGGCGCCGGCCCAAACCCGGCGATGGCGCGCAGGAGCGTGGATTTGCCCGAGCCCGACGGTCCGAGAAAGGCGAAGAACTCTCCCGCCCGAATGTCGAGGTTCACCCCCTTCAGAACCTCGGTTTTCCCGAAGGACAGATGGAGGTCTTCGATTTCAATGCCAGCTTTGTTCATTGTCCTACCCTCCCGGCCTTAGTGCACATCGCCGGATGCTTTGAGTTTCTTGTCACGTTCGATGATGACCTGCGAGACGAGCGTGCCGACGGCCACGACGACCACCGCCACGATGCCAAGGGCGGCCCCCGCACCACGTCCCGAGGGGGTCTGCATGAACAGGTAGATGCCATAGGCCAGCGGCGCATCGCTGTTGGAACTCACCAGCATGATCGTGGCGGACAGCTCCACGGCCGCGGTGGCAAAGCTGGTTACGAAACCCGCCATGATGCCCCCGGTCATCAGCGGCACCACGATCCTCTGGATCGTGCGGCGTTTGCGGGCGCCGAGGATCTCGGCGGCCTCCTCAAGCGCGAGGCTCACCTGTTGCAGGGCGGCCGTGCAGGCCCGCAGGGCATAGGGCAGCCGCCGGATCATCAGCGCAAGCGCGATGATCACCCACCAGCTTGCCAGCGGCTCGCCGACGAAGGGCACCTCGATGCTGTGGAAGGTTCGCAGGTAGCCGATGCCCAGAACGACCCCCGGCACCGCCAGCGCGGCCGTGGCGAGATAATCCAGCCCCTTGCGCCCGAAGATGCCCGTGCGCAACACGATATAGGCAATTGCCGTGCCGATGATCACGTCGAGCGTCGCCGCGATCCCCGCGTAAAGGATCGTGTTCATGATGAAGGTCTTGGAGCCTTCCCACATGGTCACGTAGTTCTGCAGGGTGTAGCCGTCGGGCAAGGGCGCAAAGCTCCAGATCGTGCCGAATGACAGAAGCGTCAGGCCGATATGGGGCGAAAGCACCATCAGCAGGATGAAGATCACCACGCCATAGGCCAGAACCTTTTCGCCGGGCTTCAGGCTGCGCTTGGCCATGCCGCCGCCGCCTTTCTGGACGGTGGCGTAATCCTTGCCCCGCATGACCAGGAACGAGGCCCAGAGCGAGAGGATCGAAAAGACCACGAGGATCACCGAGATCACGTAGCCCATCGGGTCGCTGATGCCCACGCCGGAAATCCGGAGATAGGCCTGGGGGGCGAGCATGTTGTTGACGTTCAGCAGCAGCGGCGTTCCCAGGTCGTCAAAGACCTTGATGAACACCAGCGCGGCCCCCGCGACATAGCCCGGCATGGCCAGCGGAAACACGATCCGGCGGAAAAGCCGCATCCCGTGGGAGCCCAGGTTCTGCGCGGCTTCCTCCATCGACCGGTCGATATTGCGCAGGGACGCCGACAGGTTGATCAGGATGAAGGGGAAATAGTGGATCGACTGCACCAGGATCACGCCGTTCAGCCCTTCCATGAAGGGAATGGAAATGCCGAACCGGTCGCGCAACAGCAGGTTCACCGTCCCGTTGCGGCCAAAGATCAGTTGCATTGCGACGGCCCCCACGAAGGGCGGCATGATCAGCGGGATGAAGCCCAGGCTCTGGATCAGGATCGAGCCCGAGAAATGGAACCGCGTGGTGATATAGGCCAGCGGCAGCGCGATGACCGTCGCCACGACCACCGACATGGCCGAGACATAAAAGGAATTCCAGAAACTTTCCCGGAACAGGGACGTCCGGAAGAAGTCCACGAAATTCTGCAATGTCGCCGCGCCGGTTGCAGGGTCCTGGAAGGCGACAAAGACGACCTGCGCGACGGGAACCAGCAGAAGGCCGATCAAAAGAAGCGCGATGAACAGGGCGGCGGTGTGCAGTCCGGTGAGTCGCGGAAACAGCCAACCGGGCAAACGATCCGCAAGACCTGCCGCGGCAAGAGAGCTTTGCGTGCGTGACATGTGAGGGGCTTTCGTTGGGGCCGTCACCGCGCAAGACGCGCGATGACAGCCACGCCCGGACGCTTGTCCGGACGGGGAGGATTACAAGGAGGCAGCCTTTTCGGCCAGTTCCTTGGCGCGGGCGTAGTTCTGCACCACCATCGCGTCCCATTGCTGTTCGATCTCGGCCTGGCGTGCGCCCACTTCATCCGTGGCTTTCTTGCGCTTCTTGGTGAAGATCGCGGCGAACTCGGGATCCATGCTCTTGGCCTCGTCGATCGGGTTGGCGTTGATCAGTGCGCGGGCTTCGGCGATCAGGGCCTTGGCCTCGGCGTTGTCGCCATTGCCGTGCTTGGCCTCGGCAAGCTGCACGGCGCGTACGGCGTCACGCAGATCGTCGAGGCGGTAGGTGATCATCACGTCGAACAGGGAATTCACGAGGTTGTAGCGTGCGCCCGACTTCTCGACGTCGAATTTCACGGCTGCGCCGATAGAACTGTCTTCGAACGGGTTCGGGAACCCCTCGGGCGCCTTCGCGTAGGTCGCCGGATTGATCGGCAGACGCATGATCGCCGGATCGAACAACACCTCCTGACCTTCCGGCGAGAGCAAGTATTCGATAAAGGTCACCGCCCCTTCATGGTTCGGCGCGTTCTTCACCACGGCCACATTCGCCGGAACCAGCGCCGTCACGGTCGGATAGGCGAAATCCACCGGGAAGCCCGAGGCCTTCGACGAGAACCCGAAGAAATCGATCACGACGCCCAGGCCGAAATTGCCGGTGTTGACCCCATCGGGCACGCCGAAGCTGCGCTCGGTCACGGTGTTGAAATTGCCGGCGATCCACTTCCACTTGGACCAGCCGTCGTCCCAACCGTCACCCTGCAGAAGCGTCTCGACCGTCAGGTGCGTGGTGCCCGAACGCGATGGCGCCGACATGCCGACATGGCCGTGGTATTCGGCCTTGGCCAGGTCGCCCCATTCTTTCGCCGGCGCCAGGCCATTGGCCTTCAGGTAGCGTTCGTTCCACATGATGCCGTAGCCGGCCGCGGCAAAGCCGAAATACGTGCCGTCGGTGTCGTTCATGGGATAGGCGCCGATCTTGGCGGGGATGCCAGATGCCTTGGGGGAGACGCTGGCCAAAAGGCCGTTCGATTTCAACACTTCGAACGCATCCGGAGCCGAAGCCCAGAAAATGTCGGACGTGTTCGATCCGGCGGTTTCCTGAATGAACTTCACACCGGATGACGTGCTCTTGTTCAGGATTTCCAGATCATACGCAGGATGCGCGGCCTCGAATGCGGCTTCGATCGGCCCGGTCATCGAATCCGGAAAGGACGTGATGACGGTGACGGTGCCTTCGGCGGCCGCGCCCGTTGCCGTCAGGGTGATCGCGGCGATGGACGCGTAAAGTGACTTTTTCATGGTTACCTCCCATTTGACTGCGCTCCTCCAGCGCATGAGGAAGGGTTCGCCAAGTGCCGCGACCGCGCAAATTTTCTCATAACTCCGCAGTTTTTCCCGTGTTTGTGTCGATTTCGACCCGCGGAATGGGTCGGTTTTGACCTAGTCTGACAGGCCCATGGCCTTCATCCGCAGATAAAGCCGCTTGCGCGGAATCGACAAGAGCGCCGCCGCCTCGCCTTTGCGCCCCCCGGTCTCGACCAGCGCGTGTTCCAGAAGCGAGCGTTCAAAGTTTTTCATAGCCTCTTCGTAGGAGGGGTAGCCCCCCTCGGGCGTCGCCCGTCTCTGCGTGCTCAAGTCGACAGGCAAGCCAAGGACCATCCGTTCCGCCACGTTGCGTAACTCGCGCACGTTCCCGGGCCAGGGATACTTGCGAAAGGGCTCCAGCATCTCCTTGGTGACCTGGGGCAGTTTCCCGTCGAACCGCTGGGCCGCGTCTCGCAGAAAGGTCTCGAGAAGCACGAACACATCCTTCTCGCGGTCGCGAAGCGGCGGCAACTCGATGGGCGCGGTGCTGACCAGGTAATACAGCTCTTCGCTGAGCGTCCCGGCCTGCAGTGGCGTTTCGAGATGCCCAGTGATCGAGGTCACGATGCGGGCGCGCCTCTTGCGGCGCAGGTAGTCTGCCAGAACGCTCTGTGCTGCCGCGTCCAGTTGGTGCAGTCCGCGCAGGAAAAACGTCCCGTCCGGGCCCGCATCGTCCAGAGCCTCGCGCAGGCTGGCCTCCGACACGGTGGCGCAGTTGATCGCCGAATAGTCGCCGGTCACCTCGGAGAAGTCGTGCAACGCGCGCGCCGCCAGTTCCTTGCCCGTCCCCGGTTCGCCGCACAACGTCACCGTGAGCGGCAGTGGCGCAACGCTCAGAAGCTGTTTGCGGCAGGCTTTCATGGCCGCGGATTTGCCAATCAGGCGGGTGCGCATATCCCCGAAACGCGCGACCCGGCGGCGGAGCCTCCGGTTCTCGAGGACCAGTCTGCGAGCGCCCAGCGTCCGGTTCAGGAGGCTGAGCAGATAATCCGGCTGCACCGGTTTTTCGAGAAAGTCATAGGCTCCGGCCTTGACCGCCGCGATGGCCATGCGCACGTCGCCATGGCCGGTCATCATCAACAGCGGAACCTCGGGCGCGGCCTCGCGGGCGGCCTGGAGCACCGCGAACCCGTCCATCCCCTGCATCCGCACATCGCAGAGAACCACGCCACTCCATTCCGGGTCGAGCGCCTCGAGCATTTTGTCCCCCCGCTCGAATGCGCGCGTGGCAAAGCCCTCGCCTTCGAGGAACTCCTTGGTTGCCTCGCGGAAATCCCGGTCGTCGTCGACCAGGAAAATCTTGTGCTTTTCTGTCATCCCGCCCCTTCCGGTAGCATGATCGTGGCGCGTGTGCCTCTGCCCTTGCGATGCGCGAGCTTCAGCGATCCTCCCATGCCGGTCACGATGTTGAAGGAAATGGACAGCCCCAGTCCAAGCCCATCGCCCGGTGCCTTGGTAGTGACGAAGGGGTCGATCGCCCGCTCGGGCGCGAGATCGCCGAGTCCCTTGCCGGTGTCGAGCACGCTGAAAGCGATCATCCCGGGCGGCGCCTGCTCCGGCCTCAGCGTGATTTCACCGGGCTCTCCGGTTTCGGCGATGGCATCTATGGCGTTCGACATCAGGTTGACCAGCACCTGCTCGATCAACACCGGGTCGCCCATGAATTTCGCCTCGCGAAGCGCGGGATCCAGCGCCAAGGTCACCCGGTGCGCCGCCATCTTGGAGCCCAGGAGTCCTTCGGCTTCGGCCACCAAGGGTGCCAGGGCCACCACCTCGCGCGTGTAGTTCGATCTGCGGGCAAAACGGCGCAGATGGTCTATGATGCGCTCCATCCGCGTCACCATCTCCTCGATCTTGTCGGTCTGGCGGCGGGCCTTGCCCGTGTCCCCCGCGGCCAGGGCCTTGCCCGCCAGGTGCAGCCTTTGCCGGATTGCGCCAAGGGGTTGGTTCAACTCATGGCTGATACCCGCTGATAATGTCCCAAGCGCGGCCATCTTGCCCGCCTGCACCAGTTCCGACTGGGTCTGGCGGAGCTTCTCGATGGCCTGGTCGCGTTCCCGAACCGAGGTGTGAAAGGCGCCGACCGCCTCGGCCAGCTGCGCAATCTCGTCGTTGCGGGTGGGCAGGCCCTCCAACGCCGGCGTCTTCCCATCGGCAATCCGGCGCATCGCCGTGGTCAGGGCCTGCATGGGCCGGATGATCGAGGGGCGGATGTAGAGAAACAGGATCGCCAGCCCGGCAATCGCGGCGACGGCCGTCATGGCAAGCAGCAGGCGCATGGTGAAAACGGCGCTCGTGGCGAAGTCGTCGCTGGTGGCTGACAGGTCCTCGCGCTGGCGTTCCGTCAGATGCCGAAGCTGGGTCTGGATCTCCGTCAGCAACGTGAAGCTGGCGTCGAGTCGCTCGCGCAACCGGGCACGGGTCGTCTGCCAGGCCTGCCTGTCCTCCACCAGGCCTTCCGGTCCGATGGTCAGCCGGTTCAGGGTCTCGGCCGCCTGGCGCAGGGAAAGGTATTCCGGCTTGTCCGGAATCCCGGCCAGCCCATCGTTGACACGCGCCAGAGCGTCCAAAAGCAAAGCTTCGAATTGGCTGAGTTGCCCCGGTGACTGGCTGGCCGAGCTCTGGATGGCCAGCGTGGTTGCGATGGAAACCGCATTGCCCAGATCGACAAATACCGCGTGCAGTTCCTGTTCGGCCAGCATGCGTTGGGCCAACGCGCGGCGGCTGTCGGGGTCGGATTCGCGGGTCAGGCTTCGGGTAAGCGCCTCGATATTATATGCGAAATCCGCGACCAGGGCGGCCGTCTCGTCCTGGATATCCACGTTGAGCCAGCGCAGGCGGTCAACCTTGCTGCGCAGCCGCTCTTCGACCCGGCGGGATGTGTCGAGCATGTGTATCACCGCCGCAAGCTGGGTTTGCAGGGCCAGTGAGACCTCTTGCGTCAATGGCGTGTCGAACCCATCCCGCAAGAGCTGATCCAATTCCGCGACCGACGCTCTGAGCGTTGCTTCCAGGGCTTTGGGATCCGTCTCTTCGGCCGAGAGGATGCGATTGCTGAGCATCGCCAGATCGGCAGCACTCGCCGACAGCCGCGTGGTCTGCATCAGACGGGGGACCTGATCCGCCCCCAGTCCCGTGACCACGCTCTGCGCCGCGCCGAGCGAATAAACGGCGACCCCCACCACGGTCCAGGTCAGCAGCACAGCCGTGAGGATCAGAAAAAACAGCCGGGTCCAGATCCTCGGCGCGACGCGGTCCCAGAAACGTTTCATCCTGGCTCCTGGCGCTCCAGTTCGGCAAGGGCAAGATCCGCGGCGCGCAACTGCGCCGAGATCCGCTGCCGCCATTCCTGAGTGGCGCCCCGCTCTGCCTCGCCCAACCCGGCCAGCGCCGTCTTGCGCAAGCCGCCATTCACACTGCCCGATGCGCGCAGCGCTTCCTCTTCCGAGATGACCACCGTCGTCAGTTGCCGCCTGATGTTGCCCAACTGTTCGTCCGGGACGCGGCCCTTCAAGGCGTGATACCGCCGCCACAAATGCCTGCGCTGCGGAAGAGCCTCGGCAATCATCAGGTCGAAGAGCGTGTTGACCGCCCAATACCGGTTGGCCGAGATCTCGGCATCGTAATCGAGCCAGGACAGCTTGAGCGCCTCGACAATATCCACGGGCAGCCGATGTGCCAGTTCCGCGCGTATGGCCGGATCGAACGGCACTCTCGATATCTCGGGCGACAGAAGGGCCATCTGTCCTTCACGAGACAAGGTCAGCTGAAGGAATTCGC
This sequence comes from Paracoccaceae bacterium, assembly GCA_049974865.1. GTDB lineage: Bacteria > Pseudomonadota > Alphaproteobacteria > Rhodobacterales > Rhodobacteraceae > JAGSOU01. Next base: position 65,571 of record JBNGCX010000001.1, read on the forward strand.
AAGCGGCTTCGGTTTGCAGACCACCGCGCAGGACCCCGATCTGGGCCGGCACCAGAACCATCGGGCGCCCATAGCGAAATCGCAGTGTTTCACCGCGGGATTGTGCCAGGAAATCGATGGTCAGGCCAATCTCGAACCGCTTGTTCTCCAGCCCGTCCGGCACCCCGAAGCTGCGCGCGGTCAGCGTCGAGAGGTTTCCTGCCAGTTCCAGGAGATATGCCCACCCATCTTCCCAGCCCCGCACAAGCAAGAGTTGCTCGACCAGCATATGCGTTGTTCCCGACCGCGCAGGCCGCGCCATCGCGACCCGGTCCCGGTACAGCGGCCTGAGAAGGTCGTTCCAATCGGCGGGCATGAAGACGTCACTGTCCGCGCGCCTCGCCCAGCCGACCGCCGACAGTGCAAAGGGGGCGACCGGGGCCGGGCCATCAGGTCCACAACCATCGGCGTCAACGAAGGCCCCGTTGCGGTGGAGAATCTCGAAGGCTTCGGGCGAAGATGACCAGAAGATGTCAAAGTTCCGGTCATTCCCGCGCAAGACCTCGTCGATCCCGGCGACTGTGTTCTTGTTAAGCACCTGAACCCGCGGGGCACCGTCATCCCTCTCGAACAGGGCGACATAGGCGTCCGAGACCGCTGGCGGGAAGGAGGTCAAAACGCGCAAGTCCTGCGCCTGCGCCGACAGTGCAACGAGACCAAATGCAGCTATTAGACCGGACCACACAAAGTTCATGTGGAAAGTGATAACATGTTAGATTTCGCCGTTGAGTTCTTCCGCCGCCATGGGGGGCATGGGTCAATATTGCCACATACCATATCGGCAGCATGCACGGGGAGGAATGTCTGGTGTGCTGTTGGCAGAGCCGCCTGACCCCAACCCGTCCTGAGGAACGGCCCCGTCGGGGGCATCCGCGGCGCCCAAAACGGCCCAGGAACGCTCTGAAAGAGCGGACGGGCCGGAGGGTCTGGAGCCTGTTCAATGGGCCGGACCCATCCGTTTAGATCGGCCCGCTTCCTTCTCGACTTGGCGGAACAGGCCTTCGGATGGAACCGCAGCTGATCATGCACTGACAATCACACTGGACCAGTCAAGTGGAGCTGATGACTGTGCGGCGATCGGTCGGGCGGATGACGTCGTCGTTTGGCAGGTCATCATAGCCCTTCCGCTAGCCCGGGGTTGGCCCATGCAATTGGGGAAACAGCATCGTGGTCTTGATTAGTTCGATCCTGAATGATGTTGATCATCCAGGAGTCCTTTTGACCGCCCGCGGGCCGCTCTGAAGCACCCTCGAGGTTTCTCCAGACCCACTGTCTTCGGGTGGCTGGCAACCCAGCCCAAGACTTGAGGTGGCTGAGGACAGTCGATCCTGTCACAGGATGCCGGCGGCTGCCCGCTCCATCGCAGACCTTGCGCTCATTTCGAGTGGTCCCCGCGCCCGTTTGCGTTTCCCAGTCAGTTCGTACCTTATTTGGCAAAGTGGATAAGAAGTGGGATGACACCGGACAGGGAGCCGGCAACCGATTAATCCATTTATGGTTTTCTCTTAGACGAAACCCCCGCCGGAGGCGTGGACACCGCGCGCGGATGCGCTATGCGGAAGGGGAAGGGAGAGCCCGATGCAAACCGTATTCCTCACCGAGCCTATCCACGAAGACGCCGAGGCCCTGCTGACCGGCGCCGGCTGGCAGATTGCGCGCGGCTGGCACCTGCACGGCGCCGACTGCCGCCGTGCCCTGTCCGGCGCCGATGCCTGCATCGTGCGGGTCGCGGCGCTGTCCGCCGAGGTGATCGCGGACGCACCCGGCCTGCGGATCATCTCCAAGCACGGGGTAGGGGTCGACAATATCGACCTCGCCGCGGCGGCGGCGCGGGGCGTGGTGGTCACCAACACCCCCGGGGCGAATGCCCAGCCCGTGGCCGAGCACACGATGATGCTGCTGCTGGCGCTGACCCGTCGCGCGCGCGAGATGGACCGCGTGGCGCGCAACGGCTTTGCCGGGGTCGAGGCGCTGGCGCCGGTGGACCTGGCCGGGCGGCGGGTGCTGTTGGCGGGGTTCGGGGCCATCGGGCGGAGGGTCGCCGCGCTCTGCGCCGCCTTCGGGATGGAGGTCACGGTCTGGCACCGCAGCCTCAGCGAGGCCGAGGCGGGTTTCCCGGTGGTGCGCGACCTGCACGCGGCGCTGCCCGCAGCCGAGGTGTTGAGCCTGCACGTGCCGCTCGCGCCCGGCACCCGCGGGCTGATCGGTGCCGCGGAACTGGCGCTGCTGCCGCGGGGCGCCTTCGTGCTGAATACCGCGCGGGGCGGGGTGATCGACGAGGCGGCTCTGGTGCAGGCCGCGCCGCGGCTGGGCGGGATCGGGCTGGACGTGTTCGAGCAAGAGCCGCTGCCCGCCGACAGCCCGCTGACGCGGCTCGACAACGCGCTGCTCTCGCCGCATGCGGGGGCGATGAGCCCGGCGGGCTTTCGCGGGATGGGGATGATGGCGGCGCAGAATATCCTCGATCACTTCGCCGGTCGCCTCGACCCGGCGCACCGGGTCTCGCCGGTCTGAAGTCTGGGGGCCTTCGGCAGGGGCTGCGTTCGGCGCGCGCGGCGCAGGGGCAAGGCCGCCGCTCAGGCCGAGGCGGCGAGGTGCGGGCTCCGGCCCGCGGATTCAAAGAAGGTGGCAGCGGCGTCGAAGAAGCGTTTCCGCCGCTCCGGCGTTTCCATCATCACCTCGTGGCGCCCACCATCGACGCGTTCGAGCTTGCCGCCCGGCCAGCGCGCCATGCGGTCCTCGATGGCCGCCGGGGCGACGATCTTCTCGTCGCTGCCGACGAAGCTCAGCGCGGGATGGGCTGGCGAGGGACGGTTGCGCAGGGCGCGGATCTCGCGCAGCGCCTCGTGCACCCAGTGCAGGCTGGGCCCGCCCAGCGACAGCGCCGGCTCCGCCTCGGTCTGGCGGCGCATATAGGCATACATGTCGGGGTCGTTGGTCAAGTCGTTGCCCTCGAAGGGCGCGGCCTCGGGATAGGCCACGTTGCCACTCGTGCCGGGCGCGTAGCGCGGGCCCAGCCCGATCTGTCGCCCGGTAAAGGCGATGACCCAGGCCACCGGGCGCAGCAGCGAGGGAAACTCGATGTCCCACATCGGGCCGGAGAAACAGGCCGCCTTCACGTCCAGCCCTTCCATCATCGCACGCAGCCCGATGCAGCCGCCCATCGAATGCGCCAGCAAGAAGAACGGCTGCGGCAGGTTCAGCGCGGGCAGCGCCTTCACCATCGCCGCGACGTCGTGCTGGTAATCGGTGAAGCGGTGGACAAACCCCACCGCGCGGTCGGGCAGCAGCCGGTCGGCCAGCCCCTGGCCGCGCCAGTCCACCGCCACGGTCGCGTAGCCCCGAAGCCGCAGGTCCTGTGCCGCACGGCCGTATTTCTCGACATATTCGGTGCGGCCCGGGAACAGCAGCACCGTTCCCCGCTTCCCTTCGGGCCAGACCCCGATGCGCAGCCGCCGGCCGTCCTCGGCCGTCAGCCAGTAGGCCGTCCCGTTATCGGGGCCGTCCGCGAGGTGGTGGAAGAGCGGGGCCGTTTCCATGGGACCTCAGGCGAAGGCAGAGCCCAGCTTCATCGCCAGGCCCATGTCGCCATCCACGCTCAGCTTGCCGGTCATGAAGGCGGCCGTGGGGTTCAGTTCGCCGTCCATCATCGCCTTGAACGTCTCCAGGTCGGCGGTGAGCGTCACCTCGGCCTCGTCATCGCTGGCCCGCACCCCGTCGGCATCCACGATGATGCTGCCTTCGTCCTCGATCACGAATTTCGCCGAGCCGGCGAACCCGCCCTCGATCTTCTCGTTCAGGGCGGCCACGGCGGCCTCGATCACGTCGCTCATGGGACATCCTCCGTTTGTGACCGGCGAACACTCGCAATTGTCCGCCGATGCATTACATTTGTACCCGATATGAGCAGACTCATCAGATATCTCAATCGTACCGTTGCGGCATTTGTCGCGACAGTCACGATTTCCCTGCCTGCCATGGCGGACAGCGCCCGGCTGGACGAGCTGTTTACGCAGCTCGGCCAGAAAGGGTTGCCCAACTGGCGGGTGGTGGAGCAGGAGATCTGGATGGAATGGTCGAAATCCGGCTCGCCCGCGATGGACCTGCTGCTGCAGCGCGGGCGCGAGGCGATGGAAGAGGGCGACCTGGAGGCGGCGATCGAGCATCTGACCGCTCTGACCGACCACGCCCCTGGTTTCGCCGAAGGCTTCAACGCGCGCGCCACCGCCTATTACCGGCAGGGGCTGTTCGGCCCCTCGCTGCAGGATATCGCGCGCACACTGGCGCTGAACCCGCGCCATTTCGGCGCGATGATCGGGCTGGGCACGATTTACGAGGAGATGGGCCAGCCCGAACGGGCGCTGGAGGCCTACCGCGCCGCCCGCGCTATACATCCCAACGAGCCCGACCTAAAAGGGGCCATCGAGCGGCTGGAGAAAGACCTCTCCGGCATGACCCTTTAATCCGGGCGGAGAGGCAGCCTTATGCTTGCGCAATCGCGGGTCACCGCGGTCCTTGGGCCGACCAATACCGGCAAAACCCATTACGCGATCGAGCGGATGCTGGCGCACCGCACGGGGGTGATCGGCCTGCCGCTGCGCCTGCTCGCGCGCGAGGTCTATGACCGCATCGTCAGCCTGCGCGGCCCCTCGGTGGTGGCGCTGGTCACCGGCGAGGAGCGCATCGTGCCCGAACGCGCCCAATACTGGGTCTGCACGGTCGAGGCGATGCCCACCGGCATCGGCGCCGATTTCCTGGCGGTGGACGAGATCCAGCTCTGTGCCGACCCGGAGCGCGGCCATGTCTTCACCGACCGTCTTCTGCATGCGCGCGGGCTGCACGAAACATTGTTCCTGGGCTCCGACACCATGCGCAACGCGATTGCAGCATTGGTGCCGAAAGTGCAATTCATGCGGCGCGAGCGGTTTTCGGAACTCACCTATTCGGGCTCGAAGAAGATCAGCCGCATGCCGCCGCGCTCGGCCATCGTGGGGTTCTCGGTCGACAACGTCTATGCCATCGCCGAGCTGATCCGCCGGCAGAAGGGCGGCTGCGCGGTGGTCATGGGCGCGCTGTCGCCGCGCACCCGCAACGCGCAGGTGGACCTCTACCAGAACGGCGACGTGGATTACCTGGTGGCGACCGACGCCATCGGCATGGGGCTGAACCTCGACATCAAGCACGTGGCCTTTTCCGGCCTGCGCAAGTTCGACGGCCGCCGTATGCGCGACCTCGCCCCGAACGAGCTGGCCCAGATCGCGGGCCGCGCCGGGCGCCACACCGTGCCGGGCAGTTTCGGCGTGACCGGCGAGGCGCGGCCGCTGAGCGACGAGGTGGCCGAGGCGATCACCTCGCACCGCTTCATCCCCATCCGAAAGTTGCAGTGGCGCAACAGTGACCTGGAATTCGGCACGCCTGAGCGGCTTATCGCCTCGCTGGAACGGGGCACCGACAGCGAGTGGCTGTCCCGCGCGCGCGAGGCCGACGACCTGCACGCGCTGAAATGGCTGACTGACCAGCCCGATCTGCGCGACCGGCTGCTGCACCCTTCCGACACGCGGTTGTTGTGGGATGTCTGCCGCATCCCCGATTTCCGCGGCATCAGCCAGGCCGAACATGCCGGGATGCTGGAGCGGATCTTTGGCTTTCTGCAGGACGGCAGGGTGCCCGACGACTGGCTCGCGCGGCAGGTCAAGCGGCTGGACCGGACGGATGGCGATATTGACACGCTGTCGAAACGATTGGCGTATATTCGCACATGGACCTATGTCGCGCAGCGCAAGGGCTGGGTCGGCGACGAAAGCCATTGGCGCGGGGCGACCCGCGCGGTAGAAGACCGCCTGTCAGACGCGCTGCACGGCGCGCTGACCAAGAGATTTGTTGACCGGCGCACCTCGGTACTGTTGCGCCGGTTGAAGCAGAAGGAGGGCCTTGTGGCCGACGTGAACGAAAAGGGTGAAGTGACGGTCGAGGGCGAATTCGTCGGCCGTCTGGAAGGATTCCGCTTCCGCCAGGATGCCAGCAGCAGCCCGGACGAGGCCAAGACCCTGCGTTCGGCCAGCCTGGCCGCGCTGAAGCCGGAGTTCCACCTGCGCGCCGACCGCTTCTACAACGCGCCGGACACCGAGCTCGATTTCACCGAGCAGGGCGGGCTGATGTGGGGCGAGCATGCCGTGGGCAAGCTGGTCGCGGGCGCCGAACCGCTGAAACCCCAGGTCGAGGCCTTCGTCGACGAAGAGGCCGGCGCCGACGTGGCCGAGAAGGTCAAGCGCCGCCTGCAGCACTTCATCGACCGCAAGGTCGCCACGCTGTTCGAGCCGCTGCTGGAAATGCAGCGCGACGAGGCGCTGACGGGCCTGGCGCGCGGCTTTGCCTTCCGCCTGATCGAGGGGCTGGGCATCATCCCCCGCGACCAGGTGGCCGCCGAGGTCAAGGAGCTGGACCAGGACGCGCGCGGCCTGCTGCGCAAGCATGGCGTGCGTTTCGGCCAGTTCACCATCTTCCTGCCGCTGCTGCTGAAGCCCGCGCCGACCCGGCTGCGGCTGGTGCTGTGGTCGCTGGCCGAGGGCCTGCAGGAATTCCCCGAAAGCCCGCCGCCGGGCCTGGTCACGATCCCAGGGGTCGATGGCGTGCCGGACGGCTACTACACCCTCTCGGGCTATCGCCTGGCCGGTCAACGCGCGATCCGCATCGACATGCTGGAGCGCCTCGCCGACCTGCTGCGCGCGCAGGACAGCCGCGGCGGCTTCGAGGCCACCCCCGACATGCTGTCGATCACCGGCATGACGCTGGAACAGTTCGCCGACCTCATGCAGGGCCTGGGCTACAAGGCCGAACGCGGCGAGCGGCCCAAGGTCAAACCGGCCCCCGCCTCCGAGCCTGCCGCCGCCCCGGAGGGCGAGGCGCCGGCCGCCGAGGCCGAGGAGAAGCCCGCAGAACCGGCCGAGGGCGCTGCGCCGGAGGCCGCCGAGGCGCCCGCGCCGGAAGAGGCCCCCGAGGCCCCGGCCGAAACGGCGGAAGCCGCCGAGGCAGCGGAACCGGCCGAGCCGGAAACCGAGGTCTTCTATACCTTCACCTGGGCGCCGCGCCGCCCGGGCAAGCCGCGCCGCGACCGCGGCGAGCGTCCGCAGGGCAAGGGCCGGGGCAAGCCCAAGCCCAAGGGCAAGCGCGGTCCGCAGGAAGGCGGCGGCAAGCCCCGCACCTTCCAGGCGCGCCCGCCCAAGAAGGAAAAGCCCATCGACCCCGACAACCCCTTCGCCGCCGCGCTGATGGGGCTCAAGGACCGCAAGTAAATGTCCGCCGCGGCGCCCCGCCCGGCGATCCGCCTGGACAAGTGGCTGTGGCAGGCGCGCTTCTTCAAGACGCGCACGCTGGCCGCCAAGGTGGTGTCGGGCGGGCATGTGCGGGTGAACGGCACCAAGACCGCGAAACCGGCCCACAAGGTGGGGCCCGGCGACACGCTGACCTTCCCGCAGGGGCGCGAGATTCGCGTGGTCCGCATCGTCGCCCTGGGCGAACGGCGCGGCCCCGCGCCCGAGGCCAGAACGCTGTACGAGGATTTGACGCCGATCAAGGACAGCGACCCGCCCGCACCGCGATATGAGGGCAAGGGGCGGCCGACCAAGAAAGAAAGACGGCAGAATCATCTTTTCAGGGCGTCGCCGCTTGATTGATCAATCCGGCTGGTCTAGCTAGTCCGCCGAGGCAAGAGAAATGAGGGCCACCGCATGACCTATGTCGTCATCGAGAACTGCATCGCCTGCAAATACACCGACTGCGTGGAAGTCTGCCCGGTCGACTGTTTCTACGAAGGCGAGAACATGCTGGTGATCCATCCCGACGAATGCATCGATTGCGGCGTGTGCGAGCCCGAATGCCCAGCCGACGCCATCCGGCCCGACACCGAGCCGGACATGGAGAAATGGGTGGAGTTCAACCGCAAGTACTCGGAAATGTGGCCGGTCATCATCTCCAAGAAGGACCAGCTACCCGAGGCCGAGGAACGCGACGGCGAAGAGGGCAAGATGGAGAAATATTTCTCCGAGAAACCGGGCGAGGGGGGCTGAGCCCGATTCGGCCCCGCCGGCGATGACTTCGGGGTCCGGCCGGGCCGGTGTCGCCGAAGATTTCCTATGAAAATATAGGGTTGGCGCCCGTTCTGCGGTGCGGCACTTCAAAAGCGGTGCATTTTTTGCTATATAATAGTCCGATGAAGTGCCGTTAAGACCTGACATCCACTCGCAGCGCTGCTCGCCTGCGGTGTGGTTTTTCAGCGCCAGATTCGACGATCTGCCGGAACTTGGCTGTTTCGGGCAGAGAGGCGTCTCTGTCTCGTCAAGGCCCCCTGCGAGGAAGTAAAGCTAGATGAGTAAGACCAAGAAATCCGAATTCCGCCCCAACGACTACGTTGTCTACCCGGCCCATGGCGTGGGCCAGATCGTGTCGATCGAGGAGCAGGAAATCGCCGGCATCGCGCTGGAGCTGTTCGTCATCTCCTTCGAAAAGGACAAGATGACCCTGCGTGTCCCCACCAACAAGGCTGCCGAAGTGGGCATGCGCTCGCTCAGCTCGCCCGACGTGGTTCAAAAGGCCATGACCACGCTGAAAGGCAAGGCCAAGGTCAAGCGCGCGATGTGGTCGCGCCGCGCCCAGGAATACGAACAGAAGATCAACTCGGGCGACCTGATTTCGATCGCCGAGGTGGTGCGCGACCTGCACCGCACCGACGACCAGCGCGAGCAGAGCTATTCGGAACGTCAGCTCTACGAGGCCGCGCTGGAGCGCCTGACCCGCGAAGTGGCCGCCGTGTCCGGCATGGACGAGGTCAAGGCCCAGAAACAGGTGGACGAGGTTCTGGTCTCGCGCGCCGCCGCGTAATCGCCTCCCCTTTCCCGGCAAGAAGCCGCAGCGTTCGCCGCTGCGGCTTTTTTTATTCGAAAGGCGTATGGTTTCTGTCCGCGGTGCGGGGAAGTTGACTGCTGGCTGCCGTTCACCTGGCTCGCGCGGTCAGCCCGGGCCGCGATGGAATGTCCGGAACGGGTTCCAAACGCACCGACGGGGCTTTTCAGGCCTGCCCGGAGCCGCCCGCCGGCCCCTTCTCTTCCTCCTCCACGGCGGCCCGCGTGGCCAACGCCGTCTCCAGCTCCTTGTTGAACTGGCGCGCGCGCGTGACATAGGCCTCGTTCTGGTCCAGCGGCACGCCGGGTTTCCACAGCTCCGCCAGTTCGCGCACCACCTGCCGGTCGTGCTTGTAGAAGGCGGTCTCCAATTCGTTCGCCTCGAAATCCGTCAGCCCCATGTTCTCCAGCACGTAGCGCCCGGCGCGCAGGCTGCTGTCGAACATCTCGCGGACGATGTCGTCCGCGCCGGCGCGGTAGAGCTCGTAGACATGCACCCGGTCGCGCGCGCGGGCCACGATGTGCAGGTCCGGCCGCTCGCGCCTTGCATAGCGCACCAGGCGGGTGTTGGCGTCCTTGTCGTCCAGCGCCGCCACCAACACCTTCGCCACGGGCAGCCCCGCGGCATGCAGCAGCTCGGGGCGGGTCGGGTCGCCGAAGAAGGCCTTGAAGCCGAAGCGGCGCATCAGCTCAACCGTGGGCAGGTCGTGGTCCAGCACCGTGGCGCGGAAGCCCGACATCTGCAACATCCGGTTCACCACCTGGCCGAAGCGGCCCATCCCGGCGATGATGATCGGCTGCTGCTCGTCGATCTGGTCCGCCTCGCGCGCCACCGGCGCCTCCTCCTTCGTCCGGCGCGACAGCCAGTCGTGCAGGATGAAGAACAGCGGGGTCATCAGCATCGACAGGGCGATCACCAGCAGCAGGGTCTGGCCGAGACTCTCGGTCAGCACATGGGTCTTGAGCGAGAAGCTGACCAGCACGAAGCCGAACTCGCCGGCCTGCGCCAGCCCCAGCGTGAACAGCCAGCGGCTGGCCCCGCGCAGCTTGAACAGCGTGCCCATCAGATAGAGGATCAGCCCCTTTGCGATCATCAGGGCCAGGGTCAGCCCGAGGATGGTGGCCGGGTTGGCGAAGAGCACGGCAACATTGATCCCCGCGCCCACGGTCATGAAGAACAGCCCCAGCAGCAACCCCTTGAAGGGCTCCAGGCTGGCCTCCAGGTCGTGGCGGAATTCCGAGTTGGCCAGCACCACGCCGGCCAGGAAGGTGCCGAGCGCAGGCGACAGCCCCACCAGGATCATCAGCGCCGCGATGCTGATCACGATCAGCAGGGCGACGGCGGTGAACATCTCGCGCAGGCGCGCGCCGTGGACGAAGTGGAACAGCGGCCGGGTCAGGAAATGCCCCACCAGGATGATCGCCGCCACCGCACTCAGCGTGACCAGCGTCACCCCCCAGCCCGGCAGCCCCTCCAGCAGCGACAGCGCGTGATCGGTGCCGTGCGCGGCCTCTTCGCCGCCGCGCTGGATCGATCCGTCGGGCGCCAGCGCCGGGGCGGGGCGCATCGCCAGCAGGGGCAGGAAGGCCAGCATGGGGATCACCGCGATGTCCTGCGTCAGCAGCACCGAGAAGCTCGCCCGCCCGCCGCCGGTGCGGATCAGGCCCTTTTCGCTGAGCGTCTGCAGCACGATCGCGGTCGAGGACAGCGCGAATATCAGCCCCACGGCCAGCGCCGTCTGCCATGCCAGCCCCAGTTGCATGGCGCCGGCCATGACCACGCCGGTGGTCAGGGCGATCTGCAGCCCGCCCAGCCCCAGCAGCCGGTGGCGCATGTCCCACAGCGTGCGCGGCTCCAACTCCAGGCCGATCAGGAACAGCATGATCACCACGCCGAACTCGGCGAAATGCTGCAGGTCCTGGGTTTCCGAGCCCACCAGCCCCAGCACCGGCCCGATGGCGATACCCGCGAGCAGGTAGCCCAGCACCGAGCCCATGCCCAGCCGCGCGGCCAGCGGCACCGCCACCAGCATGGCGCTCAGATAGATCGTGGCCTGAAGCAGAAAATTTTCCATGTTGCGATTCTAAACCAGCCGCTCACGGCAAAGACAACAGTGCTTTGACCGGTGGGCGTTCTTGCCGCTAGGATTCGGGCAGCGAATGGATTGGCGGGGCAGTTTCCCATGTCACGGCCCTTCTTGATTTCTGTCCTTCTCCTGCTGGCCACGGCGCCGCCGTCGCGGGCCGGAGAGGCGCCGGCCTGGGTGATCGATCGATATTGCGCCACATGGGCCAATCGCGTGGCCTGCGCTGAACAGGTCCGCGAAACTTATCCGCACGGGGGCGGCGAGGGCGAGTTCCCGATCGAGGCATGGTGCAGCTACCAGGGGCCGGGCGGGCAGGGGGATTACGCGGATCTGTGCTTCTACACCTGGCGGGCCAATCCCTATGAGTTGGTCGAGCGCTACGGCGTGCGCAACGGGGCGAGCGTCGGCCTGCTGTTCGTGGAAGCCGACAGCGCCTCCGGCCGTGCGGGAGACGTGTTTTTCAACGGCGTCCCGGCCCGCAAGGTCACGGGCGGAGAGGGCCTCTGTGTCGAAACCCTCGCCACGCGGGAACGGTTCTGCCGTTTCGCGGACCGCCCGGAGTAAGGCCGCGCGCTCACGTCGGCAGCGGCGCGTCGGCCTTGAATTGGTTCATCACGATCTGGCTCTGAACCCGCGCCACCGCAGGGTGGGGCAGCAGAACCTCGTGGATCACCCGGTTTAGCGCCGGCAGGTCCTCGCAGATCACGCGCAGCAGGTAATCGGCCTCGCCGGTCAGCGTCCAGGCGGAGATGATCTCGCGCTGGGTGCGCAGCAGGCGCTGGAAGCTTTTCGCCGCCTCGGGGTCGTGGGTGGCCATCTGCACCTGCACGAAGGCCTGCACGTCCAGCCCCAGCCTGGCCGCGTCCAGTTTGGCCGCGTAGCCGGTGATATAGCCCTCGGCCTCCAGCCGTTGGCGCCGCCGCCCGGCCTGGCTGGCCGAAAGGTGCAGCCGCTCGCCCAACTCCTGCGCGGTGAGATGCGCGTCTTCCTGCAGCGCCGCCAGCAGGCGGCAATCGGTCTCGTCCAGTGACATGCGGGTTTCCTGCATATTTTCTACGAAGCTAGCGTAGAATCCGCGCAATTGATACATCGGGATGCCCCGAATGCGCATCTTGCGCGGGGCTTGCGCGCTATCCTCCGCGCGAACGCGAACAACAGGAGGAAACGCGCATGGGCCCCTTCCCGCATGATGCCCCCCGCTCTCAGATCACGGCCGAGAACCCCGCCGGCACCGACGGGTTCGAATTCGTCGAATTCTGCCACCCCGACCCGCAGGAACTGCGCGATCTTTTCACCAAGATGGGCTACAGCCACACCGCCACCCACAAGACCAAGGCCGTGGAGCTGTGGCAGCAGGGCGATATCAGCTACCTGATCAATGCCGAGCCGGGCTCGATGGCCGCCGATTTCGCGGCAGAGCACGGCCCCTGCGCCTCGGCCATGGGCTGGCGCGTGGTGGATGCACAGCACGCCTTCGAGCACGCGGTGAAGAACGGCGCCAAGCCCTATGAGGGCGACGGCAAATGCATGGACGTGCCGGCGATCTACGGCATCGGCGGTTCGCTGATCTATTTCATCGACCAGTATTACGACACTAGCGCCTACAACGCGGAGTTCGACTGGGTGGCCGATGCCCACCCGCGGGGCGTGGGCTTCTACTACCTCGACCACCTGACCCACAACGTGTTCAAGGGCAACATGGACAAGTGGTTCGGGTTCTACGGCCGCCTGTTCAATTTCCGCGAAATCCGCTTCTTCGACATCCAGGGCAAATATACCGGCCTGTTCAGCCGCGCCCTGACCTCGCCCTGCGGCAAGATCCGCATCCCGATCAACGAGGACCGCGGCGAGACCGGGCAGATCGTCTCCTACCTCAGGAAATACAACGGCGAGGGCATCCAGCATATCGCCGTGGGGACCGAGAACATCTACGACTCCACCGATGCCATCGCCGCGAACGGGCTGAAATTCATGCCCGGCCCGAACGATGCCTATTACGAGATGAGCTTCGACCGGGTGAAGGGCCATGACGAGCCCGTCGACCGGATGAAGAAACACGGCATCCTGATCGACGGCGAAGGCGTGGTGGATGGCGGTGAGACCAGGATCCTGCTGCAGATATTCTCCAAGACCGTGATCGGTCCGATCTTCTTCGAGTTCATCCAGCGCAAGGGCGATGACGGGTTCGGCGAGGGCAACTTCAAGGCCCTGTTCGAATCGATCGAGCGCGAGCAGATCGAGAACGGCGAAATCGCCGCCGAATGACCACGGGCAGGCCCCGCGATGGCGGGGCCTGGCTCAGCCCTCGGGCATCTCCAGCACATGTTCGCGCCCGCGCTTGGTGTAGCGCAGCACGTCGGCGCTGATCGCGGTCACCTGGCCGCCATCCAGCCGGTCGCCGACCTGGACCTTGACGTAGCGCCCCGATTTCAGCCGCACCAGCGCGCGCCGGTTCGAGGCGGATCCGTAGATTCCGATCAGGTTGAGGTCGCGAAGGTTGATCGCGTTGGGCAGCGTCGCCTGCTTGGCCACCGAGGCCGAGGAGGGGATGCGCGGCGTCACCGTGGCCGAGGCGGGCACCACCGCGGCGGGCGCGGACTGCGCCTCTTTCACGGCCTTCTCTACGAGCGCGGCGAAATCGCCGGGTCGCGCCTGCGGCTTGCGGGAACTGGCCACGGCCAACTCGCTGGCCCCGATGTCCTCGGCGCCGTCGGCGGCGGCTTCGGCCTCTGCCTCGGCCATCGCCTGTTCCTGCAGAGATTGCGGGCGCGCCAGCGGCCGCCGGGTGGACAGTTCGGCCCGGGTGAGCCCGCCGAGATTGGCGCGCTCGTTCTGCTCGGACAGGTCCTCGGGGCGGGTGCGGGGCCGGATCGTGCCCAGCCGCTCGGCCTCGGCGGCCTCGGCCGGGTCGACGGCGATGTCGGATTCGGGGCGCTCGGGCGGGGTGATGCGCGGCGGGCCCGAGAAAACGGTGATCCCCTCGGGGTTCAGCGTGCCTTCGGGGCTGGGGCGGACCAGCCCGCGCGAGTCCAGCTCGAACACGTTGCCGGGGCCGGGCGGGTTGGCGGGCGTCGGCGGGCGCGCGTCGTGATTCTCGATCGGTGCCTCGGGCAACGCGATGGCATCCTGCGCCGCGACCCGCGGATCGAGCGAGGCGATATAGATGTCGTCCACCTGGTCCTGCGCGGGCGCTTCGGGCGTATCGGGGGCCGCGGCATAGATGCCGGTGGCGGCATAGAGGGTGTCCAGTTGTTCCGGGCTCAGGGGCTGCGCCGTCTCGGGGGCGTCCGGCTCCGGCTCCGTTTCCATGGTCCCGGCGGGGGGCTGTTCCGCCGCATCCTCTGCCGGCGCGGACGGGGCGGCGGGCTCTTCCTCCGCCGCTTGCGGGGCAAGGGCGAGCTGCTCGGTCTCTGCCGGCAGCGCGGCGTTGTCTGCAGTGCTCTCGCCCGGGTCGCGTAGGAAAAGCGCCCAGAGCGCGACCAGCAGCAGCGCGACCAGCAGCACCCCGGTCAGCGCCAGCCCCAGCCTGGGCAGGCCCGAGGACGGAGGCTCGGGCGCGAACAGGCCGCCGGGAAGGCCCGGCGCGTCGCCGGTGCCGGCCGCCCCGGGCGGTGGGGGCGCCACCGGCGTGGTGACCGGGGCGGGCGCCCTGGCGGCCGGCGCCTGGGGGAGGGTGGCCTTGGCCGGTTCCGCCTTGGGGGGCGCGGGCCTGGACGGCTTGCGCCCGGCCTTTGCCTTCGGCTTCTGTTTCTTGGCGGCGCCCTTCCTGGACCGGCCCGAGGGGGCATTGGTCTCGGGCGCTTCGGGCGCGGTGATGCCGATCTTGCCGCCGGCGATATCCGGGGCCTCGACCGGTTTGCCCGGTGCAAGCGTCAGCCGCGCCTTGGTCGAGGAGGGCTGGGGGATGTCGGCGGACGGGGCCGCCGAATGGTCGCGCCGCGAAGCGAAGGCCGGGCGATCCTCGGGCGCGGGCAGGGGCGAGATCAGCGGTTTCTGTTCGGGCGGAGACGGGGTCTCTGCAGGCTCCGGGGCCTCATCGGGCGGTTCTGTCCCGGTGTCCGGCCTCGCGTCATCCGCCGCGGTCTCCGGCGCCTGCTCCGGCGGCGCGGGGGCCGCGTCTTCGGGGGCTTCGGCGTCGGCGGGGCGGGCCTCCGGCGCGGTGCCGGCTGGCTGCCCCTCGTCGGCGATGCCCTCGACCTCCGGCGTGGCCTCAGGGGCCGGTTCTTTGCCTTCGACGGCGGGTTCGGGCGTCTCGCCCTCGGGCAGCAGGGAGGCAGAGACCTTGGTCGGGCCGAACCAGGGCGCGCGGGGGAATTGCTCTGTCGTCGGCCGGGCGGTGAAGCCCACGGGATTGAAGCGGTGCTCGACGGCGAAGGCCTCGGCCTCGGCCAGCGTTTCGCGCGCCACCACCGCGACCTGGGCGCCGTCGCCATCGGCCTCCCAGTCGAAGACCAGCTCGTCCACCGCGTAGGGGGTCAGCCCCTCCAGCGCTGCCCGGAGGCTCTGCTCGCCGAGCGGCCCTTCGGGCGTCAGGCGGGTATAGAGGATCTGGCCGTCGGGAATCACCAGTTCGCTGAGCACGCCGCCGCCCTCGAGCGCGCTGGCCGTGTCGCGCAGCATCTTGAGCGCCTGGCTCAAGTTGGGGTCGTCCAGGGCGACCTGCCCAACCTCGCTCCACCCGGTCTTGGTGCGGTGCAGCAGGCCGATTCCCTCATGCGAGAGGGTCAGGGAAAAACGCGGTGTCATGGGTTCCGTTTATAGTAGTCCTCCCGCCGCCCCGGCAGGTCATGCCGTCGCAGCGGGCCGACTATAGCAGGAATTCGCCGATGGTGAGACCGTTAACGCGGGGAAATCCTTGAGGCCGCGGCGCGCAGGGCGCAGCCTTGCAGGGCGAGAGGAGAAAACCATGCGATTTCTTGCCATTATTCTGATTTCCCTGGGCCTGACCTCGGCCGCGCAGGCGGCGGAGCCCGGCCCGACCATTACCGTTACCGGCCGCGGCGAGGTGGCGGCGGCCCCCGACATGGCCACGATCAGCCTGGGCGTGACCAGCCAGGCCAAAACCGCGGGCGCGGCGATGGACGAAACCTCGGTCGCGACGGCGGCGATCCTGAAGGCGCTGGAGGCCGCGGGCATCGCCCCGCGCGACATGCAGACCAGCGAGCTGTCGCTCGATCCGGTCTGGAGCAACCGCGCCAGCGGCGGCGAGACGCCCCGGATCGAGGGCTTCGTCGCCCGCAACACCCTACGGGTGCGGGTGCGCGATCTGGACCGGCTGGGGCCGGTTCTGGACGATGTGCTCGAGATGGGCGCAAACACCTTCCGCGGGCTGAACTTCGGCCTGCAGGAACCCGGTCCGCTGACCGATCGGGCCCGGACCGAGGCCGTGGCCGATGCGCAGCGCAAGGCCGCGCTGATCGCCGAGGCGGCGGGCCTGCCGCTGGGGCCGGTTCTGTCGATCAGCGAATCCGGCGCCGTCACCCCTCAGCCGGTGATGATGGAGGCGGCCCGCGCCGCCATGCCCGTGGCCGCGGGCGAAGTCTCGCTCTCGGCCACGGTGACGATGGTCTTCGCGCTGGGCGAATAGGGCTCAGGCGTGGGCCTTTTCCAGCGCCTGGTCGAGGTCGCGGATCAGGTCGTCGGCGTCCTCGATCCCGATCGAGATGCGCACCACGTTGGGGGCCGCGCCGGCGGCCTCCTGCTGCTCGGGCGTGAGCTGGCGATGCGTGGTCGAGGCCGAGTGGATCACCAGCGAGCGGGTGTCGCCCAGATTGGCCACGTGGCTGAACAGCTCCAGGCTGTCGACGAATTTCACGCAGGAATCGTAGCCGCCCTTAAGCGCCACGGTGAACAACCCGCCCGCGCCCTTGGGGCAGACCCGCTGTGCGCGCTCGTAATAGGCCGAGGAGGGCAGGCCGGCATAGGTGACCTTCTCCACGTTGGGATTGTTTTCCAGCCAGCCGGCCACCTTCTGCGCGTTCTCGACATGGCGCTGCATCCGCAGGCTCAGCGTCTCGATCCCCATCAGCGTGTAATGCGCCGCCTGCGGGTTGAGCGTCATCCCGAGGTCGCGCAGCCCCACCGCGATGCCGTGGAAGGTAAAGGCCAGCGGGCCGAAGGTCTCGTGGAACTTCAGCCCGTGATAGGCGGGCTCGGGCTCGGACAGCGAGGGGAACTTGCCCAGCGCCGACCAGTCGAACTTGCCCGAATCCACCACCGCGCCGCCGGTGACCGTGCCGTTGCCGGTCAGGTACTTGGTGGCCGAGTGGACGACCAGCGTGGCGCCGTGGTCGATCGGGCGACACAGGTAGGGGGTGGCCGAGGTGTTGTCGACGATCAGCGGCAGCCCGGCCTCGTCGGCGATGGCCGCGATGGCGTCCAGATCGGTGACATAGCCGCCCGGGTTGGCGATCGTCTCGCAGAACACCGCGCGGGTGTCCTCGTCGATGGCCCGGGTCACGGCGTCCAGATCGTCGAAATCCACGAACTTGGCGGACCAGCCAAAACGCTTGATGGTCTGGCTGAACTGGGTGATCGTGCCGCCGTAGAGCCGGGTTGAGACCACGATGTTGCGCCCCGGCGCCATCAGCGGAAACAGCGCCAGTATCTGCGCCGCGTGCCCGGACGAGCAGCAGACCGCGCCCGCGCCCCCCTCCAGTGTGGCGATGCGTTCCTGCAGCACCGAAACCGTGGGGTTGGTCAGGCGCGAGTAGATGTAGCCGACCTCCTGCAGGTTGAACAGCGCCGCGGCGTGATCTGCATCGCGGAACACGTAGGCCGTGGTCTGGTAGATCGGCGTCTGGCGTGCGCCGGTGGCCGGGTCGGGCCGGGCGCCGGCATGGACCTGAAGCGTGTCGAAGCCGTAGCTGGTGGCGTCGGACATGAATTGTTCCTCCCTCTGGATGCTGCGCCGCAGCCTAGGCGGGTTCCGGGCCGGGAACAACAACGCATTGCGACAGTCTGGCGCAGGGGGTGGCGGCAGGGGCTTTCGCATCCTGTTCATCGGGTCCGCCCGCTGCTAGACAAGGACAAACCGGGCGCTGCCCGCAAATGGAGGACATTCCCGTGCTCACGCCCTTTCACCTTGCCCTCAACGTCACCGATCTGGAGGCCGCGCGCGGCTTCTACGGCGGCGTTCTGGGGTGTGCCGAGGGGCGCAGCACCGAGACTTGGGTCGATTTCGATTTCTTCGGCCACCAGCTGAGCCTGCACCTGGGCCAGCCCTTCGCCACCGAGGCCACCGGCAAGGTGGGCGACCACAAGGTGCCCATGCCGCATTTCGGGGTGGTGCTGGCGCTGCCCGACTGGCGCAAGCTGGCCCGGCGGCTGGAGGACGCCTGCACCACCTTCATCATCCCGCCCTCGGTGCGTTTCGCGGGCCAGCCCGGCGAACAGTGGACGATGTTCTTCACCGATCCCGACGGAAATCCGATCGAGATCAAGGGTTTCGCCGACATGGATCGGGTCTTCGCCGCCTAGCGCATCCAGAACCCTTCCTGCCTGATCCGGTTGCGGATCATCTTTTCCTGCGGGGGCAGGTCCGCGCGGTCGAACAGCGCGCGCACCTTGTGGCCCCGGCCCTGGAAGACCAGGCGCCGAAACGGGTCGTAGAGCTTCAGCAGTTTCTTGATCCGGTTGGGGGCGGTGACGGTTTCCAGCACCTCCACCGCACGGTCGCTCTCGCGGGCATAGAGGAGGGGCAGGGCGCGCCAGTGGCAGGTGATGTCGCCGTCCAGCCCGCCCAGTTCCGGCCCCGGCCGGCCGCCGCCGAAGGAATGGATCACCAGCGGCAGCACCGCCTGGTCGAGCCAGGGGTCGAGCGACTGGCTGGCCAGTTCCTCGGGCGGGTCGTCGCGCACCGACAGCGCGTAGTCGAGGAAGCGCGCGCCGAATTCCCGCGGGCAGCGGAAGAAGAACCAGCCGGCGTTGAAATAGAGATAGCGGCGCCAGTATTCGTCGGGCTGGCTCAGGTCCAGCGAGCTGTCGAAATCCAGCCCGAACCGGTCATAAAGCGATTTCCAGATCCCGGCATAGCCCGGGCCGTAGAGCGGTGGCTGGGGCCATGTCCCCTCCCGCCGCATCGAGGCCGAGGGGCGGTCGAAATCGAAGGCCACCTGCGACAACGGCCCGGTGATCAGCGTGTCGGTGTCGAAAAACACGAAGGGCTCGGCCTCGGGCAGGGCGGAGAGCCCCTCGATCTTGTTGCCGTAGGGATAGTCCTGTCCGAAATGGCGGCTCTCGAAGGGGACGATCTCGGCCCCCAGCCGTTCCAGCATGGTCCGCAGCTCGGAATTGCCGATGCGCGGGTCGCTGCGCCAGCGGGGCCCGGGCTGCGGCTCGGCCACGATCAGGCGGCCGGTGAAGCCGGGGTCGCAGTGGCGCAGCGAGGCGGCGAACAGCAGCGCCTCGTATTGCAGGCGGCCGTTCTGCCCCACGATCATGATGTTGAAATCTTTGCCCTGCGCGGCTGCGGCGGCCATACTCGATCCTGCCCGTCATGTTTTCCGGGCCGAGTATAGGCGGGAAAGCCCCCGGCACAACGCCCCGGCCCGCCGCCGAGACGAGAAAGGATTTCAGAGATGCGATTTGTCGTGGCCGCCGCGCTGGCCCTTGGCCTTGCCGCCCCCGCCTCAGCCGACATTTTCACCGACGCCGCCGAGGCCCGCCCGATCCTTGGCATGACCAAGGCCAACTGGATCGCCGTGCGCGAGTTCAACGGGCAGGACCTGCTCTATTTCACGCATCTCGCCAGCTATCGCTGCGCGCTGAGCGAGATCCGCTACGGCGTGAACAGCGACCAGCCCGTCCTGACCTACCAGCCCGAGCCCTGCTATCGCGACGAACCCACGCCCAATCTCCTTAAATCCGACAGCGGCGTGCAGGTTTACGTCGAGTTCCCGCTCAACCACATCCGCACGGTCACGGTTCAGATCACCTATACCGACGGGGTGCAGGAAACCGCCACCTTCGACCGGTCCGGCGCGCTGATCGACTAGGCTCAGCCCGCCTTGGCCAGTGCCGGGCCGGTCAGCCGCGCGCCGCTCGCGTCGAACCAGCAGGCCTGCGCGGGGTCGCAAGCGATGCCGGTCTCGGCGCCTTCGCCCAGGGTGTCGGCGCCGTTGACGCGCAGGATCAGCCGGTTTTCCGGCCCTCCGGGCGGCAGTTCCACATGCAGCACGGTCTCGGCCCCCAGCGCCTCGGCCATGACCACGCGGCCAGACAGCGCCGCGCCCTCGGCGGGTACGGGGCGCAGGGTTTCCGGGCGCAGGCCGAGGGTGGCGGCGCCGGCCGGGGCCGCGCCCACCGCGTTGGCCAGCATCGCGCCGAGCCGGGTGTCGAGCGCCGCGGCGTTCATCGGCGGCGAGCCGATGAATTCGGCCACGAACAGGCTGGCGGGCTGGTGATAGAGCTCCATCGGGGTGCCGACCTGCTCGACCTTGCCCTCGCTCATGATCACGATCCGGTCGGCCAGGCTCATCGCCTCCACCTGGTCGTGGGTGACGAAGATGAAGGTCGCGCCGAGGCGGCGGTGCAGCTCTTTCAGTTCCGAGCGCATATGGGTGCGCAGCTTGGCGTCGAGGTTCGACAAGGGCTCGTCGAACAGGAACACCTTGGGTTCGCGCACGATGGCCCGGCCCATGGCCACGCGCTGGCGCTGCCCGCCCGACAGTTGCCGCGGCTTGCGGTGAAGGTAGTCCTCCAGTCGCAGGGTGCGGGCGGCCTCGGCAATGCGGGCGGCGATCTCGGGCTTCTTCATGCCCTGGTTCTTCAGCCCGTAGGCCATGTTGTCGTAGACCGACATATGCGGGTAGAGCGCGTAGTTCTGGAACACCATGGCGATGTCGCGCTCGCCCGGCTCGTGGTCGTTGACGCGGGTGCCGCCGATCCGCACCTCGCCGCCGGTGATCGTCTCCAGCCCCGCGATCATCCGCAGGATGGTGGACTTGCCGCAGCCCGAGGGGCCAACCAACACGATGAACTCACCGTCCTCGATGCCGAAATTCGCGTCGGAGACCGCCGTCACCCCGCCGGGGTAGGTCTTGGTCACGGAGGAGATTTCAAGCTGTGCCATGTTCTATTTCTCGCTTTCCACCAGCCCTTTGACGAAGAGCTTTTGCATTGCCACCACGACCACCACCGGCGGGATCATCGCCAGCACCGCGGTGCCCATCACGTAATGCCAGACCGGCAGGCTTTCGCCCGAGTTCACCATCCGCTGGATGCCCATCACCACGGTGTAGAACTCCTCGTCCGTGGTGATCAGCAGCGGCCAGAGATACTGGTTCCAGCCGTAGATGAAGAGGATGATGAACAGCGCCGCGATGTTGGTGCGGCTGAGCGGCAGCAGGATGTCCCAGAAAAAGCGCAGCGGCCCCGCGCGGTCGATCCGGGCGGCCTCGGTCAGCTCGTCCGGGACGGTCAGGAAGAACTGCCGGAACAGGAAGGTCGCCGTGGCCGAGGCGATCAACGGAATGGTCAGCCCGGCATAGGAGTTCAGCATGCCCAACCGCACGATCACGTCGAAGGTGGGCAGGATGCGCACCTCCACCGGCAGCATCAGGGTCAGGAAGATGATCCAGAAGAACAGCATCCTCAGCGGGAAGCGGAAATAGACGATGGCATAGGCGGCGATGATCGACACCGCGATCTTGCCGAAGGTGATGCCCAGCGCCATGACCAGGCTGTTCACCATCATCCGGCCGACCGGCACGCCGCCCGCCTCGGGCAGGCCGCCGGTCAGCAGTTGGCGGTAGTTCTGCCATCCCTGATCGCCGAACCACAGCGGGATCGGCGCATGCGAAAGCGCGCCGGGCCCGTGGGTCGAGGCGACCAGCGCCATCCACACGGGAAAGCACAGGAACAGGATGCCGGCGATCAGCACGGCATGGGTCAGCACGGCGGCGAGGGGCCGGTTTTCGACCATCAGTAGGTCACCTTGCGTTCGACGTAGCGGAACTGGATGATCGTCATCCCGATCACCATCGCCATCAGGATGACCGACTGCGCCGCGCTGGACCCGTAGTCCTGCCCGATGAAGCCGGTGTTGTAGACCCGGAACACCAGGATCGAGGTGCTGTCGGCGGGCCCGCCCTCGGTCGTGGCGTGGATCAGCGCGAAGGTGTCGAAGAAGGCGTAGACGAGGTTCACGATCAGCAGGAAGAAGGTGGTGGGCGACAGCAGCGGGAACACGATCGTCCAGAACCGGCGCGCGGGGCCCGCGCGGTCGATCGCGGCGGCCTCGATCAGCGATTTCGGGATCGACTGGAGGCCCGCCAGGAAGAACAGGAAGTTATAGCTGATCTGCTTCCACGTCGCGGCGATGACGACCATGATCAGCGCCTGCTCGCCATTCACGTAGTGGTTCCACTCGATCCCCAGCGCCTTCAGCCAATAGGCGACGATGCCGAGGCTGGGGTTCATCAGGAAATACCAGATCACCCCGGCCAGCGCCGGGGCCACGGCATAGGGCCAGATCAGGAAGGTGCGGTAGGCGGTGGCAGCGCGCAGCACGCGGTTGGCGGCCACGGCCAGCATCAGCGACAGGCTCATGGCCAGCGCGGTCACCGACAGGCCGAAGACCAGCGTGGTGCGGAAGGATTTCAGGTAGCCCGGGTCGTGGAACAGCGCCGCGTAGTTCTCAAGCGCCACGAACTGGCGCGAGAAGCCAAAGGCGTCCTCCATGAAGAAAGATTGCTCCAGCGCGCGGTAGGCGGGCCAGAGGAAGAAGACCACGGTGATGGCGATCTGCGGCGCGAGCAGCAGATAGGGCAGCCAGGGGTTTTTGAAGAGGGCGCGTTTGTGCATGGGGCGGGTCGGGCCGGGCGGGCGTGCCGCCCGGCCCCTTGTCCTTTAGCCGTTGGCGGCTTCGAACTTGCGCAGCAGCGCGTTGCCGCGCTCGACGGCGGCGTCCAGCGCCTCGCGCGCGGACTTGTCGCCGGCCCAGACGGCCTCCAGCTCTTCGTTGATGATGTCGCGCGCCTGCACGAAGCTGCCGAAGCGGATGCCCTTGGAATTCGGGGTGGGCGTGTTCAGCGACAGCTGCTTGATGGCGGTGTCGGTGCCCGGGTCGGTTTCGTAGAAGCCCTGCTCCTTGGACAGCTCATAGGCGGCGGTGGTGATCGGAACATAGCCGGTGTTCTGGTGCCAGTAGGCCTGCTGTTCCGGGGCCGAGATGAACTTGAAGAACTCGGCAACGCCCTTGTAAGCCTCGGGCTCGCCGCCCTTCAGCACCCAAAGGGTCGCGCCGCCGATGATCGAGTTCTGCGGCGCGTCCGCCACCGCGGTGTCCAGCGGCAGCATGGTCTGGCCGAACTCGAAATCGGTGATGTCCTTCTTGAAACCGCCGTAATAGGCCGAGCTGTTGATCCACAGCGCGGTTTCGCCGTTCACGAACATCCCGCGGCTGTCGCCCCGGCGCCCGCCATAGGCGAAGAGTCCCTCTTGCCCCATGTCGGCGATGCGCTGGATGTGGTTCACCACGGCGTCGTTGTTGAAGGTGAACTCGGTCTTCAGAGAGGCAAAACCGTTTTCCTCGGTGCCCATGGGCAGGTCGTGCCAGGCCGAGTAGTTCTCGATCTGGGTCCAGGACTGCCAGCCGAAGGAGAACGGCTTGTCCACGCCGCTGGCCTTCAGCGCGCGGGCGGCTTCCTCGACCTCATCCCAGGTGGCGGGCACCTCGACGCCGGCGGCGTCCAGCGCGGTCTTGTTGTACCACAGCACGGGGGTCGAGCTGTTGAAGGGCAGCGACAGCAGGTTGTTGTCGGTGTCGGTGTAGTAGGAGATCACGGCGGGCAGGTAGGCGTCCTGGTCGAAGGCGACGCCGGTGTCTTCCATCAGCTTGTAGACCGGGTAGATCGCGCCCTTGTCTTCGGCCGCCATCATGGTGGCGGTGCCGACCTCGAAGACCTGCACGACATGGGGCTGCTCGCCGGCGCGGAAGGCGGCGATGGCCGAGGTCATGGTCTCGGTGTAGTTGCCCTTGTAGACGGCGTTGACCTGGAACTGGTCCTGGCTGGCGTTGAAATCGGCGGCGAACTTGTCGACGATCTCGCCCAGTTGGCCGCCCATGGCGTGCCAGAAATTGACCTCGACCTTGTCGGCGGCGAAGGCCGAGCCTGCGGCGGCGGCGGAGAAGGCCGCGGCGGTGAAAACGGTTTTGAGCGTCATGAGTCCTCTTTCCCGCCGTGATCTGTCCCGTTGCGCGGGGCAGGATCCGGCGTCCGGCATGATGAAAATGCGCCAAGCCCGGCTTGGCCGCGTCTCGCTAGGGCGCGCATGTGACAGGGCGGTGAAGGTCGGGTGATGTTCGGGTGACAGCGGCGGGTGACGTTACGGCGACCTTGGCCGCGAAGGCCGGTGGCCTGTGGGGCGCACAAAAGAAAAAGGGCGCGCGGTTTCCCGCGCGCCCCTCTTGTCCTCATCCCGGTCGGCTTAGCCGTAGACGATACTCGGCAGCCAGGTGATGATCTGCGGGAAGAACATACAGAGCACCAGCCCCAGCACCTGCAGCGCCAGGAAGGGCAGGGCCGCCTTGAAGATGTCCGTCATCGGGATCTCGTCCGGGGCCACGCCGCGCAGGTAGAACAGCGCGTAGCCGAAGGGCGGCGACAGGAAGCTCATCTGCATGTTCACCAGGTAGAGCACGCCGAACCACAGCACCAGGTCGTCGGGGGTTTCCAGGCCGAAGGCCTGCGCGCCCAGCGCCTTGATGATCGGCACGAAGATCGGCACGCAGAGCAGCAGGATGCCGACCCAGTCCAGGAACATGCCCAGGATCACCAGCAGGATCTGCATGAGGATCAGGATGCCCCAGGGGCCCAGGCCGGTCGCCGCCAGCGTGTCCTGCACGAACTGCTGGCCGCCTTCGAGGACGTAGAGCCCGACGAAGATGGTGGCGCCGAACATGATCCAGATGACCATGGCCGAGGCCTTCAGCGTGGTGGTGCAGGCCTCGCGGATCGTGGGCCAGTCCAGCTTGCGGTGGATGGCGGCCACGATGAAGGCGCCGAAGGTGCCGATGCCTGCCGCTTCCACGGGGGTCGCGACGCCGGTGAAGATCACGCCGAGCACGACGAAGATCAGGGCGATCGGGGCCGACATCTTGCCGACCAGGGCGACCTTCTCGCGGTTCGAGATCCGCTCTTCGACCGGGATCGGCGGGCCGAGGTCCGGGTTGATGTAGCTGCGGACCGTCACATACATGATGTAAAGACCCGACAGCAGCAGGCCCGGGATGACCGCGCCGATGAACAGCTCGCCCACCGACTGCTCGGCCACCACCGCGTAGATGATCGCCAGGATCGACGGCGGGATCAGGATGCCCAGCGTGCCGCCGGCCATGATCGAGCCCATCGCGATCTTGGGGTCATAGCCGCGCTTCAGCATGGCGGGCAGGGCGATGATGCCCATGGTCACAACCGCCGCGCCGATCACGCCGACCATGGCGGCCAGCACCGTCGAGGCGATGATCGTGGCCGAGGCCAGGCCGCCTTTGACGCCGCCCAGGACCTTGTAGATCACATCGAACATGTCGTTGATGATCCCGGCCCTCTCCAGCATCGCCGCCATGAAGATGAATAGCGGGATGGCCGAGAGCTGATAGTTCGTCATCAGCGGGAAGATCCGGCTGGGCACGATGTTCAGCGCCCGGGCGTCGCCGAGGACGAAGAGGAACACGCAGGCCAGGCCACCCGTCACGAAGGCCAGCGGCAGACCCGCCATCAGCAGCGCCAGAAGGCTGCCGAACATGATGAGCGTCAGAAGCTCGATTCCGATATCAATACCCATCCGTCAGTTCCCCCGCGCGATTTCGCGAATGTCTTTGCTGAGCTTGGAGATGCCCTGGAGCACCAGCAGCAGGCCCCCCATCACCATGACCCATTTCATCGGCCACAGCGGCACTTCCCATTCGTTGAAGCTGATCTCGCCCCAGCGGATCGCAGGATCGGTCCACAGGCCGAGGTTCAGGCCGCCCAGCATCTCGCCGAAGGACACGTCGCCGCGGGCCCAGTCGGACACGATGGCGTTGCCGGTCGGAACCGCGATGGCGTCCAGCGCGAAGATGTAGGAGGTCACCAGCAGCGTGCCGGCGAAGATGAAGAAGAAGATCGAGGTCAGCAGATCGACCCAGGCCTTCCGCTTCTTCGGCAGCGGCGCATAGAAGATGTCCACCCGCACATGGCTTTCGGTGAGCATCGCGTAGGCGCCGGCGATCAGGTACTGCATGCCGAACATCAGGTACATCGCCTCGTGCGCCCAGTTGGTGGGGCTGTTGAACACGTAGCGCGAGATCACCTCGAAGTAATACACGAAGACCGCGATCACCGCCCAGTAGCTGACATATTCGCCGCAGAAGAGCGACAGCCGGTCGATCCAGTTCTCGGCATATTCGCTGTCATGCTTCGGGCCTTCCTCGGCCTCTGCGGCTTCCAGCGCCTTTTCGGCTTCGGATTTCTCCACCACTGCGGGGATGGTGGCGTTGGCACGCTTCACCATGCCGGGCAGCAGCACCGCGTCGAGCAGGATCAGCGCCAGGATGGCGTAGAAGGAATAGCCGGCCGCGTTGTGCCAGAAGGTGCGGTTCTCGGTGGCCTCGGTCTCAAGCGGCGTGACCTCTTCGATCGTGGCGCGGGCCTCGGCCAGGCGCTCCTCGCCCTTGGCGATGGTGTCCTTGGCGCGTTCCACGCGCTTCTCGGCGCTGCGTTTGGCGAAAGAGCCTTCCTCGGCCTCGGCCACCGCGGCCTCGAGATCGGGCAGGTCGGCGCGGGTTTCCTCGATCCGGGGAACCTCGCGTTCGATGGTGCGCTCGGCCATGCGCAGGGCGTTGGTCAGGTCGGACTGGACCGACCGCGCGTCATGCTCCTGGCTGTTGGCGAAGAGGATGAAGATGAAAATCGGGAGGTAGACCAGCCCCAGGAGGCTTTTCAGGTAGAAACGGTGCAGACCGATGACCCCGCCGGTGACGAGGATCATGTAGCCAAGGGCGGTCGAATACCCCTGTTGCTGCGGCTTTGGTCGTCGGGCCAAGGCCATCGCGATGAGCGGAAACGCGATCAGGCCAACCCAGTAAAGCCAGTGCGGCAGCGTGAAGCTGAGACCAGGCATATCACTGTCCTGTGTTGTACTAGAGTAAGAAAGGTGCCGCCCGGCGCCTGGCGCCGGTGCGGTCATCCCCGACCGCGGCAGGAATTTACAGATCGAGGGTCATGCCCTCGATCAGATCCGGCGACACGTAGCCCAGCGAGCCGGACATCATGTAGTCCAGCTGGATCTTGAACACGCGCGCGGCATCCTTGTCGCGGTTGGCGTATTTGAACCAGATCGGCACGGCGACCTCGGTCATGAGTTCCACGTCGTCCTGGCTGAGGCGGGTGACCTCGGTGCCGTCGGCCTCGAACTTGGCCCAGGCTTCCTGGTCGGCCTTCTGGATCGCGGCGTGGTGCATATCCGAGTAGACATGCGTCTCCATCTCGACGAACTGCTTCATCTGCGGGCTCAGCGCGTCCCATGCGGCCTGGCCGACGGTCAGGTCCATGAGGTCGACCGGCTGGTACAGCGACATGAAGCCCGGAGGGCCCATGGAGATGTACTTGGTCACCTGGCTGAAGCCGAGCGAGTAGTTCACCGCCGGGCCCACGTAGTCGGCCACGTCGATGGTGCCCTTTTCCAGCGCCGGGAAGATTTCCGAGCCGGGCAGAACGGTGGTTTCGGCGCCGATTTCGCTGAACACTTCGGCGACCATGCCGCCGGGCATGCGCATCTTGCGCCCGCGGAAGTCGTCGATCGAGCGGATCGGAACCTTCGAGTGGATGATGTTCGGGCCGTGGTGGATCGGGCCAACGAAGTGCAGGCCCTGCTTGGCATAGAGTTCGCGCGCGATGTCGATGCCGCCCAGGCCGTAGTAGAACACGTCCCACTCATGCGGGTTGCGCAGACCCAGCGGATACGATGTCAGGAAGGTGGCGGCCGGGATAATGCCCTGGGCATAGATGGTGAACGGGTTCACCGCGTCCAGCACGCCGTTCTTCACGGCGTCATAAAGCTGGAAGTCGCCCACGACGTCCTGAGCGCCGAAAGGTTGGAAGGCGAGCTCGCCGCCCGTCTTCTCAACGATGGTGGCGCACCAGTCCTTGAAGATCTGCAGGCCGGCGCCGCCGGGCCAGCTGGTCTGGATCTTCCAAGTGGTGCCGTTGGCCTGGGCCGAGGCGATATGCGGCGCGGCCAGGGCGGCGGCGCTGGCGCCGGCCAGCGCGCGCAGCGCACCCCGGCGGTTCGTCGGGTGTTTGGTCATGTATTCCTCCCAAAGTCTCCATGGCTGACCGCCCGTGTCGTCGGATGGCCAGCATGCGCGCATCATAGGGCGCGATTCGGGGAATTGGTAATATTTTTTTTCCAAATGCGGGTCCTGAATTGGAAATAATTGAAAATACGGCAGAAATCCCGCGCGAATCAATCGCTCGCGGTGACCCTGCGGCAAGTGGTGTATTTTTCGGAAAGGGGGAGAGTGGTGGGCGACCCTGGAATCGAACCAGGCATGGGTCTCCCCGGCGGAGTTACAGTCCGCTGCCGCACCTTGCAGCACGTCGCCCGACGTGGGGCGCTGGATACCGCCCCCCACCGGGTCCGTCAACAGGAAAATCCCTTGCGCGGGCTCCGCGTGTGACGCATGGTCCGCGCTCGACAAAACAGGGGCGCGGACGCGATGAAAAAGCCGGACTGGGTGATCGAAAAGGAACGGGCGAAACGGGCCGCGGCGGCGGAAACGCTGTGGCTGTTCGGCCTGCACGCGGTACGCGACGCGCTGATGAACCCCGCGCGCGAAAAGCTGCGGCTGGTGCTGACCAAGAACGCCGCCGACAAGCTGGGTGAGGCGATCGCCGCCTCGGGCATGACGCCCGAGATCAGCGATCCGCGCAAATTCGCCGCCCCCATCGAGGCCGGCTCGGTGCATCAGGGCGCCGCGCTGGAGGTGAGATCGCTGAACTGGGGCAGCCTGCACGAGCTCTGCGAGCCGGGGCAGGGGGCGCCGCGGCTTCTGCTGCTCGACCGGGTGACCGACCCGCACAACGTGGGGGCGATTCTGCGCTCGGCCGAGGTGTTCGGCGCGCGCGCGGTGATTGCCCCGCACCGCCATTCGGCGCCTGAGACCGGGGCGCTGGCCAAGACCGCCTCGGGCGCGCTGGAGCGCCAACCCTATCTGCGGGTCAAGAACCTGGGCGATTCGATGCAGGAGCTGCGCAAGATGGGCTACGTCCTGCTGGGCTTGGACGGGGCGGCCGACGTGACGCTGGAGGCCGCGCTGGAAAAGGCGCGCGACCTGCCGCTGGCGCTGGTGCTGGGGGCCGAGGGGCCGGGGCTGCGCGCCCGCACCCGCGATCTGTGCGACAGGCTGGTCAAAATCCCCTTTGCCCGCGACTTCGGGTCGCTCAACGTCTCCAACGCGGCGGCGGTCGCCCTATATGCTGCCGGGAAGGACCCGACGGAGTAGACCATGCCGCACAGCCCCAAGATCGCCACCTGCTGCTATTGCGGCACCCGCGCCGCGCTGGTGCTGGGTCGGGAGGGGCGCCACGAACTGACCTGCGCCTCCTGCGGTGCGCCGCTGCATGCACTCAAGCGGCTGCCGTCCGAGCCGGACCGGCAGCCCCCGCGCAAGGTCAGGCCCGCCGCGTACCGGCCGGAAACCCCGCGCAAGCCGAAGAAGGCGAAGAAGCGCAAATCGCGCGCGCGCTGGCTGCTGAGCGAGGTGGCCGATCTCGTCGAGGACGTGTTCGACTGAGGGAGTTCCCGGTCGTTCATCCTTCGTTCACATATTTATTACAGGCTCTGGTAAATGGCGCGGCCGTTCCTATCTCGAAGGTATGAAGCGCGAAAACGGAACTCTCGCGTTTCACTACACTGTCCCTCGTTCCGTGACTGGCGCCCGGCCTCTTGGCCCGGGCGCTTCTTTTTGGATAGGGTGCCGGCATGAGCACGTATTCCGACGATTTCCTGCGCAAGATCCTGACCCGGACCAAGGTGGTTGCCGTGGTCGGCCTGTCGCCGAACCCGGTGCGCCCGAGCTACTACGTGGCGCGCTACCTGCAGCTCAAGGGGATGCGGGTGATCCCGGTTAACCCGGGCCATGCGGGCAAGCGCGTGCTGGGCGAGGAAATCTATCCCGATCTGGCCTCGATCCCGAAGGACGTGCCGGTGGACATGGTGGATATCTTCCGCCGCTCCGAGCATGTGCCGCCCATCGTGGACGAGGCGCTGGCCAGCCTGCCGCGCCTGCGCACGGTGTGGATGCAGATCGGTGTCCACAACGAGGCGGCGGCCGAGACGGCGCGGGCGGCGGGGATGGACGTGATCATGGACCGCTGCCCCAAGATCGAGTTTCAGCGCCTGTTCGGCGAGCTGCGCATGGGCGGGTTCGCCACCGGGGTGATCTCGTCGAAGCTGTGAATTGGGGGCCAGCCCCCAAACCCCAGGAGTATTTCGGCCAAGAAGAAGGGCTCAGCCCTTGCGGGAAGCCTTTTCGGCGAGGCCGGATGTGCCTTCGCGCCGGTCCAGCTCGGCCAGGACATCGGCCAGCGTGACGCCGCGGGCCGCCAGCATCACCAGCAGGTGATAGAGCACGTCCGCCGCCTCGGCGGTCAGTTTCTCGCGGTCGTCCTTCACCGCTTCGATGATCGCCTCGACCGCCTCTTCGCCGAATTTCTCGGCGCATTTCTCGGGGCCCTTGGCCAGCAGCTTGGCCGTCCAGGAGCTGTCGGGATCGGCGCCCTTGCGGGCCTCGATCGTGGCGGCCAGCCGTTCCAGCGCGCTCATGTCAGCCTCACCGGGATGCCGGCGGCGGCCATGTGTTCCTTGGCCTGCTGCACGGTGTATTCGCCGAAATGGAAGATCGAGGCGGCCAGCACCGCGCTTGCGCCGCCCTTGGTCACGCCCTCGACCAGGTGGTCGAGATTGCCCACCCCGCCGGAGGCGATCACCGGGATGTCCACGGCGTCGGAAATCGCCTTGGTCAGTTCCAGGTTGAAGCCTTCGCGCGTGCCGTCGCGATCCATCGAGGTCAGCAGGATCTCGCCCGCGCCCTTCTCGGCCACGATCTTGGCGTATTCCACCGCGTCGATGCCGGTGGGGCGCCGCCCGCCATGGGTGAAGATTTCCCATTTGCCCGGCGCCACGGTCTTGGCGTCGATGGCCACCACGATGCACTGGCTGCCGAAATGCTCGGCCGCCTCGCGTACGATATCGGGGTTGGCGACGGCCGCCGAGTTGAAGCTGACCTTGTCGGCCCCGGCCAGCAGCAGGTTGCGCACATCCTCGACCGTGCGCACACCGCCGCCCACGGTCAGTGGCATGAAGCACTGCTCGGCGGTGCGGCGCACCAGGTCGAACATGGTGCCGCGGTTTTCATGGGTGGCGTGGATGTCGAGGAAGCACAGCTCGTCGGCGCCGGCCGCGTCATAGGCCTTGGCGGCCTCCACCGGGTCGCCGGCATCGACAAGATCGACGAAATTGACACCCTTGACCACGCGGCCGTCGGCCACGTCGAGGCAGGGGATGATGCGGACTTTCAGCATATGTGCGCTCCTTTGGCGCTTACATAGCGTCGAGAGGGCGGCGGGGGAAGGGGGGCCTACCGCACCGCCGAAATCCGCCGCACGGCGCCGCGCAGGATCAGCCTGTGGACGGGGAGGACCAGCGGGAGATAGAGCCGCCCCAGCATGTTGTTGCGGTGCACCCAGGTGGCGATATGGGCCATGCCCCCGGATTTCAGCACAGTGATGCGGAAATCGAGGTGGCGGTCGTCGAAGCCGACGATGATCTCGTCCGCCGCCTCGTATTCCACCGGGAAGCCCGTGTCGCCCTCGGTCCCCGCGGTCTTGAGGCCGAACGGGCGCGCCAGCGCGTCGCGCAGGTGCAGAAGGGCGGCCGCCCAGCCGGGCATGTGCAGCGCCAGGTCAAGCACCTCGCGCGGGCTGAGCGATGTTTCGATGCGGTAGTCGTCCAGGAAATCCCCCGGCCGGACGCGCGGCCAGATCCGGGCGTGGCGGGGCAGGGTGGCCGTCTGGGTGGTCATGATCTGTCACCTCGGCAATGCGTGGGCGGAGTTAATCACGATAAGAGATGCATGGGGGTGCGGCAGGTCGCCCCAGGGTTGCGCGTTCGGGTGGTGACGTTGCATCCTTTGACCGGCTCACGGCGGCGATGCCGTTCTTTCAGCCCTTGCGGCGGCGGTGGCGGCGAAGATCGCGAACGGCCATGACCAGAAGAATGAGCATGAGAAGGGCCGCGGCGGGCAGGGTAACCAGCATCAGCCAGCCGCCGACGAAGGCGGTGTAGAGGGTTGCGCCCCAATCCGTACCGTCGACGACGCAGGGGTTCTGAAAGCCTTCGTGCAGGGTGCAGCCGTGGCGGGCGGCAAACCAGCTGGCCCAGATCATTCCGCCCGCCGGGGCCAGGCAGATCGCCAGGCCCAGCAGCAGAGCCGCGTAGGCGAGCCGCCGGATCATCCCCGCAGGAGGTCGAGCGCCTCGGCCAGGTCGATGGCGCCGTCATAAAGGGCGCGGCCCGAGATCACGCCGTTGAGCGGCGCGCCGCAGGCCTTCAGCGCCCGCAGATCGTCGAGCGAGCTGACCCCGCCCGAGGCGATGACCGGGATGGAAACGGCATTGGCCAGCGCCGCCGTGGCCTCGACATTGGGGCCCTGCATGGCGCCGTCGCGGTTGATATCCGTATAAATGATCGCGGCCACGCCGGCGTCTTCGAAGGATCGTGCCAGATCGGTCACCAAAACGTCGGTTTCTTCGGCCCAGCCCTTGGTGGCCACGCGGCCGTCGCGGGCGTCGATGCCCACCGCCACCTTGCCGGGGAAGGCGCGGGCGGCCTCGCGCACCAGGTCGGGGTTTTCCACCGCCACGGTGCCCAGGATGACGCGGGCCAGCCCCTTGTCCAGCCAGCGCTCGATCGTGGCCATGTCGCGGATGCCGCCGCCCAGCTGCGCGGGCACCTTGACCGCGGCCAGGATCGCCTCGACCGCCGCGGCGTTCACCGGCTCGCCGGCGAAGGCGCCGTTCAGGTCGACGAGGTGCAGCCATTCGCAGCCTGCCGCCTCGAACGCCCTGGCCTGGGCGGCGGGGTTGTCGTTGAACACCGTGGCCTGCTCCATCTCGCCCTTGTAGAGGCGGACGCAATTGCCGTCCTTGAGGTCGATGGCGGGATAGAGGATCATGGCTGGGCTCCGTGTCTGGCAGGTCTTGGGCGTTCCTTTGCACCCTTCGCGCCGGAATGCAACGCAGGGCGGGACCCCACGTCAGACTTGCGCGGGCGCGGGGGCCTGTCTCAGACTGGCCGAAGAGATGAGGGAGGACGACATGAGATGAGGGAGGACGACATGAAGACACTCACGCTGGGCCTGGCGCTGGCCCTGGGGATGGCCGCGCCGGCGATGGCCGACCCGGTGATCGGCACCTGGCAGACCGAGCCCGACGACGGCAGCTTCGCCTATGTCCAGATGCAGCAATGCGGCGAGGTGGCGATCTGCGGCACCATTTCACGCACCTTCAACAGCGAGGGCGAGTACCAGTCCGGCAATCTTGGCAAGAAGCTGGTCTGGGACATGCAGCCCAAGGGCGAGGGCCGGTATCGCAACGGCCGGATCTGGCAGCCCTCGACGGACAAGGTGTTCAGCTCCAAGATGGTGCTGTCGGGCGATACGCTGAAGGTCTCGGGCTGTTTCGGGCCGATCTGCAAGCGGCAGACCTGGCAGCGGGTGAAGTGACGCCTATCGGGGCGCGAGGTCGGCATAGACGAAACCGTCGCGGGTGACGACCTCGCCCATCTCAACCTCGATCGGGGCCGAGAAGATTGGGCCGGCCGTGACGGCCGTGTGGAACTCGCCCCGCTCGCCGCAGGGGTCGACGCCCTCGGGCAGGGCGTCGAGGAAGGCCGCGTCGAAGCGCCGCCCGGCCAGATCGGCGGGAACTTTCGACGGATCCAGCGTGGCGATCCGCGCCTCGAAACCGGCCGCGATCATCTCGCGCGCCAGCGTGGCCGTGTCGCGGCCCCAAAGCGGGAAGATCGGCGTGATTCCGGTGTCCGCAAGCTGCGCCTCGCGATAGGCGCGCACGTCTTCCAGGAACAGGTCGCCGAACACCATTTGGGTGATGCCCCGCGCCTTCAGCGCGGCCAGTGCCGTTTCCATGCGCGCCTCGTAGTCGGCGTTGGAGCAGGGCCAGGGCAGGGGCACGTCGATCAGCTCAAGCCCCATCGCCGCTACCTGCCGGTGCAGCAGCGCGTTGCGGGTGCCGTGCATGGCGACGCGGTCATGGGCCTCGTTGGTGGTGGTCAGGGCGGCGACCACCTCGACCGCGCCGCTCTGCCGGACCTCGTGCAGGGCAAAGGCGCAATCCTTGCCCGAGGACCAGCTCAGCGCGGCGCGCGGCCGGCTCACGGCTGCCATTGCAGGAAATTCGCGATCAGCCGCAGGCCGGTGGCCTGGCTTTTCTCGGGGTGGAACTGGGTGCCCACGATGTTGTCGCGGCCCACGATGGCAGTGATCTCGCCGCCGTAGTCGCACCAGGCCAGCCGCCGCGCCGGATCGTCCACGCGGAAGTGGTAGGAATGGACGAAATAGGCGTGGTCGCCGGTCTCGATGCCGTCGAGCACCGGGTGCGGGTGGTCGATCACCAGGTCGTTCCAGCCCATATGCGGCACCTTCAGCGACGGGTCGGAGGGGGTGATGCGCACCACTTCGCCGCCGATCCAGTCGAAGCCCGGCGTCTCTTCGTATTCCAGCCCGCGCGTGGCCAGCATCTGCATGCCGATGCAGATCCCGAGGAACGGCCGGCCGTTGCCGATCACCGCCTCCTCGACCGCCTCGAACAACCCGCGGTGGTCGAACAGCTCTTTCCGGCAGGCCGGGAAGGCGCCGTCGCCGGGCAGCACCACGCGCTCGGCGCGGCGCACCGCGTCGGGGTCGGAGGTGACGATCACCTCGCCCGCGCCCACCTCGCGCGCCATGCGCTGGAAGGCCTTTTCCGCCGAGTGCAGGTTGCCCGATTCGTAATCGATGATGGCCGTGACCATGACTACAGCGCTCCCTTGGTGGAGGGGATGGCATCGGCCTTGCGCGGGTCGGTCTCAGCCGCCTCGCGCAGGGCGCGGGCGACGGCCTTGAAGGCCGCCTCGGCGATGTGGTGGCTGTTGATCCCGTGCAGCGCGTCCACGTGCAGCGTGATGCCGCCATGGGTGCTGAACGCCTGGAAGAACTCGCGCACCAGCTCGGTGTCGAATGTGCCGATCTTGGCGGTGGGCAGATCGACATTCCACACCAGGTAGGGCCGGGCCGACAGGTCCAGCGCGGCGCGCACCAGCGCGTCGTCCATCGGCAGCAGGCAGGCGCCGTAGCGGCGGATGCCCTTCTTGTCGCCCAGCGCCTGCGCCAGCGCCTGGCCCAGCGCGATGCCGGTATCCTCGACCGTGTGGTGGTCGTCGATGTGCAGGTCGCCCTTGGCCCGGATCGTCATGTCGATCAGCGAATGCCGCGCCAGCTGATCCAGCATGTGGTCGAAGAACCCCACGCCGGTCTGGTTGTCATAGGCGCCGGTGCCGTCGAGGTTGATCTCGACCGAGATATCGGTCTCGGCGGTGGTCCGGGTAATCTGGGCCTGTCGCATGTCACTGATCCTCTTGTCTCGCGGGCAGCTATAGGCGCTGGCCGGGGCTTCGCCAAGACCCGGCGGCCGACAATCGCAGGGGGCTGTGCTGTTTGGGCAAGCGGCACTGTCTTGGGCCCGGCCGGTGGATGGCCCGCGCCCCGCAAGGCAGGGGCGCGGTTTTGACGGTGATCAAAGACGTGTCATCTGTGCGGGCTAGGCTAGGCCGACGCAACATCGAGAGAGCCGCCAGGTGACTGCCCGCCCTCCCCAGATCGAGCTTGCCCACCGCACCGCCGCCGGGCGCATTCGGCTGCGCTGTCCGCATCTGCGCGGGCAGCCGGGGCTGGCGGCCCGGCTGGCGGCCGAGATGCGGGCGCTGGCCTGGGTCGCGTCCGCCGAGGTGCGGGCGGGAACGGGCAGCGTCATCCTGCACGCCCCGCGCGGCCCGGACATGGCCGAGGTGCTGGCGGCCCTGCGGCACGCCTTGGCCCGGGCGCGCGCCGGCGGAGCGCAGCCCGTCCCGCGTGCCCGCGCCGCGCCTTGCGAAGGGCCGGCTTGGCACGCCCTGCCGCCCGACACCATCGCCCGGCGGCTGGAGGCCGATCCCGCCGGGGGGCTGAGCGAAGGCGAGGCCCGCGCGAGACTGGCGCGCCACGGGTTCAACGTGCTGCCCCAGGCCGAGCGGCGCAGCGAGTTCTCGCTGTTCGCCGAGCAGTTCGAGAGCCTGCCGGTGGCCATGCTTGGGGTCTCGGCCGCGGTGTCGCTGGCCACGGGCGGTGTGGCCGACGCGGTGGCCACGCTGTCGGTGGTGCTGGCCAATGCCGTTTTCGGCTATGTCACCGAGGGCCAGGCCGAGGCCAGGATCCACCAATTGATGGACAGTTCGGCCGAGAAGGTCACCGTGCTGCGCGGTGGCCGCGAGCAGGTGATCCGCGCCGCCGAACTGGTGCCCGGCGATATCTATATAGCCCGCCCCGGTGTGCAGATCGCGGCCGATGCGCGGGTGATTGCGGCCGAGCGGCTGAGGCTCGACGAATCGGCCCTGACCGGCGAGACCCTGCCGGTCGAGAAGCTCCCAGGGGCCGCCGTGGAGGAGGGTGCGCCGATCGGCGCGCGCCCCACCATGCTGCACGCGGGCACGCTGGTGGCCGAGGGCCGGGGGCGCGGGCTGGTCACGGCGACCGGGCGCGACACGGTTGCGGCGCAGATCGCGCTGCTGAGCCAGACCGCCAGCCGCCCGCGCGCCCCGGTGGAGAAAGAACTCGACCGGCTGGGCGGGCTGCTGGTCAAGGTTTCGCTGGGGGCTTGCGGGCTGTTCTTCGGGCTGGGCTGGCTGCGCGGCGTGGCCCTGGCCGAGATCTTCAAGGACGCGCTGGCGCTGGCGGTGGCGGCGGTGCCCGAGGGGCTGCCGGTGGTGGCCACCACAACGATGTCGCTGGGCCTGCGGCGGATGGAGGCGCGCGGCATCCTGGTGCGCCAGATCGATGCGGTGGAAAGCCTCGGCGCGCTGCAGGTGATCTGCCTCGACAAGACGGGCACCCTGACGCGCAACCGCCTGCAGGTGGTGGAGACGCGCTTTGCCTGCGACGGGGAGGGCGGCGCGCAGCGGCGCGCCCTGGCCGAGGCCTGTGCGCTGAACACCGAGGCCGAGCCCGCCCGGGTCTCGGCCACCGAGCGGGCGCTGCTTGACTTCGCCGCCGGGCAGGGCGTCGACGTGGAGGCGCTGCGCGCCGCCCGCCCGCGCGAGACCTACTTGGAGCGCCGCCCGGACCGGCCTTGGATGCTGACCACGCATGGCGGGGCGGGGCCGCGGGCCTATCTCAAGGGCGCGCCGGAGGAGGTGCTGGCGCGCTGCACCCATTTCGCCGGGGCGGACGGGACGCAGCCGCTGACGCCAACGCTGCGCGGCCGCATCCTTGCCCAGAACGACGCGCTGGCCGCGCGGCCGGCCCGGGTGTTGGGTTTTGCCTCTGGCGACGCGGTCCCCGAAGGCGAAGAGATCGGCGGGCTGACCTGGATCGGGCTGGCCGGCATGGTCGATCCGCTGCGCCCCGGCGCCAGGGAATTTATCGCCGCGCTGCATCGCGCCGGGCTGGACACGGTGATGATCACCGGCGATCAGGCCGCCACCGCCGGAGCCATCGCGCGCGAACTGGACCTCGCGCAGGGCGGGCCGCTGCGCATCGTTGACGCCCCTGACATCGCCGATCTCTCGCCTGAGCTGCTGGGCGGGGTGGCGCGGCAGACCCATGTCTTCAGCCGGGTCAGCGCGCAGCAGAAACTGGCCATCGTGCGGGCGCTGCAGCAGGGCGGCGCCGTGGTGGGGATGACCGGTGACGGCGTCAATGACGGCCCGGCGCTGAAGGCCGCCGACGTGGGCATCGCCATGGGCGCCAGCGGCACCGACCTCGCGCGCGACGTGGCCAACGTGGTGATCCGCGACGACGAGCTGACCACCCTGATCGACGCCATCGCCCAGGGCCGGACGGTCTATCGCAACATCCGCCGGGCGCTGGAATTCCTGATCACCACCAACATGTCCGAGATCGCCGTGGAGATCGCCGAGGCGGTGCACGGCCCGGGCGAACTGGAAACCCCGATGGAGCTGCTCTGGATCAACCTGGTCAGCGACGTGCTGCCGGGGCTGGGCTTGGCGCTGGCCGATCCCGACCCCGATGTGATGCAGCGCCCGCCGCGCGACCGCGGAGAGCCGATCGTCCCTGCCCATGACTTCCGCCGCATGGCCGTGGACAGCGGCACCATCGCCGGCGCCGCCCTGCTGTCCCACGCCGCCGGGCTGGCGCGGTTCGGTCCGGGGCCCGAGACGCGCTCGATGACCTACCTGTCGCTGTCGCTGGGGCAGCTCCTTTACACCCTGATGTGCCAGCGCGGCGACGTCCGCAAGCTGCGCCCCGGCAGGTTGCTGGAGAACCGGGCGCTGGACGGCGCGGTGTTGACCTCGGCGGGGGCGGCGGTGTTGCCTTTCTTCGTGCCGCCGCTGCGCCGGCTGCTGGGCCTTGCGCCCCTGCCGCTGGGCAGCGCGGCCATCGCCTTGGCCGGGGCGGCGGCGCCGGCGGCGATCGTGCTGGCGCGCCGCGGCGTGCAAATCGAACTGACAACCCTGGAGGGGACCCCATGCGAGACTTCGTGATCACCTCGGAATCGGTCACCGCGGGCCACCCCGACAAGCTGTGCGACCAGATCAGCGACGCGGTGGTGGATGCCTATCTCGCCGCGGGCGTGCGCGCGGGGGTGGTGGCCGAATGCGCGCTGGCCTCGGGCGTGGCCTTCCTGTCGGTACGGGCGGGGGCGGAGGCGCCGGTGGACCTCGCCGCGCTGGCCCGGCGGGTGATCGCCGAGGCGGGCTACAACGCGGGCGGCCCCGGCCGTGCGCCCACCGTGATGCTGGACCTCAGCCACGCCGCCGAGATGGCGGATGTGGCCGCGGCGCCCATGCGGGCCCGGCACATGGTCAGCGCCTTCGGCTATGCCTGCGGCCAGACCGGCACGCAGATGCCATACCCGATCTGGGCCGCGCACCGGCTGACGGCAGCGATGGACGCGGCGCGGCGCGAGGGGCGGCTCGACTGGCTGGTCCCGGACGGCCAGGCGCAGGTGGCGGTGGGCTTCGCCGACCGCCGGCCGGTGACGCTGCGGGCCATCGCGCTGACCTTCGGCGTGGCCGGCGAACGCGACGACGCGCAGCTGGAGCAGGAATTGCTGGACAGGGTCGTCCGCCCGGCGTTGGCCGGCCAAGGCCCCGAGATGACCGGGGAGACGCGGCTGGTGTTGGCGCCGGTGCGCGGGCCTACAGGCCCGGCGGCGCATTCGGGGCTGACCGGGCGCAAGGCCGCCGACGATGCCTATGGCAGCTTCATTCGCCGTTCGGGGGCCGCGCTCAGCGGCAAGGACCCCAGCCGCATCGACCGCATCGCCGCCTATGCCGCGCGGCAGGCAGCGCGGGCGCTGGTCACCGCGGGCCTGGCCGGGGAATGCGAGGTGCAGCTTTCCTATATCGTCGGCGACGAGGGTCCGGCCAGCGTCGAGGTCGACAGCTATGGCAGCGGGGCGGTGCCGGACGCGCGGCTCTCGGTCCGGCTGCGCGAGGTGATGGATTTCCGCGTCGGCGCCATCGTCGAGGCGATGGACCTGTGGGGCCTGCCCGGCGCCCGCGACGGGCGGTTCTATCGCGATCTCGCCACCTACGGACACCTGGGGCGCGATGAGTTGTCGCCCCCGTGGGAGGACATGGCGCTCGCCCGCGCGCTGGCCTGAGGGCTCAGATCCGCTTGCTCTTTTCCAGCAGGGTCAGCGCGCCCATGGCCAGGGTTGTGGCCGGCCCCGCGACGCGCCCGCGGCTGAGCTGGAGGATGGAACCGGCCAGCAGCGCCAGCGCGATGGCGGTGTCCAGGTCCAGCGCGCCCCCGGTGCGGTCCTTCATGCCCGTGCTGGCACGGGCCAGGCCCATCTGCATCACTTGACCCACCGGCGGGCGCTGGGGCGGGTCCTGGATGCGCGCGATGCCGGCCTCGGCGACGCGGCCCAGAACCGCTTCCACCGGCTCGTGGGTCTCGATGATCACGCTGCCGGTGGAGGGCCGCACCAGCGCGCGGGCCACGCCGGGCAGGGCGGCCAGCCGGTCGGCCAGCGCCACCAGCGCGTCGCGCTCCAGCCCCGCGGCGCGCAGCCGGGCGCGTCGGGCGATCACATGCGCACGTTCCAGCGCCACCGGCGCGTTTCCCGCGAACGCCGCGTCGTCAGCCGGCATGGGTCTTCACGCCCTGCTCGCCGGGCGCGTCGGCATAATCCTCGGCGGCGACGTCGTCGGCATAGTCTTCGGCGGCGGCGCGTTCGGCCTCCATCTCGGCGCGGACCTCGGCGGCGAGGTCCTCCATGTGCTCATAGGCCTCGGCGCCGGCGCGGCGGAACTCGTCATAGGCCACGGCGCCGGTGCGGGCGGCGGCGCGCGCCAGCGGACGGCCCGCCCGGCCCAGGGCGGCAGCCACCCCCGGCACCAGCATCACCGCGCCCACGGCGACGGCGGCCCCCAGGAAAAAGCTCTTTTTCATCTGGTCGTCCTCTCTGCTTCCGGGAATGACACCGTATTCCGCAGGGTAAGTAGCGTATCCCCCGCAGACAACGGATTTCTTGGCTGTGGATGATGTCACGCGCCACGTCACAGGGCCCTTTTCAGCTTGGCCCGCCAGGTCACGGCCTTGTAAAGCTCGGGCAGGATCAGCAGCGGCAGCGCCAGCAGCGCGATCACCTGCCACTGCGCCCAGGCCAGCGCCTCGGTGTGCAGCAGCAGCTGCATCGGCGGCCAGTAGACCGCGGCCACCTGCGCGCCCACCGAGGCGCTCAGCGCCACGAGCAGCAGCGGGTTGGAGAACCAGCCGATCTTGCTGCAGGGCAGGGTCAGGGCGCGGAAGGCGAAGACGCTGGCCTTTTCGAACAGCAGCATGGCGGTGAAGGCGGCGGTGCGCGCCACCCCCTCGCCCTGCGGCAGGTAGTGGTAGAAGATCCACAGCGTCGCCGCCGAGGTGTAGGTGCCGAACAGCACCAGCGCGACGAAGCCGCCGCGCCCCAGGATGGGGGCGGCTTTCGGCCGGGGCGGGCGCTGCATCTGGTCGGCGGTGGGTTTCTCCAGGCCTAGCGCCACTGCGGTGGCGCCGTCGGTGATCAGGTTCATCCACAGGATCTGCGTGGCGAGGAAGACCAGCGGCCCGCCGATCACCAGGTTGGCGGCGATGGCCAGCACCTCGCCGGTGTTGGAGGCCAGCAGGTAGCGGACGAATTTCTTGACGTTCTCGAACTGCCGCCGGCCCTCGCGTATGGCGCGCAGGATGGTGGCGAAATTGTCGTCCAGCAGAACCAGGTCGGCGGCGTCCTTGGCCACCTCGGTGCCGCGCACCCCCATGGCCACGCCGATATCGGCCTGTTTCAGCGCCGGCGCGTCGTTCACCCCGTCGCCGGTCATGGCCGCGATCTCGCCCCGCGCCTGCAGGGCCGAGACGATGCGCAGCTTGTGCGCGGGCGTGGTGCGCGCGAAGAGCGGTTTCTGCCCGAGCGCTTCCACAAGCTCTTCGTCCGACAGGCTTTCCACCTCGTCGCCGCGGAGCACGCGCTCCACCGGCAGGTCGAGTTGCTCGGCCACTGCGCGCGCGGTGAGCGGGCCGTCGCCGGTGATCATGATCACCCCGATCCCCGCGGCGCGACAGCCGTGGATGGCCTCTTTCACCTCGGGGCGCGGCGGGTCGATCAGCCCGACGAAGCCCAGGAATTCCAGGTCGTGCTCGGTGTCGGGCAGGGCGGGGCCGTCCTGCCGCGCGCGGGCCAGCGCGATCACCCGCATCCCCTGGCTGGCCAGGTTCTCGTAGGCGGTGTGCAGCCGGTCGCGGCGGACTTCGTCCAACGGCAGACCCTGCCCGTCCTCGCGCAGGGTCGCGCTGCGCTCGAGGATCGTCTCGGGCGCGCCCTTGACGTGCAGGACGTAGCCCTCGTCGCCAGGGGCCAGCACGCTCATCCGCTTGCGCTCGGACGAAAACGGCAGCTCGGCCACCACCGCTCCGTCGCGCGGCAGCGGGGCCCAGCCCTTGTAGGCCAGCGTCACCAGCGCGCCCTCGGTCGGTTCGCCCACCATGCGCCAGTTCCCGCCCTCGCGGTGCAGCTTGGCGTTGTTGCACAGCAGGGCGGTTTCCAGCAGGTCCGCGAGGTCGGCATCGTCGGCGGCGCGGATGCTCTCGCCCTCCAGCTCGATATGGCCGGCCGGGTCGTAGCCGGTGCCGGTGACGGTGAAGGGCCGCCCCGGCATCCAGATCCGCGCCGCGGTCATCGCGTCCTCGGTCAGGGTGCCGGTCTTGTCGGTGCAGATCACGCTGGCCGCGCCCAGCGTCTCCACCGCCTGCAGGCGGCGGGCCAGCGCCTTCTGCCGCACCATGGCCGAGGCGCCCAGCGCCAGCGTGATGGTCACCACCGCCGGCAGCCCCTCGGGCACCACGGCCACCGCCAGCGACAGCGCCGTCATGAACATCTCGGCGGGCGCCTTGCCGGCATAGACGCCCGCGACGCCCACAAGCCCCGCCGCGGCCAGTGCGATCACGCCCATCTGGCGGGCGAGATGGCCGAGCTTGACCTGCAGATGGGTGGGCTTGCGCTCCACCGCGCCGGTGAGGCCGGCGATCTTGCCGAACTCTGTCTTCTGGCCGGTGGCCACCACCAGCCCCTCGGCCCGGCCCGCCACCACCGATGTGCCCATGTAGAGCCGCGCCTCCGGGTCCTCGGGGTCCTTCTCGACGGGAAAGGATTCGCCGGTCAGCACGCTTTCGTCGAGCCGCAGCTCGGCCGCGGAGAGGATGGAGATGTCGGCGGGCACCTTGTCGCCCGCGGCCAGCAGCACCAGGTCGCCCGGCACGATGTCGCGGGTGTCGATCATCCTCTCGACCCCGTCGCGCAGCACCCGCGCGGTGGTGGCCAGCATGTTGCGCAGCGCCACCAGCGCGGTCTCGGCCCGCCATTCCTGCACAAAGCCCAGCAGCCCGTTCAGCAGAACCACCAGTGTGATGGCGATGGCATCGATCGCCTCGCCCAGGGCGCCGGCGATCACCGCGGCGATGATCAGGATCACCACCAGGAGCCCGGTGAACTGGCGCAGCAGGATCACCACGGCAGGCGTCTGGCGCACGCGGGCCAGTTCGTTGCGGCCGTATTCCTTCAGCCGCGCCTGCGCCTGCTCGCTGGTCAGCCCCGCGCTGGGCGGGCGGTGCTTGGCCATGGTGGTGCCATCCCGGTGTGGTCTCGCTTTTCCGCACAGTGGCGGCACGCCGGGAGTGCCGCCTTGATGCGGATCAATGCAGCCCGGAGTCGCAGCCCCTAGCGTCGGGGCATCGCGGCCATTCGTCTTGGGAGGAAAGATTGGGCAAGTGCGTCATCTGGTTCGAAGAGCTCGGACGGGGCGATGTCGCCATCGTCGGGGGCAAGAACGCCTCGCTGGGCGAAATGGTGCAGACGCTGGGCGCGAAGGGAATCCGGGTCCCGAT
The DNA here is from genome assembly GCA_049974865.1 of Paracoccaceae bacterium. GTDB lineage: Bacteria > Pseudomonadota > Alphaproteobacteria > Rhodobacterales > Rhodobacteraceae > JAGSOU01. The sequence continues at coordinate 109,277 of JBNGCX010000001.1, forward strand.
CGGCTTTGCCACCAGCGCCGACGCCTATCGCGCCTTCATCGCCGAGAATGAGCTGGAGGGCCGCATCGGCGCGGTGCTTAAGGCGCTGGCCGAGGGCAAGCTGCCGCTCGCGGAGGCGGGCAAGCAGATCCGCGCCATGATCCGCCAGGGCGACTGGCCCAAGGGCCTGCGCGAGGAGATCCGCACCGCCTATACCGAGATGGCCAGCCGCCTGGGCGAGATGCGCCCCTCGGTCGCCGTGCGCTCCTCGGCCACGGCCGAGGACCTGCCCGACGCCAGCTTCGCCGGACAACAGGAAACTTACCTGAACGTGGTGGGCGAGGCCGACCTGCTGGACGCCTGCCGGCGCTGCTATGCCTCGCTGTTCACCGACCGGGCGATCACCTACCGCCAGCTCAAGGGCTTCGACCACATGCAGGTGGCGCTGTCGGTGGGCGTGCAGCAGATGGTGCGCGCCGATATCGGCGGCTCCGGCGTGATGTTCTCGATCGACACGGAATCGGGCTTCGACAAGGTGGTGCTGATCAACGCGGCCTGGGGGCTGGGCGAGAACGTGGTGCAGGGCGCGGTGAACCCGGATGAATACCAGGTCTACAAGCCCTTCCTCGACCGCCCCGGCCTGACGCCCATCGTGGAGAAGACCCTGGGCGCCAAGGAAAAGAAAATGATCTATGCCGGCGATGGCGCCCAGACGCGCAACGTGCCGACGTCGAAGGCCGAGCGCGCGGCCTTCGTGCTGGCCGGCGACGAGATCCTGGAACTCGCCCGCATGGCCTGCACCATCGAGGATCACTACGGCCAACCGATGGACATGGAATGGGCCAAGGACGGCGAGACGGGGCTGCTCTATATCGTGCAGGCCCGGCCCGAGACGGTGCAGTCGCGCCTCGGCGCGTCGGCGATGAAATCCTACACGGTGAAGGAGGCGGGCCGGACCCTGCTGACCGGGCTCAGCGTCGGCAACGCGGTGGCGGCGGGGCAGGTCTGCCTGATCGAGCATGCCCGCGACATCGACCGTTTCGTCGACGGCGCGATCCTGGTGACCTCGACCACCGACCCCGACTGGGTGCCGATCATGAAGCGCGCTTCGGCCATCATCACCGACCATGGCGGGCGCACCAGCCATGCCGCCATCGTCAGCCGCGAGCTGGGCCTTCCGGCCATCGTGGGCACCGGCGACGCCACCCGTGTGCTGCACGACGAACAGGAGGTGACCGTTTCCTGCGCCGAGGGCGAGACCGGCTATATCTACGAGGGGTTGGCCGATTACGAGGTCGAGGAGATCGCGCTGGGCGACGTGCCCGAGACCGGCACGAAGATCATGCTGAACATGGCCAACCCGGCGGCCGCGGCGCGCTGGTGGCGGCTGCCGGCCGAGGGTGTGGGGCTGGCGCGGATGGAATTCGTGGTCAACAACGCCATCAAGGTGCACCCGCTGGCGCTGACCCGGTTCGACCAGCTGAAGGACGAGGCCGCCCGGGCCGAGATCGAGGCGCTGACCGCGGGCTATGACAGCAAGCCAGAGTTCTTCGTCGACCGGCTGGCGCAGGGCCTATCGCGGATCGCGGCGGTCTGCCACCCGCACCCGATGATCCTTCGGATGAGCGATTTCAAGACCAACGAATATGCCGACCTGCTGGGCGGTCGCCAGTTCGAGCCGAACGAGGAAAACCCGATGATCGGGTTCCGCGGCGCTTCGCGCTACTATTCGCCGGCCTACCGGGATGGCTTCGCGCTGGAATGCCGCGCGGTGAAGCGCCTGCGCGAGGAGATGGGCTTTGACAACGTGGTGGTGATGATCCCCTTCTGCCGCACGCCGGAAGAGGCCGACCGCGTGCTCGAGGTGATGGCCGAGAACGGCCTGAAGCGCGGCGAGAACGGCCTTGAGGTCTACGTGATGTGCGAGATTCCCTCCAACGTCATCCTGGCCGAGGAATTCGCCAAACGCTTCGACGGGTTCTCCATCGGTTCGAACGACCTGACCCAGCTCACGCTGGGCGTGGACCGCGACTCGGGCGAACTGGCCGAACTCTTCGACGAGAGTAACCCGGCGGTGCTGTGGATGATCCGCGAGGTGATCGCGCGGGCCCACAAGGCCGGGGCCAAGGTCGGCCTCTGCGGGCAGGCGCCCAGCAACAACCCCGCCTTCGCGCGGCACCTGGTGGAGGCGGGGATCGACACGATCTCGGTCACGCCGGACAGTTTCATGGCCGTTAAACGGCATGTGGCGGAGGCGGAAGGGTAGCCGAGCCACAGTCGGGCCAAAAGTCATTGGGAGGAGCAAGAATGACCTGGGCCACGATCAAGAAAGACGCAGCGACCAAGGCACGCGCGGTGCTGCCCGACCCCGACGCCACGCGGGCGGGCTTCGACTGGGACGAGGCGCGCGCGATGCTCGACGGGTTGCCCGACGGCGCGCTGAACATTGCCTACGAGGCGGTGGACCGGCACGTGGCGGCGGGGCATGGCAGTCAGCCCGCCATGCGCTGGATGGGAAAATCGGGCGAGACGCGCGATTTTACCTACGCCGACCTGGGCGAGATGACCTCGCGTTTCGCCAATGTGCTGAAGGCACAGGGGCTGGAGCGCGGCGACCGGGTCTACGGCCTGATGGGCCGCGAGCCCGAACTCTACGTCGCGGCGCTGGGCACGCTGAAGGCGGGCATGGTGTTTTCGCCGCTGTTCTCGGCCTTCGGGCCCGAGCCGATCCGCACCCGGATGGAGATCGCCGAGGCCAACGTCCTGGTCACCACCGCCAGCCTCTACCGCCGCAAGATCGCGGCCTGGGCCAGCGAGATCCCCTCGCTGAAACTGGTGCTGATCGTGGGTGACGAGGCGCCCGAGGGCTGCGTCGCGCTCGGCCCTGAGATGGCGGCGGCCGATCCGCGTTTCGACGTGGTCCACACCGCGCCCGAGGAAACCGCGCTGATCCATTTTACCTCGGGCACCACGGGACGGCCCAAGGGGGCGGTGCACGTGCACGGCGCGGTCGTCAACCACGCCATGACCGGCCGCTACGCGCTGGAGCTGGTGCCGGGCACCAAGTTCTGGTGCACCGCAGATCCGGGCTGGGTCACCGGCACCTCCTACGGCATCATCGCCCCGCTGGTGCATCGCTGCACCATGGTGGTGGACGAGGCCGAGTTCGACCTCGACCGCTGGTACGCGATCCTGCAAGACCAGGAGATCGAGGTCTGGTACACGGCGCCGACCGCCATCCGCATGATGATGCGCGCCGGCGAGGAGGCGGCCGCGCCTTATGATTTCTCCGCGCTGCGCTTCATGGCCTCGGTGGGCGAGCCGCTGAACCCCGAGGCGGTGGTCTGGGGCAACGAGGTCTTCGGCCAGCCCTTCCATGACAACTGGTGGCAGACCGAGACCGGCGGCATCATGATTGCCAACACCCTGGCCATGGACATCAAGCCGGGCTCGATGGGCAAGCCGCTGCCGGGCATCACCGCCGGCATCGTCGAGCACGAGGACGGCGGTGTGCATGAACTCGGCCCCGGCAAGATCGGCGAACTGGCGCTGCGCCCCGGCTGGCCCTCGATGATGCGCGCCTACCTGCACGAGGAGGCGCGCTACAAGAAAGCCTTCGTGGACGATTGGTATCTCTCCGGCGACCTCGCCATGACCGACGAGGACGGGTACTTCTGGTTCGTGGGCCGGGCCGACGACCTGATCAAGACCTCGGGCCACCTGATCGGCCCCTTCGAGGTCGAAAGCGCCCTGATCGAACACGAGGCCGTCGCCGAGGCGGGCGTGATCGGCATCCCGGATGAGACCGCGGGCGAAATCGTCAAGGCCTACGTTGCGCTGAACCCGGGTTTCGAGCCGTCGGAAGAACTGGAGAAATCCATCCGCGGGTTGGCCCGAAAAAAGCTGGGACCGGCCGTCGCGCCCCGCGAGGTGGTGTTCCGCCAGACCCTGCCCAAGACGCGCTCGGGCAAGATCATGCGCCGCCTGCTCAAGGCGCGCGAACTGGGCCTGCCCGAGGGCGATATTTCCACGCTGGAGACCGACGAGAAATGACCGGCGACAAACCCCACCTGACCCGCGCGCATGTGCTCGACCTGCTCAAGGGCATGATCCGCATCCGCAAGTTCGAGGACAAATGCGCCGAGCTTTACACGCAGGAGAAAATCCGCGGCTTCCTGCATCTCTATGACGGCGAGGAGGCTATCGCGACCGGGGTGATCCCGGTGCTGGCCGAAAGCGACCGGATCGTCGCCACCTACCGCGAGCACGGCCATGCGCTGGCCCGCGGCGTGCCCATGCCCAAGGTCATGGCCGAGATGTATGGCAAGGCCACCGGCGCCTCGGGCGGGCGGGGCGGCTCGATGCACATCTTCGACGCCGATCTGAACTTCTACGGCGGCAACGCCATCGTGGGCGGCGGGCTGCCGCTGGCCACGGGGCTGGCGCTGGCCGACAAGATGCGCGGCGCCCCGCATGTCACCGTCTGCTTCTTCGGCGAGGGTGCGGTGGCGGAGGGCGAGTTCCACGAGGCGATGAACCTCGCCAAGCTGTGGAAGCTGCCGGTGCTCTTCATCTGTGAGAACAACGGCTACGCCATGGGCTCGGCGCTGGCCCGAACCGAAAGCCAGACCGAGATCCGCGCCAAGGCCGAAAGCTACGGCATCGACGCGCATCAGGTGGACGGCATGGACGTGGTCGCGGTCGAGGTCGCCGCGCGCAGGGCGCTGGAGGCGGTGCGCGAGAACGGCCAGCCGCAGTTCCTGGAATGCCTGACCTACCGTTTCCGGGCGCATTCGATGTTCGACGCCCAGCTCTACCGCGACAAGGACGAGGTGGCGGACTGGCGCAAGCGCGGCCCGATCGTGAAATTCCAGGGTTGGCTTCTGGAAAACGGGCTGGTGCACGAGGCCGATATCGACGCCATCGAGGACGCGGTCGAGGCCGAGATCGCCGAGGCCGTGGCGTTCGCGGAAGAGAGTCCGTGGGAGCCGGTCGAGACTCTGACCCAGCACGTCACGTCCGAAGACCGCCCCGCGCCGCCCCCGCCCACCGAACCCTCGGCCGAGAAGGTCACCATGACCTATCGCGAGGCGATGAAGCAGGCGATCCGCGAGGCGATGCACCGCGACGAGCGCGTCTTCCTGATGGGCGAGGACGTGGGCGCCTATGGTGGCTGCTACGCGGTCTCCAAGGGGCTGATGGCCGAGTTCGGCGAGGACCGCATCCGCGACACACCGCTGTCCGAATCCGGTTTCACGGGGGCGGGGATCGGCGCCGCCGCGGGCGGGATGCGCCCGATCATCGAGGTGATGACGGTGAATTTCAGCCTGCTGGCGCTGGACCAGATCATGAATACCGCCGCCACCATCCGCCACATGTCGGGCGGGCAGTTCGGCGTTCCTTGCGTGATCCGCATGGCCACCGGCGCGGGCAAGCAGCTGGCCGCGCAGCACTCGCACAGCCTGGAGGGGTGGTATGCCCACATTCCCGGGCTGCGCGTGCTGGCCCCCGCGACGCTGGAGGACGCGCGCGGCATGCTCTGGACCGCGTTGCAGGATCCCGACCCGGTGCTGATCTTCGAAAACGCGCTGCTCTACAATTACGAGGGCGAGATCGCGGCCAATGCCGGGGCGGTGGATATCGACAAGGCCGCGGTGCGACGCGCGGGCAGCGACCTGACGCTGATCACCTATGGCGGCTCGCTCTACAAGACGCTGGAGGCGGCGGAGGAACTGGCGAAGGAGGGCATCGAGGCCGAGGTGATCGACCTGCGAACCCTGCGCCCGCTGGATGACGCCACGATCATGGCCTCGGTCGGCCGCACCCGCCGCGCGGTGATCGTCGACGAGGGCTGGCGCTCGGGCTCGATCTCGGCCGAGATTTCGGCGCGGATCACCGAACAGGTGTTCTGGACGCTGGACGCGCCCATCGGCCGGGTCTGCTCGGCCGAGGTGCCGATCCCCTATCCCAAGCATCTCGAGGACGCGGCCATCCCGCAGGTGCCGCGCATCGTGGCGGCGGCCAAGGCCGTGATGGGGAGGTAGCGATGGGCGTTTTCCGGATGCCCTCGCTGGGGGCCGACATGGAGGCGGGGACGCTGGTCGAATGGCTGGTGCAGCCCGGCGACCAGGTAAGGCGCGGCGACGTGGTGGCCGTGGTGGAAACCCAGAAGGGCGCGATCGAGATCGAGATATTCGAGGAAGGCGAGGTCGCGCGGCTTGACGCGGCGCTGGGCCAGAAGCTGCCCGTGGGCGCGCCGCTGGCCCTGATCCGCGGCGAGGGAGAGGAGGCGCCGGCCGAGCACCCCGCGCCTGCGCCAGAACCCGACGAGGCGGCGGCGCCCGCGCCCGAGGCCGCGGCGGAAGCGGCGAAACCCGCGCCGGCACCCGCCGCCACCCCCGAGGACGTGATCCCGGCCTCGCCCGCGGCCCGGCACGAGGCGCGCGAGAGGGGGATCGACCTTGCCACCCTCACTGGCACCGGGCCCGGCGGCGCCGTCGTGCTGGCCGATCTCGACCGCGCCAGGCCGCGCCCCGCGCCGCAGGCCGCCGACCGCAAGCAGATGCTGGCCGAGATGCGCAAGGCCATCGCCGCGGCGATGTCGAAATCCAAGCGCGAGATCCCGCATTACTACCTGTTCCACAGGATCGACCTGCAGGCGGCCACCGACTGGCTGGCCGCCTCCAATGCCGAGCGTGCGCCGGAGGACCGGCTGCTGATGGGGGCGCTTCTGCTGAAGGCCACGGCCCTGGCCGCCGCCAAATCCAAGGCGGTGAACGGGCATTTCACGGACGGGTTCAGCGCCTCGAAAGAGGTCCATGCCGGCTTTGCCGTGGCGCTGCGCGGCGGCGGGCTGGTCGCGCCGGCAATACGCGACACCGACAAGCTGTCCCTCGACGAGACCATGGCGGCGATGCGCGACGTGATCGCCCGCGCCCGTGCCGGGCGGCTGCGCAGTTCGGAAATGACCGATGGCACCATCACCGTCTCCAGCCTCGGCGAGAACGGCGTCGACGCGATGGCGGGCATCATCTATCCGCCGCAGGTGGCGCTGGTGACCTTCGGCACGCCGCGCCAGGAGCCGGCGGTGATCGGCGGGCAGGTCGTGCCCCGCACCACGGTCACCGCCTCGCTGGCCGCCGACCACCGTGCCAGCGACGGGCGGCTGGGCGCCAAGTTCCTGTCCGAGATCGAAACCCTTCTGCAAACCCCGGAGGCCCTATGACCCCTGACGACATCCGCAAAGCCTTTATCGAGGAGCTGGTCAATGTCGCGCCCGACATCGACCCCGACACGGTGGAAGGCGACGAGCACCTGCAGGACGACCTGGAGCTTGATTCGATGGACATCCTCAACCTGGTGGCCGCCATTCACAAGCGGCTGGGCGTCTCCATCGCCGAGGAGGACTATCCGAAGATCGAGACCCCGGACAAGGCCGTGGCCTACCTGGCTGAGAGGCTGGGCGCCTGAAGCGATCGGCTTGCGGCGCCGGGCGTATTTGAGTCAAATGGCCAAAAACGCAGGTCCGCAAGGGTTTAACGCATGTTCTACCAGCTGTTCATCGGCACGGAGCTCATCCTGGTGACGGTCGTCATCGCCGCCGCGGGGTTCTGGGCGGCGGAAATGCTGGTCACGCTGACCGGCTTCTGGCTGATCCGCCCGCCGCACGCGCTGAAACTGGCGCTTACGCTGTTGGTGACGGTGCTGATGGTGCTGGCGATCCTGACGCTGTCGGTCTGGGTCTGGGCGCTGGCCTTCATCTATTTGGGCGTGTTCGACGCGCTGGAGCCTGCGGCCTATTTTTCCATCGTCGCCTTCACCACGCTGGGCTTCGGCGACATCCTGCTGCCGCAGGAATGGCGCATCCTGGGCGGGCTGGCGGCCTCGAACGGGCTGCTGAACATGGGGCTTTACACCGCCATGCTGGTCGAGATCCTGCGCCGGGTCCGATCCGAGCAGGTCGAGGGCTACGTCGACGAGGGATGACCCCGCGCCGGGGGCGGGAAAGCCGCCGCATCCGGCCCGTCGAATGGTTCGGCGAAATATAACGCTTGCAGTCCTCGGCGCGGCCTATATGTTTGACCATACATAACGAGAAGAGCCGCCGCGACCCGGCCGTTTTCCGCGCGTCCGGCCCTTTGTTGGCACCTGCGGCAATCGGCGCATGCACAGAGCCGCCGCAATGCGCTAGTTGCTCTTCCCGAAGATGCCGGGACAGCGTCTTCCCCGTTGTCCCGCGTCTGGCCGGACGCCAGCGATCCTACGGTGTTCCGGCTGCGGGGTGGAGTATAGCCGACTCCGCCTGACCCCGCCCCCTGCGGCTGGTTTCCAGCCGGTGCGCACTACCTCCCTGGTGCAGCCGGCAGCCGGTTTCATGCCGGTTTTGGGGCCATCGCAGGGGCGGGGCCCTATCCCGCCCGATGCCCGGTTCCACAGCCCCGCGCCAGCCGGTTTTCGCGAATATTCCTGCCGCCTAGCCCATCGCCGCCAATTCGATCACGCGCCCCCCGGCGGCCTCGGCATCGGCGGCGTCGTGGGTGACCAGCAGGGTGGGCAGGCCCAGCGCGCGGGCGCGGCTGAAGACCAACTGGCGGATCTGCCCGCGCAGGGCGGCGTCGAGCCGCGAGAAGGGTTCGTCCAGCAACAGCGCGTGAGGTTCGGACAGCAGCATCCGCATCAGCGCCACCCGCGCCTTCTGCCCGCCCGACAGCGTGGCCGGGTCGCGCTCGGCAAAGCCAGCCAGCCCGATCTCGGCCAGCGCCTCTTCGACCCGGGCGCGCCGGGCGGCGCGGCCCTTGATGCGGGGGGCAAGGCCGAAGGCCAGGTTCGCCCCCACCGACAGGTGCGGGAACAGCAGGTCGTCCTGGAACAGGATGCCCACATGGCGCGCCTCGGGCGGCAGGGCGGTCAGGTCCTGCCCGTCGAGGCGAATGCCGCCCCGCAGGGCAAAGTCCGGCGCCAGCGTGCCGGTGATTGCCGCCAGCAGGGTGGATTTTCCCACGCCCGAGGGGCCCATCACCGTGACCACCTCGCCCGGCGCGATCCGCAGGTCGACGGACACCAGCGGGGCATCGCCCCGCAGGATGGTCAGCTTGTCGAGGATCAGTCCGCTCTCGTTCATCCCGCGCGCATCCCCCGCCTGTTGATCCAGACCAGCCGCGGTGCGGCGATGGCCAGTGCAAAGCCCAGGATCACCACGCCGGTCTGCGCGATGGCATATAGCCCGATCAGCCGCCGGTCCCCGCCCGAGGCCAGCGCCACGGCCTCGGTCGTCAGCGTCTGCACCCGCCCGCCGCCGATCAGCAGCGTGGGCAGGTATTGCCCCACCGACACGGCGAATCCCACCGCCGCCGCCGTCAGCACCGGGGCCAGCAGCATCGGCAGGCGCAGCGTCCAGAAGATCTGCGCGGGCCCCGCGCCCAGCGCCGCGGCCACCGTGGCCTGCCGGCTGTCCCAGTTTCGGAACGGATCGCCCAGAGACAGGAAGACGTAGGGCAACACGAAAACCAGATGCCCCAGCATCACCGCCCCGCGCCCCATGTCCGCCCCCGCCATCAGCGCCAGCGTCTGCAGGCCGGGGAGAAATGCGATCTGGGGCACCAGCAGCGGCAGGTAGAGCAGCCACAGGCTGCGCGCGCCGGGGGTCAGGCCAAATCGCTGCTCGGCCTGCAGGCAGGCCAGCGTCAGGCCGAGCGCCAGCGCGGTCGCGGCCCCGGCAATCAGGATGGTGTCCACGGTCGGGTCCAGCAGGGCGGGGCCGTGGCGCATCCAGGGCCGCAGGGTGAGGGTGTCGGGCAGGGCGTCGGGAAAGCCCCAGAACCCCGCCACCGACCACAGCGCCAGCCCCGCGAGCCCGGCCAGCACCAGCCCCGCCGACAGCCCGCCGAGGACCAGCGCCATGCGCCGCCCCAGCGCGTCGGCATGGTGGCGGCCGCCCTGCGCGATCCATGCACGGCCGAGGCAGGCCACGGCGATCTCGGCCCCGCGCCAGGCGATCAGCGCGCCGATCACCAGCGCCAGTTGCAGGGTCGCTCCGGCGGCGGCGGTGAAGCGCTGGGCGAGGTCGGGGTCGGTCATCCAGCGCACCACCTGCACCGCCAGCGGCGGCGGGGTGTTGGGCCCGAGGATCATCGCCACGTCCACCACCGACATGGAATAGGCCAGCACCGCGTAAACCGGCAGCCGGGTCTGGGCATAGACGCGGGGGAAGACCACCTTCAGCCAGCCGGTCAGCCGCCCGTAGCCGAGCGCCTGCGCCACGGCGATGCTCCGGTGCGGCTGAGCCTGGGGCAGGGCGGCCAGCGTCATCAGCAGAAGGAAGGGCATCTCCTTGATGACAAGGCCCAGTGTCATGGCCAGCCCCCACGGGTCCTGCACGATCAGCAGGTCGGGCGGGCGGGTCCAGCCCGTGGCCCAGGGCGAGACAATCCGCGCGATCCAGCCCGAGGGCGCGATCAGGAAGGCGATGCCGAAGGCGGCGGCGGCATGGGGCACCGACAACAGCGGCGAAAGCAGCGATTCGAGCCAGCGGAAGGCGCGGGTGCCGTGCCAGCTGCCCACGATCAGCGCCGTCAGAAGCAGCGACAGGGCCGTGGCGGCAAGCCCCGTGCCCAGCGACAGCCCGACGGCCGGCCCCAGGCCCGGCCAGCCCAGCAGCGCCTCGATGGGCGCAAAACTGGGCGCGGTGCCGCCCAGCGCGGGAAAGATGCCGATGGCGGGCAGCAGCGTGCCCGCCAGCCCGGCCAGCACCGGGCCCAGCATCAGCGCCAGCGTCAGCGCGGGGGCGTAACGCAGGCGCATCAGGTTACTGCGCGGTGCCGAAGCGCGCCTGCCAGTCGGCTTCGATCCGCGTCATCCACGAAGGGTGCGGCTCGGGCAGGGCGGGGCCGAGCTCCTCGGGCGAGAGCGTGGCGATGCCCAGCTCCAGCGCGTCGAAGCGGGCGCGGTCCCCGGCGTCCAGCTTGGCGAGGTCCAGCACCGTGCCATAGCCCAGCACGTCCGGGTCCTGCGCATGGGCCTGGGCCTCGGGCGAGAGCAGGAAATCGGCCAGCACCATGGCGCCGGCCTTGGCATTGGCGTTGTAGGGGATGGCGACGAAGCTGGCATTGCCGATCGTGCCGCCCTCGAGCACGAAGGTCCGCACCGTGTCCGGGAGCTGCCCGTTGGCAATGGCGGTCGAGGCCTCGCCCGGGCTGAACGAGATCGCCAGGTCGACCTCGCCATCGGCCATCAGCTGGATCTGCCGCGGCCCGGTTTGCGGATAGGCCCGGCCTTGGCGCCACAGATGCGGCGTCAACTCATCGAGGAAGGCCCAGAGGGGGGCGGTGACGGCCTCGTAATCAACCTCCTCGACGGGCTGCTGCAGCAGGGCCGGCTCCTCGACCATGCCGTAGAGCGCCTGTTTCATGAAGGTGGTGCCCAGGAAATCCGGCGGCTGGGGAAAGGTGAAGCGGCCCGGATTCGCGCGGGCCCAGTCCAGCAGGGCGGGCATGGATTTCGGCGGCTCGGGCAGGCGGGCGGTGTCGTAATAGAAGACGACCTGCGCCATGGCCCAGGGGCTTTCCAGCCCGTCGGTGGGCACGGTGAAATCCGAGATCACGGCGGGCTTGCCCGCCACGTCGACATATTTCCAGTTGGGCAGGTCGCCCGCCCAGGGGCCGAATAACAGGCCGTTTGCCTTCATCGCGGCGAAATTTGCGCCGTTTATCCAGATCAGGTCGATCGCGCCGCCCTCGTCCTTGCCGGCGGTCTTCTCGGCCAGCACGCGGGCCACGGCGTCGGCGGTGTCGGACAGCTTCACATGCTCGACGGTTACGCCGTAGCGCTCTTCCACCTGATCGCCCGCCCAGCGGATAAAGTCGTTGGTCGCCGTCGAGCCGCCCCAGGCGTTCCAGTAGACGGTCTGGCCGCTTGCCTCCTCCAGCACGGCGTCCCAGTTTTTCGGGTCTGGCGCGGCCCCCGCGGCGGTCGCCAGCGACAGCCCCAGCCCCACGATCAGGCGTTTCAGCATTTCTTGGTCCTCCATTGCCCCTCCGGGAGGTTATGCCAAGCCGGGGCCGCCCAGGGAAAGACCCCGCGCGCACAAATGCCCGTGTAGCGTGCGTGAGCGCCGGTCCGGGTCAGGAAACTGACGCAGCGCCCCTTGCAGCCCCCCGAACGCGGCCCTAAGACTCTGTGAGGTTTCGCGCGCCTATCATGGGCGCAAAGCAACAGGCGGGCAGAGATGAACGATCCTTACGAATTCTACATGAACAACCTGGTGCCGATGGTGGTCGAGCAGACCTCGCGCGGGGAGCGGGCCTATGACATCTTCTCGCGCCTGCTGAAGGAACGGATCATCTTCGTCACCGGCCCGGTGCATGACGGCATGGCCAGCCTGATCGTGGCCCAGCTGCTGCACCTGGAGGCGGAGAATCCGTCCAAGGAAATCAGCATGTACATCAACAGCCCCGGCGGCGTGGTGACCAGCGGCCTGTCGATCTACGACACGATGCAATACATCAAGCCCAAGGTCTCGACGCTGGTGGTGGGACAGGCGGCCTCGATGGGGTCGCTGCTGCTGGCCGCGGGCGCGCCGGGAATGCGCTTCTCGCTGCCCAACAGCCGCATCATGGTGCACCAGCCCTCGGGCGGCTACCAGGGCCAGGCGACGGATATCATGATCCACGCCGAGGAGACCATGAAGCTGAAGAAGCGCCTGAACGAGATCTACGTGCGGCATACCGGCCAGAAACTGGACAAGGTCGAGGCCGCG
>JBNGCX010000002.1:0-108263 GCA_049974865.1 Paracoccaceae bacterium
CGGCGCCGGGCCACCCGCCCCCCCTGTAGACATGCACGCAACAGTGCAATCCCGACCCGGCGGACCCGGCGGTTTCCCGCTGGCCTTGAGATCGGACCGGCGGTAGAAACCACGGCAAGTAGGAGGTTTTCGATGTCTGACATTCAGCCCCAGCCCGGCATCATGGAGATCAAGCTCTACCAGGGCGGGCAGAGCCATGTCGAAGGCGTGTCCGACGTCGTCAAGCTGTCCTCGAACGAAAACCCCTTCGGCCCCTCGGACAAGGCGAAAGAGGCCTTCGCCCGCAGCGCGCACAACCTGCACCGCTATCCGCCCACCGACCACGCCAGCCTGCGCGAAGCGATCGGCGAGGTGCACGGGGTGGACCCGTCGCGCGTGATCTGCGGTGTCGGCTCGGACGAGATCATCACCTTCCTGTGCCAGGCCTATGCCGGCCCGGGCGACGAGGTGATCCATACCGAGCACGGGTTTTCCATGTATCGCATCTCGGCCCTGGCCGCGGGCGCGACCCCGGTCGAGGTGCCGGAGCGCGAGCGCGTCGTCGATGTCGACGCCATCCTCGCCGCCTGCACCGACCGCACCCGGCTGGTCTTTATCGCCAACCCCGCCAACCCCACCGGCACCATGATCGGCGGCGACGAGGTGGCCCGGCTGGCCGACGGCCTGCCGCCGCAGGCGATCCTTGTCCTCGACGGCGCCTATGCCGAGTTCGTCGAGGGCTACGATGGCGGCGCCGCGCTGGTCGAGGCGCGCGACAACGTGGTGATGACGCGGACCTTCTCCAAGCTTTACGGGCTGGGCGGGCTGCGGATCGGCTGGGGCTACGGCCCGCAGGCGATCATCGACGTGCTGAACCGCGTGCGCGGGCCGTTCAACCTCAGCCAGCCCCAGCTGGACACCGCCGAGGCCGCGGTGCGCGACACCGCCTATGCCGAGAAATGCCGGGCCGAGAACACCCGCCTGCGCGCCTGGCTGGCCGAGGCGCTGGCCGAGGCCGGCGTGCCTTCGGATACCTCCTGCGCGAATTTCGTCCTCGCCCGCTTTGCCAGCCAGGACGAGGCCGAGGCCTGCGACGACTGGCTGAAATCGAAGGGCATCATCGTGCGCCGGGTGGCGGGCTACAAGCTGCCCAACTGCCTGCGCATCACCGTGGGTGACGAGGCCTCGTGCCGCCGCGTCGCGCATGCGGTGCGCGAGTTCAAGGGGCAGCAGGCATGAGCGTGATCTACGACCGCGTGGCGCTGATCGGGCTGGGGTTGATCGCGGGCTCCATGGCCCATGCCATGCGCCGGGCCGGGCTGGTCGGCGAGGTCGTGGGCACCGCCCGCAGCGCCGAAACCCGCAAGGTGGCCGCCGAGATCGGCCTGTGCGACCGGGTGGTGGACAGCGCCGCCGAGGCGGTCGAGGGCGCCGACCTGGTGGTTCTGGCTGTCCCGGTGGGCGCCATGGGCGCCGTGGCAGAAGAGATTGCCGACCATCTGAAACCGGGCTGCACCGTCACCGATGTGGGCTCGGTCAAGCGGGCGGTGATCGAGGCGGTGGGGCCGCATATCCCCGAGGGCGTGCATTTCATCCCCGGCCACCCCTTGGCCGGGACCGAGCATTCCGGCCCCCGCGCGGGCTTTGCCGAGCTGTTCGACAACCGCTGGTGCCTGCTGGTCCCGGTCGAGGGGTCCGATCCGGAGGCCGTGGCGCGGCTGCGGGCGCTGTGGGAAGGCATGGGCGCCAATGTCGAGGAGATGGACGCCGATCACCACGACCTCGTGCTGGCCGTCACCAGCCACGCACCGCACCTGATCGCCTACACGATGGTGGGCGTGGCCGACGACCTGCGCCGGGTCACCGACAGCGAGGTGATCAAGTATTCCGCCGCCGGTTTCCGCGACTTCACGCGGATCGCGGCCAGCGACCCGACCATGTGGCGCGACGTGTTCCTGACCAACAAGGAGGCCACGCTGGAAATCCTCGGCCGCTTCACCGAGGAGCTGTTCGCGCTGCAACGCGCGATCCGCACCGGCGACGGCGAAATGCTGCACGACTACTTCACACGCACCCGCGCCATTCGCCGGGGCATCATCGAGGCGGGGCAGGATACCGAAGCGCCCGATTTCGGCCGGGCGAAGGAGCGCAAGTGAGGATCCGCGGCCTGGCATCCGTTCTGGCCCTGGCTCTGACCGGGGGGATGGCGCTGGCCGCGCCCGAAAGCTCGCTGCGCCCCATGCCGCGCCCCGGTGCGGCCGCCGGGTTCGTGCCGCGCCCGGTGGCGGTCCCGGTCTATTACCGGGCCCAAATCCGCCCGCGGCCGCGTCCCGTGGCGGGCACCGCCCCCGTTGCGCTGCCGCCCGCCGCGCCGCGGCCGGCAATGGCCCCGGTGGTGCGACCGGTGCTGGTGCCGGTCTATTACGCCGCGCAGATCCGGCCCCACCCGCGGCCCCTGCGGGCCGAGCGGCCCGGGCAGGTGATCGAGGTCTCCTCGGCCAGCGCGGTCGGTCATTCGATCCGTCCCGAGTCGCGCCCGGACGGGCTGGGCCAGGCGCGGCTGATCCGCACCGCGGCGGTGGTCCGCACCCAGCCCTCGGCCGTCACCGGCACCGGCAAGGCCGGGGCGATCTGCGGCGACCGCGCCATTCGCGGCGAGGCCCTACCGCCGATCCCGGCCAAGCTGTCGGGCTGCGGCCTGGACCGCCCGGTGCGCGTGACCTCGGTCGACGGCGTCGCGCTGAGCCGGCCGGCGACGATGGACTGCCAGACCGCGCAGGCGCTCAAGTCCTGGGTGCGCAAGGGCGTGAAGCCCACCGTCGGGCGGCTTGGCGGAGGGGTGGAGTCGCTGCGCGTGGTGGCCAGCTATTCCTGCCGCACCCGCAACAGCCGTCCCGGCGCCAAGATCTCCGAGCACGGGCGGGGCCGCGCCGTCGACGTGGCCGCGGTGAACCTGAAGAACGGTGTGTCGCTGTCGGTGCTGAAGGGCTGGCGCGACCCGGTTCAGAAACAGCTTCTGAAGAAAATGCACCGCGCCGCCTGCGGCCCCTTCGGCACGGTCCTCGGCCCCAATTCCGACAAGTACCACAAGGACCATTTCCATCTGGACACGGCCCGCTACCGGGGCGGCCCCTACTGCAAATAGGCGCCGCGATCTAGCCGCCCTTTCTCACGCTCGCCAGTTCCGCGACCAGGAAATCCTTGAAAAGCCGCACCCGCAAGGGCTGGTGGCGCCGGTCCTGGTAGACCAGGAACAGCGGCAGGGGCGGCGCCACTCCATCGGGACCGGGGGCCGTTTCGATCTGCCCGGAGGCGATCGCCTCGCGGCACAGCGGCAGCGGCAGGTAGGCGCGGGCGCGCCCGACCAGGACGAAAGCCCGAACAAGCTCCATCGAATGGGTAACGATGCCCTCCCCTGCCCCGCGCCCGTGGTGCGGGCGTGACAGGGGCCGCAGCACCGGCAGGGCCTCGTCCTGCGCGCGGCCCGCCGGGGCGGCGAAAACGACCGGGATGTCGCACAGCTTGCGCGCCACTACCCCGCCCCCGCCCGGCTTGCGCCCGCGCAGCGCCAGATCGACCCCGTCGCGCACGAAAGAGGCCGGCCTGTCGTCGACCGTGATCTGGATCGTGATGCCGGGGTTTTGATCCCGAAACCGCCCGACAAGGATGGCGAACTGCTCTTTCGGGAACGCGGTCGGGATCGACACCCGCACCAGCCCCTCGGCCTCCTGCGCCGAACCGACCAGCGCGCGCGCCTCGGCAATCTCGGCAAGCGCCCGGCGGCATTTCTCGACAAATATCGCGCCTTCGGCGGTCAGCGCCACGCTGCGCGTCGAGCGTTCGAGGAGGCGCACGCCCAGTTCCGCCTCAAGCGCTCGCACCCGCGTCGTGACCGTCGAGGGCGGAACGCCGAGACGCCGCGCGGCATCGGCAAAGCTGAGTCTATCGGCCACTTCAACAAAGGTTCCGATGTTCCGCAGGTTCTCCATTATTCGAAAATTCCGCTTAGTAAATTCTATTTTTCTCGGATTATCCGAATAGAGGCACACGCGTAAGTCAAAGGCAACACACAGGAGGTGCCAATGAACAAACGCGAATTCCTCAAACTCGGCGGCGCGGCGGCCTTATCCGCCACCCTTCCGCTGGCACCCGCGCGGGCCAGGGCACCGGCGGCGGCGCTGGCCCTGCGCTGGCTGGGCGGGGCGACGATGGAGCTTGATATCGACGGGCTTCGCATCCTGACCGATCCGTGTTTCGGCGAGGGCAAGGAAGCCTTCGAGATGGGCGACCCGAACGAGATGTTCGATCTCTCGAAGGGGCCGAACGTCAAGAGGCACGAACGCCTCACGCCCTTCCCGGGGCTCGGCCATGCGGGCTATGATGTCGTGCTGCTCAGCCACGCCCACGAGGACCATTTCGACCAGGAGGCGCAGGCCTGGCTTGGCGGGAACGGGCCGCTGCTCTGCCCGGCACATGACCGCGGGGCGTTGCAGGCCAAGGGGTTTGCCGCACAGGCCCTTGCCCACGGCGCAACGCGCGCATTCGTGGCCGAAAGCGCGAAAGTGTCGATCACCGCCGCGCCCGCCGTCCATTCGCTGAATGCCGCCGTGTCGGATATGCTCGGGCTCGGCAACGGGTACTGGATCGAGGTGGAAAAGGCCGGTCGGACAACCCGCGTCTACTGGGCGGGCGACACGTTTATGACAGATCCGGTGGCCGCCTTCCTTAGCGCGAGGCCCGCCGCCGACCTGGTCATTCCGCATCTGGGTGCGGTCGGAGTGAACGGTGCGCTTGGCCAGCTTTCGATGAACGGCGCGCAGGCGGTCGAATTCGTGGCGCGCTCAGGGGCGGCGCGGGCCCTTCCCGTGCACCATTCCACCTACGCCCTCTACCAGGAGGGGATCGACGCAATGCAGTCGGCCTACGGCGCCTCCGCCCTCGGCGCGCCGCTGACCGTGCTGCGCGAAGGGCAGGCGATCACCCTGTAATCATCAGGCGCGGCGGCGGCGCCCGCCCTCAGTCGAGCAACGCCGCCGCCGCGCCGATGAAGTCGAGAACCTCGCGGGTTTCCCGGTCGACCCGGAAAACGTGATCCCCGATGCGATAGTAGGTTTCGTTGGGATCGAGGCCGTAACGTCCCGGGCGCCGGATGACGATGTAATCGTCGGCGACGTAGTCACCCACGCGATACCGGTACGGATACGGATCGGGGTACCTCTTCTTGGCCAGCCCCGGGGGGACGCAGGGCGGATTCTTCTTCGCCAATCCGGGCGGGCAACCTTTCGGCGCCGCCTGTGCCGGGCCAGTAACCAGCGCGATGGTGCCGAGGACGATCCCGAGAACCGCAGAATAACGCATGACAGGCCTCCTTTCTCAGAGACACCGAAATGGGCCTCGCAGCGCGGGGAGTCCAGCGACCCCCGGCGGGTTCGGCGGCTTTCCGCTGGACACGCCGGGTCCCCGGCCTGGGATCACGCGGCCGGCCCCCGGACTGCGCCTCAGGTCCCGAACGGGTAGGTGTCCGGCGGCCCCGCCTCGCGATGCACCGGCAGGGGCGTGACCGCGCTCGTCCGGTCGATCCAGATGTATTCGTCGAACTGCCGGGAGAGTTCCGCCTCGAAATAGTGGCTGGCGAACTCGCTCTCGGGTCGGTAGATCACCCCGATCGCCCGCTCCAGCCGCGGCGTGGCCAACTGGGTCGCCACGTCCAGTTCATGGCCGGGCCGGAGGGGCAGGATCAGGCCCGGCGCCTCGGTCAGGTGGAACTGCCGCTCGTAGCTTTGCGCATGCGCCGGGCGGACCTGCTTGACCTCCATCGGACCGTCCCAGGCCGAGGCCGCCGCCACCGTCCCGTGGTCGGTGCCGAAGCCGATGCGATAGGCCGCCGCGCCGAAGCCGCGCACGCAGAGCTCGCCGAGATTGCGTTCGCCGCGTTTCGACATCTCGGTCGCCCGCGCATCGCCGATATGCGAGTTATGCGCCCAGACCACGGCCTTGGAGCCGCTGCCGTGATGCGCCATCACCGCCTGCAGCGTGTCGAACATGTGGTCGTCGCGCAGGTTCCACGCCGTGCGTGAGCCGTAATACATGGCCCGGTAATAGTGCTCGGCATTGGTCACGAGCTGCGCGTTGCGGGCCGCGTCGAGGAACCGCGCGGCGTCGCGCCCCACGAGGTCGGCGCGTTTCCGATGCAGTTCCACCAATATTTCCGTCACGTCCTCGGCGCAGTCGCGGTAAGCGCCGGTCAGCGCGGCATGGCCATAGGCGGCCGGGTCGGCCTCCCAGGGCGACAGGCAGCCATAGCGCTGCCGCGCCAATGCCGCCAGGTCCCGGTCCTCCTGGTCGAGATAGTCGAGGATCGCCTGGGCCGACCCGTAGAGGCTGTAGAGGTCCAGCCCGTAAAACCCGGCCTGAGACGCCCCCCGTTTGCCGGCGTTGTGGGCGCGCAGCCAGTGCAGGAAATCCCGGGTTTCGGCATTGCGCCACATCCAGGCGGGGAAGCGGGCAAAGGCGGCCCACTCTTCCGACGGCGCCTCGCGGTGACGCACATAGGCGTCAAGCCGCGCGGCGTCGGGCCAGTCGGCCTCGGCCGCGACGATGGTGAAGCCATGCTCCTCGATCAGGCGCTGGGTGATGCGCCCGCGCATCCGGTAGAATTCGGAGGTGCCGTGGCTGGCCTCGCCGATCAGCACCACGCGATGCGCCCCCGCCCGCTCGACCAGCGGGCCGAGATCGGCGGTTGCCGCATCCTCGAAGCTTTGCCCGCGGCGCAGGATCAGCCCGGGCAGGTCGTCCGTGGTGACGGGACGGTGCTGGATCATCCGCGGCGGGCCCGGCTCGCGCCGGCGCAGCTCGTCTTCCCAGCCCTGCGGGCCCAGCAGCGGCACGAAACGCACATCCGCCAGGTCCTCACGGTCGAAACGGCCGCCGTCGCGCCGCGTGATGCGCACGATCTCCTGCGCGTGGAGGTCGTCGCCGACCGCCACCACCATCCGCCCCCCATGCGCGAGCTGCGGCTTCAACGCCTCGGGGACAACGGGCACGGCGGCGCGCACCAGTATGGCGTCGAACGGGCCCTCCTCGATCCAGCCGCGGCTGCCCTCGTCATGCAGAACGTGGACATTGGGATGCCCGGCATCGGCCAAGGCCGAGGCGGCCTTCTCGGCCTGCGGGCCGTCGCGCTCGATCGCATAGACATCACCCGCGATCCGCGCCAGCAACGCCGCGGAATAGCCGGCGCCGAGCCCGATCAGCAGCACCTTCTCGCCCCCCTTCAGGGCTAGCGCTTCGACCAGATAGGCGGTGACATGGGGCGCGGCCATCCAGTGCCCCTCGGCCACGCGCAGCGGCAGGTCCTCGTAGGCCCGGTCGTGAAGATGCACGGGCAGGTAGCGTTCCCGTCGCTCGTGGCGCATCGCCTCGAGCACCCGCGGGTCGCGGACGCCTCGGGCGCGGATCTGCTCGGCCACCATGCGTTCGCGTTTCACAAAATCGTCGGCCATTGCTTCACCTCCCTGCCCTTGCAGGGTATCACAGGATGCAGCCTGCGGATTGATCCCGATCAACCTGCGGGCCGGGCCCACGGTGGTTGATATCGGTCAAGGACGACATCCGTGCCACCGGCGACGCTGCCCCTCAGCGAAACTCAGAACGGGCGCTCCGAGCATGCCGAACGACGACAGACCCCCGCAAAACCGCCCGGACGGCTCCGAATGGCTGGCCTGGGGGCTGCTGGCTGCCTTCCTGCTGTTCGTCGTCTTCGGCGGGTTGTGGCTGGAACCGGCCGCCCAGGGGCAATCCGTACCCTACAGCGAGATGAAGGAGATGATTCGCGACGGCGAGATCGACTCGGTCACGCTGCAGGAGCACGAGATCGTCGCCACCCGGAAGGGAGAGGTGACGGAAACCCTGAATGCCGTCACCCCCGCACAGAACGATCCGGAACTGCTGCCCCTTCTGGAGCAGCAGGGGATCGAGATCTCGGCCGAAAAGCCGCCGCAGGGGTCGATCCTCTCTTACATGCTGCCCTGGATCGTGCTGCTGGGCTTCTACCTGTGGCTTCAACGGCGGATGATGGGCAACCTCGCAGGGGGAATGGGCCCGACCCGCGGCGGCCTTTTGACCGGGCGGTTCGCCAAGCCGCAGAAACCGAGCCGCAAGGTGACCTTCGACGACGTCGCCGGCCAGGACCAGGCCAAGCGCGAGGTCTCGGAATTGATCGACTTCCTGCGCGAGCCCGAACGGTTCCACCGGCTCGGCGCCGAGGTGCCCCACGGCGTGCTGCTGATGGGCCCGCCCGGCACCGGCAAGACGCTGATGGCCAAGGCGCTGGCTGGCGAAGCCGACGTGCCGTTCTTTTCCACCTCGGGTTCCGAATTCATCGAGATTTTCGTGGGGGTCGGCGCCGGCCGCGTGCGCGCGATGTTCGAGGCCGCCCGCAAGGCCGCGCCCTCGGTCATATTCATCGACGAGCTGGACAGCATCGGGCGCACCCGCGGCACCGGGCTGGGCGGCGGCCATGACGAGCGCGAACAGACGCTGAACCAGATCCTGGCCGAACTCGACGGCTTTTCCGAGCGCGAGGCGGTGGTCGTGCTGGCCGCCACCAACCGCCCCGACGTGCTGGACCCGGCCCTGCTGCGCCCCGGCCGCTTCGACCGGCACGTGACGCTGAACCTGCCCGACAAGGCGGCGCGGCGCGCCATCCTCGATATCCATGCGCGCAAGCTGCCGCTGGCCGACACCGCCGATCTCGACCTTATGGCCGCGGGCACGCCGGGCTTTTCCGGTGCCGACCTGAAAAACCTGCTGAACGAGGCCGCCATAGCCGCGGCGCGACGGGGCGCCACGCTGATCGAGCGGGCCGACCTGAACGAGGCGCGCGACAAGGTGATGATGGGCACCGTGCGCACGCTGGCCATCCGCCCCGACGAGCACCGTCGCCTGGCGGTGCACGAGGCCGGGCACACGGCGGCGGCCTTCTACCTGCCGGATGCCGACCCCCTCTACAAGGTCACCATCATCCCGCGCGGCCACGCGCTGGGCGGCACCCATATGCTCAGCGAGAGCGAACGTCATACCGAGGACGAGAATTACCTGCGCGCGCAGCTTGTCATCCTGCTGGCCGGGCGCGCGGCCGAGCGGTTGCTGATCGGCACGGTCAGCTCGGGTGCCGACGACGATATCCGGCGCGCCACCCGCATGGCCCGCGCCATGGTCGCCCGCTGGGGCATGAGCCCCGAGCTGGGCCCCATCGACCTGCGCCGCAGCGAGGATCACCCCTTCCTCGGCCAGGCCATCGCGCAGCCCCCCGACCACGCCGACGCCACCGCCGCGCTGGTGGACGAGGCCGTGATGGCGCTGCTCAAGCAGGCCGAGGAAACCGCGGCGGAACTGCTGACCGCGCACCAGCCGGAAGTGGAGAACCTGATCGAGGAACTGGAGAAGCAGGAGACGCTGGAATTCGGCGATATCCAGAGGCTGCTCGACCCCGAGGGGGCCCTCAAGCCGGAGCGCAAACTGGCCCGGGACACCTCGCGCGTGCCGCGCGTGGGGACCGACCCGGACTGACCGCGCACCGCCTGCGCGTCACGTCCCGGCCAACCCTTGGCAGCGCGGGCAGAAATAGGCGCTGCGCCCGCTGATCTTCTCGCGCCGCAGTGGGGTGCCGCAGCGCGGACAGCGCGCGCCTTTCTCGCGGTGTTGCGCGAGCCAGTCTTCGGGCAGGTCCCGGCCGGAGGCCAAGGTTTCGATGGCCCGTTCCAACTCAGACTGCATGGTGGCATGCAGCCGTCCCAGTTGCGCCGCGCCGAGGTCCTGCCCCCTGCCGCGCGGCAAGAGCCCGGCACGGAACAGGATCTCGTCGGAATAGACATTGCCAATCCCGGCGATCTTCGACTGGTCCATCAGCGCGGATTTCAGGCTGCCCCGCCCGGCCCCGATCCGCTCCGCGAAGGCGGGTGCAGATATCTCCAGCGCATCCGGGCCGATGCGGTGCGCGCTCAGATAGTCTTCCGCGTCCTCGGCCAGTTCGACCCAGCCGAGCTTGCGACGGCTCAGCACCGCCAGGCGCGACCCGTCGGCAAAGGTCAAACGTAAGACAGCGCCCTCGGGCTCGGCCTCCCCGGCGGCGGGGAAACGCAATTCGCCGGTCATCCCGAAATGCATCACCAGCACCGCGCCGCCGCCCGTCTCGGCGAACAGGATCTTGCCGTGGCGCCGCACCCCGGCAAAGCGGTCCTGTTCCAGCGCCGCCCGCAACTCGTCCGGGCGCGCGCCGCGCAGGCGGCCCGGATCATCCAGACGGACGGACTCGATCCGATGCCCCACGCCCCGTTCAGCGAAGGTGCGGCGGAAGACCTCGACCTCTGGCAGTTCCGGCATGTCAGTCCCCGTGGCTGCGAACCTGTCCCGCCAACCTCGCACGGCAGGCCGCCACGCGTCTTGACCCGTGTCAAGGCGCGTCGACGCCGGATGCGCAATCCTGTCCGCAAGCGGTGCGGGGCCAGACCAAGGAGGAGCGCCATGCCGGACAAATCGGATGGAAAACGGATCGTTTCGGTCGGGAACAAGCGGCTCGAGGGCATCTTGCGGGTGCCGCCCGACCCGATCGGCCTGGTCATCTTCGCCCATGGGGCGGGCAGCAGCCACCTGAGCCCGCGCAACAACAGGGTGGCCGAGGCGCTGGGCAAGCGCGGCATCGCCACGTTGCTTTTCGACCTTCTGACCCTGGAAGAGGCAGCCGACCGCGCCAATGTCTTCGACATCCCGCTGCTTGGCGTCCGCATGATCGAGGCGCTGGACTGGGCGCAGGATCAGCCCGAGCTGGCGGCGCTGCCCATCGGCCTGTTCGGCTCCAGCACTGGTGCCGCCGCGGCCTTGGTCACCGCCGCCCGCGTGCCCGACCGGGTCAATTCCGTGGTTTCGCGCGGCGGGCGGGCCGACATGGCGGGAGAGGCCCTGCCGCAGGTCCGCGCGCCGGTGCTGCTGGTGGTGGGCGGCCTGGATTACACGGTGCTGGAGCTCAACGAGGACGCGGCGGCGAAACTGACCTGCGAGAACCGGGTGGAGATCGTGCCCGGCGCCACCCACCTGTTCGAGGAACCGGGCACGCTGGACCGGGTGATCGAGCTGGCCGCGGACTGGTTCGCCACGCATTTCAGCGCGGCGGCGCCGGGTTGAACCCCGTCAGCCGCCGATGTGGAGGGAGAGTGGCCCCGAGGGCTGCCGGACGATCCCGCCCTCCCCCAGCAGGCTGTCGCGGCCGAGCATGTGGGCCAGCCAGTCCACCTCATCCTCCCCCGCGCGGTTGAGCCGGAAGGCGCAGCGGCGATAGGGCAGCAACTCCAGCCCCGCCAGTTTGCCGGTGGACGGGGTGAGATCGGCGACATAGGCCAGCCCGAGATCGGGATGATAACTCTCCTGCCCGCCGATCCCCTCGTAGTCGTTGATCAGGTCACCCGCGCCATAGACGATCAGCTTGCCGCGATAGACCTCGATCCCCTTGGGATGGTGCGAGGAATGGCCGAAGACCAGGTCCACCCCGGCCCGGTCGATCAGCGCGCGGGCCAGCGCCCTTTGCTGGAAGGGCACGTCGAAGCCCCAGTTCGGCCCCCAGTGCACCGAGAAGAGCAGCAGGTCGCCCTGCCGCCGGATGGGCGCGATACGCTCGCGCACGGCGGTCACCGTCGCCTCGGGATCGTCCGGCAGCAGGTCAACGCCGGGGCGATCGGGTCCTGCGCGCCATTGGGCGGGCACGCCGCTGGTCCCGCTGCCCATGGCGAGGATCAGAAGACGCCCCTTGCCCGGCACGTCCAGGGCCAGCGGCGCCTCGGCTTCCTGCGCCGTGCGCCCGGCCCCCGCCTGCGCGATCCTTGCGCCCTCCAACACCTCCAGCGTTTCGATCAGCCCGGCGTCGCCCCAGTCCAGAACGTGGTTGTTGGCCAGCGTGCAGGCATCCAGCCGCGCGGCGCTCAGCGCCCCCACATTCTCGGGCGACATGCGGTAATTGATCCCCTTCGGCCAATGGGTTACCGCGCGGGTGATCGCGGTTTCCAGATTGACAATGCGCAGGTCGCAGCCGCGCGCGGAGAGGTCCGGCAGAAGGTCGCCCCAGATATAGGAAAACGGCACTTGGCGCGGGATCGGGCCGCAGGCGCGCTCGGCCAGGCTCACGTAATCCTCGGCCGAAGAGACCCAGCCCTCGAACAGCTGCGGATCGCTCGGATGGGGCAGGATCTGGTCGATCCCGCGCCCGGTCATCACGTCGCCCGCCAGGAATATCCGCAGCCCCGCGGGCCGTCCTTCGGCGCCCTTTTCCATGCCGTCCTCCTGCGATCGTCGCCCGTCTCCCCCAAGTCGGCCAGAAAAATTGATTTCGATCAATGCTCTTTGAGACAGGTGCGGTAGAGCGGTATGCTAGTGTTATTGCCCGTCTGGGATCAGCGAAAGGACCAACGACATGCGAGCGGCCATCACCGCGTTCATCGTCCTGCTCGCCGCGCAAGGCGCGCAGGCCGAGACACTGACCGTCACCGCGCAGCCGATCACTGAATGGAAATCGGTCTATGGTGTGGTCGAGACCCGGGACCGGGTTCCGGCGCGGGCCCGGATCGGGGGCACCATCGTCACGCTGGGCGTGACCGAGGGCGACCGGGTCGAGGCCGGCGCGCAGGTCGCGGTGGTCGAGGATGACAAGCTGGCCTTCCAGCTGGACTCGATCGACGCGCAGCTGGAGGCGCTGGCGGCGCAGCTGGAAACGGCGCAGGCTGATCTGACGCGCGGCGAGCAGCTGATCGAGCGCGGCTTCATCACCGGCCAGCGGCTGGAACAACTTCAGACCCAGGTCGACGTGATCGAGGGCAATATCCGCAGCCTCGAATCCGAACGGCTGATTGTCGAACAGCAGGTCACCGAGGGCGAGGTCCTGGCGCCCGAAGAGGGGGTCGTGCTGTCGGTGCCGATCTCGCGCGGCTCGGTGGTGACGCCCGGCGAGGCGGTGGCGGTGATCGGCGGTGGCGGCGTCTTCCTGCGCCTCGCGGTGCCCGAGCGCCACGCCGGGGAACTGGCCGAGGGCGACACCATCCAGATCGCGGCCACGGCCGACGGTACCGAGACGCGCAGCGGCCGGCTGGTCAAGCTTTACCCGCAGATCTCGGGCGGCCGGGTCGAGGCCGATGTCGAGGTCGAGGGGCTGGACGCCCGTTTCGTCGGCCGCCGCGTGCCCGTCCGCCTGCCGGTGGGCGAGCGTCAGGCGATCCTCGTTCCCGAGGCCGCGCTGTCGCGCGCGGGCGGGCTGGATATCGTGGAAATCGAAACCGAGGCCGGCGAGGTGCTGGGCCGCGCCGTGGTGCCCGGCCAGACCGTGACGGTCGAGGGGGCGCGCTGGCGCGAGATCCTGACCGGGCTCGAGGAAGGCGACCGGGTGGTGCTGGGCCATGAATGACGACACGCAAGAGCCGCAAGGGGTGCTGGGCCTCGCCGGGCGCCTGACCCAGGCCTTCATCGCCTCGCCGCTGACGCCGCTGTTCCTGATGGCTTCGCTGGCCGTGGGCCTGATCGCGCTGGTCAGCCTGCCCCGCGAGGAGGAACCGCAGATCTCGGTGCCGCTGGTGGACATTCACGTCAATGCCGACGGCCTGGCGGCCGACGACGCGCTGAAGCTGATCACCGAACCGCTGGAGACCATAGTCAAGGGCATCGACCAGGTCGAGCACGTCTATTCGGACACCCGCGACGACCGGGTGATGGTGACCGCCCGCTTCGAGGTCGGCGTCTCGGCCGACACCGCCATCCTGCGGGTGCGCGACAAGATCCTGGCCAATCTCGACCGTATCCCGGTGGGCATCCCGCAGCCGCTGGTCGTCGGCCGCGGCATCGACGACGTGGCCATCGTGTCGCTGACATTCTCGCCCGCGCCGGGGCAGGACGCGGTCACCGCCGCCGACCTCACCCGCATCGCCCGCGAGGTCGAGGCGCAGCTTTCGCGCATCCAGGACGTGGGCCTGACCTATGTCGTCGGCGGCACCGAGGACGCGCTGCGCATCTCGCCCGACCCGGAGCGGCTGGCGCTCTACGGCGTCACGCTGCAACAGCTGGCCGGCAAGGTTCAGGGCGCCAACAGCGCCGCGCCCGCGGGCAACCTGCGCGACGAGGGCGAGCAGATCGGTCTGGTGATCGGCAAGACCCTCTCCACCCCCGCCGAGATCGGCAATCTGGAACTGACCGCGCGCGACGGGCGCACCATCTACGTGCGCGACGTGGCGGATGTAGAATTCGTCACCGACCTAAACGAAGAACATGTCGCGACCCTCGCCGCGGGCGAGGACGGCGAGATCTCGCGCCGGCCGGCGGTGACCCTGGCCCTGGCCAAGCGCGCCGGCGCCAACGCGGTGACCGTGGCCGAGGAAATCCTGCACCGGGTCGAGGCGATGGAGGGCGGGATCGTCCCACACAGCGTCGATGTCGAGATCACCCGCGATTACGGCGAAACGGCCAATGAAAAGGCCAATGAGCTGCTGTTCCACCTCGGCCTCGCCACGGTCTCCATCGTGGCGCTGGTGCTGCTGACCATCGGCTGGCGCGAGGCGGTGGTGGTGGCCCTGGTCATCCCCGTCACCATCCTGCTGACGCTCTTTGCCGCATATATCATGGGATACACGCTGAACCGGGTGTCGCTCTTCGCGCTGATCTTCTCGATCGGGATCTTGGTGGACGACGCCATCGTGGTGATCGAGAACATCGCGCGCCACTGGGCGAAGGACGTGCGCAAGCCCAGGCTGACCGCGGCGATCGAGGCGGTGGCCGAGGTCGGCAACCCCACCATCGTGGCCACGCTGACCGTGGTGGTGGCGCTGCTGCCGATGCTGTTCGTGTCGGGCCTGATGGGCCCCTACATGAGCCCGATCCCGGCCAATGCCTCGGCCGCGATGATCTTCTCGTTCTTCGTGGCGGTGATCATCACGCCCTGGCTGATGGTCAAGATCGCCGGCAAGAAGGACATGTCGGCCCATGGCGACGAGGACACCTATGGCGGGCACAAGCATTTCAGCCCGCTGGGCCGGGTCTACGCCGCCATGGCCAGACC
The DNA here is from genome assembly GCA_049974865.1 of Paracoccaceae bacterium. Lineage (GTDB taxonomy): Bacteria > Pseudomonadota > Alphaproteobacteria > Rhodobacterales > Rhodobacteraceae > JAGSOU01. The sequence goes on from JBNGCX010000002.1 coordinate 15,065, forward strand.
GATCCTGAGCAGCAAGGCCGCGTCCGGCCTGTTCCTGCTGGTGGTCGTGGTTCTATCCTTCGGTTCGCTGGGCGCGCTCTACACCCGCGACGTGACAGTCAAGCTCTTGCCCTTCGACAACAAGTCGGAACTGGCGGTGGTGATCGACCTGCCCGAGGGCGCCCCGGTCGAGGCGACCGACGCCGTGGCACAGACGGCCGCCCGAATGGCGCTGGACCTGCCGGAGGTGATCTCGGCCCAGACCCATGCCGGCACCGCCGCGCCCTTCAACTTCAACGGGCTGGTGCGGCACTACTACCTGCGCCGGAACCCGGAGATGGGCGACGTCCAGCTCAACCTCACGCCCAAGGGCGAGCGCGAGCGCACCAGCCACGACATCGCGCTGGAACTGCGCGAGCGGCTGCGCGAACTCGACATTCCCAAGGGCACCGTGCTGAAGGTGGTCGAGCCGCCCCCGGGCCCGCCCGTCATCTCCACCCTGCTGGCCGAGATCTACGGCCCCGATGCCGAGACCCGGCACCAGGTGGCGACCAAGGTCCGCGCGGCGTTCGAGGACGTGCCCTTCGTGGTCGATGTCGATGACAGCCACGGCACCCAGCCGCGCCGCCTGCGCGCCCAGCTTTCGGCCAGCGACATGGATTTCTTCCGCGTCCAGGAAAGCGACGCGCTGCAGACCTTGCGCCTTCTGAACGCCACGACCACCGTGGGCTATTCCCATCGCGGCGAGGGCCGCCGCCCGATCCCGATCGTCGTCGCCCGCGAACGCGGCGACCGGGTGATGGACGAGCGCGCCCTTTCCACCCCGGTGCCGGCCAACGCCATCCCGGGCAGCCGCGGCATCGTGGAACTCGGCGATGTCGTGCAGATCACCGAGGAACGCGCCTCGGCCCCGATCTTCCGGCACAACGGCTATGACGTGATCATGGTCACGGGCGAACTGGCCGGCGAGTTCGAGGCCCCGCTCTACGGCATGCTGGCCGTGGCCGACCGGCTGGACGCGATGGAGTGGGACGAGGGCCAGAAGCCGAAGGTCAAGCTGCATGGCCAGCCGATCAGCACCGAGCAGCCTGTGCTGCTGTGGGACGGCGAGTGGGAGGTGACCTGGGTCACCTTCCGCGACATGGGCGCGGCCTTTGCCGTGGCGCTGCTGGGCATCTACATCCTGGTGGTGGCCCAGTTCGGCAGCTTCCGCCTGCCGCTGGTGATCCTGACCCCGGTGCCGCTGACCTTCCTGGGGATCATAGCTGGTCACTGGCTGTTCAACGCCCCGTTCTCGGCCACGTCGATGATCGGCTTCATCGCGCTGGCGGGGATCATCGTGCGCAACTCGATCCTGCTGGTGGACTTCATCCGCCACGCCGACCCCGAGCGGCGCGTGACGGTGGACATCCTGATCGAGGCCGGCGCGACCCGGTTCAAGCCGATCCTGCTGACCGCCATCGCGGCGATGATCGGCGCGGTGGTGATCCTGGCCGACCCGATCTTCCAGGGTCTTGCGATCTCGCTGCTGTTCGGGCTGCTGTCCTCGACGGCGCTGACGGTGCTGGTGATCCCGGCGATCTACCGGCTGTTCAAGACCTGAACGGGGGCACCCCTGTTCTCACGCCTGCGCAGAAGCGCGGCCCGGCGAAACGGGCCGCGCTTTTTCTTAGATCCGATTTGCAGGGGCCCCGCGTCAGGGGACGCTCAGGATGCAGGTGCAGCGCGCCTCCTGGGCGATCTCGGCCAGGGTGCCGCCTTCGCCGCCCGTCTCGGCAAAGAGCAGACTGCGCGGATCGAGGCGGCTGATGCGCTCATGCAGGCTGCGCTCGTCCTCGAAACGCTCGATCACGGCCGGGGCGAGGCCGGGGCCCGGCTCCACCCCCGGGGCCAGCAGCAGGCGCAGGGGATGCCCCGTGCGGGCGGCTTGGGCGGCGGCGAGTTCGGCCAGCGCCGGGACGGTGTCGTCGCGCAGCACGAGCACCACCTCGCGCACGGGGGCATGCCGCGGCGCGCCGGAGGCGACCAGAAGGGTGCCGCCCTCCATCAATTCGCCGAGGACCGCTCCGAGGCGCCCGCGCTGATGCCGGAACGACCAGCGCAGTGCGGCCTCCTCGGCGGCGCGGGCCAGCGCCTCCTGGAACCGACGGGCATCGCCACGGAAGGCGGCCTCCATCGCGGCGGCGTTACCTGCGCTCAGCGCCCGCCCGTGCGGGCCGATCAGCCGCGCAGACGGCAGGCCAGACAGCGCCAGGACGGCGTCCTGCTCGATCAGCAGCCCCTGCAGGTCGCCCTTCAGCTGCGCGGCGATTTCGGCCGCCAGCGCCATGGCATCGCGCGCCTCGGCAAAGCTTGTGGCGCTGAGGATCACGCGGACCGTGTTCATGGCTTGTCCTTCCCCGCCTCGTTATTCTTCAGCCCGAAGGCCCGGCGCCGTTCGGCGAAATCCTGCAGCCGCGCCTCGACCAGCGCGTTGACGCTGCCCTCCGGGAAACACCCGTCAGCGCCCCGCTCGCCCGCCTCGCGGCCCGTCAACAGGGCGATGCCCTGGTCGATCGTGGCGATGGGAATGACGCGGAAACGCCCGGCTTCCACCGCCTCCACCACGCGGCGGCGCAGCACAAGGTGCTTGATGTTGGACTCCGGGATCAGCACCGCCTGGCGGCCGGTCAGGCCGCGCTCGGCGCAGATGTCGAAGAAGCCCTCGATCTTCTCGTTCACCCCGCCGATGGGCTGGATATCCCCGAACTGGTTGACCGAGCCGGTCACCGCGAAGGACTGGTCGATCGGCAGGTCCGACAGCGCCGAAAGCAGCGTGAAGAGTTCTGCCGCCGAGGCGCTGTCGCCCTCGATGCCGCCATAGCTCTGCTCGAACACCAGGCTCGCCCAGAGCGACATCGGCTCGTTCGGCGCGTATTGCCCGGCCAGGAAACCCGACAGGATCATTACGCCCTTGGAATGGATCGGCCCGCCCAGCTCGGTCTCGCGTTCGATATCCACGACCTTGCCGCTGCCCACGCGCACCCGCGCGGTGACCCGCGACGGGCGGCCGAAACGGCTCTTGCCGATCTCCAGCACCGAGAGCGCGTTGATCTGCCCCACACGCGCGCCTTCGGTGTCGATCATCATCGTGCCGCGCTGGATCATCTCCTGGCTCAGCTCACGCAGGCGGCCGGCGCGCCGTTCGGCCGCATCGATGGCGTCGTCGATATGGGCGGCGCCAATGGTGTCGGCCCCGGCGGAGGCCGCCCAGTGGTCGGCCTCACGCAGGATGTCCGAGAGCCGCCCGAGGTTCAGGGTGAAGCGTTCCGCATCGTCGGTCAGCCGGGTGCTTTCCAGCAGCAGGCGCTTCACGCCGGGGGCATCCAGCGGGCGCAGGTCCTCGCGCCGGGCGATGGTGCCCGCCAGCCGGGCGAAGAGGTTCGCGCTGTCGCCGTCGCGCGGCATCCGGTCGTCGAAATCGGCCTCGAGCTTGAACAGCTCGGCAAATTCCGGGTCCAGCGCCGTGAGCAGGTAATAGAGCATCCGCTCGCCCACCAGCACCACCCGCAGCTTGACCGGGATCGGGTCGGGTTCGAGCGTCGCGGTGGAGATCAGGCTCAGCCGCTCACCCGGCGAATAGATCGAGATCTCGCCGCCGCGCAACACGCGCTTCAGCGCGTCCCAGGCGAAGGGCTCGGTCAGCACCTGGCGCGCGTCCAGCACCAGGAAGCCACCATTGGCACGGTGCAGGGCGCCGGCGCGGATCATGGTGAAATTGGTCACCAGCGCGCCCTGCTCCGCGGCATATTCGATCCGGCCGATCAGGTTGCCCAGGGTGGGCAGTGTTTCCTCGATGACCGGCGCGCCCTGCTCCGCCACGTCGGGCTGCGAGACCATCACGTTGACCGCATAGCGCTGGAACTGCGGCTTGGCGTAATGTTTGGTGGTAGCGACGGGGAACGCACCAGCCGTGGCGCCATCCTCGCGGATCAGGAACAGCTCGGCATTCTCGATGATGTCGCCGCGCATCGCCTCAAGGAACTCCAGCACGTTCTCCTGACCGGCGAATTCGGCCTTCACCTCGGACAGGGCATCGTCGACGACCTGCTCGGTCATCTCGATATTCAGCGCCTCGACCTCGCGGCGCTGTTCCTTCATACCCTTGGGGACCTGCTTGAGGATCTCCTCCAGCTCGGCGCTGATCTCGGACATGGCGGCGTCGATTCGCTCGCGCGTTTCCTCGGGCAGTTCGTGATAGGCCTCGGGCGTCAGGACCTCGTCGCCCTTGCGCGGCGCCACGCCGAACCCCATCGGCGTGCGCATGATCGCCACGCCCCGTTCGCGGGCCTTCTCGGCCAGGTCACCCATCGCCTTTTCCTGGCGGTCGGAATAGGCCTCTTCGATGGCACGGCGGTGGGCTTGGTAGTCCTCGGATTCGAAGACCGCCGGGATCTCGTTGGCCAGGTCGTCGATCAGCTTCTCCACCGCGTTTTTCAGGACATTGGCGCGGCCCGGCGGCAGGTCCATCGCGCGCGGGCGGCGGGCGTCGTCAAAATCGTTGACATAGACCCAGTCGCTAGGCCGCGGCAACGCCTGGGCCGCCTCGGAAAGAAGCGCGCGCACCGCGCTGTGCCGGCCCGTGCCGGGATTGCCCAGCACGAACAGGTTGAAATCCGGGAACCGCGTCTTGGCGGCCATGCGCAACGCATCGAGCGCGCGGTCCTGCCCCGGCCAGTCCTTAAGCGGCTCAAGATCGGCGGAGGTGGTGAAGTCGAGGGCGATGTCCTCCACACCACGTGCAAGCTGAGAAGCCTCAAGGGGTTTTCCGGGTTCGGGCGCCATGATGTCTCCTTCGCTCGGCCTTCGGTTTCCAGCGAACACGTTTTGCGGTGTGACCGCAAGATTCGAGCGCGCTAGCGCCCCTCCAGCGCCGTCGCGCCGGCGACGACGTCCAGCATCTCGGTGGTGATCTGTTCCTGCCGGCGCTGGCGATAGAGCGCGTCCATCTCGGCCAGGTGGTCGCGGATGCCCCGTTCGGCCGATTGCATGGCCGCCAGGCGCGAGGCGTGCTCGCTGGTCTGCGCCTCGGCCAGCGCGCGGTAGATCCGCACGAAGACATGCTCGCGGATCAGCCGGGCCAGCATCACCTCGCGCGTCTCGGTATAGGTCGGCAGGCGCCGCGAGGGCCAGGGCCGCGCCGCCTGGTGGCGGATATAGGCGGGCGAGACCGGCAGAAGCGACATGGCCACCGGGCGTGCCGGGGCCTCGGCGGTCTGCACCGCCTGGGCGATGCGCACCCGAAGGATGCCGTCATCGTGCCGCCAGGCATCGGCCAGGGCCAGCAGCGCGCCGGTGGTTTCGCGGATGCCCGCGACCGAGCCGGGCGTGTTGAAGATCACCCCCGGCGCATGGCCCGCCCCCTCCAGCAGGTCGGCCGCACGCATGCCGACCGCCGCCACCCGCGCGGGCGTGCCGTGCTCGGCGATATCTTCCAGCGCAGCGCCTGCCGCAACGTCGTTGAACCGGCCGCAGAGGCCGTGGTCCGAGCCCAGGACGATGAGCCCCACCGGCCCCTGCGCCGCCGCGGCCTCCGAGGCGCGCAGGGCGCGCGCGGCCACCTCCGGGTCGCGCAGCAGGATCTGCAGGCCCTGGTCCACCGTCTCGTCATAGGCGCGCACGGCGTGGCTGGCGCGTTCGCAGCGGCGGATGGTGACGGCCGAGAGCGTCTTCATCGTGCGCACGATCGCTTGCAGGTCGCGGCTGGTGGCGATGCGCCGCTGCAGGGCCTCAAGCGTCTCCATCGCCGCCCTCCCCGGTCTCCAGGTGGGCAAGGGCCGCGCGGGCGGCCTGGATTAGCGCCTCGCGGTCACCCTCGGTGAATTCCTCGCCGTCCTCGATCCGGCGGCAGGCCAGCCCCGCCCGCTGGCGGATGGCGGCGGCGATGGCCTTCTCGGCCTCATGCATCCGCTCGGGCGGCCACTCGTCCAGCATGCCGCGGGTGGCGGCCATAAGGACGGCGATCTGCTCGGGCGGGGCGGGGCGTTCATCCTCGCGCTGGCGCAGCGCGGCGCGCACCAGCCGGCCGCGGGTCAGCTTCAGCTTGGTGTCCTCGTCCAGCCGCGTGCCGAAGCGCGAGAACACCTCCAACTCCTCGAACTGGGCGAAGGAGAGGCGCAGGTCGCCGGCCACCGCGCGATAGGCCGGCAATTGCGCCTTGGCGCCCACGCGGCTGACCGACTTGCCGATGTCGATGGCGGGCAACTGGCCCTTTTCGAACAGGTCGGGCGATAGATAGACCTGCCCGTCGGTGATCGAGATCAGGTTGGTCGGGATATAGGCCGAGATGTTCTGCGCCTGTGTTTCGATCACCGGCAGGGCGGTCAGCGAGCCGCCGCCGAGGCCGGGCCGCAGGCGGGTGGCGCGCTCCAGCAGGCGGGAATGGATGTAGAAGATATCGCCCGGATAGGCCTCGCGCCCCGGCGGGCGGCGCAGCAGCAGCGACAGCTCGCGATAGGCGCGGGCGTGGCGGGTGAGGTCGTCGTGGACGACCAGCACGTCCTCGCCGCGGGCCATGAACCATTCCGCGATCGAGGTGGCGGCATAGGGCGCGATGAATTGCAGGCCCGGCGCATCCTCGCTGCCCGCGACCACCACCACGGTGCGCGCCAGCGCCCCCTCGCGGCGCAGGGTCTCGATCACCCGGGCCACGGCCGAGGCGCGCTGGCCCACGGCGCAATAGATGCACAGGCCGGGGCGCGCGGCGGGGCCGGTGCCGCCGGGCCGCCCGGCCTGGTGGCTGAGGATGGCCGACAGCGCGATGGCGGTCTTGCCGGTCTGACGGTCGCCGATGATCAGTTCGCGCTGGCCGCGCCCGATGGGGATCGCGGCATCGATCGCCTTGATCCCGGTTTGCAGGGGCACTTCCACCGGCGCGCGGTCGAGGATGGCGGGCGCGGGGCGTTCCACCGGCCAGCGGCTCCGGGCCCGCACCGGTCCCCGCCCGTCCAGCGGATGGCCCAGCGCATCGACCACCCGGCCCAGCAGGGCGCGTCCCACCGGAACGTCGATCACCCGGCCCGTGCGCCGCGCCTCGGCGCCCACCTCCAGGGTCTCGGCGGGACCGAACAGGATCAACCCCGCGCGCGCCTCGGTGATGTCGGTGGCGGCCCCCATCAGCCCGCCGGGGAAGGTGATCAGTTCGTCGGCGAAGAGTTCCGAGAACCCCTCGACCTCGGCGATGCCGGCGCCGACGCGGGTGACGGTGCCGATCTGCTCGGACCTGAGCGCGGCGCTGTGCCCGGCGAGCCCCTCGTCGAGCCCCGCGATGATCCGCCCTGCAAACCCGTCGAGCACGCCCATGGCCTAGTCCGCCTCGTTCAGTGCATCCAGGGCGCCGGAACGCTCCAGCACCTCGGCCATCTCTTCCTCGAGATCATCGAGATAGGCGTCGACGCTCCATTGCAGGGTCTGGCCGCGCACCTTCAACCGGATGCCGCAGATCATTTCGGGGTCGGTCTCGAACACCACCTGCACCTCCGCGGAGATCCGGTCACGGATCGCCGCGGTCACACTTTCACGCAGGTCCGCGGACAGGTCGAAGGCGCTGGAAACGGTCACCGCACCGCCCGCCTCCCGGGCCGCAGCGCGCAGGTTTTCCAGCGGCTCGCCGTCCAGCGCCGCGAGGCGGGACAGGAAGGTCTCGGCGATGGCCGGTTCCAGGTCGGCACCGGCCAGGTCGCGCAGCACGCGGCGCGACAGGCGGGCGACGTGACCCGCCGCCTCGCGCTGCAGCTCGGACAGGAAGGCCGCCTGTTCGCGGCTCAGCTGATCCTCCCAGGCGGCGCGGTGCCCGGCCACGGCGTCGCGGGCCTCGGCCTCGAGCCGCTGGCGCAGGTCGTGCGCCTCGTCCTGGGCCGCGGCCAGCATCTGGGCGCGTTGCCTCTCCAACTCCTGCTGGGCCTGGCGCAGGCGCTCGGCCTCGGCTGCGGCCTCGGCTTCGCGGCGCGCCGCCTCGTCAAACCGCTCGCGGATCGTCGCCGCGCGCTGCTCCATCGCCCGGGTAACGGGACGGTAGAGCAGGCGCTGCAGCAGCCAGACCAGAACCAGGAAGTTCACGATCTGCGCGGCAACGGTGATCCAGTCGATCTGCATGCGTCAGCCCCCGGCCGCCCCCGAGGCCAGCGCCGCGTCCCAGAACGGGTTGGCGAAGACCAGGATCATGGCCACCACGAAACAGTAGATCGCGGTGGATTCGATCATGGCCAAGCTGACGAACAGGGTGCGGGTGATCACGTTGGCCTCGTCGGGCTGCTGCGCGATCGAGGCCAGGGCCTGCGAGGCGGCGCGCGCCTCGCCGAAGGCGGGGCCGAGCGAGCCGATGGCGATGGTCAGCCCCGCGGTCACGATCGAGACCATCCCGATCAGGGTTGCGTCAATCATTTCGGTCTCCTTTCGCTGCCCCTGCCCCCGCGCGGTTGCGCGTGGCCGAGGCGATGTAGACCATCGCGAGGATGGCGAAGATATAGGCCTGTATCACCCCCGTCAGAAGCCCCAGCATCTGCATCAGCACGGGGAAGAAGAAGGGGGCGATGGAAATCAGGATGCCGGCGATCACCGTGCCGCTCATCACGTTGCCGTAGAGGCGGATGGCCAGCGCCAGGGTGCGCGACATCTCACCGATGATGTTGAACGGCGCCATCAGCGGCGTGGGCTGGATGTAGGAGCGCAGGTAGCCCCCCAGCCCCCGCTGCGCCAGACCGAAGAGCGGCACCGCGATCAGCACGCAGAGCGCCAGCGCGGTGGTGGTCGACAGCGACCCGGTGGGGGGTGCATAGCCCGGCACGACGGCCAGGATGTTCGAGGCCGCGATGAACACGAACAGGGTGCCCACGAAGGGCAGGTAGGGGCCGGGATCCTGCCCGCTGACCTCGCGGATCTGGCCCCGCATGGTCTCGATCACCGCCTCCCACAGGTTCTGCCAGCGGGTCAGTTCGCCCGCGGAGGACAGGCGCAGCCGCACCAGCAGCGCCGACAGCACCAGCAGCGCCATCACCACCCAGGTGAAGAAGATCGTGGCATTGATCGGTGCCGGGCCGATCTGCAGCACGACCCATGCGTCAGGGCTGATCTCCATGGGCCTCCCCCTGTTTCCTGACCCGGCGCAGCAGCGCATGCCGCATCAGCGTGAAGCCCAGCGCGGCGGCCAGCAGGTGGCCCGCCTCGGCCCCGGCCTTGAGCGCCAGCGCGATCGCCGCCAGCGCCAGCGCCATGCGCAGCGCGAAGGACAGCGCCAGCCTGGCCGGGCTGGCCTCGCCCTCGGCCAGGCGCCGCGTGCCGCGCCACAGCAGGCGCAGATAGAACGCGCCGAAGGCCGCGCCCAGGATCAGCGCCAGCGCGAGGCCCGCGGCAGAGGTCATACTGTCATTCATCTCGGCTCTCCCTGTTGATCCACCACCAGGCATTCAGGCAGCCCAGCGCGACGCCCGCCAGGAGCAGCGCCAGCGTCCATGAAAACCCGCCGGGCAGCACCCGGTCCAGCCAGATGCCCAGAGCGATGCCCAGGAGCGTGGGCACCGCCACCGCCCAGCCCACCAGCCCAAACATGCCCAGCCCGAACCAGACGCCCCGGCCCTCGCCGCGTTTTTCCGCGGCCTCCTTGCGCTCGGCCTTGCGCGTGATGGCGTCGGCCTTGTTTTCGCGGTCGTCCTCGGTCATTCGCCGCGCTCCAGTTCCAGCATCCGGCGCACCACGCCCGCCTCCAGCCGCGCCAGGGCGCTGCGCGCGACCTGTTCCTGTTCGTCCATGGCCAGGAACTCGGCCCGGACCAGCCGGCGCAACTCGTCCAGATGACGCCCCCGCACCGCGCGGCGCACGGCGACGGAAACGGTGTCGCCGCATTTCACCAGCACGCCTTCGTCGATACCGAAATAGCCGGTCTCCCCCGCCGCGCCGGTATAGACCAGCACGCCGGGCACCAGCGGCGCGGTCATGTCAATATGCCGCTCCAGCAGCCCGAAGGAGCCGTTGGTGGCCTCAGCCACCACCTTGGAGACGGGGCCGTCGAACAGGTGCTCGTCGGGGGTCAGCACGATTAGCCTCATGCCGCCTCCTCGGCCGCGCGCGCCTCGACCTCGTCGATGGTGCCGGCCATGTAGAAGGCGCTTTCAGGCAGGTGCGACAGCGCGCCGGACAGGATGCGCGCGCAGCCCTCCAGCGTCTGCTCCAGGGACACGAAGCGGCCGGGCAGGCCGGTGAACTGCTCGGTGGTGAAGAAAGGCTGGGTCAGGAATCGCTCCAGCCGGCGGGCGCGGGCCACGATGGCGCGGTCTGCCTCGGACAACTCCTCGAGCCCCAGCATGGCGATGATGTCCGACAGCGCCTCGTATTCCGCCAGTTCCCGCCGCACGGCGCGGGCCACGTCGTAATGGCGGTCGGAGACCGTGCCCGGCGTCAGCATCTTGGAGGCCGATTTCAGCGGGTCGATGGCGGGGTAGAGCCCCTCGCTCGCGCGTTTGCGCGACAGGGCGACCGAGGCCGAGAGATGCGAGAACACATGCGTCGCCGCCGGGTCGGTAAAATCGTCCGCCGGCACATAGACCGCCTGGATCGAGGTGATCGCCCCGGCATCGGTGTTGCAGATCCGCTCTTCCAGCGCGCCCAGCTCGGACCCCAGCGTCGGCTGATAGCCCACCCGCGAGGGGATGTTGCCCAAAAGGCCCGAGACCTCGGCCCCGGCCTGCACGAAGCGGAAGATGTTGTCGATCAGCACCAGCACGTCGCGGTGGGTCGCGTCGCGGAAATGCTCGGCGATGGTCAGGGCGGTGTGGCCCACGCGGAACCGCGCGCCGGGGGATTCGTTCATCTGCCCGAAGACGAGAACCGCGCCGTCCAGCACGCCGCTGGCGCGCATCTCGCGATACAATTCCTCGGCCTCGCGGCTGCGCTCGCCGATGCCGCAGAACAGGCTGACGCCCTCGTATTCGGCGACCATGTTGTGGATGATCTCGGTGATCAGAACGGTCTTGCCCACGCCCGCCCCGCCGAACAGGCCCGCCTTTCCGCCCCTCTCGATCGGCGAGAGCAGGTCGATGGCCTTGATCCCGGTCTGGAATATCTCGCCGCCGGGCCGGCGCCGGGTCAGCGGAACGGGTGGGCGGTGGATGGGCGCGTATTGCACGTTTTCCAGCGGCCCCTTGCCGTCGAGCGGATGGCCGAACACATCGATCATCCGGCCCAGCACGCCCTCGCCGACCGGTGCCTGAAGCGGCGCGCGGGTGTTCGTCACGGACATGCCCAGCGCCACGCGCTCGGCCGGGTTCAGGACCAAGCCGCGCACGGTGTGGCGGTCGACCAGGCTGGCCACCTCGATCACGCAGGCCCGCTCGGGCCCGGCCAGAAGCCGGGTGTTGATCGCTGGCGCGCGACCGGGGAAACGCACCTCGACCACCGCCCCGCGGATCGCGGTGATGCGGCCGGTCGGCGCCTCTTCGGCCTGTGGCGCTGCTGCCGTCTCGGTCTCGGTCATGGGCTGCGCTTTCGATCTGCCGTGCCCATCATCGCGCCCGTCCGGCACGCCCGCAAGGGGCTATATCAATTGGAATTTTCGCGCGGCGCGCGCAGGAAGAGCTTGTCGATGCGGCGCCCGTCCATATCCAGCACCTCGAAACGCCAACCGGCGATGGTGACGGTGTCGCCCTCGGCCGGCAGATGTCCCAGCCGGTCCATCACCAGCCCGGCGGCCGACTGGATGTCTTCGCTGACCTCCGGGGCCAGACCCAGCCGCGTGCGCAATTCGTCCACGGGCGTGCGCCCGTCAACGAGATACCCGTCGGCATGGGGACGGATCAGCGGCTCGGCCGGCTCGCGGTCCTCGGCCAACGCGCCGGTGATCGCCTCGAGGATGTCGGTGGGGGTCACGATGCCCTGCAGCCCGCCGTGTTCGTCGATCACCAACGCAATATGGGTCGGCGACTGTCTGAAGGCGGCGAGGGCGGCCACAATGTTGGCGGTGTCAGGCAGGATGGCGGCAGGGCGGACCATCGCCTCCAGGTCCGGGTGCCGGCTGTCGAGCAGGGCGCGCGCCAGGTCGCGCACGCGGATCGCGCCCTCGGCCTGGTCGATGCTGCCCCGCGCCGCCACGACCCGGGCATGCGCGGCGGTCGCGACCTGGCGCGCCGCTTCGTCGGCGGGCCCGTCGAGATCGACCCAGGCAACCTCGATCCGCGGGGTCATGATGGTCTGCACCGAACGGTCGGCCAGCCGGATCACCCGATGGACCATCGCCTCCTCTTCCGGGTCGATGGATTGCGCGCGCGTGGCCTCGGCCAGCAGGTGGCGCAGATCTTCTTCGGTGGCGCGGTCGCGGGTGCCCTCGGGAATGCGCAACAGCCGCACCAGCGCATCGCTGCTGCCGTTCAGCAGCCAGACCGCGGGGCGCAGCAGGATCGAGATCAGCGCCAGCGGAGGCGCGACGATCACGGCGATCGCCTCGGGGTCGGCCAGCGCGATACGTTTGGGCAGCAATTCGCCCAGCACCACCGAGGCGAAGGTGATCATGGCCACGACGGCGGCGAAAGCCACGGTTTCGCCGTTGGGTGCGATCCAGGGAATGGCATCGAGCCGCGCACCGAACCGTTGGGCGATGGTGGCCCCGGAAAAGGCCGAGGCCAGGACGCCGACCAGGGTGATCCCGGTCTGCACCGAGGACAGGAACCGGCCCGGCTGCCGCATCAGCCGCAGCGCCTGTGCCGCCCCGTGCGAGCCCCGGCGGGCGCGCTCCGCCAGCCGGGTTTCGGTTGATGCGACGATTGCCATCTCGGCCATGGCGAAAAAACCGTTGAGCAGGATCAACGCGAGAACGATGGCAAGCAGAACGGCGATCGGCATGAGGGCTCCGGCCAGAGGGGCGTGCTGGAGCGATGAAGGCCCGGCACCGGCGGGAAGTCAAGGTCGTGCCTTGGCATGTGCGCCCCCGGGACGGCGGGCGGAAACGCGAGCGAATGATCGCTCGAACGTGTCGGTTGACATTTCTGATTATTTTGGTCAGTTTTTATTCATTCCAGCCACCCTGCGCCGCTGCAGGGAAGCCCGAGAACAGAGAATCGAGGTTTTCAGGATGCGGACACAGGACGACACTCAAACACCCCGGACAGGCGCGCGAGCCGATCCGCGGCCGGAAAGAGCGGAACTGCTGCGGGAGATGGGGCTGGGCGCTTTGCCGTCGAGCCTCGACCTCGAATGGTTTCTCGACCGCTTCGATCACACAGGGAGAGAATGACGATGACGATGCATGTCACGGCGCCGTTCACGGCCGGCGACGGAGAGCAATTCCCGCATTACGATGCCAAGGATCTGACGCGCGGCCAGGGTCAGGCCCGGATCGTTCTGGATGACAAGACCTACACGCTGCGCATCACCCGTGCAGGCAAGCTGATCCTCACCAAGTAGGGAAAAGGGCGGTAGGCAGTCCGCTCCCGCCCCTTGGCTCAAGGGGCGGGAGCCGGCGTTCAGGCTGCGCGTTTCTCGGCGGCGGTGTCGGACGTCGGCAGCAACTCGTGATGCAGCGCGTGGATCGCGGGCTTCAGCTGGTCGCGCTCGACCACGAACTGAACGTCGACATTGCGCGAGTTCTGCTGCGCGGCGATCACCTCGACGCCGTTGTCGGCCAGTGCCACCAAGCCGCGGGTCAGCACCGACAGGCCCGACAGGTCGCGCCCGATGGCCGAGGCGATCGACAGCCCGCGCACGGTCAGCGTGGCCGAGGGGAACTGGCGCTCCAACTCGCGCATCACGCGGCGCACGGCCTTGAGCGAGGCCTCGACATAGTGCGTGATGGTGTTGGCGTTCGAGGTCTTGGACACGATCCGCAGGTCGTGGCGGCGCAGCGCCTCGAGGAAGGCGGCGTCGTAGCCCTTCACGCCCACCATGTCCTGCTCGAACAGCTCGATCGCCATGACGTCCAGGCCGGTCACGATCTCGACGGCCGGTTCCTCGGCCGGCTGATCGTCGATCAGCGTGCCCGGGTCGCCCGGGTCGAACGCGTTGGTCACGCGCAGCGGCACATCGGCCTGGCGCAGGGTCTTGGCGGCCTTGGGGTGGATCGCCTCCATCCCCATGTTCGACAGCTGGTCGGCCACGTCGTAATTGGTGTGGCCCAGCTTGCGCACGGCATCCTCACCCACCAGGTTGGGGTCGGCCGAGGAGAGGTGGAACTCCTTGTGGATGATCGCCTCGCGCGCGCCGGTCAGCGCTGCCAGGCGCGAGAAAGTCACCTCGGAATAGCCGCGGTCGAACTCGCGCATCAGGCCCTCGACGCATTGCGCGTAGCCGGTCACGATGGGCAACTCGGAACTCACGTCGACGCCTTCGAAGGCGGAATTGATGCGCTGGTCGAGATCGTATTCGCCTTCGTCGCGCCAGCCGCTGAGGTCAACGAAGCGCGCGTTCACGCCTGCCCGCTGCAACAGCAGCGTGGTGACATAGGCGGAATGCGCCTCGCCAAGGCCCGACAGCAGCTCGCGGATCACCAGCATGTGGTCGGACAGGCGGAAATGACCGTAGGAGCACAGGCGCTGCAGGTCGAACAGGCAGCTGCGCGCGCCCTCGATCCGCTCGCGAACGAATTCGTTGGCCGCCGACAGGTCGCCGGGGTGGTCGAGCACCTTCTCGTGGGCCGCGGTCATGGCCTCGGCGACGCGGGTCAGCGCATCCAGCCAGCCGTGGTCGTTATCGGCATTGGCGAACAGCGCGTAAACGCCTGGCTCGCCGGTTTTCTTGTGTTCGAGCAGCAGGTTGGTGATGCCGCCGAACGCCGATACCACGAAAATCCGGTGGTAGAGATCGGCCCCCTTGCGGGAGCCGATGAAGAGCGTGTCCTTCAGTTCGCGGACACGGCTCATGGATGTGCCGCCGATCTTCTCGACGGAATGGTCAGGGAAATTCATTCGATTTGCCCGGCGGTTGGGCCGGGCCCTTTTTTAACTGTCCACGAGGGCGTAGGAACCGTCGGCCTGGTGCACCTCTTTGCCGGTCACCGGCGGGTTGAACACGCAGGCCATCACCAGCTCCTCTTCGGCACGCAGGATATGGCGGTCATGCTCGTTCAGAGCATACATGACGCCGGGCGTGATCTGGTGGGTTTCACCGGTCTCAAGATCGGTGATCGAACCCTTGCCCTGCATGCAGAAGACGCTCTCGAAATGGTTCTTGTACTCGAACTCGTGCTCGGAGCCGGCCTCGAGATAGGTGATGTGGAAGCTGAACCCCATCCCGTCGTCGGCCAGCAGCATGCGGACCGAGGTCCACTGCGCGTCCGAAACAGCACGTTCGGTGTTTTTCAATTCGTCGAGGTCACGCACGATCATTTTGTCTTACTCCGCTGCGATCTTGATTTTGGTCGTCACTTCGCGGGCCGCATCCAGCAGGATGTTCAGACCCTTGCGGAAGGTTTCTTCCGGCGTGGTGAGCGGTGCAAGCACTTTGACCACCTGGTCCTCGGGACCCGAGGTCTCGATGATCAGGCCCTTCTGGAAGGCCAGCGCGCAGATCTCGGAGGCCAGCTCGCCCGAGCCGACGTCGACGCCCTGCATCAGGCCGCGGCCCTTGAGGAAGGCGCCCGGGATCATCTCGGCCATCTCGCCCAGCGCGGTGGTCAGGATCATCGCCTTGGCGGCGATGCTGTCCTGGAAGGCGCCGTCGGACCAGAATTTCTCGATCGCGACGCGGGCGGTGACGAAGGCGTGGGTGTTGCCGCGGAACGTGCCGTTGTGCTCGGCCGGGCCGAACACGTCATGCTCGGGGCGCACCAGCATCAGCGCCATCGGCAGGCCGAAGCCCGAAACCGATTTGGCCATGGTCACGATATCCGGGGTGACGCCCATCTCCTCGAAGGAGAAGAAGGTGCCGGTCCGGCCGCAGCCGGCCTGGATATCGTCGATGATCAGCAGCGCACCGTGTTCGCGGGCGAGGTCCGCCACGCGGCGTACCCATTCGGGGCGCGCGGCGTTCAGGCCGCCTTCGCCCTGGACGGTCTCCAGGATGATCGCCGCGGGGGCGTCCATGCCACTGGACTTGTCGTCCAGCATCTTTTCCAGCAGGTCGGCGGTATCGACGCTTTCGCCCATGTAACCGTCAAAGGGCATGCGGGTGACACCGTTCAGGGTCATCCCCGCGCCACTGCGGTGGTAGCTGTTGCCCGTCGCGGCCAGCGCGCCCATGGTCACGCCATGGAAGCCATTGGTGAAGGCGACGATGTTGGTCCGCCCGGTCACCTTGCGGGCGATCTTCATCGCGGCCTCGACGGCATTGGCGCCGGTGGGGCCGGTGAACATCACCTTGTGGTCCAAGCCGCGCGGTTTCAGGATATGCGTCTCGAACGCCTCCAGGAAACCGGCCTTGGTCCCGGTGTGCAGGTCCAGACCATGCGCGATGCCATCGCTGGTGATGTGATCGACCAGCGCGGCCTTCATGTCCGGGTCGTTATGGCCGTAGTTCAGCGAGGAACAGCCGGCCAGGAAGTCGATATAGCTGCGCCCTTCGGCATCGGTCATTTCCGAGCCCTGGGCGGAGGTGAACACCGTGTCGAAACCACGGCAATAACTGCGCGCCTCGGATTCGCGGCGCTTGAAAATCGAAATTTCGGCTGACGTATCAGTCGACATGGGGGCTCCTTTGGGGAGTGGGATTGAAAGGATTGGCGGGCGCGGCAGGGTCATGCCGCCTTGCGCAAGCGCTCGGCCATGGTGATGGTGACCATGTGCTCGGTCGCATGCATCCCGCGGAAATGGGTATCGCGGGTGAAATGGGCCTCGGATTGCAGCTCGCCGTCCATGCGGTCGGCAAAACGCTTGAACAGCGCCCAGGACGCATCGTTGTCGGCGGTGATGGTGGTCTTCAGCTTGTGCACGTCCTCGGCGGCATCGCGGTTCAGCAGCTCCTTCAGCATCCGCGAGCCAAGCCCGGTGCCGCGCGCCTCTTCGGCGACGGCGACCTGCCAGACGAACACCGTCTCGGGATCGTCGGGCAGCACATAGGCCGAAACCCAACCCACGATCTCGCCGTCCATTTCCGCCACCACGCAGGTGTCGCGGAAATGGTCGCACTGGATCAGGTTGCAGTACATCGAGTTCTCGTCCAGCGGCTTGCACCGCTGGATGAGCGACCAGATCGCTGCGCCATCCTCGGCCTGCGGCTCGCGCAGCTTCAGCTGCGACTCCCGTGCGGGTCGAAACATTTCAGTAACTTGGCGCAATGGATCATACCTCTCTCGTTCGTTTGATCACCTAAATATATAACCGCGTCCAAAATTTCAACTGTCTAAGCATTAATCGGCTGTAAATTGGCAGAACTGCGCTATAAGCGCGCAAATAAAGGCTGAAAATCAAAGGAGTTTCGCTTTGAAAGCCGAAGGCACGGTTTCAATGCACGATATTGAATGCGCGGCGAAGCTCTGCGAAAGTCTAAGCATCACCAACGGAGATATCCCCATATGGACCGCCAGATGGACCGCACGGACACCAGCCTCGTCGCCCTGCGCCGAATCCTGCGCGCGACCGATCTTTACGGCCGCGACCTCGCCAAGGCAGCCGGGCTGACAGCCGCCCAGTTCCGGGTCCTTCAGGTGGTGGCCGAGCGGGGGCTGTGCACCGCCAAGGACATCTCGCGCCGGATGAGCGTATCGCAGGCGACGGTGACCTCGCTGGTGGACAAGCTGGTGCGCCAGGGCATGGTCACGCGCGAACGCTGCGAGACCGACCGGCGCCAGACGAATATCGTGATCACGGCCCGGGGCCGCGAGACGATCGAGAAGGCCCCCGACGCGCTGCAGCAGCGCTATGTGCGCAAGTTCGAGGCGCTGGAGGACTGGGAGCAGGCATCGCTGATCTCGGCGCTGGAGCGCGTCGCGGCCATGCTCGACGCCGAGGATCTCGACGTGGCCCCCGTGCTGGATACCGGCGAGCTGGGCAAGAACACCTGAACGGTTACAGCCGGTCGCGCAGCGAGAACCAGATCATTGCCAGAACCAGCAGCGGGCTGCGCAGCGCGGCCCCGCCCGGGAAGCGCGGGGTGGGCACCCGCGCCATCAGGTCGAAGCGTTCCGCCTGTCCCGCGATGGCCTCCGAGGCGACCTGTCCCGCCAGCGTGGCCATCGCCAGCCCGTGGCCGGAATAGCCCGAGAGGCTGAGGATGTTGCCCGCCAGCCGCTCGAAATGCGGCATCCGGTTCATGGTGATGGCCAGCGTGCCGCCCCAAGCATAGTCGATGCGGGTGTCCGCGAGTTGCGGGAATATCTCCAGCATCGGGCGGCGCACCTTGGCGGCGATGTCGCGCGGGAATCGGTAGCCGTAGGATTCGGAGCCGCCGAAGAGCAGCCGGCGATCCTCGGAAAAGCGGAAATAATTCACCACGAACTTGCTGTCAGCCACCGCGTGGTTGTTGCGGATCAGGCTTTCCTGCTGCGCCTCGCTCATCGGCTCGGTGGCGAGGATGAAATTGTTGATCGGCATCACGCGGGCGGCCACCCGCGGCTCCAGCCCGCCCAGGTAGCCGTTGCAGGCCAGCACCACGTGATCGGCGCTCACCTGCGACCGCTCGGTGCTGACGGTGGCCGGCGCGCCCGTGGCAATGGAAGTAACCTTGGAGGCCTCGAAGATCCGCACGCCCTCGGCCTGTGCCAGCCGGGCCAGGCCGAGCGCGAAGCGCAGCGGGTCGAGATGCCCGCCGCCCATGTCGATCGCGCCGCCGAAATAGGCCGGGGAGCCGACGAGATGGCGCATCTCCTCCTGCTCCAGCCCGCGGATCAGGTCGTAGCCGTATTCGTCCTGCAGCTTCTTCGCGTAGTCCAGCGAATGCCCGACATAGCGGCGGCGGTGATCGGCGTGGACGATCCCATCATGAAACGGGCAGTCGACCAAGGGGTCGCGTGCCAGCTCGCGCACCAGCGCCACCGCGTCGCGGCCCATGTTCCACAGGGCGCGGGCGTCCTCGCGCCCCAGGATGCGCTCCAGTTCATCCTGCTCGACGCGCTGGCCCATGCCCGCCTGCCCGCCATTGCGCCCCGAGGCGCCGAAGCCGACGCGCTGCGCCTCCAGCAGCACCACGTCGAAACCGCGGCGCGCCAGGTGCAGCGCGGTGGACAGCCCGGTGAAGCCCCCGCCCACCACGCAGACATCCGCCTTCAGCGCGCCTTGCGCGGGCGCGAAGGGCGGCAGCGGCTCGGCCACGGCGGCGTAGTAGGACCGGGGGTATTCCCCCGGCCGGTCATTGGCGGTCAGCAGGTCCATGGACACCTCAGGCCGCGACCATCAGGCCCTCGGCCTTGGCCTTGTCGTAAGTCTGGTCGAGCGATTTCACCGCGCGGTCGATCAGCGTGTCGATATCCGAGGGCTGCAGGATCAGCGGCGGCGAGATGATCATCCGGTCGCCCACATGGCGCATCACCAGGTTGTTGCCGAAGCAGTGGTCGCGGCAGATCAGGCCGATCTGGCCGGGGCCGTTCTTGAAGGCGGCGCGGCTGGCCTTGTCCGGCGTCAGCGCGATCGACCCCATCATCCCGCAGATCCTGGCCTCGCCCACCAGCGGGTGATCGGCTAACGCCTCCCACTTCTCCTTGAGATAGGGCGCCGCAACGTCGCGGGCGTGATCGACGATGCCCTCCTCCTCGAGAATGCGCAGGTTCTCCAGCGCCACGGCCGCGGAAACCGGGTGGCCCGAATAAGTGTAACCGTGGTTGAAATCGCCGGCCTCGGCCACGACCCCGGCAACCTCGTCGCAGACGATGGAGCCGCCGATGGGCGCGTAGCCGGAGGACAGCCCCTTGGCGATGGTCATGATGTCCGGGCGGATGTCGAAGGTCTGGGTACCGAACCAGTTGCCGGTGCGCCCGAAGCCGCAGATCACCTCGTCGGCGATCAGCAGGATCTCGTGCGCGTCGCAGATTCGCTGGATCTCGGGCCAGTAGGTCTCGGGCGGGATGATCACGCCGCCCGCGCCCTGGATCGGCTCGGCGATGAAGGCGGCGACCTTGTCCTCGCCCAACTCGGCGATTTTTTCCTCAAGCTGGCGGGCGCGCTCCAGGCCGAATTCCTCGGGCGTCATGTCGCCGCCCTCGGCATACCAGTGCGGCTGGTCGATATGAACGATATCCGGGATCGGCAGCCCGCCCTGCGCGTGCATCGGCTGCATCCCACCCAGCGAGGCCCCGGCCATGGTCGAGCCGTGATAGGCATTCTTGCGGCTGATGATCACCTTCTTCTCGGGCTTGCCCTTGGCCGCCCAGTAATGGCGCGCCAGGCGCACGTTGGTGTCATTGGCATCCGACCCGCCCGAGGCGAAGAAAACGTGGTTCAGGTCGCCCGGCGCCAGCTCGGCCAGCTTGGCGGCCAGCGCGATGGCCGGCACATGGGTGGTCTGGAAGAAGGTGTTGTAATAGGGCAGCTGGCGCAGCTGGCGCGCGGCCACCTCGGCCAGCTCGTCCCGGCCATAGCCGATGTTCACGCACCACAGCCCCGCCATGGCGTCGAGGATCTTGTTGCCCTCGCTGTCGGTCAGCGTCACCCCGTCGGCCGCGGTGATCACCCGCGCGCCCTTGGCGGCGAGCTCCGCCCCGGCGGTGAACGGGTGCATGTGATGGGCGGCGTCCAGCGCCTGGAGCTCGGCTGTGGGCAAGTGGTTGGTAATGTCTTTCATATCTTCCGTCCTCGATCGTCTGTTCAGGCGTTCAGCAGAAGGTGCTGACGCTCCCAGGGCGAAATCTCGCGCTGGTATTCCTCGTATTCGGCGCGCTTGATGTCTTGGTAGAGCCGGCAGAACTCCTCGCCCAGCACGCCGCGCAACTCGGCCCCCTCCTCGAACAGGTCCAGCGCATCGCCCAGGCCCACGGGCAGGCTGACCTCGCTTTCCCAGACCTCGTGCTGGGCCGGCGGGCGCGGCTGGGTGCGGTTCACCATCCCCAGGTAGCCGCAGGCCAGGCTGGCCGCGATGGAGAGATAGGGGTTGCTGTCGATCCCGATGACCCGGTTTTCCACCCGGCGTGCCTGCGCCGGCGCGGTGGGGATGCGCAGGCCGGTGGTGCGGTTGTCGCTGGCCCATTCCAGGTTCGAGGGCGCGCTCATGCCCTCGGTGGTGAAGCGGCGGTAGGAATTCACGTAGGGCGCCAGCAGCGGCACCGCCGAAAGCAGGTATTTCTGCGAGCCGCCGATGAAATGGCGGAAGGCATCCGTTTCGCCCCCGTCCTCCGCCGAAAAGATATTGCGCCCGCTCTGCGCGTCGATCACGCTCTGGTGGACGTGCATGGCGCTGCCCGGCTCGTCGCGCATGGGCTTGGCCATGAAGGTGGCAAAGACGCCGTTTTTCAGCGCCGCCTCGCGGATGGTGCGCTTGAAATAGAACACCTGGTCGGCCAGCAGCAGCGGGTCGCCGTGGCGCAGGTTGATCTCGATCTGCCCGGCGCCGCCTTCCTGGATCACGGTGTCGATCTGCAGGCCCTGCGCTTCGGCGAAATCGTAGATCGTGTCGATCACCTCGCCATATTCGTCGACCGCGACCATAGAGTAGGCCTGCCGGCTGGCGCCCTTGCGGCCGGTCCGGCCGAGCGGCGGCTCGATCGGCTCGTTGGGGTCGACATTGGGCTTGGTGAGATAGAATTCCAGTTCGGGCGCGACCACCGGCTGCCAGCCGCGCTCGGCATAGAGCCCGAGGACGCGCCTGAGAACGTTGCGCGGCGCAATCGGCAGCGGCTCGCCCTCGCGGGTTTCCAGGTCGCAGATCACCTGCAGCGTCGCATCGTCGGCCCAGGGCACGGCGCTGGCGGTGGCCATGTCGGGGCGCAGCACCACGTCGCGCTCCAGCCATTGACCCTCAATCTCCATGTCCACGTATTCGCCCGAAATCGTCTGGTAGAACAACGAGATGGGCAGGAAGAACGTCTCTTCGGGGGTGAACTTGTAGGACGGCATCGCCTTGCCCCGCGACATGCCCGCGATGTCGGGAATGATGCACTCCACCTCTTCCAGCCGGCGTTCGTCGAGGTAATCGAGAAAGGCCTCCGGCAGCGTCTCGGTCCATGCGCCGCGAGCCTTGGATATGTTGCGCTGAGCCATCTGCCGCGTCCCGTCTGAAGGTCTTCCCGCGCATCGGAAAGGGCGAATCGGATCGCGGCCCGCGGGCCGCCAGCGCCCCGATGCGCCTTCACACTGCGCCCAGATTTCGGGCGCTGTCAATTAATTTGATCAAACTACGAGCCGCCGAGGGTTTCCCGCACCTGGTCTAGGCCCTGCCGGATATCCTCGGAAATGGCCTGCGCCACGCCGGCGGGATCGCTGGTGGCTAGCGCCTCCATCGCCTCGTCATGCTTGTCGGGCAGGTTGGAGGTGCCGTAGCGCCCGCAGACGATTCGCAGCGACGGCCCGGCCTGCAGCCAGAGCGACAGCGCGATCTTTTTCAGGATGGTCGCCTGCGCCTCATCATAAAGCCGGAAGTGGAAGCGGAAATTGGCCTCGAGATAGCGTTCTATGCTGCCCGCGGCGATCGCCTCGTTCACCTGCTCATCCAGCACGCGCAACTCGTCGACAAGGCCAGCCCCCTGATTTTCCGCTGCAATTTCAGCCAACTTCGGCTCAATAGCCAGGCGCGCGAATTCGATCTGGTCCAACTTTACCAGCGTCATGACCGGCACGATCACGCGGCGG
Organism: Paracoccaceae bacterium; assembly: GCA_049974865.1. Taxonomy (GTDB): domain Bacteria; phylum Pseudomonadota; class Alphaproteobacteria; order Rhodobacterales; family Rhodobacteraceae; genus JAGSOU01. The sequence continues at coordinate 37,711 of JBNGCX010000002.1, forward strand.
TTGCCCTGCGCCTCCAGCGCGCCTTCGGCCGTCAGCCGGCGGATCGCCTCGCGCACCGGGGTCATGCCCGCCCCCAGGCTTTCGGTGAGCCCGAGGATGGTGACCCCTTGCCCCGGCGCCAGTTCGCCGAACAGGATCATGTCGCGGATCCGCTGGTAGATCGCTTCGTGCTCAGGTCTCTTGGCGTCGGTGGCGGTCACTGTTCTTCGATCTCCGGCTTCAGGCCATTCGCGGCCGCCCGACTGTAAAGCGCGCCCTTGCCTTTGTCAGCAATTTGCGCGTTCCTAAACTTATCTTGCGCCGAATCGACGCGTTTGATCAAATGCGTTCAAAACAGTGCATGACACAACAACGGGGAGTTAACCAAATGAAACCGACGATAGCCACGCTGGCGCTGACCCTGTCCGTTGGCGCCACCGCCGCGGTCGCCGAACAGGTCCGGGTCTATAACTGGTCGGACTATATCGACGAAGAACTGCTGACCAAGTTCGAGGAAGAGACCGGTCTGGAACTGGTCTACGACGTGTTCGACAGCAACGAGGTGCTCGAGACCAAGATGCTGGCGGGCGGCTCGGGCTACGATGTGGTGGTGCCCTCGGGCACGTTCCTGCAACGCCAGATCACGGCCGGCGCGTTCCAGAAGCTCGACAAGTCGAAGCTGCCCAATATCAAGAACATGTGGGACGTGGTCGAGAAGCGCACCGCGCAATACGACCCGGGCAACGAGTACTCGATCAACTACATGTGGGGCACCACCGGCATCGGCGTGAATGTCGGCAAGGTCCAGGAACTCCTGGGCGAGGACGCGCCGATCGACAGCTGGTCGCTGGTCTTCGATCCGGCCAACATGGAGAAGCTGGGCGACTGCGGCGTGCATTTCCTGGACGCCCCGGCCGAGATGATCCCCGCCGCGCTGAACTATATCGGCGAAGACCCCGACAGCCACGATCCCGACGTGATCGCCAAGGCCGAGGGCGTGTTCATGGCCATCCGCCCCTACATCCAGAAGTTCCACAGCTCGGAATACATCAACGCGCTGGCCAACGGCGACATCTGCGTGGCCGTGGGCTGGTCGGGTGACGTGCTGCAGGCGCGCGATCGGGCTGCCGAGGCCGACAACGGCGTCGAGATCGCCTATCACGCGCCGAAAGAGGGCGCGCAGATGTGGTTCGACCAGATGGCGATCCCGGTGGACGCCCCGAACCCGGACGGCGCGCATGTGTTCCTGAACTTCATCATGGACGCGCAGAACATGGCCACGGCGTCGAACTACGTCTACTACGCCAACGGCAACAAGGCGTCGCAGGAATTTCTGGTCGAGGACGTGATCGGCGACCCCGCGATCTACCCGGACGCGGCGACGCTGGAGAACCTGTTCACCACGACGCCCTATCCGGCCAAGGTGCAGCGCGTCGTGACGCGTCTTTGGACCAAGATCAAATCGGGCACCTGACCCCACTCACGGCCCACCCGGCCCGCGCCTGACCCGCGCGGGCCGTTTCTTGCCAAGGGACAATCATGGCACAATCCGTTTTCGCCCCCTGGGCGGACCCCAACGAAAAACCGCTGATCCAGTTCCGGAACGTCACCAAGCGCTTCGGCGGCTTCACCGCCATCGACGACCTGACGCTGGACATCTTCCGCCGCGAATTCTTCGCCCTGCTCGGCCCCTCGGGCTGCGGCAAGACCACGCTGATGCGCATGCTGGCGGGATTCGAGACGCCCACCGAGGGCACCATCACGCTGGAGGGCAAGGACATCTCGCCCGTGCCGCCCAACAAGCGGGCGGTCAACATGATGTTCCAGTCCTACGCGCTGTTCCCGCACCTGACGGTCTATGACAACATCGCCTTCGGCCTGAAACGCTCGGACATGTCCAAGGACGAGATCGCCGCGCGCGTCGACCAGATGCTCAAGATGGTTCAGCTCGAGAAATTCGCCCGCCGCAAGCCGCACCAGATCTCGGGCGGGCAGCGGCAGCGCGTGGCTCTGGCGCGCAGCCTGGCCAAGGCGCCGAAGCTGCTGCTGCTGGACGAGCCGCTGGGCGCGCTCGACCGCAAGCTGCGCGAAGAGACGCAGTTCGAACTGATGGACATCCAGGAAAAGACGGGCACCACCTTCGTGATCGTGACCCACGACCAGGAAGAGGCGATGACCGTGGCCAGCCGCGTGGCGGTGATGGACCACGGCAAGGTCATCCAGGTGGACACGCCCGACCGCATCTACGAATATCCAAATTCCGTCTACGTGGCCGATTTCATCGGCGACGTGAACCTGATCGAGGGCAATGCCCGGCCGGCCAAGGAAGATCGGGTGGCCATCAGCTGGGCCGAGGGCCAGCCCGAGATCATCTGCACCCCGACCACGCCGATCGAGTCCGGTCAGCGCGTGACCTTCGCCATCCGTCCCGAAAAGGTGGCGATCTCGAAAGACCGTCCCGAGGACCTGCCCAACGCGGTGCGCGGCCGGATCCACGACATCGCCTATCTGGGCAACATCTCGACCTATCACGTCGCGCTGCCCTCGGGGCAGATGATCAAGGCGCAGACGGCCAACAACCGGCGGATCGCCCGGCGCAGCTTTACCTGGGAAGACGAGGTCTGGCTGGGCTGGACCGCCACCGCTGGCGTGGTGCTGACGCGATGACGGGCTGGGGAGACAGACTGCGCGGGCTGGTCGTAGTCGCCGTGCCCTATCTGTGGCTCTTGATGCTGTTCCTGGTGCCCTTCGGCATCGTGCTCAAGATTTCGCTGTCGGACACGGCGCTGGCGATCCCACCCTACACGCCGACGCTCGACCTGTCGGGCGGATGGGCGGCGGTGAAGGATTTCTTCGTCAATCTCGACTTCGAGAACTTCGTCTGGCTGACGCAGGACGATCTGTACTGGAAAGCCTACCTCTCCAGCCTCAAGATCGCGGTGATCTCGACCTTCCTGACGCTGCTGGTGGGCTATCCCATCGCCTATGGCATGGCCAACGCCCCGGATGAATGGCGGCCGACGCTGATGATGCTGGTGATCCTGCCCTTCTGGACCAGCTTCCTGATCCGGGTCTATTCCTGGATGGGCATCCTCAGCCAGGAAGGGTTCCTCAACCAGTTCCTGCTGTGGACCGGCGTGATCTCCGAGCCGCTGACCATCCTGAACACCAACACCGCCGTCTATATCGGCATCGTCTACACTTACCTGCCCTTCATGATCCTGCCGATCTACGCCACGCTGGAAAAGCTGGACGGATCGCTGCTCGAGGCCGCATCGGACCTCGGCTGCACCCGCGTCCAGGCCTTCTGGCTGGTCACCGCGCCGCTGTCGAAATCCGGCGTCATCGCGGGCTGCTTCCTGGTATTCATCCCCGCCATCGGGGAATTCGTGATCCCCTCGCTGCTGGGCGGCTCGCGCACGCTGATGATCGGCAAGGTGCTGTGGGAGGAGTTCTTCTCCAACCGCGACTGGCCGGTGGCCTCGGCGGTGGCGGTGATCCTGCTGGCGATCCTGGTGATCCCGATCATCCTGTTCCAGCGCAACGAGCAGAAACAGCGGGAGGCCGAGCAATGAGACGCCTGACCTGGTTCAACGCCACCTCGCTCACGCTGGGATTCGCCTTTCTCTACCTGCCCATGCTGATCCTGATCGTCTTCAGCTTCAACGCGTCCAAGCTGGTGACGGTCTGGGCCGGTTTCTCGACCCAGTGGTATGGCGAGCTGATCCGCAACGAGGCCTTCCTCGACGCCGCCTGGGTGACGCTGAAGGTGGGGCTGTTCTCATCGACGCTCGCCACGGTGCTGGGCACGATGGCGGCCTATGTCATGGTGCGCGGGGGGCGGTTCTTTGGCCGCACGCTGTTTTCCGGGATGATCTATGCCCCGCTGGTGATGCCCGAGGTGATCACCGGCCTGTCGCTGTTGCTGCTGTTCATCTCCATCGGGCTGGACCGCGGCGTGTTCACCATCGTGCTGGCCCATACCACCTTCTCGATGTGCTACGTCTCGGTGGTCGTCAGCTCGCGGCTGGTCAGCTTCGACCGATCGGTCGAGGAGGCGGCGCTCGACCTCGGCTGCACACCCTTCGACGCCTTTCGCAGCGTCACGCTGCCCATCATCTCCCCCGCCGTCATTTCCGGCTGGCTGCTGGCCTTCACCCTGTCGCTGGACGACCTTGTGATCGCCTCGTTCACCGCCGGGCCCTCCTCCACCACCCTGCCGATCAAGATCTTCAGCTCGGTCCGCCTGGGCGTCAGCCCCGAGATCAACGCGCTGTCCACCATCATGATCGGCATCGTGGCCGTGGGCGTCATCACAGCCTCGCTGGTGTCCAAGCGCATGATCACGCGCCAGGCCCGCGACGAACAACAGGCCGCAACCACATGAGCCATTTCAAAACCGAGTTCGAAGAGTTTTGCGCCGCCCACGGCACGCCCGAGCGGCTGGAACTGATGCTCTGCGATCTCAACGCCATCCTGCGCGGCAAGTGGCTGCCCGCGGATTCCATCGAGAAGTTCGAAACCGGCGAGGTGCGCCTGCCGATGTCCACCTACGCCCCCAACATCCTGGGATACGAGGTGGAGGCGACCGGGCTGGGCATCGCCGTGGGCGACCCGGACGGGCGGCTGGTGCCGGTGCCCGGCACGATGAAGCCCGTGCCCTGGGCCGAAAACCACGTCGCGCAGGTGCTGGTCGAGATGACCGATCTCGACGGGCAGATCAGCGCGGTCTCGCCCCGGCAGGTGCTGAAGAACGTGCTGGCCGGCTTCACGGCGCAGGGCCTGCGCCCCGTCGTTTCGACCGAGCTGGAATTTTACCTGCTGGAGCCGCGCGAGGCCCCCGATGCGGCGCCGGTGCCGCCCTGGGGCTCGCCCGACGCGCAGAATTACGACCTCGAGGTCCTGGCCCGGCAGGAAAACGTGCTCAACGAGATCCTGGCCGCCGCGGAGGCGCAGGACCTGCCGACCGACACCCTGATCGCGGAATACGGCGCGGGCCAGTTCGAGGTGAATTTCCACCACACCGACGACGTGCTGGCCGCGGCGGAAACCGGCATCCTGTTCCGCCGGCTGGTGCGCGGCGTGGCGGCGAAACACGGGCTGGAGGCCACCTTCATGGCCAAGCCCTATGCCGAGATGCCGGGCAACGGGCTGCATGTGCACGCCTCGGTGCTGGACTCGGAGGGCAACAACATCTTCTCGACCGAGGACGGCGTGGGCGAGACGTTGGGCAACGCGGTGGCCGGCGTGCTGATCACGATGCGCGATCTGCAAGCCATCTTCGCGCCGCACATGAATTCCTATCGCCGGTTCCAGCCGAACAGTTTCGCCCCTTGCGCGCCCGACTGGGGTCTGGACAACCGCGCCGCCGCCATCCGCCTGCCAGAGACGCGCGGCCCCGGCGCGCGGCTGGAGCACCGCATCTCCGGCGCCGACGCCAATCCCTACCTGGTGCTGGCCGCCGTGCTGGGCGGGATGATCTACGGGCTGACGGAGGCGCCGCCCCCGCCGCTGCCGCTGGACGACCCGGCCAGCACCCCCGCCGCGCCTCTGGGGGCGGATTGGGCGACGGCGGTCGAACGCTTCGCCGCCTCCGACATCGCCGCCCGGATCTTCGGCACGGAGTATCGCGATATTTACGCCGCGGTGCGCCGCGACGAGATCGCCCAGCTCACCACGGTAATCTCGCCGGTGGAATACCGCTATTACCTGAGCCGGCTCTGAATGCGCCGGATCTACGAGCCCACGGCCTATGGCCCGCTCCCGGACGCGCGCAATTACTGGCGCGAGACCGCCAGCGCCCCGCCCTGCCCGCCCCTGCAAGGCAACTCGCGCGCCGAGTTCGCCGTCATCGGCGGCGGCTTCACCGGGCTGATGGCTGCCCTGCATCTCGCCGAGGCGGGGGCCAGCGTCGCCCTGCTGGAGGCTGGCCAGCCCGGCTGGGGCGCCACGGGCCGCAACGGCGGCTTCTGCTGCCTCGGCGGCTCGGCGCTCGACGGGGATGACCTGATCCGCCGCCACGGCACGGATGAGGCGCAGACCTATTTCGACGCCGAGCGCGGCGCGGTGGAGCTTGTTGCGGAAACGCTGGGCCGGCTGGAAATCGAGGCCGACACCCATTCCCGCGGCGAGACGATACTCGCCCACCGCCCCCGCGACATGGACGCGCTGCGCGCCCATGCCGACAAGGCCGCCCAGCGCCACGGCGTGACGCCGGAGCTGATCGAACCCGAGGCGCTGGCCGATCGCGGCATGTCCAGCCCCGCCTTTCACGGCGGGCTGACGCTGCCCATCGGGTTCGCGCTGAACCCGCTGAAATATGCGCTTGGCCTGGCGCGTGCGGCGCAGGACGCGGGTGCGCGCCTCCACGGTGACAGCCCCGTCACCGCGATCACGCCCGAGGGCACCGGATACCGCCTGACCACGCCGCAGGGCACGCTGACGGCGCGCAAGCTGCTGATCGCCACCAACGGCTATTCCAGCGACGACCTGCCGCCCGCGCTGGCCGGACGCTACCTGCCGGTGCAGTCGAACATCCTGGTCACGCGACCCCTGACCGACGAAGAAATCGCCGCGCAGGGCTGGAGCACCTCGCAGATGTGCTACGACACCCGCCACCTGCTGCATTATTTCCGCCTGATGCCCGACCGCCGCTTCCTGTTCGGCATGCGCGGCAGCATGCGCACCACGCCGGAAACCCTGGCCGAGACCGAGGCCATCGCCCGCACCGATTTCGAGGCAATGTTCCCCGAATGGATGCATGTGGAAACGCCGCATTTCTGGTCGGGGCTGGTCTGCCTCAGCCGGCGGCTGACGCCCTTTGCCGGGCCGCTGCCGGGGATGGAGAACGCCTTTACCGCCATGGCCTATCACGGCAACGGGGTGGCGATGGGCAGCTATTCGGGCGCGCTTCTGGCCGATCTGGCCCTGGGGCGGGATTCGGGACGCCCCTACCCTCGGCTCATGCAGGCGCCGCTGCTGCGTTTCCCGCTGGGGCGCTGGCGCCGCGCCATCCTGCCCGCGGTCTATCGCTGGTACGGCTGGAGGGACCGGGGCTGAGGCACCTGCTACAGGTCCAGGATCCGGTCCGGGGCGATGCGCCCACGCAGCAGATCGGAAAGGGCCAGAAGGTTGCCACGCAGGCGGCCCCGCCGGTCGACCCAAGGTTCGGGGCGCAGGGCTTTCACCACGTTCGAGACCAGGTTGCGCAGGATCATGCGCAGCGCGCGCGGGGCCGACATCGTGCCCTTGGACATCAGGTAGACCGGGTTGGCGATCTGTGAATATCCCAGCGGGACGCCCCGCGAGCGGCCGGTCTTGGTCCCCAGATGCACCCCGGTCAGCGCCCCGGCCCGCGCGATCCGTCCGTGCTCGGCCAGACGGCGCGAGAAATCGACATCCTCCAGCCAGCTGTATTTCGGCAAGGCCTCGTCGAAGCGGATGCCGTGCTCCAGTGCCGGACGGGCTCGGAAAGCCATGTTGCAGCCATAGCCGTTATAGATATCGGTCAGGGTGTCGGGGCGCGGCCGCCCACCCAGCGCCCGAAGCTGACGCTCCCCCTCGGCATGGTCGTAGCCGGGCCCGCCGATGCCATCGGCCAGAACCGTCCCGGTCAGGACCACCACGTCGGGATGTGTCGCGAATAGGCGCAGCAGGGTGCGCAGGTAATCCGGCGAAAGCAGGAAATCGTCATCCAGCAGCAGCATGATGTCGTCGGGCTGAAGCCGTTCGATCATCCGGTTACGCTGAAAGGTGAGGCCGGCCTCGCCGATGATCACCTCGCAGGCAAAAGGCAGGTCCTCCAGGGCAGACATGTCGATATCACCGGGGCCGGTCGCCGACAGGAGGACGAGATCGGGCAGCCGTTCCTGCCGGGCCAGCGCGCGCACCGTGTCGATCACGATGCCGGGACGGTTCATCGTGGCAATGGCCACCACCAGACGCCCCGCGCCGGGGCCGGCGCCGCCCGTTAACCGGAATCCCGAGGCGGCCTGGCGCCGGGCGACAAAGTTTTGCCACGATTTGCTCATGATGTCGCCTCGGTTGAGCGGTGAAGTGGGATCGAACGGATGTCCCGACCCAACTCGGCCCCGGCATGACGCCGGCCGGGTCGCAACGGGGCGAATTGAACGGCTTTGCAGGCTCCCATGAAACACTCCCGCACAGAATGCCCTTCCTGGTTTCTGGCCCTTGATGCGGCCACGTTGCGCCGCGCGGTGGTGATCGGCTGCGCGCTGACCTGGGTCTCGGTGATCGGCCTGATCGTCGCCTGAGCCCGGTTAGACGGCACCGTCGCGCAGCAGGATCGCGCGCACCGTTTTGAGAACGATCCGCACATCCCCCCAGAAACTGCGGTTGCGGATGTAGTCGACATCCATCTGCACCCGCTCGTCATAGGTCGTGTTGCTGCGGCCGCTGACCTGCCAGGCGCCCGTGATGCCGGGCCGGACCGAAATATAGTCGGCAAAATGGCCCTTGTAGAACGCCGCTTCCTCGCCCACCACCGGACGCGGGCCAACCACGGACATCTCGCCCCGCAGCACGTTCCAGAACTGGGGCAGCTCATCGAGGCTCGTCTTGCGCAGAAAGGCCCCGAGACAATGAATCCTCGGGTCCCGGGTTAGTTTGCGGGTCGCCTCCCACTCGGCGCGGGCGACCGGATTCTCGCACAGAAGGGCCTGCAGCCGGGCATCGGCGTCCCGCGCCATGGTGCGGAACTTCAGGCATGGGAAACTGCGGCCGTGCAGGCCGACGCGGCGGTGCACGAAAAACACCGGCCGCCCATCCGTGATCAGGATGGCCGCCGCCACGATCAGGATGAACGGCGCGAAGAAGAGCAGTGCCGCGGCCGCGAAGACCTTGTCGAAAAGCCGCTTGGACAACGGCACCGAAGCGGCCCCGGCCCGCACGACCGCCGGCGCCTCCGCTTTCCCACGCCCGCCGACAGCAAATGTATGCGCCTGAAATGCCATGACTTTCGCAACCGCCCGGGCGGCTCCCTTGCGTTACCGATTACCGAATCTTCCCAGGCAACCTATCGCCTCGGCAGCGGCGTACGGGAAGGGTTTCTAAGCAACTCTCTGTTTCCGAAATTCCGACAGTACTGCGGCCGGCTGGGAGATGGGCATTCAACCTCCTGAAATGGCATCGCTTTCCGGAGCCTCCTGCAAACCGGCGAGCATCGGAGCCGGGCGTCCTGCCCGCCGAAAAGTCGCCAAATCGCCTTTTTTTTGCCCTTTTCCCCCGCCCTGCGGCGGATGCTGCCCAGCCCCGGCGCGGGCCTGCCACCCGACGCTCCGCACGGTCCGGCCGCACACGTTTCTCGGCGCTATTTCAGCTACCTAGCCGCAGCGCACGCGGACAGGGGCCGGGGCCACTGCCGCAGCGCGGCCAAGGGCGCTTTCCGCGCCCTCGCCGGCAGGGGAACAGGGGCGCCCGGGTCGGCCCTCCTTCAAAACCCACAAGAATCAAACTGAATCCGTTATCATCGGAGAGTTAATTTTTCGTCTTCCGATTCGTTTTTTTCATGGTGGGGTGTTTTGGCAATGTTCATTAGGGGGCGGGACATTGTGCGTATCGTGGCGGGAACCGCCCTTCTCCTGTGGGCAGCGGCAGGGGCGAGCCTTGCCGCCACCGCCACGCCGGAAAGCTACACCATCAACATCGGCGACGAGCTCGAGATGGATATTCTCGACGACAGCGACCCGCCGCAGCGTTTCCTTGTCGGCAGTGACGGGCAGGTGCAACTGCCCCTGATCGGCGGCGTGGCGGTCGAGGACACCACGCTGCGCGAAGCGCGCGAACTGATCCGACAGACCTATATCCAACGCGAAATCTTCGTGGCCCCGACGGTGGAACTTTCGGTGGCGAACTTCCGGCCGATCTTCGTGCTTGGGGACGTGCGCAACCCGGGCAACTACGATTTCCAGCCCTTCCTGACGGCCGAGCAGGCGGTCGGCCTTGCCGGCGGACCGGCGGTTTCGGCCAACAACGAAGAAGCACGGGTGCTGGAGCGGCGCAACCTTCAGGGGTCGCTGAACAGCATCGATTCCGACCTTGCGCGGCTGGTCACGCAATACGCCCGGGTCCAGGCCCAGATCAGCGGCCGCAGCGAGGTCCGCTGGGCCGACGTGCCCGAAGAGGTCCGCCCGGTCATCGACCGCGACCTCTTCAATGCGCTGAAGCCCAAGGAAGACCAGATCATCGCGCTTGAGGAACGCAACCGCGCCACCCAGCGGCGCCTGATCGAGGATGCGGTGACCGAGGCGTCCAACCGCATCAGGCTGATCGACCAGCGAGAGAAGGTCCAGTCCGAGGCGCTGGAGCGCATCCGGGGCGAACTGGACCGCAGCCGCGTCCTGGTCAACCGCGGGCTCAAGACCCATTCCGCCGTCACCCAATACGACCAGGACGCCGCCCGCCAGGAAGCGGCCCTGCTGCAACTGCGCGAACAGCGTTCGGCCGCGCAGGTCCAGCTCAACGAGTTGGAAAGCGAACTTTCGCAGATCGACGCGGAGTGGGAAAAGCAGCTCCTGTCCCAGTCGCAGGCCTATTGGAGCGAGATCAACAAGCTCCGGTCGCAGCGTGCCTCGATGGAGGACCGGATGCTGCTGCTCGAACAATGGATCAACGGCACGCGGGGCCCAGAGGCCGAACTCCTCATCGAATACCAGGTGCGGCGGCGTGGCCGCGGCGGGCTGAAGCAGATCCGCCTCGCCCCGCTGGACGAACTGGTGCCCGGCGATCTGCTTGTCGTCACCGTGAAGCCGCCCGAGGCCCTGGCCGAAACGGAGGCGACGCAATGAAACGCTTCACCTTTTTCGGAAAGGGCAACGAACCGACCCCCATCCCCCCCGCGTTTGAGCGGTCGCAGGGGATCGACATCGTCTACCTGTTCGACGTGCTGCGCGGGAATGCCCGGCTGATCGCCATCGTGACGCTGATCTGCCTGGTCGGCATGTTCCTCTACCTTCAGCGCGTCACGCCGATCTACACCGCGCATTCGCAGATCATCATCGACACCCGGCAGGAGCGGGTGACGCCGGTCGAGGAAGTGGTCTCCAGCCTCAATGTCAGCAATTCGGTCGTCGCCGGCGAGGTGGTCACCATCCGGTCGAACGTGTTGATCGGCAAGGTGGTGGATGCGCTGGACCTGGTCCATCACCCCGAGTTCGACCCGCGCGTTCCCCAGCCCGAAGGCCTGGTCGCGCGGATCAAGCGCATGATCCGCGGCGACGAACCCTTCCACGTCCTGGCCCGCGCGATGCCCGAGGAAACGCGCCGCGAAATCGTCATCGACGACGTGCGGCGCAGGCTGAGCGTCTCGCAGATCGGGGTGTCCTACGCGATCGGAATCCGCTTCGACTCGGCGGACCGGCAGGTCGCCGCGGATGTGGCGAACGCGGTGGCCGACCAGTACATCGCCAGCCAGCTTGCCGACAAACAGGAAGCCACCGTTCGCGCCAATGACTGGCTGTCCCACCGCATCCAAGAACTGAGCTCGCAGGTCGAGGCGGCCGATGCGGCCGTGGTGGAATTCCGTATCCAGATGACGGAGAACGCCGGCGGCGGCGAGGAGACGACCAACCAGCTGCTGGCCGAGCTGAATACCCGTCTAGTAGCCACCAGCGCCGAGCGCGCGGATGCCGAGGTCCGCTACCGTCTCGTCGAGCGGCTGATGGAGAGCGAAGGCATCGCCGCCGTGTCCGACGTGGTCACGTCTCCGCTGCTGGAAACGCTGAAACGCCAGCAGTCCGACCTGGCCTCGAAAAAGGCGGAACTGGCCAGCACGCTGGGCCGGCGTCACCCCGAGATCATCCGCATCACCGCGCAGATCGAGGACGTGCAGCGCAGCATCGATGACGAGGTGCGCCGCCGCATCGAGGCGATGCGCAGCGATGTCAGCGTAACCCGCAACCGCGAAGCCGCGCTGCAGGAACAGATCAAGGAAGTCTCGGACCGGGCCGAGATGCTCTCGACCGCGTCGGTCCGCCTCAATCAGCTCGAGCGCACCGCCCAGGCCACAAGGCTGGTCTACGAGAACTTCCTGTCGCGCTTCAAGGAAACCACCGCGCAGAGCGACTATCAGCGGCCCGAGGCCCGCGTGATCGGCCGCGCCGCGGTCCCCCTTGCGCCGTCCTACCCGCGCAAGACCCTGTCGATGGCCATGGCCGCCGTGTTCGGGTTGTCGATCGGCATCGCCTTCGTCTTCCTGCGGAGCCTCTTCACCGTGCCGATCCGCACCTCGGACGAGCTGCGCGAGGCGACCAACCTGCCGTTGCTGGCAATGCTGCCCTATGTGCGCTCGCTGGGACGGCGCAATTCCTGGCTGCGCCGGGAACTGAACAGCGAGAAACCGTCAAACTTCATGGAAGGGGTGCAACTGATCCGGACCAAGCTGTTCGAGATGTCCCACGGACAGCCGCCCCAGGTGGTCATGGTCACCTCGTCCCTGGCGAGCGAGGGCAAGTCGTCCCTCTGCTTCGCGCTGGCCCGGGCCGTGTCGAATTCCGGGGCTTCCGTTGCGCTGCTGGACGCCGACCTGCGCCGCTCGGACTCGGTCCGCGTGCTGGGGCTGGAGCGCAAGGGGCTCTGCCTGGCTGATTACCTGAAAGGCAAGGGCAATTTCCGCGAGATTGTCGAGCATTCGGAGCTTCTGAATGCCGACGTCATCGCACCACGCCGCTCCAGCAACAATGCCGCCGACCTGATCTCCTCCAAGAAGATGTCGGGCCTGATCACCCGGCTGTCCGCCCGCTACGACACGGTGATTCTCAATGCCCCGCCGGTGCTGCAGCTTTCGGATGCGCTCGTGCTGTCGAACCATGTCGACGCGACCTTGCTGGCGGTTCAAAGCGGCCGCACCTCGGCGCGGATCGTCAAGCAGACGCTTGAGCGCCTGAACGAAGCCGGTGCCGAGGTGAGCGGCACGGTGATGACCCAGGTCCGCCGCAAGGATGTCGCCGCGCGGGAGGTCTATGGCTACGCTTACGAATATTGAACCAAAGGGGCGCCAAACGCCCTGGACGCATGAATTTCAAGCACCGCGCCACGCGACGCGCAACAAAGCAGCCGAAAGGTTTGACAGGCGGCGAACTCTGCCACAACAGTTCGAAGGGAATTGGTTTCTTCTGCATCCCGCGCGATGGGGCCGTGTGCGCCACAGGTCCGCCCGGCACGGTCGCGGCCAAACTTGGCGCGGGGCGGGACAAGGCCTGCCGAGCGCGGCACTTTCGGCCACAGATTATTCGAAGGGCCCTATCCGGCATTTTTCATGGGCGAAGAAGGCACAGCAAAACGCATCGGGATCGTCCTCGCACCGGGCGAACGGCTCACTGGCCGGCAGGCACTGGTGATCGACCGCCTGGCCGCGGATCCGGGGTTTCAGATCGTCGGCCGGATAGAGGGGGCGGAAACGCAGCCCCCGGCCTGCCTGCCTGTCCTGGCGAACGGCGTTCTGGCCGCGGAGCGCGCGCTCACCCGGCTTCGGTGGCCGGACTATCCCCGGCAGGATGCGCAGGACCTGGTCGACGCGCTGCCCGTTCTGGATGAGGACGGCCCGGAATGCGCGGCGGACGTGATCCTCGCGCTCGGGCACGGGCGCCTGTCCGCCGGCCAGCTCGGGGTCGCGGCGCAGGGCGAATGGTCGCTGGGCGTTTCCGGCGTTCCGGCGGCCCGGTCCGACTGGGTCCTGATGGATCCGGACCAGCGCGCCGCGGGCCTGGTCAGCGTTGAAATCCTGCAGCGCACCACCGACCGGCCGCAGGAACATGTCCGGGCGCGCGCGGCCTATAACCCCAAGCCCACAGCATTGCTGACCTCTGCCTTCATCGCCGAAAAGTCCGCCCTGTTCCTGCGGAAAGCACTGACGGAGGCGGCAGCCCCCGGCCCGGACGCCCCCCATCCCGCCCCGCCCAGGCCGGGGACGGCGGCACTGCTGAAATACGCCGCCCATGTTGCGCGGATGGCAAGCGGCAGGGCGACGGACCGGGTCCGGGTGAAACTCGGGCGGGGGCGCGCCTTCTGGCGGCTTGCGGTGGGGCGCGGGAATGTCATGGATTTCGAACCGGCAAAGGCACTGGACGTGCCGCGCCGGAGCTTCCTCATGGCCGACCCCTTCCTGTTCGAGAAGGACGGAGAGCTTTTCGTCTTCTACGAAGCGCAGAACGCGGACGAGCGCCCCGCCTGGATCGAGGTCGGCCGCCTGGACGGGAACCGGCTGATCCCCCTCGGCCCGGCGCTCAGGTGCGACTATCACCTTTCCTACCCGTTCGTCTTCCGTGACGGAGACGAGATCTACATGATGCCGGAAACCCAGACCGCCCGGCGGCTGGAGGTCTGGCGGGCCACCGATTTCCCGCTGCAATGGGAACGCCACGCCACCGCCTTCGAAGGGGATCACATCGCGGATTCGAACATCTTTCGCCATGGCGGGCAGTGGTGGCTGATGACCAACCTGTCCGACCATGTCACCTTTCAGGAACATTCCAGCGAACTCTACCTCTTCTCGGTCGACGGCCCGTCGCTGACCGGCCTGCGGCCGCATCCGCAGAACCCGGTGGTGATCGGCAGCGGCGTGGCGCGCAATGCCGGCGCCATCGTCGAGCACGAGGGGCGCCTGTTCCGGGCGTCGCAGAACAACAGCCACGGCATCTACGGCTACGGCCTGAACATCGTGGAGATCGAGGAGCTCACCCCCGACACTTACCGCGAACGCCTTGTCCGCAGTTTCACCCCCGCCGACCGTCCCGGCGCACGGGGCCTTCACCACGTCAGCTTCGCCGCCGGGCGGTTCGTTCTGGACTGGAGCGGAAAATGAGGTGGGTTGTCCTTTTCGCGATGCTCGCCAGCCAACCCGCCTGGGCCGAGGAGCCCTTTAAGCTGGGCGTTCAGACCCATTTCGAGCAAGGCTGGGGGCTGGACTGGGCCGGCATCGCCGCGGATCTCGGCGCCCCGCTGATCCGCGACGAAATCGGCTGGGTCGAGGCCGAGCCGAGGCGCGGGCGCTACGACTTCTCGACGGCGGACCCGTACATGCGCGAAATCGCGGCACAGGGGATGGAGCCGTTGATCGTGTGGACGGACACCAATCCGCTTTATGACGGGAAACAGACGCCCCACAGCGATGACGCCCGGGCGGGGCTGGCGAACTACCTGGACGCGATGCTGACGCATTACGCGGGCCTGCTGACCCGGATCGAGATCGGGAACGAGGTGAACTCGGGCGAGTTCCTCTCCGGGCCGTTCAAGAACGACCCGCCGCGCGAACTGGCGGCGACGGTGCGGGCGGTGGCACAAAGGGTTAAACCCGGCCATCCCGATGTCGAGATCATGTGCGCCGGGACCAATTTGATCTCGCTGCAATTCCTGCGCAGCTTCTTCCGCTACGGCGGGCTGGAACATTGCGACGCGATCTCGATCCACCCCTATCGCAGGCACCCCGAGAACGTCGATCTGGAGATCGAGGCGCTGCGCGCGCTGATGCGCGACATGGGCGGCGAGAAGCCCATCCACGCGACAGAATTCGGAAAATGGGTCGAGGACCCCGCCGAGTCCGCCGTCTATATGGTGAAGATGGCGGCGCTCCTGGCGGCCTCCGGCGTGGGCGAGGCCTACTGGTACGCGCTTATGGACGAGCCGTGGTGGCCGAACATGGGGCTGATGACGCCGAAACGGGCCGAAAAACCCGCCGCTCGGGCCTTTCGCTTTCTGCAGGGAAAGGTTCTGCCGCTGGGCCGCCCCGTGTCGCGCTCCGCGACGCGCACGGCGCGCGTCTTCGAATATGGCGAGGGAGAGGCCCTGGTGTTCTGGGGGGTCGATGGCGCGATCGAGATCATTGGCGAGGCCATGTTCTTTGACGCCACAGGCACGCCGGTGCCGCGCCCCGAACGCCTGACCGAGGCGCCGGTCATCGCGTTGGGCCGTGGGCTGGACCTGCGGGTGACCACCGAGGCCCCGATCGCCGACTCGCTCTACCAGTACGACACCCCGCCATGGAGCTATTTCGCCCGGCGCCCGGGAATCGGGCTCAGCCCACTGGAGACGATGGAATGGCGGTGGTCCTCCTATCGCGGCGCGCCCGACCTCTGGCCGCTGAAGATCACCGACCAGGGGATGACCACGGCGCGGTTTGCGGACGGCCCCTACCATGCCGTGGAGCGCTTTACCGCCGCCGCAGCCGGGCGCTACCGCGTGCAAGGGTGGTGGCAAGCCTCGCAGGACAGCGAGCCGTCACAGATCCTGGTCACGCGGAACGGAACAACGATTGCCGGGGGGCGGACGGGCCCCGACAGGTTCCGGCTCGACCCGCTCGAGGTGACGCTGGCGGCGGGCGAAACGCTGGAATTCGAGGTGGCCCCGGGCGGCCCGGACGGAGACGGCTCGGTCCGCCGGCGCATCCGGATCGACGGGCCTTTGCCATAGCCCGCGAAGCCGGGAACGAACACATTCTTATAGTTAAGAAATATTTGGAGAATCGCGAACCTTCGGTCTACGCTTGGTTCGCGAATTCCGATTCAATCATCATTCGTTCGCGCCGAATTTCATTACCCGCGCGTCGCTCCTCCCCCGTGGAAACGCCGCGCTCACATGTGAAAGGGTACAGAGTATGATTTTCAAATACGATCCCGGAACCCTTCGGGCGGATCTCCAGAAAAACGGTTATGCCCATCTCAAGGACGTCCTTTCGGATGAGTTCGTCGGGCAATTGCAGGATTTCTACGAAAGCTCCATGAAGGACGCCGACACGGAGTCCGAGGACTGGAAGATCGCCGGCAAGAAGCGGCAGTTCGTCTTCAACTTCCCCTCGTCCGAAGCGGCGCAGGAATTCAAGACCGGCCTGGCGCGCCTGACCGGGATCGACGAGGACACTTTCACGATCTCCGAACGCCATCTCAAGGTCTATGACAAGCACGCCAATCCCTACCCGGCCCCGCACAAGGACCGGTCGGCATCGTTCTATTCGATCGGGCTGCCGGTCTTCCTGCCCGAGGGCTCGACCGTCTGCCTGTTCCCCGAACTCGACGCGGAGCCCAACAAGGAGGATCACGCGGTCTTCCTGACCGAGCGCGATCGCCCCGATCTCGAGAAGATCTACGACAACGAGAAAGCCCTGATGCTGAACGAGAATGTCGGGGACATCGTGATCTTCCTCGGCTCGGCACTCTGGCATGAGCGCGTGCGCGGCGCCGGCACGGCCGTGCTGTACATCAAGGTGAACGGCGAGGGCGTGGACCCGCTGGGCGAAAACATCTACGCCGCCGCGATGTAAGACGGTCATGCGCGGCGCCGGACGATGCCGGCTGTCCGCGCAGCCCGCCCAGGCGGGCCCGGCACAGGGCGCGCAAGACCCTCGGCACAGAAAGCGGGCAAAATCGGAAACATGGGAAACTGGCCCGCACGGGGTGCCCTGTGGCATTCGGCGGGCCAGATCGCATGTCAGGGGGAAGACATCTGAAGTATCGCCCGGACATTGATGGCCTGCGCGCAGTCGCCGTTCTGGCGGTGGTCTTCTACCATGCCGGGATACCACCATTCGGCGGCGGCTTCGTCGGCGTGGATGTCTTCTTCGTCATTTCAGGCTTCCTGATCACCTCGATCCTGCGCGACGAGATCGGCCGGGGCGAATTCCGGCTGTTGGCGTTCTATGAACGCCGCGTCCGGCGCCTGTTCCCGGCTCTTTTCGTGGTGCTGGCGGCCAGTTCGGCCGCGGCCTGGGCGATGCTGCTCCCCGAGGACATGCGCAATTTCGGGCAGAGCCTGGCAGCGGCGAACCTTTTCGTGTCCAACGTGCTGTTCTGGAAGGAGGCGGGCTACTTTGACACGGCAGCCGAGTTCAAGCCGCTGCTTCACACATGGTCGCTGGCCGTGGAAGAGCAGTATTACCTTTTCTTTCCGCTGCTCATGGCGCTCGGCGCGCGGGCGTTCCGGCACTGGCTGGGTGCCGTGCTGCTGGCCATCGGCGCTGTCTCGCTGGCGATAGCGGCCTGGCAGGTGGCCCATGCCCCGGACGCGGCCTTCTTCCTGTTGCCTGCCCGCTTCTGGGAACTCCTGGTCGGCGCGGCGCTGGCCTTTTCCAGATTCCCCGCGCCGACGCGCAGGGGCGCGACCGAGGCGATGGCGGCAGGCGGCATGGCGATGATCGCGCTGCCGGTCTTCGCCTATTCCGACGTCACGCCCTTCCCTGGCCTGGCCGCGCTCCTGCCCTGCTTGGGAACGGCCCTGCTGGTCTTGACCGGGACCGATGGGAAAAGCCACGTGCATGCCGCCCTGCGCAGCGCGCCTACCGTCTTTGTCGGGCTGATTTCCTATTCGCTTTACCTGTGGCATTGGCCGGTTCTGGTCTTCGCGAAATATTACACCGTCCGGCCGCTGACCGCCTTGGAAACCGCGGCCGCCGTCTGCGTATCCGTCGCACTTGCCGTCCTGTCATGGCGGTTCGTCGAAAAGCCGTTCCGGGGCCGCGGCTCGGCTGTCACTCGCCAGGCAATTTTCACCGGCGCGGCCGTCGCCTCGGCCCTCGCGGTGGCGTTCGGCCTCGCCGCCGCCCGGAACGCCGGCTTTCCCGGGCGTCTGCCCGCCGATGTGCTGGCGCTCACCTCCGAGGATCCGCATATCCATTCCCGGCGCGATTGCCATTTCGCCTCGGAAAAGGCGTCGGCTGCCGAATTCTGCCTCCGTGGCGCCAAGGGACAGGCGCCCCGTTTCCTCCTGCTGGGAGACAGCCACGCGGATATGCATGGCCCTGGCCTCTTTGCCGCCGCGGCCGCGCTGGGGCTGACCGGCGTGCAGTTCACCGATTACGGCTATGTGCCCGCGCCGGGCTTCGCCCGCGCCGGCGAGCAGGACCGCTACGCCGGCAACCAAGCCAAGCTCGAGGACCTGCTGGCCGCCTACCCCGAGATCGACCTCGTCATCTACGCGCTGTTCTGGAACCAGGCGCTCGACTACCCGGTGGTCGCGGGCCCCGACGGCCGGAAACATCCCCTGCCCGAAGCCCTGCAGCGCCTCGTGACGGCGTATCCGCAGAAACGCTTCGTGTTCCTAGAGGACACCCCGAATTCGGTCGTCCTGGGCCCGAACGGCCTGGCGCGCGCCGCCTATCTCAACCCCGCCCCCGCCGTGGTGCCCCTGGCCGAGTATGAGGCGCAACTCGGCCGTCATCGCCCACTTCTGGAGACGGTTGCACAAGCGCCCAATGCCGTGGCAGTTCGCCTTTCACCCCAGCTTTGCGGCGCCGGAGGATGCGATGGCATGGACGGAGAGGTGCTGCTCTATCGCGATACCGACCACCTGTCGGAAAAGGGCTCGCTCCGCATGCGGGGGTTCTTCCGCAACCTGCTGCTGGAGCACCTTTTCAACGCGACAGATCGAACGGCCGGGGACGGCGCGCAGGACACGTAAGATATCCCGCCCGTCACCAGGGGACGCCGACGCCGTCTTTTTCCGCCAACTCCCGAAGCGCTGCCGCGGTCTTGTCTTCCAACGGGATGCCCTTATCCCGATTCTCGGCCATGGCGTCCCAGCGCGCCTCGCCGGGCAGGCGGACGGATCCCTCCGTCCCGGAGCCGGCCACCATCTGCGTCAGTTGGTCGAGCCGCTCGTGGAAGGTTTCCAGCGGCATCCAACGCGAAACGTCCAGCGCCAGGATGAAATGGCCGCTGTTCCCGTGCCGCTCGAAATCCTTGTACATCGAGCCCACCTGCGACGCGATTCCGGCCCCCGTGAGAACGCCGCTCAGCACCTCGACCATCAGCGCCAGCCCGAACCCCTTGGGGCCGCTGGCCGGCAGCAAGGTCCCCTTCATGGCCGTTTCGGGATCGGTCACCGGGCGCCCCTCGTCATCCACCACCAGCCCCTCGGGCAGGTCGAGGCCGTCGCGCTGATAGGCCCGCACGGTCGAGCCCGCGAGCCCCGCCGTCGACATGTCGAGGATCAGCGCCCGTCCGTCGCGCCGTGGCGCGCCGAAGGCAAAGGGATTCGTGCCGAGCACGGGCCTGTGGCCGCCATGCGCCGCCACCTTGGGGAAGGAGTTGCTCAGGGCGAGGCTGATCATTTCCGCCTCGGCCGCGCGTTGGATGTAATAGGCGCCGGTGCCGTAGAAATTGCTGCGCTGGACGCCGACGACGCCGATTCCTGTCGCGCGCGCCAGTTCGACGGCGCGGTCGGTGGCCACCGTTCCGGCCACCTGCCCGAAGCCGTCATCCGCATCCAGCAGGGCCGCCGTCTCGGACAGCGCCCGGAACTGCATCCGCGCAGGCGTGCGGATCAGACCCGCCTTCACCCGGCGCAGCAGGATCGGCAGTCGCTCGACCCCGTGATTGGCCCGCCCGGCGAGGTCGTTCCACAGCAGGTTCTCCGAAATCGCCTCCACCTCGCCGCCGTCAACCCCGGCCGCGGTCAGAAGGGCATGCACGAAATCGCGCAGATCGGTAACCGGGACCCGCTGCATCGCTCAGCCCCCGAGCCGCCGGAAGGCGCGGCCGAACTCCTCGCGCAGGCGCACCAGCGTGGGCACCGGGTCGGTCAGGCTCAGGATCGGCATGACCTTGCGCCCCTCCATGAGGCTCTTGATCCAGCCGGCGAAGCTCAGCTCGCCGCGCTGGTTGAGCTCGCGGAACGCGAGGAAGTCGCGCAGCGGGTTCCACATGCGCACATTCTCTTCATAGGTCGTGAAGGTGGGGACATGCTGCCCGGTCTGGCGGCGATAGATCATTTCGTCGATCGGCAACCCGCCCGCCACCACCATGCGATGCGCATCGGTGAAGCGCGGGTTGACCTCGATCACCTTGAGCTGCCCGTCGCGCAGGTCCCTCTTGAACTCGATATTCCCAAAGCCGCGCCAAGGCATCGAGGCAAAGAACCTGCGCCCCGCCTCGGCCGTGTCGGGCAGCCATTTGGAGTCGTGATAGCAGGCCCCGCCCCGGTTCACCGGGTAGCGGCGGATGACGCGCTTGGTGTAGTGGAACAGCCAGCGGCCGTCCTCGTCGATATAGGTGTAGTAGCTGGACAGCAGGCTGTCGGGGCCCGGGATCATCTCCATCACCATCACGTCACAATTGGCGTCCTGGGCCAGCTGCACCTTCTCGACCAGTTCGTCCCAGTCCTTCTCGACGATGAACAGCTTGCGGCCGAAGATCGGGATGAAGATGTGCGAGTGGATGGGCTTTACCATCACCGGGAAGGTCACCTCGTCGCGGATCGCCTCGAGTTTCTCGGCGCTGTCCACGTCCCAGAAATTGGGCGTAGCCACCCCCGCCGCCCGTGCCCGGATCAGCGTGGCCTTCTTGTCCAGCATCTCGCGCCGCAGGGCGGGGTCGAAGCCTTCAAGAAGATACCGCTGAGACAGCTCGGCATAGTTCGACGTCACGAATTCGATCGACTCGTCGCAGAGGGCAAAGATCAGGCTGCCCTGCAATTCCGGCTTTGGCGTATCCAGAAGAAGCTCCCGCCAGAAATCCTCAACCGAGCCGCCGTCTGGGGCGTGGAACTTGTTCCTGCAATAGCGCGAGTATAGCGCGAGGCAGCCCGGCTTGCCGGCCGCGCTGATCGAGACGCCGGCGCGGCCGAGATTGCGCGCCAGGGCGGCGCTGTTGGCGGCACCGCCGAGGATGAGCACCGGGGTCGAGGTATCCAGCTTGTCGTCGATTTCGTTTGCGGCGGACAGTTTCAAAGCTTCATGACCCCTTGGTGGTTTTCGAACAGATACTGCAGAATCCGGGTGGCGACCGGCGTGCCCCCGGCACGGTCTGCGACCAGGTAATGGTGGTGAATGCCAGGCCCGACATTCACCTCGTGAAACCGCGCGCCGCTCTCGCTCAGCGGGGCGGAGATGTCATCGGCGATAAGGTCCAGCCCCGCGAACCGGACGCCCAGATCGGTCACCAGGGTGGCGCCGGCCGACACGATCTCGGGATGGACCCCGGCGGTGACCGTGTGGTTTTCGCGGTCGGCGTTTTCGTTCACCGCGCGTTTCACGACGATCCTTTCGCCGGCGGCGACCGTCGTTCCGGGCCTCTGCCCCTGTGCCGCGAGATGGCGCAGGGCATCCTGGTCGATCACCAGCGGGCTGAGCGCGGTGATGGGCCGCGCGGACAGGCGCGCCCGGTTCTCCGCCGCGACCAGCGCGCTGATCGAGGATTTCCCGTCACCGCAGACCGTCGGCGGATCGCGGCGCACCGCGTCGAGCAATTGGCCGTCGAGGTAAAGCAGGCGGTAGCAGCCGCCCGAAAGCATCGGCTCGGCCAGCAGCTCGGGGTTGAAGCTCGCGGCGTGCAGGGCGGCCCGCAGCAGCTCGCCCTCGGTCCGGATGCCGGTGGTCACGCCGTGGCCGCCGCCGGTTCCGGTGGCCGGCTTGACCACGATCGGGCCGGGCGTCCGGTCAAGGAAGTCCCGCGCGCGTCTCAGCTGGTCGAGCGAGAACACGCAATGGTCCGGCACGGAAAATCCCTTTTCCGACAACAGCCGGTAGGTGACCGCCTTGTGCGCCATCACCCGCGTGGTGACGACATCGTCCAGCATGAGGTCCGAATGCGACACGAAGGTCGCGTAGCCACCAAGGGTGATGCGCTTGAGCCCGGCCACGTCGCTGCATTCGGCACCGATTTCCCGCGCGGCGTCCTGCCAGAGGGAATCGTAGAACGCGTTGCGCAGGCCGACGAAGCGGCGCCGTTTCAGAACGCTGCGAATGTCGGCGACTTTCAGCGCGCGGCGCGTGACCCAGTCCACCCGTCGACGCATTCGCCCCCCGAACGGAATATGTCCGCTTCGCAGGGCTTTCGCGTCAGTCATCGAACAGGCACCCGTCCGCCGCCAGCTGTTTGTCGACCCATTCGTTCGAGAACACGCCGCGCTTCACGCTGGCCACATAGGCGGCCAGCTGCTCGCGGTTGATCTCCAGCCGCTCCAGCACGTCCTCGGCCGCCCATTGCGGAACCACGACCACGCCGCTTGGGTCCGCGGCCAGGATATCGCCGGGCTGGACCACGATGCCCCCGGTGCTGATCGGATAGTTGATCTCGCCGGGGCCGCGATGCAGCGGGCCGAACGGCGTGACGCCCTTGGCATAGACCGGCAACCCGCATTCGATGACCCCGGGCAGGTCGCGGATCAGACCGTCGATGATGAACCCGGCGATGCCCCGGTGCCGCGCCTTGTTGGCCACCAGGTCGCCGATCACCGCGGCGGTGTCGCTCTGGCTGGCGTCGATCACCATGATGTCGCCGGGCTGGGCGAGATCCAGCGCCTTGTGGACCATCAGGTTGTCGCCGGGGAAGCACTTCACGGTCAGGGCGGGACCGACCAGCGGCTCGTCATTGACCAGATTGTGGATCTCTCCGCCCAGCGTGTACATGCGGTTCAGCATGTCCGAGATGTCCGTGGACTCGAACTGCCTGAACCTGTCCAAAAGGGCCTTGTCCGGCCGCTTGAAGGACCGGCGGACCATGAATCCCGGCCCGGGCCTCATCTCAGAGGATTTCGGCTTTTCGGTTCCGCGGCTGGCCACACTCGTTACCGTTTTTTGCATTCCTAACCCCCAAATTTCGAGAAAGCGATTCGTCATTAATTATGCCCAAGGTTACTGGACGGCTTGGGGCGCGGACAGTGTTTTCCCCGGAACCGAGAGCTGCCGTGGACAATGCAGGGCCGCGCTTGCGGATCGTCATTGCGGCGCGAACGATTGCCGGAAAAACCGCCCGCGACATGGGCGAAATGCGGCAGTTCCGCGGCATCCCTCCTGACCGAATCGCCGGGCAAACCCGCCGCCGCGCACCCCTCTGAGCCGCCCTGGAAACGGCTTGGCGGTGACCGGGCCGGAGCAGCCGCCGCGGCAAGGCCCCGAGGCAATTCTCTGGATCGGCGATATGGCCTGGGCTAGGCTTTTTCCAGAAGCCCCGAAAGGACAAGGATGACGATCTTTCCCGCTTCGGCCGCCTTGCTGGCGATCTGGCTGTTCCAAAGCCTGCGCAACCCCGACAACGGTATTGTCGTGGCGATCGCGCTCCTGCCCTTCGGCATGTTCGCGGCGGTGACGCTGGGCGGCCTGTCCATCATCGCCGCGCATATGGCCGCCATGCTGACCGTCGGGCTGTTCCTGTTGCGCTGGGTGAGCCGCCGCCCCGGATTCGGGGGCGCGCATATTCCGGTCTCCGGGCTGTTCCTGCTGCTCTACGCCGGCTATGCGGCCTTCTCGGCCACGGTACTGGTCCGGCTGTTCGCGGGCGGATTTCTCGTGTTTCCCATGACCGTCGACTTCACCGGCACGGCGGTCAGCATCTACTTCCGCTCCACGATGATGCCGTTGATGCCGGGAAACTCGAACATTGCCCAGACGCTGTATATCGTCCTGTCCTGCGGCTTTTTCCTCGCCGCAACCGAGAGCTTCCGGAGACGCTCTGCCGGTTTTGCCGAGACGGGGCTGACCTGGGGCGCCATCCTGAACGTGACATTGGGGCTGCTGGACCTGGCGCAGCTCGACACCTTGCTCGCGGTGATCCGGACGGCCGATTACTCCCTGGCCAACGAGCATATGCTCAGCGGGTTTTCCCGTGTCATCGGCGGCTATTCCGAGGCATCGAGCTTCGGGGCGGCCTCGGCGGCCTTCTTCGGCTACTTCGCCATGTCCTTCCTGATCCGCCGCCGCGCGCTGCACGGCGTGCTGGCGCTGGCAAGCCTGGTTTCCGCGCTGATGTCACTGTCCTCCTCCGGGCTTCTCGCCATGACCGGCGCCCTGTTTTTCATCGGCCTGCACGCGCGGGTCTATCTCGGCCACGGGATGAGCCGCGCCTTCGCGCATTGGTTCGTGATCGGGGTGACCGTTCTGGCGGCGCTTGCCAGCGTCGCGATGCTGATCACGCCGGTCTCGGATCGGGTGGTCGATGTGCTGGACCGGCTCGTGCTGTCCAAGAGCTCCACCCTCTCCGGGCTGGAGCGCAGCGCCTGGGCGAAGGCCGGGTTCGACGCCTTTGTCCAGACCTGGGGCCTGGGCGCCGGGGCCGGTTCGCTCAGGGCCAACGGCCTGGCCGCCGTGCTTCTGGGCAGCGTGGGTCTGCCGGGCACCCTGGCGTTTCTGGGATTTCTGTGGTGCTCGATCGGCGGCGGCGCGCAGTTTGCCGACGCCGAGGATCGACGCATGTTCTATGCCGCCCGGATCTCGGCCATGACCCTGCTGTCGGCCATGCTGCTTGCCGGCACGACTCCGGATCCGACGCTGTTTCTGGTGGCGACAACCGCGATGGCCACGGCGGCGCGACAACGCGGCGCGGCCGAAAAACGGACCGCCGCGCAGCGCCCCCGCCAGTTGCGTGGGGATTTTCCGGGCACCGGCAATGTCATTTGAGCGAAGACTCGGCGACGGGCCCGGTTCACGCGCCTGAACCACGGACAATGTGCCGCCCCGGAAATCCGGCCTTCGCATTCGGGCCGCAATCATGCAATCTGCGCGGGACACGGCCTTTTTCAGCCATCCGGATTTCTCGGCGCCCATGCATTACCCCTCCACCGTCCACCGTCCCGATCACGGCCGCAAGCGCCCCTCCTGCGCCCTGCGCCGGAGACCGCGCCGATGAGCGGGGCGATCCGGGGCGGCATCTGGACGGCGGTTTCGCGAATTCTGTCCCAGGTGGTGCAATTCGCGATCTTCATGGTGGCCGTCCAGGTGATGACCCCGGCCGAATTCGGCATCTTCGCACTGGTCTGGACGTGGTCGCTAATCCTGTCGCAATTCGCCATCGCGGGATGGCCCGAATACATCATGCAATGGCGCGGCGACAGCCTCCAGCCACGCCGCGTGCTGGCCCTGGCAATGGCCGGCGGGGCCTTGCTCGCCCTGACTGGAATCGCACTCAGCTACCTTGCGCCGCTGATCAGCGACGACCCCCGCGCGACGCCCCTCATGCAGGTCTTCGCCGTCTGGATCTTCTTCGCCAGCGTCGCCGGAACATACGCCGGCGCGATGAACTGGCAGGACCGCCTCAGCGCCGCCGCAATATCCATGATCGTCGGAGACCTGGCAAACCTGGCCGTCGCGGTCTGGGCGCTGCTGCACGGCCACGGCGTTTTCGCCCTGGCCGCGGGGCGGCTGGTGGGCGCCCTGTTCTGGGCGGGCTCTGGCTTGGCCGTCATGCGCATGGTCCCGGATTTCAGGATAACGCTGCAGCAGGCCAAGGAAATCGTCCGGTTCACGTCCAGGATCGTCGCGGTGCGGCTGCTGGTGAATATCCGGCTCTATGCCGCCACGCTGGTCATCGGCGGCTTTCTCGGGGCGGCGCATGCCGGCTATTTCCGGGCCGGGCAGCGGCTGGTCAGCGCCCTCGCCGAGGTCCTGGGAGAGCCCACGCGTGTCCTGGCTTGGAGCCTCTTTCGCAAGACGCGCAACGACCAGGGGGCGAAGGTGGATTTCCGCGAGCGGGCCAACAGCTTCTTCCCGCTGCTGCTGGTCTTCGCTGTTCCGCTCTTTGCCGCCACGGCCTTCCTGGCCGAGGACATCACGGTTGGATTGCTGGGAGAGGAGTGGCGCCCCGCAACGCCCGTGGTGCGGATCCTGGCGATCGCCTATGCGGTGCTGGCGACCAGCGCCGCCAACGAAGCGGTTCTGTCGCTTGCCGGAATGGTGCGCATCCTGCCCTACATGGTGCTGGTCAATGCAACGATCGGTGTCGGGATCACCATGCTCGCCGCACCGCACGGGATCATCGCCACAGCCTGGGCGCAGGTCGCGTCCGCGCTTGTCATCTTTTTGATCAACGCCTGGATGATGCAGCGTCACGCCGCCATCCGCTGGTGGCAGGTCTTTCTGAGGTTGCGCGCGGTGCCGGTGGCCCTGCTGGCGTCGTCGGCCGTCCCATTCCTCGGGCGCCAGGCGGCGGTGCTCGAGGCCATTCCGCCGTTCTTGCGCGCGGTCCTGCTGGCCATCGGCTTCCTGGTCGTTTTCTATGCTGTGCTGCTGGGGCTCGATGGCCGGCTGCGCCGGCTAAGTCTCGATCTGCTCAAGCACAGAATTTGATCGTTTCGTCGCTCCGCCGCCGCCCGGAATGCCAGCCCTCGGCGGCCCGTTACGAGCGAGCCATTAATATTCGGTAAATCTTTGGGCCGGTCGCCGGGATTCCCGTATACTTGTCATTGAATACGATTCGACGTTTTTCCCGTCCGCGGGATTTCCGTAGTAAGTGCATAGTAAATTTTCAGCCGGTTTTTTCCATGAGTTTTGACATCCATTCAGGCAGCTTTTCCGCCTCCGAACCTGATGAGGGGCGCGCGGAACGCAACCCGGCGCGCACGGCAGGCGCGGGCGACTTGGCCAAGGCCGTGTTCGACCGGTGCTTTGCGGCCTTCGCACTGCTGTTCTTCGCACCGTTTCTGATCGCGATTTCGCTGGTCATCTATCTGGGTGACGGCGGCCCCGTCCTGTTCCGCCACAAGCGCGTCGGCCGGGACGGCAAGGTGTTCGACTGCCTGAAATTCCGGACCATGGCCAGCGACGCCGAACAGCGCCTCAAGGCCATTCTGGAATCCGACCCCGAGGCCCGCGCCCAGTGGGAAGCGAACCAAAAGCTGGAGGACGACCCGCGCATCACCTGCGTGGGCGAGTTCTTCCGCAAGACCAGCCTCGACGAGTTGCCGCAATTCTGGAACGTGCTCCGGGGCGAGATGTCGGTTGTCGGCCCGCGCCCGATCGTCGAGAGCGAGGCGCATCACTACGGCGAGCATTACGACGACTATCTCTCGGTGCGGCCCGGCGTCACCGGGCTCTGGCAGGTCATGGGGCGAAGCCGTACGACCTATGCCGAGCGCGTGGAGATGGACAGCGATTACGTGCGCAACCGCAATTTCCGGATGGACCTCTGGATCATTCTCAAGACGATCAAGGTCATGCTTGTCCGGGACGGCGCGATGTGACGTCGTCCCGCGGCGGGGTCAAAGAACTGCCAGTCCGATCAGGGACACCCAAATGATGGAACACCCAATGACGACCAAAGCCGTGAGTGTGCCACCAGACAGTTTTTGCATCCAAGAGGGACAATTCCCTGATTTTAAATCACGCTTATCCATGGAGCCTGCTCGTTTAATGGGTTTTCTTATTCAACCGTTGCTTTCAACGGTAGTCTCGGGCCGTTTCCCAATCAACAACAATCCCGGTTCGGGTCATATATTGTCCATTTCCCGCCGATACTGAATCAGGCATGAGCATGCGTCTCATCGTTTCGATTCCGACGACCGGCCGCCGGATGGTCGTCGGCCCTACCATCCGCGACATCGCGGAGCAGAGCCGCTTGCCGGATCTCCTGGTCGTGGTGTGCGCGCGCGAAGACGATCTGGACCCGTCGGATCTGGAGCGGCTGCCGTTCCCGGTGCAGGTGGTCCGATCCGAGATCGGTCTGACCCGGCAGCGCAACTGCACACTGGAAATGCTGGAGCCCGACGACATCCTGCTGTTCCTCGACGACGATTTCGTGATGGCGCGGGATTACCTGGACTGCCTCGAACGGCTGTTTCGGGAGCACCCCGAGGTGGTCTTGGCGACGGGCACGGTCCTTGCCGATGGCATCCACGGACCGGGCCTGTCCCACGCCGAGGCCCTGGAATACCTCGGCACGCCGGGGACGCGGGCACGCCCCCGGGAAATGGCGACGGTCTATAACGCCTATGGCTGCAACATGGCGATCCGAGCCCGGCCGGTCGTGGAGCATGATCTGCGCTTCGATCCGAACCTGCCCTATTACGGCTGGCTCGAGGATGTCGATTTCTCGCGGCAGCTCTCGGCCCACGGCCGGATCGTGCGCGCCGCCCCCCTGCGGGGCGTTCACCTGGGGACCAAGACCGGGCGCAGCGCCGGGCTGCGGCTGGGTTACTCGCAGATTGCCAATCCGCTATACCTGCGGTCCAAGCGGACGATGCGCGTAACCAGGGCCTTTGCAATCATGGCGCGGAATGTGATCAGCAATCTTGTTCTGTCGGTCTCTCCCGAACCGGAAGTCGACCGGCGGGGGCGGCTGCGCGGCAACCTGCGCGCCATCCGGGACATCGCGACCGGCCAGCTGCGGCCCGATCGCGTGACCGAATTCGAATGAGCGGGACCCGCCCCAGCCGGGCAGTCGTGATCACCGATTTCGCATCGGTGCGCGGCGGGGCCTCCAAGATGGCACGGCTGCAGACCGAGTTGCTGAGCGCGCGCGGCGTGCCGGTCACCGTCTTTGCCGGCGACGCCGGCGCAGAGATGCCCGACGGCGTCGAGCTGGTATCGCTGGGAGGCCAGCGGCTGCTGGAGCAGGGCAAGCTCGCGGCGGCGCTCGGCGGGCTATGGAACGGCGCCGCCCTGGCGGCCCTGCGGGACTGGGTCACGGCCCATGACGACCCGCGCACCGTCTATCACGTGCATGGCATCCAGCAGACGCTGTCGCCCGCCGTCCTGCGGGCGCTGCAGCCCGTGCGCAGCCGCGTGGCGCTGCACGCGCATGACTACTTCCTGAGCTGCCCGAACGGCGCCTTCTTCGATTTCCGGGCCAAGGCGAGCTGTACGCGCACCGCCCTCTCCGCCGCCTGCATCGCGCGGAACTGCGACAAGCGGAGCTACGCGCAAAAGCTGTGGCGCGTCACCCGGCAAAGCCTTCAGGACCGCGAGACCGCGCGGCTCTTCAAATCCGCGGTGACCATCCTTATTCACGCCGGGATGCAGCCGCGCCTGGCCGCCGGCAAGCCCCTCGGCAACACCGCGGTCCTGCCCAACCCGGCCGAACCGCTGCTTTCCACACCGGCCGATCCGGCCGCCAACGCCGAGGTCCTCTATGTCGGCGATGTCCATGCCTACAAGGGCGTCTTCCTGCTGGCCGAGGCGGCACGGCGCGCCGGCGTGCCGCTGCGCATCCTCGGCGACGGCCTGGATCGCGAGCGTCTGGCCGCCGCCTATCCCGAACATCACTTCGACGGCTGGGCCGACCGGGAGATGCTGGCCGCGCGCATCCGGCAGGCCCGTGCGCTGGTCGCCCCCACGCTGGGCCCCGAACCCTACGGCCTCGCCCCGGTCGAGGCGCTGCTGGCCGGCGTGCCCGTGGTGATCTCGGACAGCATGCTGCTCAGCGCGGATATCGACCGCTTCGGCGCCGGCCTCAGCTTCGCCGCCGGCGACGTGGACTCGCTCGCCGGCGCCCTGCGCGAAATCGCCTGCGACGATGAAGCCGTGCGGCGCATGTCGGAGCAGACGGCGCCTGCCGCGGCGGAGATCACCACGACGCCCGAAGCCTGGTGCGACGGTCTTCTCGACATCTATGGCGGTTTGCTCGCCGCGGCCTCCCAGGAATAGAAAACACGGGCTCAGCACCGGTCGCCCCTTCCCCGCCCGGGATCGCCGTTTCGGTCAGCGCTCGAGATTTACGCCCAGCGTGCCGAGGCTGCGGGCGATGCCGTCGCGGAAGGCCGCGCGGTCGAAGCGGCGGGCATGGGCCAGCAAAACCGCAGGGTCTGGCCGGTCCAGCCCCAGCGCCTCGAACTGTTCCACCGCGTCGATCAGCGCCTCGACGCTTTGCTCGCGGAACAGCAGGCCAGTCTCGCCCTCCAGCACCGTGTCCAACGCGCCGCCGCGGCCATAGGCGATGACGGGCCGGCCCGAGGCCATGACCTCGACCGGGACGATCCCGAAATCCTCCTCGCCGGGAAAGACCAGCGCCCTGCAGCGGGCCATGTGCTCCTTGAGGACGTCGAAGGGCACCTGCCCCAGGAAGGTGACATTGGCCCCGGCCTTGGCCGACAGCGCCGCGCGCGTCTTGTCGGGGCCGCCGATCACCACCAAGGGCTTCTTCATCCGGGTGAAGGCCTCGACCGCCAGGTCGGGGCGCTTGTAGGGCGCCAACTCGCCCGCCCAGAGGTAGAAATCGCCCAGCTCGGTTTGCGGCACCGGCGCGAAATCCTCCACCGCCACGGGCGGGAACACGATATCGGCGTCGCGCTGCCAGTATTTCCCGATGCGCGCGGCCACGTGGGAGGAATTGGCGACGAAACCGTCGACCCGCGCCGCGCTGGTCACGTCCCAGCTGCGCAGGCGATGCGCGAGATGCGGCATCATACGGCGCGTCAGCCAGCCGGCGCCCTGGCGGTAGGTGTGATACTGGTCCCAGAGGTAGCGCATGGGCGAGTGGCAGTAGCACAGGTGCGGCGCATCCGGCGGCGCGATGACCCCCTTGGCCGGCCCCGCCTCGGACGAGATCACGAGGTCGTACCCGGTCAGGTCGATCTCCTCCAGCGCGCGCGGCATGAGCGGAAGGTATTTCTGGTAGAGCCTCGGCGCGAAGGGCAACCGCCCCACCGAGGTGGTGATGATCCGGTGCTGCCGCAGGGTCGGGCTCAGCCGCTCGGGCACCACGACATGGGTGAAGATGTCGGCCTGCGGGAACATCTCGCACAGTTCCTCGAGCACCTTCTCGCCGCCGCGCATGCCCACCAGCCAGTAGTGGATCAGCGCCACCCGGCGCTGGTCGCCCCGTCCGGCCGCGGTCAACAGATGCGGTGCGGTGTCACGCATAGGCATAGTCGCTGGCATAGGCATCCGGGCTCTTGTTGCTATCGACCATGGTCATCACCGTGCCGTCCAGAACCAGCCCCATCTCGGTAAAGGCCGCCAACCCCTTGCTGACCGCGTTGCGCGGGGTTTCGTTCCAGCGCACCAGGTAGACGCGGCTGTCTACCGCCTGCGCCAGCACCAGCGCGTCCGACACCGCCAGCAGCGCCGGCGCATCGACGATGACCACGTCATAGACCCGCTTCAACTCGCTGATCAGCGGCTTTAGCCACTTGGCCGAGAGCTGGTCGGCGGTGCCGGGATGCGAGCCGGAGGCCGCCAGCACGTCGAAACCGAGATCGGGGTCGGAATAGATGGCGTCGTCGATATCGCAGCGGTTCTCGATGAAATCGACGAAATCATGCGCCATCTTCCACTTGAACGCCGCCTGCAGCGACGAGCGGCGCAGGTCACAATCGACCACGATCACCGACTTGCCCGCCAGGGCCGACATATGCGCCAGCGCCAGCGCGGTGGTGGTCTTGCCCTCGCCCGGCACCGACGAGGCCAGCAGGATCGCGCGCGACACGTCGCGCCCGTCGCGCATCAGCAGCGCCGTGCGAAGGTGCCTTATGCGCTCGCCATATATGCCATAGGGGTCGGCGCGCAGCGCTTCGAAGGCGGCGCGCGGGTTCTTCCACCGGCCATCGGGGATTGCGGCCAGCACCGGCAGGCCGGTCTCGGTCTCCATCTCGGCCACCGATCGGAAGGCAACGCCGGTGAGCTCCAGGAAGAACACCAGCCCCACCGCCAGCGCCGCGCCGGTCATCCCGCCCAGCGCCACCATCAGCTTGGGCCGCGGCGCGGAGGGCGCGGCGGGCACGGTGGCGCGCTCGATCAGCACCGCGTCGGGTTCCTGGAGCTGTTCCTGGGTGCGGGTCTCGTTCAGGCGCTCCAGCAGGCCCTCGTAGGTCTGGCGCTTGGCCGCGGCCTCGCGTTCCAGCTGGCGCAGCCCGATGGTCGCGCGCGAGATCGCCAGCAGGCGCTCCTCGACCTCCGACAGGCTCTTCTCCATCGCCGCCTCGCGGAACTTCGCCACCTCCAGCTCGGACCGGCTGATTTCCACCATCTTGGCGACCTCGCGGTCCAGGTCCTCGCGGATTCGCGCGATCTCGGCGGCCAGCCGGACCCTCTCGGGGTGGTCGGCGCCATAGCGTTCCGCCCAGACCGCCTCCTTGCGCGTGGCTTCCAGCAACTGCTCGTTCAGCGTCTCGATCAGGGGCGAGGTGACGATATTAGCCACCGCGCCCAGCCCCTGCTCGGCGCTCACGCTGGCGATCTGGTTGTAGCGCGCCTCGGCCGCGATCCGGTCGGACCGCGCGACGATCAACTGGTTGTTCAGTTCCTCGAGCTGCCCGGCCGCCGCGCCCAGGCTGCCGCCTTCCAGGATGAGGATCTCGGCCCGGTACTGCTCCACGGCGGCCTCGGCCTCCTCGACCTGGGCAC
The DNA here is from genome assembly GCA_049974865.1 of Paracoccaceae bacterium. GTDB lineage: Bacteria > Pseudomonadota > Alphaproteobacteria > Rhodobacterales > Rhodobacteraceae > JAGSOU01. The sequence goes on from JBNGCX010000002.1 coordinate 70,682, forward strand.
GCAGCTCGCCCGCGCGATCCTCGATCGAGGTGCTGGCCCGCTGCGCGGTCTCGCGCCGGCCGGTCAGCTGCGATGCGATGTACTGGTCGGCAATCGTGTTTGCCAGCAGCGTGGACAGCGCCGCCTCCTCGGTCTCCATCAGGATCGCGATGACGAAGGAATCCCCCTCGCGCCGCACCGTCTGCCCCTTGCGGATCGCGGTAACCAGGCGCTCGGTCCGCGCCGCCGCGGCCGCCTCCGGCGCAAGTGGCTCTGACGGCTCCACCCCCATCAGCGCGTCGATCCCTTGCTTCGCCCGCTCGACCAGAGACCGCGGCCGGTTCGCCGGATCCATGCCGGCCAGCCGGTCATAGCCGAGTTTGTTGATGACCCTCTCGATCAGCACGTTGGAGCGCAGCACCGCGGCCTCGCCATTCACCACCTGCTCCGAAAGGTCGAGATCCGAGACCACCTCGGCATCGGTGATGACCTGGCTGTGGCGGGCATCCAACATGACCTTGGAGACGGCGGTGTAGCGCGGCGTGACCTGGCTGACGGCCAGCCCGGCCAGAACTGCGCAGAGCAGGGTGATCCCGATGATCATCCATTTCCGGCGCAGGAGCATCCGCAGCAATTCACGCACGTCCACGGCGTCGCTCTCCTCGTTGCCGGGGTGCGGCCTGCGCAATGGAAAGGGCCCCGGTCCGAGCGGTGTCACCCTGCTGTTCATCCTCGTACTCCACATGCGAAACCCGCCCCACCCTGCGGATTTCGCAGTTGCACGCGCGCCCTTCAGGCAGGGTCGCGTCGGCCGAGCCATGCAACCGAATTCCCTACAAATACCGGTGAATCGGTTTCAAATGAACCGGGAAAGACAAAAAAATGCCAGATTTATGAGGGGCTTCGTTGCGACCAGCTACACAATAGCACGACCCGGCCAGAATTGCGCACTTTCTACAGCCAAATCGATCACGGCACCGCCACGTTTGAGGCGCGCGCCGCGAGTCGCCCCCCGCGCGCGAGACCGGCCGCCAGCCCCGCCAGCACGAAGAAGAATATCCCCAGATCGGGCGTCGCGAGGATCAGCATCGCCGCGCAGAACTGGGCCAGGCAGGCGGCCTTGAGCGCCTTGATCACCACCGCGCGCTCCGCGTCACCGCCGCCTTCGTGCAGAACGGCCGTCGCGCCGAGGAAGGCCATGAAAAGGCCGGTGCCGATCAGCCCGATGCTGCCCAGGCAGGCCAGCAGCCAGTTCGACGCCCGCATCGACCCCAACCCCGCGCCCATCATCCAGGTCTCCATGAAATTGCGGAACGCCTGGGCGTTCCAGCTCATCCTTTCGACCCCGGAGGAGCCTTCGAGCTTTTCGAACAGCGCCCGGTCCAGATAGGCGGTGACGGGATCGACCAGTTGGTAGGCCGCGAAAACCCCGATGGCGCCAAGCCAGACCAGCACACCGACCCCGACCCAGATCGCGGCGCTGCGGCGGGGAACGCGGTGGCGCAGCCGGCGCAGATAAGCCAGACCGGCAAAGCTGATCCCGAAGATCGCCGCCGCCACATAGGCCGAAGAGGAGGTGCCGCGCAAAAGCACGATCACCGTGGCCATCAGCATCCACCCCGCCGCGCGCGACCGCCCGCCTGCCATCCAGTACTGCAGCCAGAACCCGAGCAATGCGAGGGTGAAATAGCCGTAGGACGAGGCCTCGGGGAAGCCGCCGACCATGCGTTTCAACCCGCCCATGCGGCTTTCGGTCAGCATGGAGTAGTTGGCGGTGCGGATCGGCTCCAGCAACTCGGGCAAGCCCGCGGCATGCACCGTCACGTCCAGCCAGCCCAGCGTGAAATGCACGCAGGTGGCGACGATCATCGCGGCCACCACCGGCTGCGCGTCGGGGCGCCGGCGGAACGTGGTGGCCAGCGCCAGGAAGGCGAAGACGCCCAGGCCGATCCGGAAAAACTGAGTCAGGTTGCCCGTGCTGGGGCCGAGCGGGACCGAGATGATGGCCGCCCCGACATCGCCGCGCGCGAGCGAGAACACCTCGGTCTGGCCGTGAAAAAGGCGGGGAAAGAACAGGGCGGCCGCGATGCAGAACAGCCCCAGCAGCAGCAGCCAGAACCCCGGCTGGCCCAGCCGCATCGTGCCGGTGATCTGCCGCAGCCCGTCGCGGCTGAGCGCCACCAGCCCGAACAGCGTGATCGCCATCAGGTCCAGGGCCAGGATCGACGCCCCGCCCAGGGCCGGCAGGTTGAAGGCCGCCGCCGCGCCGAACGGCGCGACCGCCATGACCAGCCACAGCCCGCGATGCGGCCCCGTGGCCGCCAATGCCGCGAGCGCAGCCATGGCCAGGAATGTGCTCGCGACGATTTCCATGATGCGGCGGCGGCCCTTTCTGCGGTTCGCGGCCAGCTTAGCGCCACCGGCGCAAAAGCCCAGCCGCTTTGTCCCCCAGGTTGCGCCGCCTGCCCGCCGCGCGGGCCTCAGCCCCGCGCGCGTGCGCCCCTGGCCAGTTCCAGCGCCTGCGCCAGCACATCGGCATCGCCCACATGGTTGGCCAGGATCAGCACCAGGCGCGCGTTCAGCGCGTCGCTCTCGGCCTTGCTCAACCCCTCGTGGGTGGCCAGCAGCGCGGCGTAGAAATCGTCGGGGCGGGCGATGTTGGGGGTGGTGTTGAGCATGCTCATGGTGTTCCTCCTCAGGCCCGGCCCGTGGCCGTGTTCAGCGCGGCGCGCACCGCCGCCTCGTCATAGCTTTCCCAGCGCGCCGCGACATGCTGGTCGGGGCGGATCAGGTAGACGGCGGACCCGGCCTCGCCCAGGTAGCGCTCGGCCAGTTCCGGCGAATCCTTGGCGCTCAGCGCCACGCGGGTCGCGGCGATGCCGCCTTCCTCCAGCGCCTCGGGCGCGTCGGCGTCGATGGTCAGCAGGCGGAATCCGTCACCGAGCCGAGACAGCAGCCAGCCGCCCCCGACCGGCGCGTCCACCGCCGGAGAGCCGGGCCGCGTGCGCGCGGGCATGGCCGCGCAGTCCGGGCCGTTCAACGGCGAGCCGTCATAGGTGCACGGCACGCTCAGCCGGCCGGAATTCACCAGCGGGCGGGCGAATTCCACCTGCTCCGACAGGTCCAACACCGCGTCGCGAAAGATGCGGCTCATCTCGGACTTGGGCGTGATGAAGTCGGTGGAGCGCGAGGAATTCAGGATGTTCTCGTCCGCGCCGTGGATGCGCTCGACATCGTAGCTGTCCAGCAGGCTGTCGGGCGCCTGGCCGTCGATCACCAGCTTCAGCTTCCAGCACAGGTTGTCGGTGTCCTGCAGCCCCGAGTTCGCGCCGCGCGCGCCGAACGGGCTGACCTGGTGCGCCGAGTCGCCTGCAAAGATCACCCGGCCGTGGCGGAATTTCTCCATCCGGCGGCACTGGAAGGTGTAGATGGAGACCCATTCCAGCTCGAACTTCACCTCGTCGCCCAGCATCGCCTTGAGCCGGGGAATGACGTTCTCGGGCTTCTTCTCTTCTTCCTTGTCGATGTCCCAACCGAGCTGCAGGTCGATCCGCCACACGCCGTCGGGCTGCTTGTGCAAGAGCGCCGACTGGCCGCGGTTGAAGGGCGGGTCGAACCAGAACCAGCGCTCGGTCGGAAAATCGGCCTCCATGATCACGTCGGCGATCAGGAAGTTGTCCTCGAACACGCGGCCCACGAAATCGAGCCCCATCATCTGCCGGATGGGCGAGCCCGCCCCGTCGCAGGCGATCAGCCACTCGGCCTCCAACTCGTATGCGCCCTCGGGCGTGCCCACGGTCAGCGCGGCATGATCGCCCCTATCCTCGGCCGACAGCACCTTGTTGCCGCCGCGCAGCTCGATCGGCGCGCCCTCGGCCTGCAGCTCGCGGACGCGATCGACGAGGTATTCCTCGAAGTAATATTGCTGCAGGTTGATGAAGGCCGGGCGGCGATGCCCGTCCTCGGGCAGCAGGTTGAATTCATAGACCTGCCGGTCATCGAAGAACACCTTGCCAACGTTCCACTGCACGCCCTTCTGCACCATCGGCTCGCCGCAGCCGAGGCGGTCGAGAATCTCCAGCGGGCGCTTGGCGAAGCAGATCGCGCGGGAGCCGAAGCTGACCTTGTCATTGTCGTCGAGCACCACCACCTCGACCCCCTGCTGCGCCAGGTCGATGGCTGCGGCCAGCCCCACCGGGCCCGCGCCGACCACGACCACCTTGCGGCGCACCGGCGCTTCGGCGTCCTGATCGGGCGAGCGGGTATAGGGGTACAGCGGGATCTCGAAGATCTTGTTCATGTCAGCTTCTCCCTTTGCGCCGATCAGCCCTGCAGTTGCTCCCACATCTCCAGATCGCGCTGGGCGGTCCAGATGCGGGGGGTGTCGATGCCGCGGGCCTCGTCATAGGCGCGGGCGACGTTGAAGGGCAGGCAGTGCTCATAGATCGCGTAATCGGCGAACTTGGGGTCGCATTCGGCGCGCACCGCGTCCCAGGCCTCTTTCAGCGACCCGCCGCGCGCGGCGACGCGGGCCACCGGGCGATAGGTGCTTTCCACGAAATCGCGGGTGCTCTCGATGGCCTCGTTCACCATCTCCTGCCCCACCAGCGCATCGCCGCGGCCCGGCGCGATGGCGTCGACCTCGAACCACTTGATGGCGTCCAGGGTGTCGCCCCAGTCGGAGAAATGGCCGTCGCCGCAATAGCAGGCAGAGTGGTATTCGACGATGTCGCCGGTGAACATCACGTTCTGGTCGGGCACGTGGATCACCGCGTCGCCGGCGGTGTGGGCGCGCCCGAGATGCATGATGTCGACCCGGCGGTTGCCAAGATAGACGGTCATGCTGTCGCTGAAGGTGGTGGTCGGCCAGGTCAGGCCCGGGATGCTCTCATGCCCCTCGAACAGGCGCGGGAAGCGCTGGAACTCGCTGTCCCAGTCCTCCTGCCCACGCTCGACCACCATGGCGCGCGCGGCGTCGGACATGATGATCTGCTGCGCGCCGAAGGCGCTGGCGCCCAGCACGCGCACGGCGTGGTAGTGTGTCAGCGCAACATGGGTGATCGGCTTGTCGGTCACGGACCGCACGCATTCGATCACCTTGTTGGCGAGCCGCGGAGTCGCCTGCGCCTCGACGATCATCACGGAGTCGTCGCCGATGATCACGCCCGAGTTCGGGTCACCCTCGGCGGTGAAGGCGTAAAGCCCCTCGCCCACCTCGGTGAAGCTGATGTTCTTTTCCGTCATGTCGCCTTGCGACGCGAATGCCTTGGCCATTCAATTATCCTTTCCTTGAAGTCCGAAGTCCGAGTTGTCGTCACTGCGGTCTCTGATGACGACCTTGAGCGTCCGCCCTTCGTCCTGAAGCAGTGTTCCGCGGATTTCGATGTTCCATCTGACGAGTTCACGCTCATTGCCAATGACTTCCAGGCGCGTGACCTTCTCCAGATCTGCAGTTGACAAACCCAGGTCAGTTTTTGCTTCTCGTTTCTGAGCCATATTGCAGGAATCCCGCCTTCACGTCTTAGCGTTTGTAGGGGTCGTCGAGGGCGGGCAGCACCTTGCCCACGCAATCGCCGAACCCGATGGTGTAGCCGTCGCCGCGGGCCGCGCCCTTCAGCGTCAGGGTATCGTTATCCTCGATGAAGCTGCGGGAGCCGCCACCGTTCAGCTCGATCGGTTCCTTGCCGCCCCAGCCCAGCTCCAGCAGCGAGCCGCGGCTTTCCTTGGTGGGGCCGGAGATGGTGCCCGAACCCAGCAGGTCGCCCACATTCATCGGGCAGCCGCTGGTGGTGTGATGCGCCAGTTGCTGCGCGGCGGAGTAGTACATTTCCTTGTAGTTCGTCCGGGTGATGGTGGTTTCCTCGCCGCCCTCGGGGCGCAGGATCACCTCCAGCTCGATGTCGTAGCTCATAGGGCCAGGTTCCGTGAGGTAGGGCAGCAGCGGCTTCTCGCGCTCGGGCGTGGTGGTGCGGAAGGGTTCCAGCGCCGCCTTGGTGATGATCCAGGGCGAAATCGTGGTCGCCGTCGCCTTGGACTGGAAGGGGCCGAGCGGCTGGTATTCCCAGGCCTGGATATCGCGCGCCGACCAGTCGTTCAGCAGCACGTAGCCAAAGATCGCGTCATCGGCCTCGGCCACGGTGATCGGGCCGCGGCTGGGCTGGCCGACGATGGCGCCCATTTCCAGCTCGATGTCGAAGCGCTTGCAGGGCTCAAACCGCGGGGCGGCCTCGTCGGGGGTCTTGAGCTGGCCCCAGGGGCGGTGGAACGCGGTGCCCGAGACCACCACCGAGGAGGCGCGGCCGTTATAACCGATGGGGATATGCAGCCAGTTCGGCGGCAGCGCGTTTTCGGGGCCGCGGAACATGGTGCCCACGTTGAAGGCGTGGTTCTTGCCGGCATAGAAATCGGTGTATTCGCTGACCACGAAGGGCATGTGCATTTCGGCCTGCGCCATGGGCACCAGCGCCTTTTCGGCCGCGGCGCGGGCATCGGCGTCCGCCCCTTCGCCCAACGTGGCGATCAGGGTTTCGCGGAAGGCCGCCCAGGCGTCGGGGCCGAGCTCCATGAAATCGTTCCAGAAGGGCACGTCGAAGACCGGGCTTTCACCGGGGGCGATCACGCCGTCCTCTTCCAGCAGGGTCACGTCGAGAATCTGGTCGCCGATGGCCACGCCGCAGCGCGGTTCGGATCCTTCGGTGGAGAACACGCCGTAGGGCAGGTTGTTCAGCGGAAAGGGGCAGTCGGGCGCGTTGGCGCTCTCGACCCAGGATTTCATCAGGGGCATGTCAGTCCTCTCAGGCTTGGGCCGCGTCGGGCTGTTTCTCGGGGGCGGCCTCGGCAAAGGCCGGCAGGGCCGCGCATCGGGTCTCGATCTCGCAGAGGCGGCCAAAGGGTGCAAGCTCCAGCCCCCAGCGATGGGCATTATACATCTGGGCGACCAGGCAGATATCGGCGAGGCCGGGCGCATCGCCGAAGGCGAAGGGCGTGTCGAGGCGGATCATCGCCTGCAGCGCGTCGAAGCCCCTGGCCATCCAGTGCCGCATCCATGCGGCCTTGTCCTCGGGCGTGGCGCCGAAGGTCTCGCCCAGGTGCTGGACCACGCGCAGGTTATTCACGGGGTGGATGTCCATGGCCACCAGATGGGCGGCGGCCAGCACATGCGCGCGGGCCACCGGATCGGCGGGCAGGAGGGCCGGCTCGGGCCGCACCGCCTCAAGGTAGTCGATGATGGCCAGCGACTGGGTCAGCGGCGTGCCGTCGTCGAGCACCAGCGTCGGCACCAGATGGGCGGGGTTCAGCGCCACGTAGCGCGGCGCGTGCTGCTGCCCGCCATCCGCGACCAGGTTCACCGGCACCATCTCGGCGGCGATCCCCTTGAGGTTCAGCGCGATCCGCACGCGGTAGGCGGCGGTCGAGCGCCAGTAGGTGTAGAGTTTCATTTGCGGCCCCTCAGAATTCGATGACCATGCCGTCCCGCCCGAGATGGAGCGGGCCGGACCAGTGCGGCGCGACCTCCGCCTGCCAGTGGTCCTCGGTGAAATCCGGGTCGTCATTGGGGATCAGGTGGTTTAGCGCCAGCGCGCCGACGCCCGCCTGCGCGGCCATCCGGCCGGCGTCGCCCGCAGGCGTATGGCTGCGCAGAAGGTGCGCCTTCAGCCGGTCGTCGCCATTGCCCACACGGGCGCAGAGCGCATCGACCCCTTCCAGCAGCATCGCCTCATGCACCAGAAGGTCGGCGCCCTTGGCGAACGCGACCATCCCGGCCATGGGCGCGGTGTCGCCGGAGAAGACCACCGCCTTCCCCTCGCCTTCGAAGCGGAGGGCGAAGCTGTCCTCGATGGGCGGGTGCACGTTGCGCATGGCCCGCAGGCGCAGCCCGTCCTCGTCCAGCACATCGCCCTCGCGCAACTCCTGCAGCTCCACCATCCGGCGGATGTCGGGCCGCCCCTCGTCGGCGATGCGCAGCTCGATGTCGAAATCCATCGAGGCCCAGAACCCGTCGAAATAGGCGGCCAGCCCCGCGGGGCCGATTACCCGGACGGGGCGTTTCAGCCCCGCCGTCCAGGCGGTGTGCAGAAGCGGACCAAGTTCCAGGTAATGGTCCGAATGCAGATGGGTGACGACGATCAGGTCCAGTTCATGCAGCCCGATCCCCTGCCCGATCACGCCCCGCGACGCGCCCAGCCCGGCATCGACCAGCACGGCCTTGCCGCCTAGCCGAAGCAGGTGCGACGTGGGCATGGAGGAGCCCGGCCGGATGGCCGGGCCGCCCTTGACGCCGAGAAGCGCGACCGAAGGCATTACGACCAGTCGCCCTCGGGCGTGCCGTCGAAGCGCTTCTTCAGGCCCTTCCAGCAGTCCTTGTAGGTGTCCTGCAGCGGCGCCTCGTTCGCGGCGAAGGCCGTCAGGTGCTGCGGGAAGCGGGTCTCGAACATGAAGGACATGGTGTTGTCCAGGAAGTTCGGCACCATCGGCTCGTTCGAGGCACCCTCGAAGGCGTCCACGTCGGGGCCGTGCGGCAGCATCATGTTGTGCAGCGACAGGCCGCCGGGGACGAAGCCCTCGGGCTTGGCGTCGTAGATGCCGTAGATGTTGCCCATCATCTCGGACATGATGTTCTTGTGATACCACGGCGGGCGGAAGGTGTTTTCCGCCACCATCCAGCGTTCGCGGAACAGCACGAAGTCGATATTCGCGGTGCCCGGCACGCCCGACGGCGCGGTCAGCACGGTGAAGATCGACGGGTCGGGATGGTCGAACAGGATCGCGCCGACGGGGCTGAAGCTGCGCAGGTCGTATTTGCAGGGCGCGTAGTTGCCGTGCCAGGCCACGATGTCCAGCGGCGAATGGTCGATGAAGGTCTCGTGGAACTGGCCGCACCATTTCATCACCACGCGGCTGTCGGCGTCGCGGTCCTCGTAGGCGGCGACCGGCGTCTTGAAGTCGCGCGGGTTGGCCAGGCAGTTGGCGCCGATCGGCCCGCGCGAGGGCAGGTCGAATTTCTGGCCGTAGTTTTCACAGACGAAGCCGCGGGCGGGACCCTCCAGCACCTCGACGCGATAGACCATGCCGCGGGGCAGGATGGCGATTTCCTTGGGCTCCAGGTCGATGATGCCCAGCTCGGTGGCGAAGCGCAGGCGGCCCTCCTGCGGGACGACCAGCAACTCGCTGTCGGCGGAGTAGAAATACTCGTCCTCCATCGAGGCGGTGACCAGATAGATATGCGCGGCCATGCCCACCTGGGTGTTCACGTCGCCGGCAGTGGTCATGGTGTGCATGCCGGTGACCCAGGTCAGCTTGTCCTCGGTATGCGGCACCGGGTCCCAGCGGTACTGGCCCAGGCTGATCACGTCGGGGTCCACATGCGGCGCCGATTTCCAGTAGGGCACGTCGATCTTGGTGAAGCGGCCGGTATGCTTGACCGAGGGGCGGATGCGGTAGCACCAGGTCCGCTCGTTCTGGCCGCGCGGCGCGGTGAAGGCGGTCCCTGAAAGCTGCTCGGCATAGAGGCCATAGGCGCATTTCTGCGGGCTGTTCATGCCCTGCGGCAGCGCGCCGGGCAGCGCCTCGGTCTCGAAGTCATTGCCGAAGCCGGGCATGTAGCCCGTCGCCAGCTTCACGTCTTTCATGGTGGTGTTGGCTTGGATATGTCCGTCCATCACAGGCCTCCCTCGGATTCGACAGCACGTTGGCGGCGTGATAATAGTTTCATTTGCAACAATCAAGAGATAGTTGCATCCGAAACAGTTGCCTTTGTCCCCGGCCCCGACTAGGACGCTGACATGGTAAGCCGCGATTTCGACCTCGAGACCTTTCTGCCCTTCCTGCTGAACCAGGCAGCGGAGACCACCAGCCACGGCTTCGCCGAGATCTACCAGAACCGCTATGGCATGACCCGCGGGCAATGGCGGGTGATGGCCAATCTGGGCCGCTTCGGCCCGATGACCGCGACCGAGATCTGCCGCCGCGGCCAGCTTGAGAAGACCAAGGTCTCGCGCGCGGTGCATGCGCTGGAGAAAAAGGACTGGCTGAGCCGCAAGAGCCTCGAGACCGACCGGCGCAGCGAATGCCTGTCGCTGACCGAGGCGGGACGCGCCGTCTTCGAGGATATGGGCCAGGCCGCGCTGGACTATGACCGCGCCCTGCGCGCGCGGCTGGGCGATGCCGCCGTCGAAGAGGCGATTGCGCTGCTGCGCCGGCTGGGCCCCGAGGGCCTGGGGGAGAACCCGGTGACCATCGCCTGCCAGGAGCCCGGCCCGGCCAACGGCGGGCGCTGAGCGAAGGGCGCCGCGCAACCCGGGCGCCACAAAAACGTCACGCAACTGTGCGACTGCCATTGATCTGCATCAACGGAAAGGGCGGCGGCGCCCGCTATTTTGCACCCGCAGAAACAGCGTGCTCGACGGGCCGCCGGGAAAGGGATGACCATGACCCACTCTCCGCAGAACGGAACGAAGGGGCCGATCGGCCACGGTGCCTTCCGCGCCATGGACCGCATGCGCCAGGCCATGACCTCAGAATTGACCGGGGGGATCTCGCCCATCGCGCTGTCGCTGGCCTATGCGGACTGGACCATGCACCTCGCCAGCTCGCCCGGCCGGATGCTGGAACTGGCCCAGAACGCCGCGAACCGGACCGGCGAAGCGGCGATGAGCCAGTTCAATGCGCAATTCGTGGACAAGGACACGCCGCCGGCCGTCGCCCCCGGCCCGCATGATCACCGCTTCCGCGGCGCGGAGTGGGACAAGCAGCCTTTCCGCTGCTACGCCGAGGCCTTCCTGCTGATCGAGGAGCTGGTGGAAAAGGCCGCGCGCGGCGTGCCCGGCGTCTCCCCCCACCACGAGGACGTGGTGTCCTTCGCCACGCGGCAGTTCCTCGATGTCTTCTCGCCCTCAAACCTGCCCTTCGCCAATCCCGCCGTATTGAAAAAGACGATGGAGACCGGCGGGCAGAACTTCGCCAAGGGGCTCCAGAACTGGTGGGACGACGTCAGCCGCGCCGTCGCCGGCCGTCCGCCGGCGGGCGCCGAGGACTACGTGGTGGGCCGGAACGTGGCGGCGACCCCCGGCCGCGTCGTCTATCGCAACCACCTGATGGAACTGATCCAGTACGAGCCCACCACCGAGACCGTGAAGGAAGAGCCGATCCTGATCGTCCCGGCCTGGATCATGAAATACTACATTCTGGATCTCGAGCCGCAGAACTCGCTGGTTCGTTTCCTGGTCGACAAGGGCCACACGGTCTTCGTGATCTCCTGGCGCAACCCCACCGCCGAGGACCGCGACCTCGAACTCGACGACTACCGCCGCCTCGGCGTGATGAAGGCGATCGACGCGATCGGGCGCATCCTGCCCGACACCCGGATCCACGCCACCGGCTATTGCCTGGGCGGGACGCTGCTGTCGATCGCCGCCGCCGCCATGGCGCGCCAGCAGGACGACCGGCTGGCCTCGGTCACTCTGCTGGCCGCGCAGACCGATTTCACCGAGCCGGGAGAACTGGCGCTGTTCATCGACCACAGCCAGATGGAATTTCTCGAAAGCGTGATGTGGAGCCACGGCTACCTCTCGGACGGGCAGATGTCGGGGGCGTTTCAGCTCCTGCGTTCCAACGACCTGGTGTGGTCGCGGCTGGTGCACGACTACATGATGGGCGAGCGCACGCCGGTGAACGCGCTGATGGCGTGGAACGCCGACACCACGCGCATGCCCTTCAGGATGCATTCGCAATACCTGCGGCAGCTCTACCTGGACAACGACCTCGCCGCCGGGCGGCTGATGGTCGACAACCACCCCGTTGCGCTGCAGAACATCCGGGCACCGCTCTTCGTGGTGGGCACCGAAAGCGACCATGTCGCGCCCTGGACCTCGGTATTCAAAATCCACCAGCTCGTGGACACCAACGTGACCTTCGTGCTGACCAGCCGGGGGCACAATGCCGGCATCGTCTCCGAACCCGGCCATCCCGGCCGCCATTACCGCATCACCCACAAGCGCGCCGATTCCCCCTGCATCGGGCACGAGGAATGGCTGCGCCATACCGACCCGGTCGAGGGCTCGTGGTGGGCGGCCTGGAACGACTGGCTGGACACCATTTCGGGCGACGAGATGACCCCGCCGCCGATGGGGGCCGCGGACAAGGGCTATCCGCCCTTGGAGGATGCGCCGGGCACCTACGTGTTCCAGCGCTGAGCCGCGGTCCCGCAACTGTGGCCGCAGGGGAACGGGCGGCGTTTCTTCGCCGCCCGCGGAACGAAAGGGTGCCAAGGCGGGCGCCCGGCGCCTAGGATGTCCGCAAGCACAGCAGGAGAGGTCGCGCCATGCCCCACCCGCCGCTGATCGTGTTCACCGATCTCGACGGCACGTTGCTGGACCACGACAGCTACAGCCCCGCGGCGGCGGCGCCCGCGCTGGCGCGGCTGCGCGCCGCGGGTGTGCCGGTGGTGCTGGCCTCCTCGAAAACCGCGGCCGAGATCGCGCCCCTTCGCGCCGCCCTGGGCTTTGCCGCTGTGCCCGCAATCGTTGAAAACGGCGCCGGCCTGCTGGAGCCGGGCGCGGACTGCCCGCCCGGCGGGCAATACGACGCGCTGCGCGGGACGCTGAGGGCGCTTCCCGCGGATCTGCGCGCTGGCTTCGTCGGGTTCGCCGACTGGGGCCCCGAGGGCATCGCCGAGCATACCGGCCTGCCCCCCGAAGAGGCCGCCCGCGCCGCCCGGCGGCAGTTCTCGGAACCCGGCCTCTGGACCGGCAGCGCCGCCGGCAAGGCGCGGTTTCTCGAGGCGCTGGCGGCCCGCGGCATCGCCGCGCGCGAGGGCGGGCGCTTCCTGACGCTCAGCTTCGGCGGCACCAAGGCCGGGCGGATGGACGATATCCTGGCCCGCTATGGCCGCCCCTTCAGCGTGGCGCTGGGCGACGCCCCCAACGACGTGGAGATGCTGGAGCGCGCCGATCTCGGCATCGTGGTCGCCAACCCGCACCGCGCGCCCCTGCCGCCGCTCGGCGGCGAGGCGGAGGGCCGCATTCGCCGCACCACCCTGGCGGGCCCCGCGGGTTGGAACGCGGCCATTCTGCAGGTTATGGTTGAACGAGGTCTATAGGGACACGGGGAGGACCGCGCGTGGCAGACTTTCATCAGAACGGGAACGTGGCGACGCTGCACAACCTGCGCACCACGACCCCCGAGGCCCTCGCCCGCGAGCTCGAGACCTACGCCCAGACCCGCAAGATCAACCTGATCCTGCCCTCTCTGTTCTCTGAACTGGAAGGCCCGGCGCTGCCGCATATCCTGGACGAGCTGTCCAAGGTCAGGTTTCTCAACCGGATCGTCATCGGCCTCGACCGCGCCGACGAGGAGCAGTACCGCCACGCGATCCAGTTCTTCTCGCGGCTGCCGCAGGAACACGTGGTGATCTGGAACGACAGCCCGCGGATGCGGACCATCCACCAGCGGCTGGAGGCCCTGGGCCTGCACCCGGGTGAGCCCGGCAAGGGCCGCAACGTCTGGTTCTGCCTCGGCTATACCCTGGCCAGCAAGGACAGCGCGGTCGTGGCGCTGCACGATTGCGACATCGTCACCTACAGCCAGGACATGCTGACCCGGCTGGTCTACCCCGTGGCCAACCCGAACTTTCCCTATCAGCTTGCCAAGGGCTATTACCCGCGCGTCGGCAAGGGCAAGCTGAACGGCCGCGTCACCCGCCTGCTGGTCAGCCCGATCCTGATCGCGCTGAAAAAGGTGATCGGGGATCGCGATTACCTCGATTACCTGCGCGCCTTCCGCTACCCGCTGTCGGGCGAGTTCGCCATGCGCACCGCGCCCCTACCCGACCTGCGCATCCCCTCGGACTGGGGGCTGGAGATCGGGGTGCTGTCCGAGGCCTGGCGCAACTTGGCGCCCGGCTCGGTCTGCCAGGTGGATATCGCCGACAATTACGACCACAAGCACCAGCCGGTCTCGGAAGAGGATGCCTCGACCGGGCTGTCGCGAATGTCGGTGGACATCTGCAAGTCGATCTTCCGCAAGCTGGCCGCGGACGGCACGATCTTCACCGACGAGATCTTCCGCACGCTCAAGGCTACCTATTACCGCTGCGCACTGGACCTTTTGGAAGGATACTACGACGACGCCCGCATGAACGGGCTGCATATCGACCGCCACAAGGAAGAGAAGATGATCGAGCTCTTCGCGCGCAACATCATGCAGGCTGGCCAGACATATCTGGAGAACCCGGCCGAGACGCCCTTCATCCCCACCTGGAGCCGCGTGCACGCAGCCGACCCGGCGCTGATGATCGACATGCTCCGCGCGGTGGCGGACGATTACGACGATTACACCTAGCGGCAGTCCCCCACGCGTGGGGAAGCCAGGCAGCGCCTTTTTCACGGATGGCCACCATGCGGACCTTCCGGACGCTGGAGCGTCGCACCGATCCGCCCGGAATCGAGCTGAAGGCGCCGGACGAGCGCCGGGCCGGCTTGCGTTGAATGGTCTTGGAAATGCCGACTTCAGGGCTCGGGACTGCCACCTCCCGGCGCCCCCAATGCCTAGACGAACCGATTGGTGATCCAGCGGCATTGGTAGGGCGCGAAACTGATTTCGTCGCCCGAGGGGCCGACATGCTCGCCGGTCAGTAAATCCACCCAGTCCTCACCGCCGATCAGGTTGATCGACAGCGGCGAGACCGAGACCGTGTCGCCGCTGACATTGTGCAGCGCGAAGACCGATTGATCGCGGTCGGTGCTCTGGCGCCAGATGCCGAAAATGCGGTGGTCCAGATGCAGCGTGAACTGCGTCGCGTTCGGGTGGAAGGCCGGCTGGCGGGACCGGATGGCGATCCGGTCCTTCATGCTGTTGAGCACCCGCGCCTGCGCGCTGTCCGGCGCGCCCAGCAGCGCCCGCAGGCGGTCATAGTCCCAGCGGTGGCGGTTGATCGCGCGGTTCAGCCCCGTCCGCTCGACCCCCTCCTGGTCGTTCGGGGTGGCCAGCAGCGAATGGATGTAGAAGGTCGGGATCCCCTCCAGCGCCATCACGATGGTCTGGCTGCACAGGAAACGCTCGATCTGGAAGCCGTCCTCGCCCGCGAAGGTGCCCTTCATCGCGTCGAAATAGGTGATGTTCAGCTCGTAAGGCGCCTCGCCGCCGCCGTTGAGGCTGCGCATCGACACCCGGCCGCCGAAACCCTGAACGGTGGAGACCAGCCGGTCGATATCCTCCTGCGGCAGGATGCCCTCGGCCGGGCGCATGCCGATTCCGTCATGGCTGGCGGTGAAGTTCAGGTAGGTGCAGCCCAGCTGCGCCGGCGGCATGGACATCTGCCAGCGGTGCAAGTGCTCGGCCGTGCCGCTGAGCAGCGCGTGCAGGATCAGCGGCGGCAGCGAGAAATTGTAGACCGCGTGCGTCTCGTTGCGGTTGCCGAAATAGGAGAGGTTCTCGACATTCGGCACGTTGGTCTCGGTCAGCAGCAGCACCGGCTCGACGGCGAAATCGCACAGCACCCGGAAAAGCTGCACGATGGCATGGGTCTGCGGCAGATGAATGCAGGGAGTACCGATTTCCTTCCACAGGTAGGCCACGGCATCCAGCCGCAGGATGCGCACGCCCTGGTCAATATGCATCCGCATGATGCGGATCATTTCCAGCAGGACCTCGGGGTTGCGGAAGTCCAGGTCCACCTGGTCGTGGCTGAAGGTGCACCAGACATGCCGGGTGCCGTTGGCGGTCTCGACCTCGCGCAGCAGCGGATGGGTGCGCGGGCGCACCACGCTGGACAGGTCGTCCTCGGGCGAGGCCTCGAAGAAGAACTTGTCGTAGGGCTCCTCGCCCTCCAGATAGGCGCGGAACCATTTGCCCTGGCTGGAGACGTGGTTCAGCACCAGGTCCGACATCAGGATGAAATCGCCAGCGATGCGCCGGATGTCGGACCAATCGCCCAGCGTCGGGTTCACCTCGCGGTAATCGGTCACGGCGAAGCCGTCGTCCGACGTGAACGGGAAGTAGGGCAGAACGTGCACCGTGTTGAGTGTGCCCTGCAGATAGCAGGTCAGGAAATGGTGCAGCACGTTGAGCGGCTGGTGCTCGTCGTCCGTGATCGAGTTGCCATAGGTGATTACGATGGCGTCCTTTTCGGACCACAGGCGCTTGCCCGGCGTGCGCGCCCGCTTGCGCCGGTGGGCGCCCTCCGGCCAGAAGGCGGCAATCACCTGCGAGGCCAGGATATCCGGGTCCTGGTCCGGGTAGATGTGGCCGAGCAGTTCGGCCAGCTTCATGCTGAGGGTCGGCGGCGTCTGTGTCATGCGTGTCTGTTCTGCAAACTCTGCGCAACTTACGGAATGACCCGCGAAGCTCAAGCAGCGCCGGGGTCAGGGGCGTTCAAAAAGGCGGCACATGATGCCCGCCGGACCCGGCCGGGGGCCCGGATGCACAATTTCCGGGCAGGGCCGCGGCCACGCCCAACTAGCGCGGGAAAATGAGGATGGCGCGGAAATCATTGACATTGGTCAGGGTCGGGCCGGGCACCACTTGGTCGCCCAGCGCGGCAAAGAAACTGTGCGCGTCGTTGCGCGCCAGTGCGCCACCCGGGTCCTGGCCGGCATCGCGCGCCCGGATCAGCGTGTCCGGCCCGATCACCGCGCCGGCGACCTCGGCCGCGCCGTCCACGCCGTCGGTATCGCAGGCCAGCGCGTGGATGCCGGGCGCACGCCGCAGCGCCAGCGCCAGGGCCAGGGCGTATTCGGCGTTCGGCCCGCCCACCCCGTCGCCGCGCCGCGTGACGGTGGATTCCCCTCCCGACAACAACAGGATCGGCGAATCGCCCGGCGCAAGCCCGACCTGCCGCCGCATCGCCAGCGCGGCATGCGCCTTGGCCAATTCGCGTGCCTCGCCCTCCAGCGCGTCGCCTAGGATCTCGACGGTGCAGCCCTGCGCGCGGGCCGGGGCGGCGGCGGCCTCCAGCGATTGCGCCGGCGCGGCGATTACCCGGTTTTCGACCCGGCTCAGTTCCTCTGCGCCGGGCGGCAGGACGCCTGTCTCGCCCTCCAGAACCGCGGCGACCGAAGGCGGCGGGGTGATCCCCCATTTCTCCAACACGGCGCGGGCGTCGGCGGCGGTCGTTCCGTCGCCCACGGTCGGCCCCGAGGCGATGAAGGCCGGATCGTCGCCCGGCACGTCGGAAATCATCAGCGCCAGCATGCGTGCCGGATAGGCCGCGGCGGCCAGTTGCCCGCCCTTCACCCGGCTCAGATGCTTGCGCAGGGTGTTCATCTCGCCGATCGGCGCGCCCGAGGCCAGCAGATCGGTATTCACCTGCTGGCTCTCTTCCAGCGTAATTCCGTCCGCCGGGCTTTCCAGCAGGGCCGAGCCGCCGCCCGAGATCAGCGCCAGCACGAAATCACCCTCGCCCAGCCCCCCGAGCAGGTCCAGCATACGCGCCGTCGCCGCCTGTCCCGCGGCATCAGGCACCGGATGCGCCGCCTCGACGATCTCGATTCCCCGCGTGGGGCGGGCATAGCCGTAGCGCGTGATCACCAGCCCCTCGCAAGGGCCCCAGGCGGACTCGACAGCCTCGGCCATCCGCGCCGAGGCCTTGCCGGCCCCGATCACCACCACCCGGCCCGCGGGCTTGTCGGGCAGGGCTGCGGGCACGCAGCGCATCGGGTCTGCGGCCTCGACCGCGCGGGCGAACAACGCCCGCAGGAAATCGTCGGCCTTGGTGTTGTCAGGGATGCTTTCCGTCATGATCCGCCCCGGTTTTGCTGCCGGGACGTTCTAGACCGGAGCGGCGCGAATGAGAAGGCGCCGCCTCAGGGCAGCGTCAGCGCGTCCTCAAGCGCGGTGTTGTCCTTTACCAGATCGGCCAAGGTGACCTCGTCCAGCGCCTTGTAAAACGCGTCCAGCGCCTTGTTCAGCTTGCCCTGCAGCCGGCAGAAACCCGCGATCGGGCAGGTGTTGGCATCGGCCGCGAAACATTCGGCGAAGGGCACATGCGATTCGAGCCTGCGGAAGACGTCGCCCACGACGATCTCTTCGGGCGAACGCTCCAGCGTCACGCCGCCGTGGCGACCGCGGGTGGTCTTGACCAGACCGAAATGGCTGAGCGTGTTGATCACCTGCGCCATGTGGTTTTCCGACGTGTTGCAGGCCCCCGCGATGTCCGATTTTCGAACCACGCGTCCGGCGTTCACGGCGCAGTACATCAAAGCGCGCATTGCAATGTTGGTTCGTGTCGTCAGTCGCATTTTCCGGGTCTCTCGTCTAAGGTCGGCGGGCGGTGATCCGTCTTGGCCACATTGCGAATACAGCCATCAGTTTGATCGAGATCAGACCATAAAAAGGCGATATGCCATAAAAGCCGCATTTCATCCACATCTTTTGAGGCGCACGTGAGAGATAAGCAGGAAAACGCGAAGAATCTAGGCCCCACCCGTCTGGACGCGATGCTGACGCCTGTCAGGCCGGCTTTGGGCCGGGCCGGGCTGATCAGCGCCGGGGCCGATCTGCTGTGGCTGCCGCAGGCCGGCGCCGTGGCCATGGCGATCGGCGGGCTGCTGCAACCGGCCGAGGGCCAGCCGGGACTGGCAATGCTGAGCGCGGCCTTCGTCGCGGTCGGGCTGCTGCGCGCGCTGATGGCCGATGCAGCGGCGCGGATTTCCTTCGACGCGGCCGAGACCGTGATCGAGGCCGAGCGCGCCCGCCTGATCGCCCGGGAGACCCGCCGCGCCAGCGACGACCCGGCGCGACCGCCCGCCGCCGAGACGGCCACCCTCGCCGCCGAGAAACTGGCCAAGCTCACGCCGTTTCTCACACGCTATACCAGCGCGCGCTTCCGGGTGATGGCCGCGCCGGTGGCGATCCTTGTGGTCTCGGCCTGGTTTTCCTGGGCGGTTGCGCTGATCCTGCTGGTCGCGGGGCCGCTGATCCCGGTCTTCATGGCGCTGGTGGGCATGGCGGCGAAAGAGGCCAGCGAACGCCAGATGGAAGAGTTGTCGGACATGAACGTGCTGCTGCTGGAGCGGCTCTCGGCGCTGGTGGACATCCGCCTGCTGGATGCCGGCGACCGGTCCATCGCGCGGTTCCGCGCCTCGGCCGACAACCTGCGCAAACGCACCATGGAGGTGCTGCGCATCGCCTTCCTCTCCTCCACGGTGCTGGAGTTGTTCGCCGCCATCGGCGTGGCGATGGTGGCGGTCTATGTCGGTTTCGCCCTGCTGGGCGAACTGGGCTTCGGCGCCTGGGCGACGCCGCTGACGCCGGCCGAGGGCATCTTCCTGTTGCTGCTGGCCCCCGACTATTTCCAGCCGCTGCGCGACCTCGCCGCCGCCTGGCACGACAACGCCGACGCCAATGCCGTGGCCCGCGACCTGGCCGAGCTCGAGTCGCGCCCCGAGACCCGCCTGCTGGGCGAGGGCGCCGCCGCGCCCGCCCCGGCGGCCGCCGCGACCCTGATCACGCGCGGCCTGCGCCACCGCCTGCCCGATGGCCGGCTCCTCGGCTATCCGGACATCGCCCTCGCCCCCGGAGAGACACTGGCCATCACCGGCCCCAGCGGGGTGGGCAAATCCACCCTGCTGCGTCTGCTGGCCGGGCTCGGCACGCCCGAGGCGGGCGAGATCCGCTGGGGCGACATCGCTCTGTCCGAGGGCACCGCCGATGCCTGGCGCGCAAGGCTGGGCTGGATGCCGCAGGCGCCGCGCTTCGTCGCCGGCACCCTGCGGCGCAACCTGCGGCTGGCCGAGGGTGAAGACCCGATGACCATGGAAGACGCCCTGAGACTCGCCGCGGCCGACCGGATCGTGGCCACCCTGCCACGCGGGCTGGATACCCGGCTGGGCGAGACCGGCACCGGCGTCTCGGGGGGCGAGGCGCGGCGGCTGATCCTGGCCCGGGCCGCCCTGCGCCGCCCGGCGCTGCTGCTGGCCGACGAACCCACCGCCGACCTCGACGAGGACACCGCCGAGCTGGTCACCGACGGGTTGCTGAAACTGGCGGCCGACGGCACCGCGCTGATCGTGGCCACCCATGACCCGGTGCTGGCCGGGCGCATGGGCCGGCGCATCGCGATGGAGGCCGCGGCATGAAACACCTGCTCCCCATCCTGCGGCTGATCTGGGCCGGCCAGCCCGGCCCCCTGCTGCGCGGCACGGCGCTGGCGGTCACGGTGCTGGCCGCGGGCGTGGCGCTGCTGGGCCTGTCCGGCTGGTTCATAACCGCCGCGGGCGCCGCGGGACTGGCGGGCATCGGCATCCTGTTCAACGTGTTCCAGCCCAGCGCGGCGGTGCGGCTGCTGGCGCTGGGGCGCACGGCGGCCCGCTACGGCGAGCGGTTGCTGACCCATGACGCCACGCTCAAGAGCCTTACCGAGATCCGCGTGCGGTTATTGAAGGGCGTGCTGGCCCTGCCCTATCCGCGCCTGTCGCGCCTGCGCGGGGCGGAGGTGCTGAACCGGCTGGTGGCCGATGTCGACGCACTGGACGGTGTCGCGCTGAGGCTGTTCATCCCGGCCGTTTCGGCGCTGGTGATCTTCGTCACCGGCTTCGCAATCCTCGGCTGGCTGACCACATGGGCGCAGGCGGCCTGGATCGTGGGCAGCTTCGCGCTGGGCAGCCTGGCCGCGCTGGTCTGGGTGGCGCGCCGGGCGCTGGCGCCGTCGCGCCGGGCCGAGAAGGCACTGCAGGCCTTCCGCATCCGCCTGATCGACACGCTGCGCGCGCGCGACGACCTCGCCGTCTATGGCCGCCTGGCCGAGCAGCGGCGCCACGTGCATGACGCAGAGGCCCGGCTGAACGTCGACCTGCGCCGCGTCGATCAGGTGGAGCGGCGGGCCGGGCTGATGCTGAGCGCGGCCGCCACGCTGGCCGCCGGCGGCGCACTGTGGCTGGGCGGCAGCCTGGCACAGGCGGGCACCATCGCGCCGGCGCAGGCCGCGCTGGGCTTCTTCGCCACGCTGGCACTGGCCGAGAGCACCGCCCCCCTGCGGCGCGGCCTGGCCGAGCTGGGCCGCATGGTCGATGCCGCGCGGCGTGTAAACCGCCTGTTGCCGGGCAACGCGCCTGCCGCCGCCCCGGCGCCTGCCGCTGCGCCGATGGCCGATGCCCCGGCGCTGACCTTCAGATCCGTCACCTTCCGCCATCCCGGCGCCGCGCGGCCGGTGCTTTCGAACTTCGACCTGACCGTGCAGCCGGGCGAGACGGTGGCCCTGACCGGCCCCTCGGGCAGCGGCAAGAGCACGGTGCTCAGCCTCGCCGCCGGGCTGATCGCCCCGGAGGCAGGAGAGATCGCCGTCTTCGGCCACCCCCTGGCAACACATTCCGAACGCGACCTGCGTGCCTGCCTCGCCTACCTGCCCCAGCGCAGCACCCTGCTGGGCCGAAGCCTGTTCGAGACCCTCGCGCTGGCTGATCCCGGTCTGACCGAGGCCCAGGCCGAGGCTGTGCTCGCAGCCATGAATCTGGACGGGATGACTCGGCGCCGCGGCGGCCTGCACGCGCCCCTCGGGGACAACGGCGCGGGTCTTTCGGGCGGCGAGCAACGGCGTCTCGCCCTTGCACGGGCCCTACTGCGCAGGCCGGAGCTTCTGCTGCTGGACGAACCCACTGAAAGTCTCGACCGGGAGACCGCCTTCGTGGTATTATTTCAAATACGGCAGATCCTGCCGGATGCCGCCATCGTGGTGGCCGCGCATCGCCCGGTCGAGCAACGCTGGGCAGATCGCATGGTCAGACTCGAACAAAGCTGACTTTACAGCCGTCATTTTGACATAGGTCAAAGCCCCTCCCGGCAAGTCGGGAGTAGGGATATTTGTAATATGCATTTGTGATGCATGTTTTTAGGAACGGCAAAGGAGATCGGGTCGATGGAACTCGACATCGTTGAGCTGTCGCGGCTGCAGTTTGCCATGACGGCCATGTATCATTTCCTCTTCGTGCCGCTGACGCTGGGTCTGTCGATCCTCGTCGCGATCATGGAGACGGTCTACGTCATGACCAACCGCCCGATCTGGCGGCAGATGACCAAGTTCTGGGGCACGCTGTTCGGGATCAACTTCGTCCTCGGCGTGGCCACCGGCATCACCATGGAATTCCAGTTCGGCATGAACTGGTCCTACTACTCGCACTACGTGGGCGACATCTTCGGCGCGCCGCTGGCGATCGAGGGGCTGATGGCCTTCTTCCTGGAGGCAACCTTTGTCGGCCTGTTCTTCTTCGGCTGGGACAAGCTCAGCAAGGTCGCCCACATGGTGGTGGCCTGGCTGGTCGCGCTGGGGTCGAACTTCTCGGCGCTGTGGATCCTGATCGCGAACGGCTGGATGCAGAACCCGGTGGGCGCCGAGTTCAACCCGATGTCGATGCGGATGGAGATGACCAGCTTCTTCGACGTGATGTTCAACGAGGTGGCACAGGCGAAGTTCGTGCATACCGTCTCGGCCGGCTACGTCACGGCCGCCGTCTTCGTGCTGGGGGTCTCGGCGCTCTACATGCTGCAGGGGCGTCACTGCGAACTGGCCCGCCGCTCGATCGCGGTGGCCGCCAGCTTCGGCCTGGCCTCGGCGCTGTCGGTGGTGGTGCTGGGCGACGAGTCCGGCTACTCGGCCACCCATACCCAGAAGATGAAGCTCGCCGCCATTGAGGCGATGTGGGAAACCCACGAGGCCCCCGCCTCCTTCACCCTGGTCGGCCTGCCCGACAAGGAAGCGCGCGAGACGCATTACGCCATCCACATCCCCTACGTTATGGGGCTGATCGGCACGCGCTCGCTGACCCACGAGATGCCGGGCATCAACGACCTGGAGGCCGAGGCCGCGGACCGCATTCGCAATGGGCTGGTGGCCTATGACGCGCTGATGGAGATCCGCGCCGCCAAGGGCGATGCCACGCCCGAGCAGATGACCCGTTTCGAGGAGCACAGCGAAGACCTGGGTTTCGCCTTCCTGCTGAAGCGCTATGTCGACGATCCGCGCGACGCGACCGAAGACCAGATCGCAATGGCCGCAGAGGACACCATCCCCGGCGTCTTCCCGCTGTTCTGGGCCTTCCGCATCATGGTGGCGCTGGGCTTCAGCTTCATCGCGGTGATGCTCTATTTCTTCGTCCGCGCCTCGTTCTACGGCATGCAGTTCCCGCGCTGGGCGCTGCGCGCGGCGGTGGCGATCATCCCCACCCCGTGGATCGCGGCCGAGCTGGGCTGGTTCGTGGCCGAATTCGGCCGTCAGCCCTGGACGGTGGACGGCGTGCTGCCCACCGCGCTGTCGGTGTCCAACCTGTCGATCACGCAGGTGGCCTTCACCCTTGCAGGCTTCGTGGCCTTCTACTCCATCCTCTTCATCATCGAGATGGGGCTGATGGTGAAATACATCCGCAAAGGCCCGTACATGGATGTCGAGGAAACCGACGCCTGGATGGCCCGCCACGAAGAGCAACTGAAATGCAGCCGCGAAGCTGCGCAACCTGCGGAGTAAGACCCATGATCCTGCATGAATTCATGAGCTTCGAAATCCTGCGCGTCATCTGGTGGCTGCTGCTCGGCGTGCTGCTGATCGGCTTTGCCCTGACCGACGGCTTCGACCTCGGCGTCGGCGCGCTCCTGCCCTTCGTGGCCAAGACGGATACCCAGCGGCGGATCGCCATCAACACCATCGGCCCGGTCTGGGAGGGCAACCAGGTGTGGTTCATCCTGGGCGGCGGCGCCATCTTCGCCGCTTGGCCGCCGCTCTACGCGGTCAGCTTCTCGGGCTTCTACATCGCCATGTTCCTGATCCTGGCGGCGCTGATCCTGCGGCCCGTGGGCTTCAAGTACCGCTCCAAGCGCGAAAGCGCCACCTGGCGCAGCGCCTGGGACTGGGCGCTGTTCGTCGGCGGCTTCGTGCCCGCGCTGGTGTTCGGCGTGGCCGTGGGCAACGTGCTGCAAGGCGTGCCCTTCCGCCTGACCGAGGACCTGATGACCTATTACGAGGGCAGCTTCTTTGGTCTGCTGAACCCGTTCGCGCTGCTCGCCGGGCTGGTGTCGCTGTCCATGCTGGTGATGCATGGCGGGGCCTGGCTGGCGCTGAAGACCGAGGGTCCGGTCCAGGCCCGTGCCAGGACCTACGGGTCCTACGCGGCGCTGGCCACGGCGGGGCTGTTCGTGTTGGCCGGCCTGTGGCTGGCCGTGGGCATCGACGCCTACCGCTTCACCGGCGCGGTGGTCACCGAAGGCCCTTCCAACCCGCTGCTGAGCGAGGTCGTGCGCGAAGGCTCGTGGCTGACCGCGTATGCCGACCGCCCCTGGATCGCCATCGCGCCGCTGATGGGCATCGGCGGTGCGCTGCTGGCCTATGTCCAGATCGGCAAGGGCCACGAGGTGGGGACCCTGCTGGCCTCCAAGCTGTCGATCTTCGGCATCATCTCGACCGTGGGGCTGACGATGTTCCCCTTCATCCTGCCCTCCAGCCTCGACCCGAACTCGTCGCTGACGGTGTGGGACAGCTCGTCTTCGCACCTGACGCTGTTCGTGATGCTGGTCTGCGCGGTGATCTTCGTGCCGCTGATCCTGGCCTACACCGCCTGGGTCTACAAAGTGCTCTGGGGCAAGGTCACCGAGGATGACCTCGCCGAAGGCAGCCAATCCTACTGAGAAAGGACTGAACCATGTGGTATTTCGCCTGGATCCTTGGCCTGCCGCTGGCCGCGCTCTTTGCCGTGGTCAACGCGATGTGGCTGGAGCTGCACGAAGACAACGTGACGATGAACGACGGCAAGAAGTAACCGCCAAACCTCAACCCCGGGGCCGGCTCACGGCCCCGGTTTGCGTTTGCGGACCTGCAAGGCGGCGCCCGCACAAGAACAAAGGTTAAAGACATGAGCGTTTCCCAACCGGACGAGCTGCCCGTGGAAATCGCGCGGCTGGAGCATTTCCCGATCACCTTCTTCGCCACGGTGATGGGCATGCTGGGCCTGACCCTGGCCCTCAAGGCCGCCGAGCACAGCTATGGCCTCGGCCCCGCCCTGTCCCTGATCGCGCTGGGCGTGTCCGTGGCGATGCTGGCGACCGTGGCGCTGTTCTACATCGCCAAGGCGCTGCGCCACCCGCAGGCGGTGAAATGGGAATGGGACCACCCGGTGCGGCTGGCCTTCTTTCCCACGATCTCGATCTCCATCCTGTTGCTCGCCACGGCCACCCTGGCCTTCGCGCCGGGATTGGCGCGGGCGCTTTGGCTGATCGGCATCGTGCTCCAGGGCGCGTTGTTCCTCATCGTGGTCTCAAGCTGGATCAGCCATGAGAAATACAAGCACCCCCACCTGTCGCCGGCCTGGTTCATCCCGGCCGTGGGCAACGTGGTGGTGCCGGTCGCGGGCGCCCAGCTGGGATATGCCGAGCTGTCCTGGCTGTTCTTCTCGGCCGGGCTGGTCTTCTGGGTGGTGCTGCTGACGCTGGTGATGAACCGGCTGATGTTCCACGACCCGCTGCCGGGCCGGCTGCAGCCGACGTTGGTGATCCTGATCGCGCCACCCGCGGTGGCCTTCATCGCCTGGGTGCGCCTGACCGGCGAGGTCGGGGATTTCGGCCATATCCTGCTGAACATCGGCTACGTCTTCACCGGCATCGTGGCCATGCAGATGCCCCGCATCCTGCGCCTGCCCTTCGCCCTGTCCTTCTGGGCGCTGAGCTTCCCGCTGGCCGCGGTGACCATCTCCAGCTTCCTCTATGCCGAGAAGGCGGCCTCGGGCGTGCACAAGGTGCTGGGCACGGCGCTGCTGGCGCTGCTGGTCGTGACGATCCTCGCCCTCGTGGCGCGGACCCTGACCGCGATCCGGCGCCGAGAGGTCTGCCTGCCCGAATGAACCGGCCGGGCGCGGGCGGCCTAGCGCCCCCGCGCCCCCGCGATCACCTGAAACGCCGCAAAAAGCAGCGCCGCGACCGCCACGATGCTGGGCCCCGCCGGCGTGTCGAACATCAGCGAACTCCAAAGCCCGCCCAGCGCGGCCAGCACCCCCACCAGCACCGAAAGCGCGGCCATCCCCTCGGGCGTGCGCGACAGCCCGCGCGCCGCGGCCGCCGGGATGATCAGCATGGCGACGATCAGCAATGCCCCCACGACCTTGATCGCCACCGCCACCACCACCGCCAGCGCTACCGTCAGCACCAGCCGCTCGCGCGCGGGGTCGATGCCCGAGGCATGAGCCAGCTCCTCGTTCAGGGTCGAGGTGACTAACCCCGGCCAGCGCCAGGCCAGCAGGCCCAGCACGGCCGCCACGCCGCCGGCGATGAAGCCGAGATCCGCCTTGCCCACGGCCAGGATGTCGCCGAAGAGATAGGCCGTCAGGTCCACCCGCACCCCGTGCAGGAAGGACACGCCCACAAGGCCGAAGGCCAGCGCGGCATGGGCCAGCACGCCCAGCGCGGTGTCCATGGCCACGCCCCGCCCCGCCAGCGCCGAGACGCTCAGCGCCATCAGCAGGGCCACGGCCAGCGTGCCGACGAAGATGTCGGCCGACAGCGCCAGCGACAGCGCCACGCCCAGGATCGCGGCATGGGCCGTGGCCTCGCCGAAATATGCCATCCGCCGCCAGACCACGAAACAGCCCAGCGGCCCCGCGGCCAGCGCGACGCCTAGGCCGGCCAGGACCGCGCGCACCAGGAAATCATCCAGCATGGGCGTGGTCCTTGTCGCTGTGATCGTGATGGTCGTGGTCGTGCGCATGATCATGCGCATGGTCATGCTCGTGCCGGTAGAGCGCCAGCGCCCCGCCCGTGCCCAGGCCGAACAGCGCCCGGTATTCCGGCGCGTTCGACACCACCGTGGGCGTCCCCTGGCAGCAGATATGCCTGTTCAGGCACAGAACCCGGTCCGAGGCGCTCATCACCACATGCAGGTCGTGGCTGACCAGAAGGATGGCGCAGCCGGTCTCCTGGCGCAGTTCCTCGATCAGTTCGTAGAAGGCCGCCTCGCCGGGCTGGTCCAGCCCCTGCGTGGGCTCGTCCATTACCAGGATCTGCGGATCGCTCAGCAGCGCCCGGGCCAGCAGCACCCGCTGGAATTGCCCGCCGGACAACGTGTCCATCTGCTGCCGCTCGACACCGGGCACGCCCACGCGCGCCAGCGCCGCGCGAGCCTCGGCATCGCTGCGGCGTTCGGGGAGGGAGAGGAAGCGGCGCACCGTCATCGGCATCCGCCCGTCGAAGGACAGCCGCTGCGGCATATAGCCGATCCGCAGCCCCTTTTGCCGCGTCACCCGGCCCTCCGAGGGCTCGATCACCCCCAGCAGCGCCCGCAAAAGCGTTGACTTACCCGAGCCGTTCGGCCCCACGACGGTGACGATCTCGCCCGGTGCGATGGTGAAATCCACGTGCTCCAGCGCCACGCGCCCGCCATAGCGCACGCCCATGCCCTCGGCTGTGATCAGGCTCATGCTGCCCCCTGCGCCCGGCAGGCGGAACACAGGCCCACCGCCTCGATATTCATCCGTTCGATCCGGAACCCGACCTCTTCGGCGGCGCCCTGCGTCGCCTCCTGCACCTCCGTGCCCGGCGCCTCGGCCACCTGTTCGCAGCCGGTGCAGATCAGGAAGGCGGGGCTGTGCGGCTCCCCGGGATGCATGCAGGCGGTGAAGGCGTTCAGCCGGCGGATGCGATGCGCCAGCCCGTTTTCCACCAGGAATTCCAGCGCCCGGTAGGCCACCGGGGGCTGCTTGCCGAACCCTTCCTCGGCCAGGCGCCCGAGCACGTCATAGGCGCCCAGCGCCTGGTGCGTCTCCAGCAGGATCTCCAGCGTGCGCCGGCGCACCGGCGTCAAGCGCAACCCCCTCTCGGCGGCCAGCGCCTCGGCGCGGGCCAGCACCTCGTCACTGCAGGCGTCATGGTCATGGGCGGCAAAGGCCAGCCCGGCGTTCTTATCGGTCGTCATCCCTTATGCCCCTTGACATGTTACGATATAACATAGCAATACATGCTCTCCGAATTCAAGCGACAAAGGAAACGCCCATGCGTCTGCCCCTGATCTTTTCCGCCGCCCTTCTGGCCACGCCCGCCCTTGCCGAGGTGCCGAAGGTAATGACCGACCTGCCCGCCGTCCACTCCCTGACGACACAGGTGATGGGCGATCTGGGCAGCCCCGGCATCCTGCTGGAAAAGGGGGCGGACGCGCATCACTTCCAGCTCAAGCCCTCGCAGGCCCGTGCCCTATCCCGGGCCGAACTGGTGATCTGGGTCGGCCCTGAGATGACCCCCTGGCTGGAACGCACGATCGAGGGCGTGGGCCTCTCGGGCGAGACGCTGGAACTCTTTGATCTGGAGGCCACCCACCGGCAGGCGTTCGGCGCCGGGCATGCCGACGAGGACGGGCATGAAGATCACGCGGACGAGGCCGAACACGATGATCACGATCACGGCCACGACCACGGCGGGCTCGACCCCCACGCCTGGCTGACACCGGAGAACGGCCAGGCATGGCTGACAGCCATCTCCGCCGAGTTGTCCCGTCTCGACCCCGAGAACGCCGCTACCTACGCCGCCAATGCCGCGGCCGCCAAGGCGGCGCTGGAGGATACCGAGGCGAAAATCCGCACCACGCTCGCCCCCGTGGGCGATGCCCCGATCGTGGTGTTCCACGATGCCTACGGCTATTTCGCCAGCCATTTCGGGGTGAATATCGCGGGAACCATCGCGCTCGGCGACGCAGCCGCGCCCGGTGCCGGCCACCTGGCCGAGATCCACGCGCAACTCGAACAGGCCGGCGCGATTTGCATCTTCCCCGAGACCCAGCATGATCCCGCCTATGTCGAAACCGTGGTTGAGGGCACCGGCGTGCGCGTGGGCGACATGCTGGACCCCTCCGGCACCTCGCTCGCCTACGGCCCCGGCCTCTATGACGCGCTGCTGACCGGGCTCGCCGCCACCATCGCCGATTGCGTGACCGCCGCCGAATAGGGTTTCGACGCCGCGCCCTGCGCCCTATTCTGGGTGCAGGGACATTCGAGAGCGGGAGGCGGACATGAGCGAATGGATCGCGGCGGCGCAGGAAGGGGCCATCCTGTGGCTCTGGCAGATGGGGGGCGGCGCGCATCCGCTGGAACAGCACAGCGCCAGCGCCGACACGCCCGAGACCTTGGCCGAGACGGCCGCCACCCTGATGCCCGGCGTCGATGGCCCCATCGTCGCCTGCGGCCTGCCCCAGGCCGGGTTCCGCAAGGTGCCCTGCGCGCCGCTCGATGCCGCGCCGGTGGAACTGGCGCAAAGCCCCCGGCGCATCGCCGCCATCCCCGGCCTGGCACAGGAAAACCCTGCCCATGTCACGCAGGGGGCGGAAACGAAAATGGCCGGCTTCCTGACGCTCAACCCGAAATTCGACGGCGTGCTCTGCCTGCCGGGCCCCGAGACCGCCTGGGCCCATATCAGCGCCGGCGAGGTGGTCAGTTTCCAGACCTTCGCCACCGCCGAGACGACCCGCGACATGGCCGCGCGCCTCGGCCTGCGCGCCGAGGCCTGGGACGAATCCGCCTTTCTCGAGATGCTCTCCGACGTGCAGGCCAGACCCGAGAAGCTCGCCGGACGCCTGGCGAGCATCCGCGCCGAGGGGCTGCTCTCGGGGCTGTCCGAGAATGTCGCCCGCGGGCAGCTCTGGGGCGCCATGGTCGGGGCCGAGATGGCCGCCACCCGCCCCTACTGGCTGGGCCAGCCGGTGGCAGTGATCGGCGAGGGCGCGCTGGCCGCAATCTATGTCAGCGCGGTGAGTGCCCAGGGCGCCGCGCCGGTGCAGGCCAGGGGGCAAGACATGCTTTTGAAAGGGCTGGCCGAGGCGCGCGCGCGGCTGGGCTGAGGCCGCGCCCTGCGCGAGGAGCGCGGGTTTGACCCGCATCAAGGTGCGGGAGGGCAGCGGCATGCTCTACTTCTGCGTGGAACCGCATGGCCGAGGGAGGAAGAGCATTGCATGACCACGCGCGCCGGGATTGGCGCCTGAGGTTCGTCGCGGGCCTTCTGGCGCTGACCTTGTCCCCGGCCCAAGCCGCGGCCACCGGGAACGGCGGCTCTTCCGACCGCGGTGCGGAGGTTCTTTCGGAAACGCGCCACATTTCCCGTCCCGCCGATCCCATCCCCGGCGCCGATGCCGCCCAGCCCCCAGGGACCGCTGCCTCGGGCTGGACGGTCTATTCCAACACCCGCTACGGCACCACGATCCGCTACCCGCGCAGCCATTTCCGCCCGGCGGACGAGGCGCCGGTCAACGCGGACGGCTGCCGCTTCACCAGTCCCGACGGCCAGGCCGAGATGCGGGTCTGGGCCGAGCATAACACGCTGCGGCGCACCGTCACCGAGATGCGGACCGAAATCCTCGAGACCCACCCGGCGGCCAGGATCCTGGACCAGAGCCGCGGAGACCACTGGTTCACGCTGAAACTGGACCTGGGCACGGCGATCCTGTACCGCCGCAGCCGCCTGGATAACGCCAACCGCATCCACAACATCGAGATCCGGTATCCCGCCGCACAAGCCGGGCGCTTCGACGCGGTGGCCGAACTGGTAGTGCATTCGCTGCGTCGCCCCGCCGTCGCGCCTCCGCCGGCGCCACCGAACGTGTCGCGGCCCGCGGCGCCCGGCGCCCCGCCTTCCCCGGCAGAGCCGGGCGGCGGCCATCCCGGCGGCGCGCAGATGGAACTGGCGTTCTGGCAATCCATCGCGGGGTCGGACGATCCGGCGATGTACGAGGCCTATCTGGCCCAATGGCCCGAGGGCACCTTCGCATCCCTGGCACGGCTGCAGATCGAACGTCTCACCGGGGCCGGCGCGGCCGGGCAGGAAGCGGAAGCGCGCTATTACACCCCCGCCCGGGGCTCGGCCGAGCGCCGGGCGATCATGGATGCCGCACGCCTGCCCGTTCAGCGCGAACTGGGTCAGCAGGTGATCTTCCTGGTCAGCGAGCTGCGCTGCGATGGCGCCTGGTGCTACCTGGAGGCCGAGCCGCTGACGCCCGACGGCGGCAAGCTGGACTGGTCCGCGACGCCCTATGCCGAAGATTGGGCGCATGACATGATGAGCGAACTTGTTATGGTTCTGCTGAGGCGCCGGGACGGCGGCTGGCAGGCGGTGGATTACGTGATCGGGCCGACCGACGTGTTCTGGTACAACTGGGTCGACGGCTACGGCCTGCCCGAACGGCTGTTCACGCCGGGAGAATGACCCGGCGGGGAGGGGGTCAGATGAGATACTCGTCACTTGCACAGGGGGCGGCGCTGGCGCTGCTGCTGGCGGCCGCGCCGGCGATGGCCAGCGGGTCGCGGTACCTTGCCGCGGGGCAGGGCGCGGCGGCTTGCCCGACGGCCGGATGCCTCCTGTCCCGGCCGGCCGGCGACGTCACCGACAGCGTCACCCTGAACGCCCCGCGCAGCGGCTGGCAGATCAGCGTGCCGCATGACTGGACCCAGCAGATGGTCGACGATCCCGAGGGCGGCACCGCCCGCTTCACCAGCCCCGACGGCGAACTGGCGATGGGGGTCTCGACCCTGCAACTCCCCGAAGGGATGGACCTGGCCGAGGTCATCCCCATGATCGAGGAGAACATGGACTGGGGCACCGGCCCGCACGAGTCGAAACCCGCGACCATCCACGGCGTCTCGGGCGAGATGCGCAGCTATGTCTGGCAGTCGGACGGCACATGGATGGTGGGCTATGCCTTTTACGGGCGCAGCGGCCCGCATCTGCACGTGGTCTGGGCGGTCCTCCCCGAAAGCGCCGGGCCGGGCCGCTCGCAGCAGGTCTTCGCCATCATGCAGACCTATCAGAGCACCTTCCGAATGGCCGCGCCCACCCCGATCCCCGGCCCGACACCGGCCCCTCTGCCCGGCCCCGGCGCCCCGCCCGCGGCCGCGCAGCCGGCGGGCAGCGCGTTGGGGCTGGCCGCGCTCAGCACCGGCGCCGCGCCGGGCGACAACGTGACCCTGCTGCGTCCCGGCACGGCCGAGATCAACGCCGTCGGCCAGGTCGTCGGCACCGACCGGCGCGGCGTGATCGAGATCGCGCTGATCTACCAGGAAAACGGCTACGAGGTGGGCGCGCACCGCGCCGCGCTGGGGGAGATCGGCGCCGGACCGGCGATCGAGATCACGCTGGCCGTCACCCGCCCCGACAACGGCTGGCCCGAGGGCGTCTACCGCGTCGTGGTGCGTCACGACGCGGACGAGCTGGGCAGCCGGATGTTCGCAGTCAAAGGGGCCGCGCAATGATCCGCCTGCCCAGGCCGAACGGCCCCGCCCCGCTCGCCCTCGCCGCCGCCCTGCTGCTGCCCGCCGCCCCGCCGGCCCTGGCCGAGACCGCCTGCTATGCCGGAAAGGACAGGTCCGGCCGGTGGGAATGCGCCTGCGACACCCCCACCGAAAGCGCCCTGACCGCGCTGATCATGGGCGGCCATTCCGACCTCCAGCGCAAGGCCAGCCTCGCGGAATGCCGGGCCTGGGCCGAAGAGATGAACGCCGGCACGCCGGCCCCCGCCGCGGCCGAACAGCGCGAGGCCCCGACGCCGAAGGCCTGCCTGGCCGGGTTCGACACCTGCCGCGCGGCCGGAACACCCGATGCGGCCTGCATCGCCGAATACAATGCCTGCGAGGACAGCCGCGCCGAAACGGTGCGGCGGACCGCCGTGGCCGAAGGGCTGATCAGCCCCGCCCAGGCCGAGTCCTGGCGCGAGATCGCCCGCGCCGCGCCGGAACCGCCCGCGGCAGAGCCGCTGCCCGAAACCGAACCGGCGCCCGAGCCTGAACCGGCACCGCCCACACCTGCGGCCGCGCCCCCGGAGGCGGCACCGGCGCCGGCACCCGCGCCGCCGGCTGCCCCGTCCGGCAGCCGCCGCGGCGGGCGCAGCGGCAGCAGCCGCTGATCCCGGCCCGATGCGCATTGTTCATTGACGCTCGCCCGGGATTCGGATTAACCCGGGACAGCTTCGGTCCGGGCGGCTTGCCGTCCGGTTAAAAGGGAACACGGTGCGGGCCCTCCGCCCAACTCCGTGACTGCCCCCGCAACTGTAAGCGGCGAGCGATGCCGGCACATGCCACTGCCGCGCCCCGTAGGGCGCTGTGGGAAGGCCCGGCAAAGCGACGACCCGCAAGTCAGGAGACCTGCCGAAGAGTTCACCCTGTCCGGACACGGGGCGCGTCCCGGGCAACGGATCTTCCGTAGTGGTGGCACAACTCACCGTCTGCGGGAGGCATGCGTCCTTCCAACGACCAATTCGAACCAGGCCGGCCGGTCACCGGCTGGTAGAGGGACATGACATGAACCGTGCCAAACTCATGGCGACCGCGGCCGTCGCCGCGCTGATCGCCACATCCGCAACCGCCGAGGATATCTACGAACTCGAAGAGATCATCGTCTCGGGCGGCCTGACCCCGGTCGCGGCCGACGCCTATGGCCGCGCCGCCAGCGTGCTCACCGCCCAGGAGATCGAGGACCGCGGCATCACCACCGTGCAGGACGCCCTGCGCGCCGTGCCCGGCCTCAGCGTCAGCAGCTCGGGCGCCTCCTACACGCAGGTCCGCATGCGCGGCGGCGAAAGCGGCCACACCCTGATCCTGATCGACGGCATCGAGGCCGCCGGCGGCGATAGCGAATACATCCTCAGCGGCCTCGAAGCCGCCAATATCGAGCGCATCGAGGTGCTGCGCGGGCCGCAATCGGTCTATTACGGCTCCAACGCCTCGACCGGCGTGATCAACATCATCACTCGCAAGGGCCGGATCGGCACCGAATACGGCGGCTCGATCGAGGTGGGCGACGGCACCACCGCCACCGGCTTCGTCTCGACGCGGACACAGGAAGGCGGCCTGTCGCTGAGCCTCTCCGACACCCATGACGACGGCTTCGACGCCTCGGGCGACGGCGGCGAGAAGGACGCGATCGACCGCCAGACCATGATCCTTTCGGGCGACTACCAGGTCACCGGGGCGCTGAAGCTGGGCTTCACCCTGCGCCGCTCGGACGAGCGCTCGGATTTCGACTCGACCTCCTGGCTGGCGACGGATTCTGACAGCTATGTCGTGGACGACCCGCTGCCCTACAGCACTCGCGACGAGGCCACCGGCAGCGTCTATGCCGATCTCGAGACCTTCGACGGCCGCCTGACCCATCACCTGGCCTATGAAAAGACCGAGAACAAGGACGCCACCAACGGCGCGCCGGCCACCCGGACCGAGACCGAGGCCCTGAAATACCGGCTCAGCTACGGGCTGGACGGCCGTGCGGTGGCGCAGGCCGACCATGTCCTGAACCTGCTCGCCGAGCGCGAAGAGGACAGCAGCAGCTCGAACCCCGCCTTCGCGCGAAAAGCAACCTCGGTCGCGCTGGAATACCGCGGGCATTTCGCCAACGGGCTGGACATACAGGCCGGCGTCCGGCGCGACGACAACAAGGTGTTCAAGGACATCACCACCTGGAACGTCGGCGCCTCCTACAGCTTCGAGAACGGCGTGCGGCTGCACGGCTCGGCCGGCACCGGCTCGGTCAACCCGAGCTATTTCGAGCTCTACGCCAACAACACCTACGGCACGCCGCCCTTCGCCACCACCTATCTGGGCAACCCCGACCTGACGCCGGAAAAGAACCGCAGCTTCGACCTAGGCGTGGAACTGCCGGTCTTCGGCGGACGCGGCCTGGTGGACGTGACCTATTTCAACGAGACGCTCACCGACGAGATCATCGCGGTCTCCACTGGCCCCGGAACCTTCTCCTTCGCCAACCAGGCCGGCGACAGCGACCGGCAGGGGGTCGAGGTGATGGCCGAGTTGGCGGCGACCGACACGCTGAATGTGCGCCTGTCCTACACCTATCTCGACGCGACCGACCCGAACGGCGCGGTGGAAATCCGGCGTCCCAAGCATGAGCTGGGCCTCGGCGCGACGCTGGAGACCTTTGGCGGGCGCGGGACGCTGTCGGCCGACCTGCGCCACGTGGCGGACAATTTCGACACCCAGTTCTGGGGTGCCTACCAGACCGTGAAGCTACCGGACTACACCACCGTTGACGTCGCCGCGCGCTATGCGCTGAGCGACCACGTCGCGCTGACCGGCCGGGTGCAGAACCTGCTCGACGCCGACGTCATGGATGTCTGGGGCTACCCGGGCCGCGGCCGGGCCGCCTATGTCGGGCTCGATGCGCGCTGGTAAGGTCATATCCCACCTGATCCTGGCCGGGGCGGCACTGCTCGCCCCGGCCCTTCCCGCCGCGGCCGAGCGGCCCGCGCGGGTGGTGTCGATGAATCTCTGCACCGACCAACTGGCCATGCTGCTGGCCGACGAGGGACAACTTCTGTCCGTGTCCTTCCTGGCGGCGGACCCGCGCAACTCGGCCATGGCCGAGGCGGCGCGCGACTACCACCTCAACCACGGGCGGGCCGAGGAGATTTTCCTGATGCGCCCCGACCTGGTGCTCGCCAGCCGTTTCACCGACAGCGCGACCACCGGCATGCTGAAACGGCTGGGCATTCCCGTGGCCCTGTTCGACCCCGCGACCACCCTGCCGGATATCGCCGCGCGCCTGAACCAGATGGGCGAGGTGCTGGGCCACCCCGACCGCGCCGCCCGCGCGGCGGTGGACTACGAGGCCCGGCTGCAGGCCCTTCAGGCCGAGGTCGTGGAACGCCCGCGCGCCGCGCTCTACTTCGCCAATGGCTACACGCTGGGCGACAAGACGCTGGCCGGGCAGATCCTGCTGGCGGCGGGGTTCGACAACGTGGCCCGCGAGGCGGGCTTCACCCATGGCGGCACGATGCCGCTGGAGGTGCTGGCCCTCGTGGCCCCCGACGCGGTGATCACCGGCCGGCCCTACCCCGGCGGCTCGCGCTCCGAAGAAATCCTCGACCACCCGGTGGTGCAGGCGCTGCGCGCAGGCCGCCGGGGCGGCAGCATCGCCGACAGCGACTGGATTTGCGGCACGCCTTACGTGTTGCAGGCGGTGGAGCGCCTGATCGGCATCCGCGAGGCGCGCCCATGACCCGGCTGATGCTGATCCTCGCGGCGCTGGTCGCCGCGCTGTTCCTGGCCTCGCTGATGCTGGGCCCCGCCGATATCGGCCCGGGCGAGAGCCTGCGCGCGCTGCTGGCGGGCGGCGACGGCGCGCTGCCCCTGGTGATGCGCGAGATCCGCCTGCCCCGCGCCCTGCTGGCGGCGATGATCGGCGCCAGCCTCGGACTGTCGGGCGCGGCCCTGCAGGGCTATCTGCGTAACCCGCTGGCCGAGCCGGGGCTGATCGGCGTCTCGGGCACCGCCGCGCTGGGCGCGGTGCTGGCCATCCAGACCGGCCTCTCCGCCGCCTTCGCGCTGGGACTGCCGCTGATGGCGCTGGCCGGGGCGTTGGGGGGCGTGCTGCTGATCCTGCTGCTGGCCGGGCCGCGCGGCTCGTCGCTGACGCTGATCCTGGCGGGCATCGCGATCTCGGCACTGGCGGCGGCGCTGACCTCGCTGGTGCTGAACCTGTCACCCAACCCCTTCGCCGCCAGCGAGATCATGTTCTGGATGATGGGGTCGCTCGCCGACCGGTCGATGACCCACGTGGCGCTGGCGCTGCCGCTGATGGCGCTGGGCTGGGCGCTGCTGGCCACGCTGGGCCGCGGGCTGGATGCGCTGACGCTGGGCGAAGACGCGGCGCAGGCGATGGGCATCCACCTGCCCCGCCTGCGGCTGGCGCTGATCCTGGGCACCGCCTGCGTGGTGGGCGCCGGCACGGCGGTGGCGGGCGCCATTGGCTTCGTCGGGCTGGTCGTGCCGCATCTGCTGCGCCCGCTGGTGGGCGCCCGGCCCTCGCGGCTGCTCTGGGCCTCGGCGCTGGGTGGGGCCGCGATGGTGCTGGCGGCCGATATCGCCGTGCGGCTGGTCCTGCCCGAGCGCGACCTGAAGCTCGGCGTGTTGACCGCGCTCGTCGGCGCGCCGCTGTTCCTGCACCTGATCTACAAGACGCGGAGGGACATGCCATGAGCCTGCTCCGTGTCGAGAACCTGTCGGTCACGCTGCGCGGGCGCCCGGTGTTCCGCGATGTCAGCTTTGCCATCGGGCCGGGCGAGGTTGTCGGCCTGATCGGCCCCAACGGCGCGGGCAAGACCACACTCATGCGCGCCGCCCTCGGCCTGATCCCGGCCGAAGGTCAAAGCTCAATCGCTGCGCTGGAGCCACGCGCGCGCGCCCGCGCCGCCGCCTGGATGCCGCAATCGCGCGAGATCGCCTGGCCGGTCTCGGTGGAGACGCTGGTGATGCTGGGCCGGACGCCGCACCTGGCCGCGGGCCAGTCGCCCAGCGACCAAGACCGCGCCGTTGTCGAAAGCGCGCTGGAGCGGATGGGCCTGACGGCGCTGCGCGCCCGCGCCGCCACGCGGCTGTCGGGCGGCGAGCAGGCCCGCGTCCTGATCGCCCGCGCGCTGGCGCAGGACACGCCGCTGGTTCTGGCCGACGAACCGATCGCCAGCCTCGATCCCGCGCACCAGATCTCGACCATGCGGACCTTCTCGGCCCTGGCCGAAGAGGGCCGCGCGGTTCTGGTCTCGATGCACGACCTCGGCCTCGCCGCGCGCCACTGCAACCGGCTGATCCTGCTGGGCGAGGGGCGGCTGATCGCCGACGGCCCGCCCGGCGAGGTGCTGACGGCCGAGCGGCTGGCCCGC
>JBNGCX010000003.1:0-100472 GCA_049974865.1 Paracoccaceae bacterium
GCCCCCGGACCCCCGGGATATTTCTGAACAGAAGAAGAGAAGGATCGATGAGGCCGGGCGCGCGCAACCTGATTACCGATGTGGCGGGGCTGAAAGTGGGCAATGCCGAAGATGCCGGCATCAAGACCGGGGTCAGCGTGCTGGTGGGCGAGGTGCCTTTCGTGGCCGGGGTGCACGTGATGGGCGGCGCGCCGGGCACGCGGGAGACCGACCTGTTGGCGCCGGACAAGCTGGTGCAGGAAGTGGATGCGTTGGTGCTGTCGGGCGGATCGGCCTTTGGGCTGGATGCGGCCTCGGGCGTGGCGGACGGGCTGCGCGCGCAGGGGCGGGGCTTTGCCGTGGGAGATCAGCGCGTGCCGATCGTGCCGGGCGCGATCCTGTTCGACCTCTTGAACGGCGGGGACAAGGACTGGGCCGAGAACCCCTACAAGACGCTGGGGGCAGAGGCGCTGGACCAGGCCAGCGAGGTGTTCGCGCTGGGGTCCAAGGGCGCGGGGATGGGCGCGACAACGGCCGGGTTGAAGGGTGGCCTTGGCTCGGCCTCGGCGGTGCTGGAAAGCGGCATCACGGTGGGCGCGCTGGTGGCGGTGAATGCGCTGGGGTCGGTCACCATGGGCGAGGGGCCGGAATTCTGGGCCGCGCCCTTCGAGATGGGGGATGAGTTCGGCGGGCTGGGTGCAGGGCGGCACGATCCGGCGCAAGAGCCGCGCCCAGAGGCACAACTGGGCGAGGCAACCACGATCGCCATCGTCGCCACCGATGCCAGGCTGACCCAGGCGCAGGCGACGCGGCTGGCCGTGGCCGCGCATGACGGGATGGCGCGCGCGATCCTGCCCAGTCATACCCCTTTCGACGGCGACCTGGTCTTTGCCGCGTCCACCGGCGCGCGGGAACTGCCCGGCGATTTCGAGGCGCTGCGGCTGGGCCATGCCGCGGCCTGCTGCCTGGCGCGGGCGATCGCACGCGGCGTCTATCACGCCGGCCCGGCGCCGGGCGACCGCCTGCCCTGCTGGCAGGAGCAATTCATCCTAGGCATGAATTGAG
This sequence comes from Paracoccaceae bacterium, assembly GCA_049974865.1. GTDB lineage: Bacteria > Pseudomonadota > Alphaproteobacteria > Rhodobacterales > Rhodobacteraceae > JAGSOU01. The sequence continues at coordinate 1,045 of JBNGCX010000003.1, forward strand.
ACCCGCAACCGCCCTTGATACGGTAGCGCCCGTATCCAACAGGAGCCTTTACATGAAACGCATTTTCCTTGCCGCGGCGCTGACCGCGCTTCCCCTGTCCTCGCACGCGGACGAGGTGACCGACACGTTGCAGAGCGCCATAGAGGCCTACGAGGCCGGCGATGTGCAATACGCGCTGGAAGAGATCGCCTTTGCCCAGCAACTGCTGCAGGCGATGAAGACCGAGGGGCTGGTGGCCTTCCTGCCGCCCGCGCCCCAGGGCTGGACCCGCGAGGTGAACACCGAGATGGGGGCCGGCATGGCCATGTTCGGCGGCGGCACCGGGGCGGAGGCCGATTATTCCGACGGGGATACCAGCTTCACCATCACGCTGATGGCCGACAACCCGATGGTCGCGGCGATGGCGGGGATGTTCGCCAACCCGATGCTGATGGCCGCCTCGGGCACGATCACCCGCGTCGGCCGGCAGAAGTTCCTCGATCAGGACGGCGAACTGACCGGGCTGGTCAACGGGCGCATCCTGGTGCAGGCCAAGGGCGCGCCGGTCGAGGTGATGGTGCCGGTTCTCGAAGAGATCGACTTCCGGGGGCTGGGGAGCTTCGGCCTATAGGCCGTCGAGCAGGTCGCGCGTCAGCAGGCTGTCGGGCGCGGTCAGCCCCTCGATCACGGTGAAATGGTTCAGGCCGGGGGCGATGTGCAGGTCGGTCGGGGGCCAGGCCTCGGCCAGCCAGCGGGCCTGGTCGAGGAAGACGGGGCGCTCGGCCCCGCCGACCCAGACCTTGACCGGCACGTTGCGCGGCGCGGGGCAAAGGGCGGGGCTCTCGGCGGCGGCCGCGGCCTCGTCCATCTTGAAATCGTCGTTCATCGCGGTGTTGAGCAGCGGGCGCAGGTCCGTGACCGGAGAAATCGGCAGGGCGCGGGCGAGCCGCGCGGCGACCGTTTCGGGCAGGTCGACATCGGGGCAGACCATCCGCGCGGCCAGGTGGCCGCCCGCCGAATGGCCGGTCAGCGCGATCGGCCCGGCCGCGCGTTCGGCGATGGCCACCAGCGCGTTGCGGGCGTCCTGCGTGATGTCGGCGATCCGCACCTCGGGCGCCAGCCGGTAAGAGGGCATGGCCACCGCCCAGCCGCGCGCCAGCGGGCCCGCCGCCAGATGCGACCAGAGCGACTTGTCGAATTTCAGCCAGTAGCCGCCGTGGATGAACACGGCCAGCCCGCGCGCCTCCCCCTCGGGGTGGAACAGGTCGAAACGCTGGCGGGGATGGTTGCCGTAGGGCAGGTCCAGATCGGCCCTGGCCCCGGCCCGGAATTCGGCCGCGGCCTCCGCCCAGCGTTGGGGGTAGGACTCGCCATCGGGAATGTAGGGGATGTTGGCGTAGGCATCATCCCAATCGATCTGTTCCGACATGCTGGACAAGCCTCCCGCCCCATGATTTCCCTATGCCCAAACTTATGGGAGGAAAGCCCGATGCCTGCAACCGATCTCCGCGCCCGCCTGAAAGACCCCGAACTTCTGGCCACCAAGGCCTATCTCGCGGGGGATTGGGCCGACGCCGATGACGGCGCCACTTTCGATGTCACCAACCCCGCCCGCGGCGACGTGATCTGTTCGGTCGCCGACCTGACGCGCGCCGAAACCGCCCGCGCCATCGCCGCCGCGCAGGTGGCGCAGAAGGAATGGGCCGCCCGCACCGCCAAGGAGCGCGCCAACATCCTGCGCCGCTGGTACGAGCTGATGATGGAGCACCAGGACGACCTGGCCACCATCCTGACCGCCGAAATGGGCAAGCCGCTGGCCGAGGCCAAGGGCGAGATCGTCTATGGCGCGTCGTTCATCGAATGGTTCGCCGAAGAGGCCAAGCGCGTCTATGGCGAGACCATCCCCGGCCACCAGCCCGACAAGCGCATTTCCGTGATCCGCCAGCCGATCGGCGTGGCGGCCTCGATCACGCCGTGGAACTTCCCCAATGCGATGATCACCCGCAAGGCGGGCCCGGCGCTGGCCGCCGGCTGCGCCTTCGTCGCCCGCCCCGCCGCCGAGACGCCGCTTTCGGCGCTGGCGCTGGGGGTGCTGGCCGACCGCGCCGGCCTGCCCAAGGGCGTGCTGTCGATCATCCCCTCGTCCCGCGCCTCGGATATCGGCAAGGAATTCTGCGAAAACCCCATCATCCGCAAGCTGACCTTCACCGGCTCCACCCAGGTGGGGCGCATCCTGCTGCGCCAGGCCGCGGACCAGGTCAAGAAATGCTCGATGGAGCTGGGCGGCAACGCCCCCTTCATCGTGTTCGACGACGCCGATCTCGACGAGGCGGTGAAGGGCGCGATCATCTGCAAGTTCCGCAACAACGGCCAGACCTGCGTCTGCGCCAACCGCATCTACGTGCAGGAAGGCGTCTATGACGCCTTCGCCGAGAAGCTCGCCGCCGCGGTGGCCGCGCTGAAGGTGGGCGACGGCCTGGAGGAGGGCACCGACCTCGGTCCGCTGATCACCGACAGCGCGGTGGCCAAGGTCGAAGAGCACATCGCCGACGCGCAGGCCAAGGGCGCCAAGGTCGTCTTGGGCGGCAAGCGCATGGGCAATGACGGAACCTTCTTCGAACCCACCATCGTCACCGGCGCCACCCGCGACATGGCGTTCTCCCAGGACGAGACCTTCGGTCCGCTGGCGCCGCTGTTCAAGTTCAAGGACGAGGACGAGGTGATCGAGCTTGCCAATGACACGATCTTTGGCCTCGCATCGTATTTCTACGCCAGGGATATCAGCCGCGTGACCAAGGTGGCCGAGGCGCTGGAATACGGCATGGTCGGCGTGAACACCGGCCTGATCTCGACCGAGGTGGCGCCCTTCGGCGGCGTCAAGCAATCGGGGCTGGGCCGCGAAGGGTCGAGCCATGGGATCGAGGAATACATGGAGATGAAATACGTCTGCCTGAGCGTCTGACCCCGGTCAGGCCGCAAGACACCGAAGGAACGCCCGGCCGCGACAACGCGACCGGGCGTCTTTCATTCGCGGCGGCGGCGCGGTCGTCCGTGACCGTGTCATTGCAGGTCACCCGGTCCACGCGGATGGTGCAGCCCGACAGGTTGTCCCTGAAGATCATGGCCTTGCCGGGGGCCGGGGCACGGGTGACGGCGGCGCGCCGGGCGGGACGCCGGGGCGATCCCTTGGCTTGCCTCGGGACGGCACGGACAGCGCTCACGGTCGCCGCTGTGCAGCCGCTTCCGGGTTGCCGGACAGGAGTCCAGCGCGGGCCCCGCAACCAAACTCCTTGCCTGAAATGCGTTATCCTGTCTCAACCTCCAGGATGTTTCCGTCTCGTTGTTGTCTTTTCCCCGCAGCGAATTGTAATCAGGGCCCAAGCCAAGCTGGGAGCGATCTGGTCTTGGTCGAGTGGTGCTTTGTTCCAAGCAACGAAAAACAAAACCGGGCAGGAAAAAATACCGATGCAAGACGACTACCTGGCCTTGCTGCAAGCAAGCTTCGCAATCGTTTTCGACAGGAAGAAGGATATCGCGAACCGGTTCTACGAGAACCTGTTCCACTCCGAGAACGAGACCCGCGCGCTGTTCTCGAACAACATCGAGCGGCAGAAGGAAATGTTCGCGTCGATGTTGGTCGAGATCGTGAGCTGTGCAGAAACACCGGAAATCTTTGCCGCCAAGGTCGAGGCCCTGGCCGAGCACCACAAAAGATACAATATTCCCGCAGCGCATTTCGAGGTCGCGGGCAAGGCGCTGCTCGACGCCTTCGCCGATGAGCTGGATGCGCTGCTGTCCTCGACCGAGCTGCGGGCCTGGAACCGGGCCGCCCGCACGATGACGGACGCGATGGCCGCCGCCAGCGCCGCCTAGGCGGGCAGGCGGGCCTACCCGCACGCCGGGACGAAAAAGACGCGGGGGCCGATGCCGCCCGCGCCTTCCGTTCTTCCGCCGAAGGGAGGGGCTTATGCCTCCTTGGCCGAGGCCTCCACGGCCTTGGCATCGACCGCACTGCCGCGGGCGATCTCGATCCGGCGCGGCTTCAGCGCCTCGGGCACCTCGCGGACCAGGTCGATATGAAGCATGCCGTCGGCATGGGTGGCGCCGGTCACCTTCAGGTGATCGGCCAAGTGGAAGCGGCGCTCGAAGGCGCGCGTGGCGATACCGCGGTGAAGGTAGGTGCGCTCCTCCTCATCCTTGGCCTTGCGGGCCGAGACGATCAGCGCGTTTTCCTTGACCTCGACCGAGAGCTCATCGCCGGTGAAACCGGCCACGGCGATCGAGATGCGATAGCCGTTCTCCGAGGTCTTCTCGATATTGTAGGGCGGATAGCTGGGCTGCGGCAGGTCCTGGGTCAGGACGCGGTCCATCATGTCGGCCACGCGGTCAAAGCCGACAGTGGCCCGGTAAAGCGGGGAAAGGTCGAAGTTACGCATGATTCATCCTCCATCGAGCGATGTCTCTGGGCCCTCCCGAAGGGACGGGCGGTGACGTCAATGCGGACCCTGCTCTAGGCATCCGCATCCTGCGATGTGGGAAGGAAAATCGCGGCTTTCAAGCCCCTCAGGGCCGGATGAACTTGGCCCCGCCCTCGGTCGCCGCGCCCTGCCCGAAACGGCGGATCGTAGTGGGGGCGCCGCGCCCGATCACGCCCTCGCCCTGCGACAGCCGCGCCTGCAGCAGGGAAAGCGATTTGTCGAGAGAAGTGCCCAGCGCCACCTTGCCGCTTTCGATCTCGGCCTTGGCGGTGACCACCGACACGATCCGCGGCGCGCCGCCGCCCTCGAAGGAGAAGACCGGCGCGCCAGACGAGCCGAAATCGACATCGCAGGACAACATCACGATGCCCGCGCGCCCAGCCAACACATGGCAGACCTCCTGCAGCGCGGGCGCCTCGGCCCGGTCCCGGGCGTAGGAGACCACCCCCACCCGGTCGCCCATGTTCGGGCGTCCCGCGATGGCAAAGGGCTGGATGCCGGGCAGCCGGATCGGGCGGTCGAGCTCCAGCAGGGCCAGGTCGTGGGCGACGCGGCCCACGTCGTCGCCCTGACCGAACACGTAGCGCGGATGTACCACCGCATGGCGCACGCCGCGATAGGCCTGCGCCAGGCCGTTGCGCCAGCCGGCCAGGAACTCGACCTGGTCCAGCGGCATTACCTCGCCGGTAGCCTTGTCATAGAGGCAATGCGCCGCCGTCAGCACCAGATCGCTGGAGATCAGTGCGCCCGTGCAGAACGCCCTGCGCCCGAGGTTCAGGCGCCCCACGGCCTCCCATCCCTTGCCGTCGTCGCCGGTGACCAACTCGCGCAGATCGGAAGGGCCGGCGTGGCTGCCCTTGGCCCAGATCATCAGCAGGATCAACCCGATCAGCAATTTCCGCAGCATGGCAGCTCCCTTTCCGTAAGAGATGCCTAGCCGCGGGGTGGGGCAGGATTATGGCTGATCTTCGACCATTGCACGGGGCTTCGGCCCGCCGGTGGCCCAGTCCAGCAGTTCCACCGTGTGCACGATGGGCACCTCGGTGCCCGAGCCGATCTGCATCATGCAGCCGATATTGCCGGCGGCGATCACGTCGGGCCGCTTGGCCTCGATCGTGCGCACCTTGCGCTCTTTCAGCTGTTTCGAGATCTCGGGCTGCATCAGGTTGTAGGTCCCGGCCGAGCCGCAGCACAGGTGGCTGTCGGCAGGTTCCACCACCTCGAAGCCGGCGCACTTCAGCAGGTCCTTGGGATAGGTCTTGATCTGCTGGCCGTGCTGCAGCGAGCAGGCGGCGTGATAGGCCACCTTCAGGCCCTGGTCGGCGCCCGCGGGCAGGTCGAGTTTCATCAGCAACTCGGAGATATCCACGGCGATTTCGGACACGGCGGCGGCCTCCTTGGCCAGCGGCTCGTTGCGGAACATGTGGCCGTAATCCTTGACCGTGGTGCCGCAGCCGGAGGTGTTGATCACCACGGCATCCAGCCCCTCGCCCGCCATCTCGGCGGCCCAGGCGCGGATGTTCTTGGCCGCCGTGGCGTGGGATTCATCGGTCTTTCCCATGTGATGGGTCAGCGCCCCGCAGCATCCGATTCCCTTGGCGATCACGACGTCGCAACCCAGCCGGCGCAGCAGCCGGATGGTGGCGTCGTTGATGTCGGTGTTCAACGCCCGCTGCGCGCAGCCGGTCATCAGCGCCACGCGCATCTTGCGCTCGCCAATGGCCGGGAAGACCTGCGCGTCGTCATTGCGGCTGACCGGCGGGATGCGCTTGGGCGCCATCTCCAGCATGGCCTTGAGCCGCGCGTCGGGCATCAGGAAGGCGAAGGGCCGCCCGATCTTGGCGCCCAGCAGCGCCAGCCGGAACCGGCGGGGATAGGGCAGTATGCGCGCCAGCACCCAGCGCAGGGCACGGTCGCGGAACGGGCGCTTGTAGGTCTTCTCGATATATTCGCGCGCGTGGTCGACCAGGTGCATGTAATGCACGCCCGAGGGGCAGGTCGTCATGCAGGCCAGGCAGGACAGGCAGCGGTCGATATGCTTGACCGTCTTTTCGTCGGCGGGCCGGCCGCTCTCCAGCATGTCCTTGATCAGGTAGATCCGGCCGCGCGGAGAATCCAGCTCGTCGCCCAGCACCTGGTAGGTGGGGCAGGTCGCAGTGCAGAACCCGCAATGCACGCAGGCGCGCAGGATCTCATTCGAGCGCTCGATGCCCGGATCCTTCAGCTGTTCGGGGGAGAAATTCGTCTGCATGCGGTCAGCCCATCAGTCCGGGGTTCAAAATGCCGCGCGGGTCGAACTGCGCCCGCAGCCCGGCGGAAATGGCGGCCAGCGGTGCGGGTTCCGGCTGGAACACCGGCAGCGCGGCGCGGGTGTCTTCGCTGGCGCGGATCAGGGTGGCATGGCCGCCCACGCCCTCCAGCGCCGGGCGGATATCGCGGCCCTCGCCGACGCGCGCCCAGATCAGCCCGCCGCCCCAGTCATAGAGCAGCCCCTGCGCCTTCAGCGCCGCGCCCACGCGCGGCCCGTCCGACGGTTTGACCGAGATCCGCCACACATCGCCCGGCTGCCCGGCGAAAGCCTCGACATCGCGCACCCAGCGCCAGCCTGCGGCCACCTTTTCCGGGTCGGTCTCCACCGCGATCTCGCCGAACCCGGCCAGCAGTTCCTTCAACGCCTCGGCGCGATAGGCGACCGAGGCCGCGAAACCCTCGATGCGGATCATGGTCACCGGGGCGCCGTCGACGCCCACCGGCGCATGCGCGGCCCCGGTCACGTCGAAGGGCGAACCCAGTGCCGCCGACAGTGCCTGCACCGCCTCATCGTCGCTCAGGCCCTCGATCAGGATCACCGCCACCGCCTCGGGCACCGGGAGCACCTTGAAGGACAGCTCGCTCAGCACGCCAAGCGTGCCGTAAGAGCCCGCCATCAGCTTGACCAAGTCGTAACCGGTGACGTTCTTCATCACCCGCCCGCCGTTCTTGAGCACGCTCCCGCGCCCATCGACGAAGCGCACGCCCATCAGGCTGTCGCGGCAGGCCCCGGCCTGGATGCGCCGCGGTCCCGAGACATTGGCCGCCGCCACGCCACCCATGGTGGGCTCGCCCGTGCTGCCCAGGAGCACCCGATGATCCATCGGCTCGAAGGGCAGGCGCTGACCCTCGGCGGCCAGCGCGGCCTCGACCTCGGCCACCGACGTGCCCGCCTTGACCACGATGGTCAGCGCGCCGGGCTCGTAGAGCTCGATCCCCGTCAGCCCCGCGACCGACAGCAACTCGCCGGCGACCGGCTTGCCGATCGGCCGCGTGCCGCCCCCCATGATCCGCAGCGGACCGGACGCCCCGGCCACCGCTTCGGCCAGTTCGGCCTCTGTTCTCGGTTCCATAGTTCTTCCGTTTCCAAAAATCCTCGGGGATCAAGTGCCCCGGCAACAGGGGGCCGACGCCCCTTACGCCGCCCGCCGGCTCTCGGTCACGTCCAGCGGGAACACCTTGGCCGGGTTCAGCAGCCATTTCGGATCGAACACGTCCTTCACCCGCAGCTGCGCCTCCATGTCCTCGGCGGTGAACTGCGTGTGCATCAGGTCGCGCTTCTCCACGCCCACGCCATGTTCGCCGGTCAGGCAGCCGCCCACCTCGACGCAGAGCTTCAGGATGTCGGCGCCGAAACGCTCGCACAGCTCCAGGTCACCGGGCTTGTTGGCGTCGAACAGGATCAGCGGGTGCATGTTGCCATCGCCGGCATGGAACACGTTGCCCACGCCCAGGCCGTATTCCTTGGACATCTCGCCGATCCGCTTCAGCACATAGGGCAGCGACGACACCGGGATCGTTCCGTCGAGACACATGTAGTCGTTGATTTGCCCCATCGCGCCGAAGGCCGATTTCCGCCCCAGCCAGATCTTGGCGCTCTCCTCGGAATTGCCGCTCTGGCGCAGCTCAACCGGGTTGTGCGAGCGGGCGATTTCCAGGATCTTGTCCAACTGCTCGGCGATCTCGGCCTCGCTGCCCTCGACCTCGACGATCAAGAGCGCTTCGCAATCGGGGTAACCCGCGCCGGCAAAGGCCTCGGTGGCCCGGATGACGGGTCGGTCCATGAACTCGATCGCCACCGGCAGCACGCCAGCCTTGATGATGTCGGACACGCATTCGCCCGCCACCTCGTTGCTGTCGAAACCCATCAGCACGGGCCGCGCCCCCTCGGGCTTGCGTAGGATGCGCAGCGTGGCCTCGGTCACGACGCCCAGCTGCCCTTCGGAACCGCAGATCACCCCCAGCAGGTCCAGCCCGCCGGCATCCAGATGCGCGCCCCCGATCTCGACCACCGTGCCGTCCATCAGCACCACGGTCACGCCCAGCAGGTTGTTGGTGGTCACGCCGTATTTCAGGCAATGCGCCCCGCCCGAATTCATGCCGATATTGCCCGCGATCGCGCAGGCGAGCTGGCTGGACGGATCGGGCGCGTAGAAGAAATCCTCCTCCTCCACCGCGCCGGTGACGCTCAGGTTCGTCCGCCCGGTCTGCACCCGGATGAAGCGGTTGTCGTAATCGGTCTCCAGCACCTCGGTCAGCCGCGCCACGCCCAGGATCACGCTGTCGGCGGTGGGCAGCGCGCCGCCCGCCAGCGACGTGCCCGAGCCGCGCGGCACCACCGGCACGCTTTCCTCGTTGCAGATGCGCAGCACGTCAGAGACCTCCCGGGTCGAGGCGGGCAGGACAGCACAGAGCGGCGGGCAGCGGTAGGCCGTCAGCGCGTCGCATTCATAGGCGCGCGTCTCATGGGCGTCGTCGATCACCGCGTCGCGCGGCAGGACCTCGCGCAGGCGTTCGACAATCCGCGCCTTGCGCGCCAGGATGTCTGGATTGGGTGTGGGCATTTCCATGAGAACTCCTCCCCGCAGCGGGTATTGGTAAGAAAATATAACCAATATTGGCTGGTGACAAGAGGAATCGGCGGGAGATACGCTCTTATCATGGAAATCCTGAACCGTATCAGCCTGTTTGGCCCTCTCGATGCAGTCGCGGTGGCGCTCTGGGTCGCCGCCTGGCTCGCCATCAGCTGGTTGATCGAGAATCCCCCGGCGGGACGGCCTTCCGTCGCCACTCTCATGGTCGCCTACCGGCGCGAGTGGATGAAGGTGCTTGTCACGCGCCAGCCCCGGATTCTCGACGGCGCGATCCTGTCGATGCTGCGCCAGGGCACGACCTTTTTCGCCTCCGCCTCGATGCTGTGGATAGGGGGCGGCCTGGCCCTGGTCGGCAACACCGAGCGGCTCCTCGGGATCGCCCGCGACCTGACCCTCGACACCGCGCCCGCCGTGGTCTGGGAGGTCAAGATCCTCGCCGTGTTGCTTTTCGTCACCAACGCCTTTCTCAAGTTCGTATGGGCCCACCGGCTGTTCGGCTATTGCGCGGTCATCATGGCCGCCGTCCCCAATGATCCCGAAGACCCCGAGGCCTTCCCCCGCGCGGTCCAGGCGGCCGAGGTCAACATCACCGCCGCCCGCAGCTTCAACCGCGGCATGCGCTCGCTCTATTTCGCGCTCGCCGGGCTGGCCTGGCTGCTGGGCGCGGGGGCGCTGATCCTGGCCGTCACGGCAACCCTCGTCGTGCTCTGGCGGCGCGAGTTCATGTCGCAATCCCGCAACGCCCTGATGAAGGGCGCGGGTTCGTGAGCGCGGCACGCCGCGGTTTGCACCATGATGGCGCCATGAAACGCCTCGCCCCCCTCCTCCTGGCCGCCGCGCCCCTGCATGCCGAGCCGCCCGAAATCACCGCCGCCGAGGCCACCGAAATGGCCGGCACCTGGCGCATCGACGTCACCCTGCGTCACCCCGATGCCGGCTGGGACCACTACGCCGACGGCTGGGAGGTGCTGGCCCCCGACGGCACCCGCCTGGGTTATCGCGAACTCGCCCACCCGCATGTGGACGAACAGCCCTTCACCCGCTCGCTCTCCGCCATTGCCATTCCCGAGACCGTCCGCCAGGTGACGATCCGCGCCCATTGCAGCCGCGATGGCTGGTCCGGGGACAGTCTCACCATCCCCTTGCCCCGCGCCGAGTGACGGCTTCTTCTGTTCGGAAATATCCTCGGGGGTGAATTGCCCGGAACGGGCAAGAGGGGGCAGACAGCCCCCTGTCCCGCTACCGCCGCCCCTCGCGCAGCCATCCCCCGACGCTCAACGCCGCAGCCAGCAACAGGAACAGCCAGGCCGGCGCCAGCGGCGTGATGGTGACATCCGCGGTGACATAGGCCCCGCGCGGGGTGATTCCGATCCAGCCGCGCCCGGCCGCCACCCGGCCCTCGCGCACCTGCCGCAGCCGCGGCTGCCCCTCCTCCAGCGCCAGAACACCACCGCGCGTGGCCGCCACCAGCGGCTCCAGCTTCGCACCGCTGGCGATGGTCTCCTCGAACTCGCGCGGCGCCGAGGGGCCCAGCGCGACCACGGCCTCCCGCTCGCCCTCGCGCAGCCGGTAGAGGCCGATCTCGGCCCCTTCGTGTTCGCCCACGTAGCGGCCAGGAGAGACCTCCTCCAGCGGCAGCACGGTCACGCTGCCATCGGGCGCGGTGATCTCCACCTCGCGCGGGCTGTCCTCCAGCGAGCGGCGGGTCACGGTGATGGTCTGGCCCTCGGCCACGGCGCGCAGCGCCTCCTCCTCCAGTTCCGGCTCCTTCATCATCCAGTGCGCCAAGCGCCGCAGCAACTCCAGCTGCGGCCCGCCGCCCTCGAAGCCGCGGTCCCACAGCCAGGCGTGGTCCGAGGCCAGCAGCGCCACGCGCCCCTCGCCCACCCGGTCCAGCACCAGCAACGGCCGCTCCCCCGGCCCCTGCATCACCACCTGCCCGCCCTTGGGCGCGAGTTCCACCATGCGCAGCCAGCGGCCCCACTCGCCACCCGCCTCGGCGCGCAGCCCCTCGGTGACCGGGTGGCGCTGGCCGAGATCGGTGATCTCGGGACGGAACCCCTCGTCCAGCACGCGCGCCGTGGGTTCGGCCGGCAGGATCGCCGACAGCGGCGAGTGATACAGGCTCTCGGCGCTGGCGAAATCCGGCCCCGCCGCGATCAGCACCGCGCCGCCACCTTCGACATAGGAGCGCACGTTGTCGAGATAGAGCATGGGCAGGATGCCGCGCCGCTTGTACCGGTCGAAGACGATCAGGTCGAATTCCTCGATCTTCTCCATGAACAGCTCGCGCGTGGGGAAGGCGATCAGCGACAGTTCGGTCACCGGCACGCCGTCCTGTTTCTCGGGCGGGCGCAGGATGGTGAAATGCACCAGGTCCACCGCGCTGTCGGATTTCAGCAGGTTGCGCCAGGTCCGCTCGCCCGGGTGCGGCTCGCCCGAAACCAGCAGCACCCGCAGCCGGTCGCGCACGCCGTTGATCTGCACCACGGCGGCGTTGTTGCGGTCGGTCAGCTCGCCCTCCGCCTCGGCCAGTTCGAACTGGATCACGTTCATGCCCCCGTGGCCGAGCGTGACCGGCAATTCCAGGTCCACGCCCACCGGCACCTCGAAAACGCGCGGCTCGCCGCCATCTACAGTGATGGTCAGACCGGTCTCGCCGCCCATCCCCTCCGGCACTGCGCCCTGATCCTCGATCCGCAGCGTCAGCACCAGTTCCTCGTCGAGGATGCCGAAGGCAGGCGCGTCCTTGACGATCAGCCGCCGGTCCCAGTCGCCCTCGTGGCCGGTCAGCAGCGCGTGCAGCGGCGCGGGCAGGTCCGGGGCGCGCTCGATATCGTGCAACTGGCCGTCGGTCAGCAGGATCGCGCCGGCCAGCCGCGCGCGCGGCTGCTCGGCCAGCGCTTGGCCCAGCGCGGTCATCAGCTCGGTCCCGGCATTGTCCTCGCCGTCGCCGAGGCGCAGCACGCGCAGCTCGGTATTGGGCAGGGCGGCCACCTGCGCCTCGATCCGGGCCAGCGCCGCCTCGGTCTGATCGGCGCGGTCCGACAGGCCCTGGCTGGCGCTTTCGTCCACGACCACGACCACGATGTCGCTCAGCGGATTGCGGTCCTCGTTCTGGAGGGACGGGTTGGCCAGGGCCACCAGCAGCAACAGCCCGGCAAGCCCCCGCAGCCACCAGCCCGACAGCCCGCGCCAGACCGCCAGCAACGTCAAGCAGACGCCCAGCGCCACCGCGCCCCAGAGCACCGGCCAGGGCAAAAGCGGGTCGAAGATCACCGTCTCGCTCATTGGCCCAGCCTGTCCAGAAGCGCGGGCACATGCACCTGGTCGGATTTGTAGTTGCCCGTCAGCACATGCATCATCAGGTTGATCCCGAAACGGTAGGCGATCTCGCGCTGCCGCTCGCCGGCATAGCCGCGCCCCACGGGGAACATCGCCGCGCCGCCCTCGTCGACCGCCCAGGCCGCCGCCCAGTCATTACCGCCGATCACCACCGGCGTCACGCCGTCATTGAGGTTGCGGAAGGGCATCCCCTCCACCTGTTCGGCATCGGGGGGTGCTGCCTCGACCCAGACGTCGCGGCTATCGTGGCGGCCGGGGAAATCCTGCAACAGGTAGAAGGTGCGGGTCAGGACATGGTCCGAGGGGATCGGCTCCAAGGGCGGGATGTCCAGGGGCCGCGCGATCTGCTGCAGCCGCCGCCCCTCGGGCGAGCCGCCACCGAAACCCGCCACATCGGCGTCGCGCGTGTCGAACAGGATCAGCCCGCCCCCGCGCAGATACCGGTTGAGCTTGGCATAGGCCGCGTCCGAGGGCAGAGGCTGATCCGCCGTCACGGGCCAGTAGAGGAAGGGAAAGAAGGCCAGTTCATCGGTCTCCAGGTTTACCGCGATGGACGGGCCGGGTTCGACCGAGGTGCGCTGGAACAGCTTCTTCGACAGGCCGCGCATCCCGGCCGCGGCGATGTCGTCCACCCGCGCGTCACCGGTCAGCACATGGGCCAACACCACCTCGGAGGTGGCGGCCAGCGCGCGGGCGTCGTCCTGCGCCCTGCCCTCTTGCGGCGATACGAGCATGCCCAGCGCAAAGAGCGCCACCGCCCCGCCGCGCGCCCCACGCAGACGGCCCGAAAGCCACAGCGAGGCCAGCACGTCCAGCGCCAGCAGGCCGAGCGCCGCCAGCAGCAGCGCCCCCTTCAGCGCCGTCTCGCGCGCAGCGATCAGCCCCTCGACCGGGATGCGCGCCGGCCATGTGGCAGCCTGAAGCTGCCGGTCGGGCGCGATGACATTCAGCGCGATCCGCCGGTCCTCGCCGGCATAGAGGCCCGGCGGCAGCGCCGGGCCGGGCCGGGCCGCGGCCAGGTCCTCGCCCGCCACGCCGGGCAGGGTCCCGGCCTCCTCGACCTCGCCGAAGGCGGTCAGCACCCGTTCCGGCACCCAGGTCGTTCCCGCCAAGTCCGCCTCCGCAGGACGCGCGGGGCGGGTGGAGACCGCCAGCCGCTCCAGCATCTGCACGAAAAGGCCCGACAGCGGCAGGGTCGACCATTCGGCATTGGCCGTGACGTGGAACAGCACCACCTGCCCCTGCCCCACCCGCTTGCGCGTGACCAGCGGCGTGCCGTCGCTCAGCGCGGCGATGGTGCGCTCGGCCAGATCGGGGTCGGGTTGGGCCATGACCTGGGCGTTCACGCGCACCTCGTCGGGCACGGGCAGGCCGTAGAAGGGCGAGGTCTCGGCGAAGGGGCGCAATGCCTTGGGTTCGCCCCAGCTCATCGTGCCGCCCACGCTGCGCCCGCCCGCGCGCAGGCGCACGGGCATCAGCGGCTCTTCCTCGGCGCGGGCGACGTCGCTGGCGGCCAGCCGCGGCCCGGCAAAGCGCAGCAGCAGCCCGTCCTGCTCCAGCCAGTCGAGCACGCCCTCCTCCTCGTCCGGGGTAAGCTTGGCCACGTCGGCCAGCACGATCACGTCGGGGTTGGCCAGCAGGATGTCGGAGAGCGTGCCGTCGATCAGGTCGGCGGTGGGCGCCAGGGCGCGCTGCAGGTAGTGCAGCGGCGACAGCAGCTCCAGCCCCTCGCGGTCCTCGCGGCCGGCGATCAGGGCCACCTCGCGGCGTTTCAGGCTGTCGTCGGTCAGGGTGACGGCCCCGGCGGAGCGGATGCCGGCCACCGAGAACCGGGTGATGCGGTTGCGCAGTTCCGGCGGCAGGACCAGTTCGGCCTCGGCCATCCCGTCGCCGGTGTCGAATTCGGCCGTGGCACGGGCAAGCTCGCGCTCCACCCCGTTGGGGTCGAGCCCGGTGGCCGACAGCGTCACCTCCGTCGGCAGGCCGCGGCCCGCACGCAGGGCGGTCAGCGCGATACGCCCCTCCGCGAAGTCCGCCGGGCGCAGGGCATAGAGGGGGCGCGGGCTCTTGAAAACGGTCACGGCACCGCGCGCCTCAAGCGCGGCCAGAACCTCGTCGCGCCCGGCACGCGCCACGCCGTCAGACATCCAGAACGTGTCGAACCGGCCTTCCAGCCCCTCGGCCCAGGCCGTCAGCGCATCGGCCTCGGGCTCCCACGGTTTGGGTTCCAGCCCCGCCAGGCGCGCAGCCCAGGCGTCCGCGGCCTGGAACGGAAGCCCGGCCTCGGGCAGATCGGTGGACAGCACCACCGCCACGGGGCGCGAGGCCCGCGCCGCCTCTTCCAGCAGCGCCTCGGCGCGGTCGATCCGGCGCGGCCAGTCGCGGGCATCGGCCCATGTGCCGTCGATCAGCACCAGCAGCGGGCCTGTCCCGGCGCGCTCTGCCTGCGGGTTCAGCACAGGGCCGGCGAAGCCCAGGATCACCGCCGCCAGCGCCAGCATACGCAGCAGAAGCAGCCACCAGGGCGTCTTGTCGGTCTGGGTCTCGTCATCGGTCAGCCCCAGCAGCAGCGCGACACCCGGAAACCGCCGCCGGATCGGCGCGGGCGGCACCGCGCGCAGCAGCAGCCACAGGATGGGAAGCGCGACCAGCCCCAGCAGCAGCCAGGGCGCGGTGAAGCCTATGGGGCCCAGCATGAACATCAGCGCACGGGCTCCAGCGCCCGGAACAGCCACAGCAGCGCGGCCTGCGCGCTATCGCCGGTGTGGTGGCACTGGTAATGCCAGCCGGTCATTCGGGCGAGGTCGGCCAGCCGCGCCTTGCGCTCGGCGAGCCGGTCGAGATAGCGGTCGCGCAGCTCGCCCGCCTTCAGCGTCTCATGCCGGAGGCTGCCGCCCATGCTCTCGAATATGGTGCGCCCGTCGAAGGGGAACAGCTCTTCCGCCGGGTCGAGCACCTGCAACAGCACCCCCTTCACCCCGCGATCGGCGGCCTTGGCGAGCGCGGCCTCGACCGGGGCGAGATCGCCCAGGAAATCCGACAGGAACAGGGCGCGGGAATGGGGCAGCATTCCGCGCGCCTCGGGCGTGCCGTAATCGGCGGCCTCGCCGTCGGCACTCATCGCCTCGGCCAGCCGCAGCAGCTGCAGCGCGCCGGTGCGCGGCGGCAGGCCCGGCCCGGCCAGGCCGACCCTTTCACCGGCGCGCATCAGCAGCACCGCCACGGCCAGTGCGAGAAGGCGGGCGCGGTCCAGCTTGGCCTCGTGTTTCGCATCGCCGGAAAACCGCATGGATTGCGCCTCGTCGACCCAGAGCACCACGCTCTGCGCCGCCTGCCACTCCTTCTCGCGCACGAAATGCGCATCCGACCGGCCCGAGCGGCGCCAGTCGATCATCCGCGCCTCGTCACCCGGCACGGCGGGGCGGTATTGCCAGAACTCGTCGCCCATCCCCGCGCGCCGGCGCCCGTGCTCGCCCAGCAGCACCGTCGACGCCAGATGCTCGGCCTCGGCCAGCAGCGGCGGGAGCGGTGCGGCCAGCGCCTCGGCCGCCGAACGGAGGGCGGCGGGATGGGTCACGCGGCGGCCTCGACTCTTGCCACGTCCTGCACGGCGCCGGCGATGAGGGCATCGAGGTCTTCGCCCCGCGCCCGCGCGGCGAAGCTCTGCGCCATGCGGTGCTTCAGCACCGGCCCGGCCATCGCCGCCACATCCTCGGCCGAAGGCGCCAGGCGCCCCTGCAACAGGGCCTGCGCACGCACGGTCAGCATCAGCGCCTGCGCGGCGCGCGGCCCCGGCCCCCAAGCCACGTTGTCGGTGATCGCCTGCGGCGCCTCCGGCGCGCCCGGGCGGCAGGCGCGCACCAGGTCGAGGATCAGCTCGACCACCGCTTCGCCCACCGGCATCCGGCGCACCGTCTGCTGCGCGGCGATCAGTTCGGCGGCGGTGAAGACGGCCGTCGACTGTTCCTCGGAGACCCCGGTGGTGGCCAGCAGGATGTCATGTTCGGTCTTGCGGTCCGGGTATGGCACGTCGATCTGAACGAGGAAGCGGTCGAGCTGCGCCTCGGGCAGCGGATAGGTGCCCTCCTGCTCGATCGGGTTCTGCGTGGCCAGCACGTGGAACGGCTGTTCCAGCGCGTGTTCCTGCCCGGCGATGGTCACCGATTTCTCCTGCATCGCCTGCAACAGCGCCGATTGAGTCCGCGGGCTGGCCCGGTTGATCTCGTCTGCCATCAGCAGCTGGCAAAAGATCGGCCCCTCGATGAAGCGGAACGCGCGCGAGCCGTCGGCGGCGGTCTCCAGCACCTCGGAGCCCAGGATATCGGCCGGCATCAGGTCCGGCGTGAACTGGATGCGCGCGCCCTTCAGCCCCATCACGGTGGACAGCGTGTCCACCAGCCGCGTCTTGCCCAGCCCCGGCAGGCCGATCAACAGCCCGTGCCCGCCGCACAGCAGCGCGGATAGGGTCAACTCCACCACCCGGTCCTGCCCGATGAAGCGCCTGCCGATGCTGGCCTTCGCCTCGGCCAGCCGGTCGCCCAGCGCCTCGATCTCCGCCACCAGTTCGGGCCCCTCGGTCATGACAATACTCCCTACCATCTTATATGGTCATTAAAGGCAGATATCGCGCCGGGCACAAATGGCAAAACGCGAGGAGGGACAAATGATCGTGAAACCGACGGTGGAAAACCTGGCCGAGGCAGCGCGCGCCGCCGGCAAGAAGGGGCCGCCGCCGGTCGAGCAATGGGACCCGCCATTTTGCGGCGATCTGGACATGCGGATCGCGCGCGACGGCACGTGGTTCTACCTCGGCACGCCGATCGGACGGCCCGGGCTGGTCAAGCTTTTCTCCTCGATCATCCGCAAGGACGGTAACGACTATTTCCTCGTCACGCCGGTGGAAAAGGTGGGAATCACCGTCGACGACGCGCCCTTCGTGGCGCTGGATTTCGAGGTCGAGGGCGAAGGGCGCGACCAGAGGATCACCTTCTTCACCCATGTCGAGGACGCGGTGACCGCCGGGCCCGAGCACCCGATCCGCGTCGCCCGAGACCCCGAGACGGGCGAGCCATCGCCTTACGTCAACGTCCGCAGAAATCTCGAGGCGCTGATCGACCGCAAGAGTTTTTACCGGCTGATCGAGCTCGGCTGCCACGAGCAGCACGAGGGGCAAAGCTGGTTCGGCCTGTGGTCGGGCGGGCGTTTCTTCCCCATCATCCCGTCCGAGGAGCTGGTCTAGGCCTGGTCGGCACAGCCCGAGGCGTTGGTTTCCAACTCCAGCGTGGCGTGGCGGATGCCGAATTCCCGGGCCAGCAACTCCTTGACCCGGGCATTCACGGCCGCGAAATCCGCCACCGCGCCATCGCTGATCACCAGATGCGCCTCGAGCGAGGTCTTGTGCTCGTCGATCTGCCACAGGTGCAGGTGATGCAGGCTGTCCACCCCCTCGACCGTGAGCACGCGGTCGCGGATGACGTTGAGGTCAAGGGCGGGCGGCGCGCCCAGCATCAGCAGGCGGATGACGGGGCCGATCTCGGTCACGGCGCTCCACAGGATGAAGCCGGCGATGCCCAGCGTCGCCAGCGGATCGACCAGCCGCCAGTCGTAAAGCAGGATCAGGCTGCCCGCCACGATCACAGCCACCGAGCTGGCCGCATCGGCCAGGTTGTGCAGGAAGGCGGCGCGGATATTCATGCTGTGCTTCGACAGCCGGAAGGTCAGCAGCGCGGTCACGGCATCCACGACCAGCGCCACGCCGGCCACGACCACCACGATCCAACCCTCGACGCCCGGTGGGTCGATCAGGCGCAGGATCGCCTCGTAGACCAGGTAAACCCCGATCACGATCAGCGTGGTGTAGTTGACAAGCGCCGCCACCGCCTCGGCCCGGCCATAACCAAAGGTCATGCGCGAATCGCGCGGGCGGCGGGCGATGCGGCGCGCACCATAGGCGATGATCAGCGACACCGCGTCCGAGAAATTATGCACCGCGTCCGCGATCAGCGCGACCGAGCCTGACACCAGCCCCCCCACGATCTGCACCAGCGTCAGCGCCATGTTCACCGTCACGGCCAGGGCCACCTGCCGGTCGCCGGCCTCCGGGTCGATGTGGTGGTGTTGATGGTCGTGCGGCATGCGCCCCCCTCGGGTCGGATCCCGCCCAGCTAAGCCGCCGAGCGCATCGGGTGCAAGGCGCGTTTCCGGCTCAGCCCTCGCCGCCCATGACCACCACCACCTTGCCCAGCGCCCGCCCCTCGGCCACGCGGGCCAGCGCTTGCGCGGTGTCCTCCAGCGGATAGCTGCGGTCCACGGCGGGGCGCAATTGACCGGCCGCCACCATTCCGGCGATCTCGGCGAGGTCGTCCCGGCTCTGCCGCGCGGCCAGCAGGCGCAGGGTGCGCCGCCCGAATGACATCAGCGTGCCAAGGGTCAACACGGACAGGATCGGCGCCATATGCCCGCCCACCAGCAGGTATCGCCCGTCGGGGGCAAGTGCCCGGCGGATCGCCGACATGCCCCGCGTGGCGAAGAGGTCTAGCACCAGATCCCAGCGCTCGCCCAGCGCGGCGAAGTCCTGTGCGCGGTAGTCGATCACCCGGTCGGCACCCAGCCCGCGCAGAAAACCGGCCTTCCCGGCGCTGTCCACGGCGGTGACATGGGCGCCGCGCGCCTTGGCGATCTGCACCGCGAAACTGCCCATCCCGCCGCCCGCGCCGTTGACCAGAACCCGCGTGCCCCGCCCCACCAAGCGCAGCGCCTGAAGGGCGATGACGCCGGCCTGCGGCAGCGCGGCGGCGGTCGCGAAATCGAGCGCGTCCGGCTTGGCGATCAGCCGGTCCTCGGGGACGGCGGCATAGTCAGCAAAGCCGCCGAAACTTTCGAAGACATCGCCGAACACGGCGTCACCCACCGCGAAACGGTTTGCCCCTGGCCCCACCGCGTCGACCACGCCGGCAACGTCGGAGCCCAGCACATGGAATCTCGGGCGGGTCAGGCCGAAGAGGCGCGCATAGGCGGGGCGGCCGGTGACAAGCTCCACATCCGAGGCATTGACCGAACAGGCGCGCATCCGCAGCAGCACCTGCCCCTCGCCCGGCTCGGGCATGGGCAGGTCGCGGATCTCGACCGTGTCGGGCGGGCCGTATCGTTCGATCCATGCCGCCCGCATCGTGCCCTCCCTAGTGGGCCTCGGCCCAGTTGGCGCCCTGCCCCGCATCCACGGTCAGCGGCACGTCCAGCTTGACCACCGGCAGCGCCGCGTTCTCCATCACGTCGCGAACCACCGGGATGGCGTCGTCCACCGCCGCCTTGTCCACCTCGAAGATCAGTTCGTCATGGACCTGCAGCAGCATCTTTGCGGGCAGCCCGTCGATCGCCCCCGGCATGCGCACCATGGCGCGGCGGATGATGTCGGCCGCGGTGCCCTGGATCGGCGCGTTGATCGCCGCGCGCCGGGCAAAGCCCGCCTGCGGCCCCTTGGCACCGATCTCGGGGGTGTGGATGCGCCGCCCGAACAGGGTCTGGACGTAGCCATGTTCCTTGGCGAAGGCGACGGTGTCGTCCATGTAGGCGCGGATGCCCGGAAAGCGCTCGAAATAGCGGTCGATGAAGCCCTGCGCCTCGACCCGCGAGATGCGCAGGTTGCGCGCGAGGCCAAAGCCCGAGATGCCGTAGATCACGCCGAAATTGATTGCCTTGGCGCGGCGGCGGATCTCGGGGGTCATCTCGTCCATTGGCACGTCGAACATCTCGGATGCGGTCATGGCGTGAATGTCCTGCCCGTCGCGGAAGGCCTGCTTCAGCGCGTCGATCCCGGCGACATGGGCGAGGATGCGCAGCTCGATCTGGGAATAGTCGAGGCTGAGCAGCACCTTGCCCTCCTCGGCGACGAAGGCCTCGCGGATGCGCCGCCCTTCTTCGGAGCGCACGGGGATGTTCTGCAGGTTCGGCTCGGTCGAGGCCAGCCGCCCGGTATTCGCGCCTGCGATCACGTAGGAGGTATGCACCCGCCCCGTCTCGGGGTTGATGTGGTCCTGCAGCGCGTCGGTATAGGTCGATTTCAGCTTGGAAAGCTGCCGCCAATCCAGCACCCGCGCGGGCAGGTCGTGCCCCTCGGCGGCGAGGTCCTCCAACACGTCGGCGCCGGTAGCATAGGCGCCGGTTTTGCCCTTCTTGCCCCCCTCGATCCCCATCTTGTCGAACAGGATCTCGCCCAGCTGCTTGGGGCTTCCCACGTTGAACTTCTCGCCCGCCAGTTCATGGATATCGTCCTCAAGCGCCGCCATCTTCTGGGCAAAGGCGTTGGACATGCGGCTCAGCGTATCGCGGTCGACCTTGACGCCGGCCATCTCCATCTCGGCCAGCACCGGCACCAGCGGACGCTCCATCGTCTCGTAGACGGTGGTGACCCGCCGCTGGTGGAGCTGCGGCTTGAAAAGCTGCGACAGGCGCAGTGTGATGTCGGCGTCCTCGGCGGCGTATTTCACCGCCGCGTCGATCGGCACCCGGTCGAAGGTGATGGCCGATTTGCCGCTGCCCAGAAGCGACTTGATCGGGATCGGGCTGTGTTCGAGGTAGCGCTCGGACAGCGTGTCCATGGAATGGCCATGGATGCCGGCGTTCAGGGCATAGGACATCAGCATCGTGTCGTCGATCGGCGCAATCCGCACGCCGTAGCGGGCGAAGATCTTGGCATCGTATTTCATGTTCTGGCCGATCTTCATCACCGCCGGGTCCTCCAGCAGCGGCTTCAGCATCTCGAGCGCGGCGTCGATCGGCATCTGCCCCTCGGCCAGATCGTCAGAGCCGAACAGGTCGTCGGAGCCGTCCTTGTGACCCAGCGGGACATAGCAGGCCTGCCCGGGCTCGACGGATAGCGATATGCCCACCAGTTCGGCCTGCATCTCGTTCAGGCTGGTGGTCTCGGTATCCACGGCGACCCAGCCGCGGGCGTTCGCCTGCGCGATCCAGCGTTCCAGCGCCGCCGCGTCGCGCACGCATTCATAGTCGTCGGGCCTGAAGGGCAGGTTCTCGGGCGCATCGGGCTCTTCGCTGGGGTTGGCGCCCGCGGGGTTGGTGTCCGGGATCGCCGGGGCCTCGACGCCCAGCGCCTCGGCCACGCGCTTGGACAGGGTGCGAAACTCCATTTCGGCGAGAAACTGCAACAGCGCCTCGGGTTCGGGTTCGCGCAGTTCCAGGTCGTCGAGGCCGAAATCGAGCGGCGTCTCGGCGTCGAGCTGCACCAGTTGCTTCGACAGTTCGATCTGGTCGCGTTTCTCGATCAGGGTCTGGCGGCGCTTGGGCTGCTTGATCTCCTCGGCGCGGTCCAGAAGGGTTTCCAGGTCGCCGTATTCGTTGATCAGAAGCGCCGCGGTTTTCACCCCGATGCCCGGCGCGCCGGGCACGTTGTCCACGCTGTCGCCGGCCAGCGCCTGCACGTCCACCACCCGGTCGGGGCCGACGCCGAACTTGGCCTCGACCTCTTCGACGCCGATGCGCCTGTTCTTCATGGCGTCGAACATCTCGACCCCGCCGCCCACCAGCTGCATCAGGTCCTTGTCCGAGCTGATGATGGTCACGCGCCCGCCCGCCTCGCGCGCCTCGCGCGCCAGCGTGGCGATGATGTCGTCGGCCTCGAAACCCTCCTTCTCGATGCAGGCGATGTTGAAGGCGCGGGTGGCGTCGCGCGTCAGCGGGATCTGCGGGCGCAGCGCCTCGGGCATCTCCTCGCGGTTGGCTTTGTACTGGTCGTAGAGGTCGTTGCGGAACGTGTGGCTGCCCTTGTCGAAGATCACCGCCACATGGGTGGGGGCGTCGGGGCCCTTGTTGTCCTCGACCATCTTGAAGATCATGTTGCAGAAGCCGGCCACGGCCCCGATCGGCAGACCGTCGGACTTGCGGGTCAGCGGCGGCAGCGCGTGGAAGGCGCGGAAGATGAAGGCCGAGCCGTCGATCAGGTGCAGATGACAGCCTTTTCCAAAGGACATGGGGATGCTCCGTTCTGACGGCGGCGGCCGCGCGGGTGGCGCGGCCGGGGCATTCGGACAGCGGGGCGCGGGATTGCGCGCCCGGGTTTACTTCGCCGTTTCGGCGCAGCTTTCATGGACGAATTTCTTGTCGCAATAGCCGCATTCGACATAGCCCTTGTCCTGCGGAATCGTCAGCCAAACGCGCGGGTGGCCCAGCGCGCCCTCGCCGCCATCGCAGGCGACGCGCCAGGTGCTGACGATTTCGGTCTCGGGGGCTTCGATGGTCATGTCGCGGGCTCCATGTCTTGGGTGGCCAATGCGGTGGCCTTATGTCGGCCGGCATGATAGCGGATGGGCGCGCACGGGCAAGCGGGAAGGAGTTGAACATGAGCGGCAACGCGATCGAGATCGAAGGGCTGAGAAAGACCTATGCCGCCAGCGGCAACCAGCCCCCGAAAGAGGCGTTGAAGGGCGTCGACCTGGAGATCCCGGCGGGTTCGATCTTCGGCCTTCTGGGGCCGAACGGCGCGGGCAAGTCGACGCTGATCAACATCCTCGCCGGGCTGGTGATCAAGACCTCGGGCCGGGTGCGCATCTGGGGTTTCGACCAGGACGTGAACCCGCGCCAGAGCCGCGCCTCGATCGGGGTGATGCCGCAAGAGCTGAACATGGACCCGTTCTTCACCCCGCGCGGCGCGCTGGAGGTGCAGGCGGGCCTTTACGGCGTGCCGCGCAAGCAGCGCCGCACCGAGGAAATCCTGGAAATGATCGGGCTCGAGGATAAGGCCGAGGCCTATGCCCGCTCGCTTTCGGGGGGGATGCGGCGGCGGCTGCTGCTGGGCAAGGCGCTGGTGCATTCGCCGCAGATCCTGGTGCTGGACGAGCCCACCGCGGGCGTGGACATCGAGCTGCGCCAGATGCTGTGGCAGAACGTGCGCCGCCTGAACGAGGAAGAGGGGATGACCATCATCCTCACCACCCACTACCTCGAAGAGGCCGAGGAGATGTGCGACGAGATCGCCATTATCAATCACGGCGAGGTGATCGCGCGCGACACCACCGAGGCGCTGATCGGGCGGATGGATGCCAAGACCCTGGTCATCCACCCCGAGGGCGCGGTGCCCGAGGATTTCGTCCCGCCCCCCGGCGTGGAGATGGAGCACCGCCGCGGCGGCGCGCTGGCCTTCACCTATCGCCGAAGCGAAATCGGCACCGGCGCGGTGCTGGAGGCGGTGCGCCATGCCGGTCTGCGCATGCGCGACGTGGCGACCGAGGAACCGGATCTCGAGGACGTCTTCGTCGAACTGACCTCGAAAAAGGGCACCGCGGCCTGAGCGGCGCCCCGAATTTTCGCAGAAAATTCGCCTCCCGGAAGACCCGATTTTTCTGCGAAAAATCGCACCCGGCCGTCAGCCCTTCTGCAGCATCCGACCCAGCGGACGCCCGGCCAGGATATGCACATGCAGATGCGGCACCTCCTGCACGCCGTCCATCCCGGCATTCGAGATCATACGGAACCCGCCGCCGCCCTCGCCCGGTTGGAGGCCCAGCATCCTGCAGACCTCGCCGATGGTGCGGGTGTAGTCGATGATCTCGGCCTCGCTGGCCTCCAGCGCGAACTGGTCGTAGCAGACATAGGCGCCCTTGGGGATCACCAGCACATGATCGGGGGCCTGCGGGGCGATGTCGCGGAAGGCGAGGCTATTCTCGGTTTCCAGCACGGTGTCATTGGGGATCTCTCCGCGCAGGATCTTTGCAAAGATGTTTTCGGGATCGTAGGTATAAGCCATGTCCGTCCTCAATCGGCATACAGGTGTTCAGTCGCGGCAATCTCATGCGCGCGGTCGGGAGGGATATCAAGGAACGTCGCCAGCGCCGCGGCATTTTCGGCAGGCGTAGCGTCTTCCCGGATGCGATGGAAATTCGGGAAATCCGCGTCGTGCAGCCGCTCGCTTTCATAGACCACGTCGTAGCGGATCGTGGGCAGCAGCGCGTCCAGCGTCAGCTGCGGGCTCTGCTCCGCGGCCAGCCCGATCCGGCGGGCATGGCCCAGAAGGTAGTCGTCGGAGAACCGGCACTGGATCTCCAGCAGCCTGGTCTTGGAGCGGTCGGCGTAAAAATCCTGGATCAGGTCGACATTGCTGGGGTCGATGCAGATGATCATGCGGTCGGTCTCGAAATAGTCGAACAGCATCCGCATCAGCGCGCGGCGGTGCCGGGTCCGTTTTTCGAGCGTGGTCTGAATGCCGCCGAGATCCGGCAGCACGGTCGCCTCCTCGTTGAAGAGGTAATCCACCGCGGGCAGGTTGGTGACCTGCCGGATCCGCTCCACCAGACGCTTGGCCACGTGCCATTTCTTGCAGGTCACGATCATCAGCTCGCGCCCGCGCCCCAGGCTGGCCTCGGTCTCCCAGAACCGCGGGGCAAAGCGGCGCCCCACCCGGCCCCGCCCGGCCAGGAATTTGTACAATTCGCGCCCCTCGTTGGAGATCGCGAAATCCGTTCTGCCGCTGTTGTAGAGCCGCCCCAGGCGGCGCTTCAGCTCCGTCGCCTCCGGCGAGATCTTGCGCGCGAACAGGTAGTCCTGGCCGAGCAGCAGGTCGTAGCTGTCGTTGTAAAAGGTGACCGGCATGCCGTAATCGGTGAACATCAGGAAGGTCAGGCTGCGGGGGTCGATTTTCTCCCCGGGAACGAGGTGGCGCACCAGCGTCTGGAAAAAGGTCTCGTCCGGGATCCAGGTGGTGCGGAAAAAGCGCACCACGTCGCGGCGCGCGCGGACGAACTCCAACACCGCCTCGACGGTGCGCCGGCGCAGGCACCACCACTGGCTGCCGATCATGATCTCCAGGTCCTGGGGCGTGTTTCGCCTCAGGCCCAGCGCCTTCTGGATGTCGCGCGAGAGGTAGAACAGCCGCTTCTGCGTGCGCTCGTTCAGGAAATGGCGATAGACCAGCCGGTCTTCCTTCATTCCCGTCTTGATCCAGTCCGAGGCGAAGAAATCGAAGCTTTCGATGTAGTCCACGTCGCGATCGTCGAGGAAGGCGCGTGCGTATTCGGCCGACTTGATTGGCATGCAATCGCCCGACAGCATGTAGAAATGCGTGGCCCGCGGAAAGGCCGCCTCCGCCGCCTCGACCGCCAGCAGCGTGGCCTGCACCAGCGACCATTCCCCCCAGCCGCACTTGACGCGCTTGCGGGCGAAGACGACGTTCTCGTTGCCCGTCAGCGCATCGCGGATGTTGTCGAAATCGTCGTCGCTCGCGCGGGCATCGAAATGGATCGCGATGAAGTCGCCGGACGCGGTCAGGCGCTCGGCCTGCAGGATTATGGCATCCGGACCCTTGTGACAGAGCAGAATGTAGGCGATCTTGGCCATGACCCTTCCGGCGCGCGTTTCACGGTTTCTCTGTTGATACCTTGAAGAGTCGTTGATGAAACAGGGTTTCTTTGCTTTTTTGTACGTCAAGGAAGCCGGCGTTCATGGCACGGCAGACAGCGGAGGCATGAGCGGATGGGGTTTCCCGGCACCTGGATGACCGAGAGCGAGAGTATGGTCTATCGGGTCGTGCCCAAATGCGCCTGCTCGACCATCGGCCAGATCATGTATTTCTCGGACCACGGGAAATTCTTCGACGGCGACATCCACGACTCCGAGCACGGGCTGCACAAATGGGCGCAGGAGCACAGCCAGAAGAAGATCGAGGAGAACGTGAAGGCACATCGTTCCTACGCCTTCACCTGCGTGCGCAACCCGTACACCCGCATCCTCAGTTCGTTCTTCGACAAGATCTGCGGCATCCAGCGCAACGGCAAACGCTATCGCGGTAACCTGGTGCCGCTGCTGGTCCAGAAATACGGGATCGAGGTCGGCGGCGAGGACGGCAAGCAGGAATTCGACCAGATCAAGAGCTTCCGCCGGTTCCTGCTGTTCGCCCGCGACACCATCCGCTGGCGCCGCCCGATGGACCCCGACATCCACTGGTCGGCGATGTCGGGCCATGTCTCGACCTTCATCGTGAATGGCGGGCGCTACGACAACATCTTCTTCACCGAGAAGTTCAACGAGGGCATGCAGTCGGTTCTGGACGCGGTGGAGACGCCGCACGAGGTGGACCTGGCGCAGATCCCGCGCTTCAATGAATCCGAGGGCCACGGGCCGAAACGCGCGCATCCGGTCGAGGACTATTTCGACGACTTGTCGATGCATCTGGTCTACGAGATCTACAAGCGCGATTTCCGGCTGTTCAAATACGATTTCGAGAACCCGGCGAACAAGTTCCCCATCGGCGAGATCGACCTCGACGAGGTGCACGCCAAGCTGGCGGACTGAAGCGCCGGCCCGGGCCTCTCAGACCCCCAGATACCCGCGCGCGGCACGGCTGATCCGGGCGGCCAGCGCCTCGTAATCCTGCTCGCCGGCCTGCACGGCGGCCTCCACCATGCCCTTGGTCAGCGCCGACAGATCGAAGGCGGCGGTCTCGATCTCCGCCACCCCATGCACGGCCAGAACCGACATGACCTCGGCCCCAATCTGCGCCTTCACCTCGGCGGTCTCGGCATCGAGCGGCAGGGTCTGTTCCAGGAATTCCAGCACCCGGGCGAGTTCCGGCCGGTCGGCATGATGGCGCATGCTGGCGCGCACCAGGCAATCCACCGTTTCGGCCAGCCCCAGCCCCCGGCTAACGGCAACGCCGGCGCGGAGATCGTCCAGCATGCGGCGGCGCAGGCGGCGGATCAGCTCGGCCTGGATCGCCGACTTCGACGGGAAATACTGGTAGAGCGAGCCGATGCTGACCCCGGCCCGCTCGGCCACGTGATTCGTGGTCAGGGCCTCCGGCCCGCCCGCCTCCAGAATGCGAGCCGCGGCCTCGAGGATCGCCTCGAATGTGGCGGCGGAGCGGCGCTGACGCGGTGTTTTTCTTGGCGAAATCTCGGTCATGGGCGGCCCCGGCGAAGGCGAGTAGCGAATGTGAGCGTTCGCTCGCATTTTGTCACGGACGCCGCAAACCTCCTAGCAGAAAGCGAACAGAGCCATGACCAAACCCTTCCCCCTGTCCGGACGCACCGTCCTGATCACCGGCGCCACCCGCGGTATCGGCCGCGAAATGGCCGAGCAACTGATCGCCCACGGGGCGACCGTCCTTGCCGTCGCCCGCGACGAGGACAGCCTCCACGCGCTGGCCCGCGCGCACCCGGGCCGCGTCCACATCTTGGCCGCCGATCTCGGTGATCCCGAGATGCCCGGCGCCGTGGCAAACTGGGTCGCCGCCGAGCATCCCGACTGCAGCGTGTTGATCAACAACGCAGCGATCATGGTGCATGCCCGCCTGACCGAGGCGCCGCGCAGCCACGGCGGCGAGATCGCCCGGGAGATCGCCGTCAACCTGGCCGCACCGATAAGGCTGAGCTCCGAGATGCTGCCGGTCCTGGCCCGCCAGCCCGATGCCGCCATCGTGAATGTCAGTTCCGGCCTCGGCGTCGCGCCGATCGCCAACGCCGCCGTATACTGCGCCACCAAGGCGGCGTTGCGCAGCTTCACCAAGACGCTGCGCTACCAGTGCGAGGATGCGGGCGCCTCCGTGCTGATCAGCGACGCGATCATGACCCTTGTCGATACCGAACTGTCGCACGGCGACCCGGAAAAGAAGATCCCGCCGGACCGCGCCGCGGCCGAGGTTCTGGCCGGGCTGGAGGCCGGGCAACGCGAAATCTGGGTCGGCAACACCAAGCTGCTGCGTGCGATCTGGCGCCTGTCGCCGGCGCTGGCCGAGCGTGTCATGCGGGCGCGGACGCCCGACAGGCCGGTCAGAGAACGCCCTCGCGCGCGAAAAGCTGCCTGAGATCGGCCTCGGCGCGCGCGCCGATATGGCTGATCACCTCGGAGGCCGCGACACAGCCCATCCGCCCGCAGGTGGCCAGGTCGTGGCCTTCGCACAGCGCCCAGAGGAAGGCCCCGGCGAACAGGTCGCCCGCGCCGGTGGCATCCACCACCTTGGTGGGCACCGCCGGGGCGTGCCAGCGCTTGCCGCCCGACAGGATATGCGCGCCATGCTCGCTTTCGGTGCAGGCGACGATCTCGATCTCGGCGGCGGCACGCGACAGCGCTTCGCTGAAATCCTCCGTCTCGTACATCGACAGAATCTCGGCGCGGTTGGCGAACAGCAGGTCCACGTCCTCGCGGATCATCCTGCGGAAGGCGTCGCGGTGGCGCTCGACGCAGAACGGGTCCGACAGGGTCAGGGCCACCTTGCCACCCGCGGCCTTGGCCGCGGCGATGGCCTTCGCGAAGGCCTCGTGGCTTTCATCTCCGTCAAAGCGGTAGCCCTCCAGGTAGATCCACTCGGCCTGCGCGATCAGCTCCTCGTCGATGTCCGAGGGGTGCAGGAACTCGGTCACGCCCAGATAGGTGTTCATCGAGCGTTCGCCATCCGGCGTGACCAGAATGATGCAGCGCCCGGTCTCTTCCTCCATGACAGGGGGCGCCTTGGGGGTGTCGTAATGCGCCCCCTGCGCGCGCAGGTCATGGGCGAAGATCGCGCCCAACTGGTCGTCCTTGACCTTGCCCACATAAGCGGTGCGCCCGCCCAGATGGGCAATGCCGGCAATGGTGTTGGCCGCCGAACCGCCCGAGATTTCCTGCGCCGGGCCGATCCGGTCGTAAAGGTGCCGGGCGCGGTCCATGTCGATGAGCTGCATGATTCCCTTCTCGATGCCGTGCTCGGCCAGGAAGGTTTCATCGCAATGGGACAGCACGTCGACCATGGCGTTGCCGATGCCGACGACCTGGAATTTCTTGGTCATAGGGATTTTTCCTCGAAGGGGCAGAGATCACGGATCAGGCAGGTGCCGCAAAGCGGCTTGCGCGCCTTGCAGGTGTAGCGGCCGTGCAGGATCAGCCAGTGATGGGCGTGGCGCTGGAACTCCACGGGGATGTTGTCCTCGATGGCGCGCTCGACGGCGACCACGTCCTTGCCGGGGCAGATGCCGGTGCGGTTGCCGACGCGGAATATATGGGTGTCCACCGCCTGCGCCGGGTAGTGCCACCACATGTTCAGCACCACGTTGGCGGTCTTGCGCCCCACGCCCGGCAGCGCCTGCAGCGCCGCGCGAGAGCTGGGCACCTCTCCCTCATACTGCTCGACCAGGATGCGCGACAGCTTGATGACGTTCTTGGCCTTGTTGCGGTAGAGACCGATGGTCTTAATGTGCTCGATCAATCCCTCTTCGCCGAGCGCCAGCATCTTTTCTGGCGTGTCGGCAATCTGGAACAGCTTGCGCGTGGCCTTGTTGACGCCAGCATCGGTGGCCTGCGCCGACAGCGCCACGGCCACCAGCAGGGTGTAGGCATTGACATGCTCCAGCTCGCCCTTGGGCTCGGGCTCCTGCGCGTGGAAGCGGGTGAAGATCTCGTGGATCGCGTGGTAATCAAGCTGCTTTGCCATGAAGGCGGTATGCCCGCTGGGCGCGCACGGGGCAAGCCCGGGCGGGCGGCCGATTTGGCGCATGTTCCGGGTCGCACTGCGGCGTGGCTACACCTATCTTCGGTGTGTGACGATGGAGACCGAGATGCAGCCTGCCATTCCCGAGACCGCCTATCACTACGGCGTCATGCGCCGCGCAATCGAGCGGATCGACGCCGCCGGCGGCGCGGGGCTGTCGCTGGAGGAACTGGCCGCCGAGATGGGCATGAGCCCGGCGCATTTCCAGCGCCTGTTCAGCCGCTGGGTGGGTGTTTCACCCAAGCGCTACCAGCAATACCTCTTGCTCGACCATGCCAAAGCGCTCCTGCGTGACAGGTTCACCACCTTGGAGACGGCCGATGCGGTCGGGCTTTCCGGCTCGGGGCGGCTCCATGACCTCTTCCTGAGATGGGAGGCGATGAGCCCCGGCGAATATGCCCGCCAGGGCGAGGGGACGGTCATCTACTGGGGCTGGTTCGACAGCCCGTTCGACCTGGCCCTTGTCATGGGTACTTCGCGCGGTATCTGCGGCCTCGCCTTCGCGGCCGAGATCGGCACCGAGGCGGCGCTGGAGGACATGGTCGCGCGCTGGCCAAGGGCCACCTTCGTCGAGGACCCGATGGCGCTCAGGCCGGAAGTGCTGGCCGCTTTTGAGCAAAAGGGCGAGACGCGGCTGCACCTGATCGGCGCGCCCTTCCAGATCAAGGTCTGGGAGGCGCTGCTCCAGATCCCCTCCGGGCATGTGACGACCTATTCCGAGATCGCCGGCGCCGTCGGCAACCCACGCGCGGTGCGCGCCGTGGGCACGGCGGTGGGCCGCAACCCGGTAAGCTGGTTAATCCCCTGCCACCGCGCGCTGCGCAAATCGGGGGGGCTGGGCGGCTATCACTGGGGGCTGCCCGTCAAGCGCGCCATGCTGGCCTGGGAAGCGGCCCGGGCCGAGGCGGATTCGGTGGCGAAATGACGCCGATGTGAGCGCCGGCATATACAATCGGCATGTCATAGCGCATAGGATTGCCTTAATGATCCACGTCATCCGCAACCGCGGAGCAATGGAAGAGGCAAACATGACCCGAGCACGCACACCGCTCCTTCTGGCCAGCGCCGCCCTGCTGGCCCTGACCGCCTGCACCGATCCCGCGGTGCAGACCTCGGACCCGAAACAGCGCACCAAGGAAGGCATGGCCGTCGGCGCCGGCATCGGCGCGCTGACCGGCATCCTGATGGGCGACAACGCCAAGGAACGCCGCCGCGGCGCCGTGATCGGGGCCGCCGTGGGCGCCGCAGCCGGCGGCATGATCGGCGCCCAGATGGACAAGCAGGCGGCCCAGCTGCGCCGCGATTTCGGCAATGACGAGATCACCGTCGTACGCGAAGGCGACCACCTGGTGGTGACCATGCCGCAGGACATCCTGTTCTCCACCGATAGCGACTATGTCCGTCCCGCGCTGCAATCCGATCTCCGCGTCCTGGCACGCAGCCTGAACGACTATCCCAACACCACCGTCGACGTGATCGGCCATACCGACAACGTGGGCGACGCCGCCTACAACCAGCAACTGTCTAACCGCCGGGCCCGCGCGGTGGCCAACGTGCTGTACGATTCGGGTGTCGCGACGAACCGCGTCCGCGCCTACGGCCTGGGCGAGGACCGGCCGGTCGCCTCGAACCTCACCCCCGAGGGCCGCGCCCAAAACCGCCGGGTCGAGATCATCATCCGCCCGATGAACTGAGCGCATCCATCGAGGACCCTAAGGGGCCGCCCGCCCGGGGCGGCCCCTTTTTTGTTGCCCGGGCAGGCCGCCGGTCATATGTTTTGACCAATTAAGAGGTAACACTATATGCCCTTCCAGAAAGTCCAGCCGGAAAAACTGTCGAATTCCGTCATCCGGCAGATCGAATTGCTTATCCTCCGGGGCATCCTGCGCCCCGGCGAACGCCTGCCCTCCGAACGCGAACTGGCCGAGCGGATGGGGGTCTCGCGCCCGTCGCTGCGCGAGGCCGTGGCCGAGTTGCAGAACCGCGGCCTGCTGACCAGCCGCGCGGGGGCCGGTATCTTCGTCTCCGACGCGTTGGGCGGTGCTTTTCCCGCGGCTCTGGTGCGCCTCTTTGCCTCGCATGACGAAGCGGTGTTCGACTATATCGCCTTCCGCCGCGATATCGAGGGGCTGGCGGCCGAGCGCGCCGCGCGGCTGGGCTCGGACGCCGATCTCAAGGTGATCGACGCCATCCTGAAGAAGATGGAAATGGCCCATTCCAAGCGCAACCCGGCCGACGAGGCGCGCCTGGATGCCGAGTTCCACATGGCCATCATCGAAGCCAGCCACAACGTGATCATGCTGCACATGATGCGCGCGATGTTCGAGATGCTGCGCGAGGGCGTGTTCTACAACCGACAGGTCATGTTCAAGCAGCGCACCACGCGGGACATGCTGCTCGACCAGCACCGCGCGATCAACAACGCGCTGCAGGCGCGCGATTCCGCCGGCAGCCGCGCCGCGGTCGAGGCTCATCTGGACTACGTGAAAAACGCCCTCTCGGATCAGCAGATCGCCGACCGTCACGAAGCCATTGCGCGGTTGCGCCTGGTGCACGAACAGGCCCGGGACTGACGGACCGATCGCATCCACCCGAGCCGGAAAAGCCTGATCGAGACACGAGACCAAAGAAAAACCCGGCCGCAACGGGCCGGGTTCATCGATGCGTCAGACCGATCGGGATCAGTGCAGCTTGTCGCTCAACTGGCCGATCGCATCGTCGATCAGCGCGTTGCCCTTGGCGGCGGTCATCTGCTTGGCGATCACGTCGCCTGCGGCCGCCACGGCCACGGACACCGCCGTGTCGCGCACTTCCTTGATCGCGTTGGCCTCGGCCGAGGCGATCTGCTCTTCCGCGGTGGCCAGACGGCGCGCGATCGAAGCCTCCAGGTCCTTCTTGGCCTGGGCGGCCGCGATCTCGGCCTCTTCCTTGGCGTGGGCGATGATCCGCTCCGACCGCTCGGCCACCTCCTGCTGCTTGCGCTCGTAGGAGGCCAGGATCGTCTGCGCTTCCTCGCGCAGGGCCTTGGCCTCGTCAAGCTCGGCCTTGATGCCCTCGGCGCGCTTGTCCAGCAGCCCCATCAGGTGGCCGGGCACCTTGAAAAAGACCAGCACCGCGATGAACAGAAGGAAGGCCAGCGTCACCACGAAATTCGTGTTGGCGTGCGAGAAGAACGTTTCCGAAGCGGCCAGCGCGGGGCTGGCAGCCAGGGCGAAAAGAACCGTCAGTTTCTTCATCTGCCTTATCCCTTCAGCCGGTTTGCAACCGCGTCGGCCAGCGCCTTGGCGTCGGCCTTCTGGCCCAGCGCGGCGGCGATTTCCTGCGCGGTTTCGGTGGCGACCTCGGTCACGCTCTCCATCGCGCCGGCGCGGATCTCGGCAATCTTCTTCTCCGATTCCGCGGATTTGGCGGCGATCTCGGCATCGGCCTTGGCGACGGCGGCATCGAGATCTTCCTGGATCTCCGCTTTCGCCTCGGCGATGATCTTCTGCGCCTCGGCACGGGCATCGGCGAGCGCCTTGTTGTAGGCCTCTTCCGCTTCCTGCGCCTTCAGCTTCAGTTCTTCGGCCGCGGCCAGATCGTTGGTGATCGTCCCCTGACGCTCGGCCAGGACCGAGGCGATGCGCGGCAGTGCGACACGCGTCAGGACGAAATAGATCACGACAAGCGTGACCAGCAGCCAGAAGATCTGGTTCGGGAAGGTCGCGAAGTCGAGCTGCGGCATGCCGGCAGCTTCGGTGCCGTGACCTGCGGCGGCATGGCCCGCGGCATCCGCCGCCTGGGTTGCAGCCTCGTGCGTTTCGTTTGCCATGTCGTCCTCCAGGAACCTCGGTTTACATCGGGCGGACCTGTCTCAGGCCCGCCCGAGCGTAAGGATCGGTTCGAAGGATCAGACGGCGAACATCAGCAGAAGCGCGACGAGGAACGAGAAGATCCCCAGGGCTTCTGCAAACGCGATACCGATGAAGAGCGTCGCGGTCTGGTCACCGGCAGCCGACGGGTTGCGCAGGGCACCCGACAGGAAGTTGCCGGCCACGTGGCCCACACCGATCGCGGACGCGCCGGAACCGATGGCGGCCAGACCGGCGCCGATGAATTGACCCATTTGTGCGATATCGCCTTCCATGTCCGTTTCTCCTTACGTTGGAATTGGCTAGTGATTTGGTACGGGCTGACCTCAGTGGCCGGGATGCAGCGCGTCGTGCAGATAGACGCAGGTCAGGATCGTGAAGACATAGGCCTGGATGAAGGCGACCAGCACCTCCAGCGCGTAGACCGCGGTGATCGCGAAGATCGGCAGGAACGAGAACAGCCCCAGCGCGGCGGCAAAGCCCGCGAACACCTTGAGCACCGCGTGGCCGGCCATGATGTTGCCGCCAAGTCGGATCGAGTGGCTGACCGGGCGCACGAAATACGAGATCAGCTCGATGATCGCCAGGATCGGGCGCAGCGGCAGCGGTGCCGACTTGACCCAGAACAGCTCAAGAAACTTGCTGCCATTCTTGACGAAACCCACCACGGTCACGGTGACGAAGACCAGCACGGCCATCACGGCGGTGACGGCGATATGCGACGTGGTGGCAAAGCTCATCGGCAGCAGGCCCAGGAAATTGGCCAGAACGATGAACATGAACAGCGTCATGATGTAGGGGAAGAACTTGACCGCGTCCTTGCCGGCGACGTCCTCGACCATCTTGTAGACGAAGCCGTAGGCCATCTCGGCCACCGACTGGATGCGCGACGGGACGATGGCGCGGCCGCGGGTGCCGATGACCAGAAGGCCGATCACCGACAGGACGGCAAGGGCCATCCACAGCGTTGCGTTGGTGGGCGTGTACCAGTGGATCGCATCGCCGCCGAACAACGGCGCGACGACGAACTGGTCCATCGGGTGGATGGCCAGGTGCGCTTCCTCCGGCGCGAAGAGCGCACCCGACACGATCACCAGAGCCAGAACGACCCAAAAGAATAGCTTGCCCATCCGTCTGCCTTTCCTTCACCCGGCGCAGCTACGCCCGATCCTCATCCTCTCCGGCCTTGTCGGCCGACTGTTTCCTCCGGACCTCGTCGGCGGTGCGCAGCATCGTCTTGATGCCGGCCGCGAAGCCCAGAAATACGAACAGCACCAGGAACAGCGGCATGGTCCCGAAAAGGGTGTCCAGCCCGTATCCGATGCCGAAGCCGATCCCGAGACCGGCCACAAGCTCTGTCACCATCCGCCAGGCGATGTTGGCCTGGGAATAATGTTCGTCCTGGTGGCGCTTGCCGGGCTCCTGCGCCCGTTTCAGCTCGGCGATCCGCTCGTCGAGCTGCCTGAGCCGCTCATCATCGTTCGGATCCACCACGTCGGAAGGCCCCCTCGGACAGTCGCGGCGAACCTAGAAAGGGGGTGGGCCTGAGTCAAGCTGGAAACGGCATCGCTGCCTGACGCCTAAACTATTGTTCTTACGTATTTTTACGCTAACGGAAAAACGCGGCGACCGGCGCGCCGCCGCGATCGCGGACGATTTCGGCGGATTTGGCATATTCAACCAAACGGTTGACGATGGAAGGCCCGCGGGCCTAGCTGCGGACATGGAAAACCAGCTCGACACCGTTTTCGCGGCCCTGGCCGATCCCACCCGCCGCGCCATCCTGGCGATGCTGCTGGAGGATGACATGGCCGTCACCGACGTGGCCGAGCCCTTCGAGATGTCGCTGGCGGCGATCTCGAAACACCTGGGGATCCTGACGCGCGCGGGGTTGATCAGCCAGGAAAAGCGCGGCCGGGTGAAATGGTGCAAGCTGGAACCGGACGCGCTGCGCGAGGCCTCGGTCTGGATGCAGAGCTTCGGCCAGTTCGAGCCGGTGAACCTCGATGCCTTCGAACGGTTTCTCGAGGCCGAGCTGAAGGGCTGACGTCCGCCCTACCCCTCGTCCTTCAGCAGCAGCGCCAGCGCCACCACCGTCAGCCCGACGCCGACCAAAACCAGCCCGCGCGGCGCGCCGTTGCCCAGCGCGATCTCCCAGCCGATGACGAAGCTCGGCGTGAGGTAGGTATAGGCCATCACCTTGGCGGCGGGCAGGCGCATCGCCGCGTATTGCAGCAGGACGAAGGTCATCGAACTGGCAAAGAAGGCCAGGTAGCCCAGCACCAGCCAGACCTGCAGGGGCAGCGCGGCCCAGTCGGTGCCCGCGATCGCCGGCGCGCCGTAGACGCCCAGCACCAGCAGCGCGGCCAGCATCATCCCGAAGGTGAAGACCAGGGTCGGCTCGCCCCGGTTCAGCTTGCGCACCAGTGGCGTGTAGGCGGCATGGGCCACCACCCCCACGAAAAAAATCGACTCGCCCCGACCGATGTCGAAGGCCAACAGCGCCTCCAGATCGGCGCGGAAGATCACCCACAGCGCGCCCGCGCCCCCGATCGCCAGCGCCAGCGCCATGCGCGGCGTCGTCACCTGCCGCAGCAACAGCCAGCCGAACACCCCCGACAGGATGGGCGTCAGGGTAAAGACCGCGGCCGTGGACACCGGCGGCGCCGTCTTCAGTCCCTCGAACATCAGCACGAAATAGAGGGCGAAGGCCCCGCCCAGCAGCAGGTAACGCCAAGGGGCGCGAAAATGGGCGGGCCTTAGCCCCGGCCCCACCGCCGCCGCCGCGCCGATCACCGCGCCGGCCACCAAGAAGCGGGCCGCGGTCAGCGCCACCGGGTCGATCTGGTTCGCGATCATGCTGCCGAAGCTGAAGGATCCCGCCACCAGCGCGGAGAAACACAGCATCGCCAGGTGCCCGCGCGCGCCGTCGCTCAGCCCCATGTCTTGGCCGCCTCCTTCAGCGCCGTGGTGAAGCCCTGCACCTTGGCCGTCCGGTGCAGATCGACATGGGTGACCAGCCAGGCCGGCACCGTCCATTCCGGCCGGGGCGGGCACATCTGGACCAGGTCGGGGCGCGCATCGGCCCACCAGGTCGGCAGGAAACCGACACCGGCCCCCGCTGCGACCGCCTCAGCTGTCACGCGCATGTCGCTTGCGCGGAACACCACCCGCTCGTCCGGGACGTTGTCGCGCATCCAGCGGTAAAAGGGCGCGCGATGGGCCTCATCCGCCGGACCGACGAAGCGGTGATCGGGAAAGTCGGCGTCGCACGCCATCCGGCCATGCCGATCAACATAGCCTTGATGCGCGTAAAGCGCACTCTGCTGGTCATAGAGCTTCTGCACCACGTTGTCGGGTTCGTCCGGGCGGCTGCCCACCCGCAGCGCGACATGCGCCTCGCCATATTCCAGGCGGAACAGGCGCGGATCGGTCAGCAGGCGCACCTGCAGTTCCGGGTTGTCGCGCTGAAACTCTGCCAGCACCGGCACCAGCAGCGCCGAGAAGCTGTCGACGGTGGTCACGACCAGATCGCCCGTCATCGCCGCGCCACGCCCGCGCAGGCGACCGTAGAGCTGGTCGAACTGGTCCGCCGTGATCTGCGCCACCTGGAGCAGGTCCAGCCCCGCCTCGGTCGGGGTGTAGCCGCGCGCGTGGCGCTGGAACAGCTTGACGCCCAGCCGCTCCTCCAGCGCATCGATATGGCGGATCACCGTGGCATGGTGAACGCCCAGCGCCTCGGCCGCGCCGCTGACCGTGCCCAGACGGGCAACGTGGAAGGCCGTGCGTATCTCGTCCCAATTGTCTAATTGCATATGTGCACCAAATCACAATTTTTGTGTATTTTGTTCAGTTGTGTTCATTTTCGCAAGGGGTAAATCAAAGGGGAATTCAAACAGAACCGGAGTTCCCAACATGACCACCATTCTTCGTCTCGACAGCTCGATCAAGGGCGCGGCCTCGGTTTCGCGCAAACTGCTGGACCGCGCGCAGGACAAGCTGACCGCCGCGCACCCGGACGCCCGGGTCGTCACCCGCGACCTGTCCGAGGGCGTGCCCGCGATCGACGGCAACTGGATCGGCGCCGTCTTCACCCCTGCCCAGGAGCGCAGTCCCGAACAGGCCGAGATCGCCGCCTATTCCGACGCCCTGCTGGACGAAGTGCGCGGCGCCGACATCCTGCTGATCGGCCTGCCGGTCTATAATTTCGGTGTGCCCGCCCAATTGAAGAGCTGGTTCGACCACCTCGCGCGCAAGGGCGAGACCTTCAACTACACCGAGGCTGGCCCCGAAGGCCTGCTGAAGGGCAAGCGCGCCATCGTCGTGCTGTCCTCGGACGGCACGAAATTCGGCTCCGAGATTGACTTCGCCTCGGGCTACGTGCGCCACATGCTGGGCTTCTTCGGCATCACCGACGTGCAGTTCGCCGCGGCCGACGCCATGGTCTTCGACCCCGAGACCACCGTGAAATCCGCGGAAGAGCAGATCGACGCGCTCGCCGCGTGACCCACGCGCGCGGGCGGCGCTTGACTCCGCCCCGCCCGCGCGCTAACGCTCGCCTCCAAATCCGGAACGGCTTGTCCCTTCCGGTCCTGTATCGTCGCAGGATCGCCCCCCGTCAGCGAGGTTTCGCCCACGGGGGACATTGGCGTTTGGAGCGTTCGGTCATATCTACCGGGCAAGTGTTAACGGTCGTAGGAGGGCCTGGGCATGTTTGAAAATCTATCCGAACGCCTGTCTGGCGTCTTCGACCGGCTGACCAAGCAGGGCGCGCTGTCCGAGGACGACGTGAAAACCGCCCTGCGCGAGGTCCGCGTGGCGCTGCTTGAGGCCGACGTCTCGCTGCCCGTGGCGCGCGACTTCGTGCGTGCCGTGCAGGACAAGGCCACCGGCCAGGCGGTGACGAAATCGGTCACCCCCGGCCAGCAGGTGGTCAAGATCGTCCATGACGAGCTGGTCCATGTCCTGACCGGCGAGGGCGAGCCGGGCGAGCTGAAGGTCGACAACCCGCCCGCGCCGATCCTGATGGTCGGCCTGCAGGGCTCGGGCAAGACCACCACCACCGGCAAGCTGGCCAAACGGCTGAAGGAAAAGGACGGCAAGCGGGTGCTGATGGCCTCGCTCGACGTCTACCGCCCGGCGGCGATGGAGCAGCTGGCCGTTCTGGGCCAGCAGATCGGTGTCGACACCCTGCCGATTGTGCCGGGGCAGAAACCCATCGACATCGCCAAGCGCGCCAAGCAGCAGGCGACGATGGGCGGTTATGACGTCTACATGCTCGACACCGCCGGCCGGCTGCATATCGACGAAGTCCTGATGGACGAGGTCGAGCAGGTCCGCAACGAGATCAATCCGCGCGAAACCCTGCTGGTGGTCGATGGTCTGACCGGCCAAGTCGCGGTCGAGGTGGCCGAGGAGTTCGATGCCAAGGTCGGCATCTCGGGCGTCGTGCTGACCCGGATGGACGGCGACGGGCGCGGCGGTGCCGCGCTGTCGATGCGCGCCGTCACCGGCAAGCCGATCAAGTTCGTGGGCCTCGGCGAAAAGATGGACGCGCTCGAAACCTTCGAGCCCGAGCGCATCGCCGGCCGCATCCTCGGCATGGGCGACATCGTGGCGCTGGTCGAAAAGGCGCAGGAAACCATCGAGGCCGAACAGGCCGAGCGGATGATGAAGCGCTTCCAGAAGGGTCAGTTCAACATGAACGACCTGAAGATGCAGCTGGAACAGATGCTCAAGATGGGCGGCATGGAAAGCATCATGGGCATGATGCCCGGCATGGGCAAGATGGCCAAGCAGGTGCAGGACGCCGGCATGGACGACAAGGTCATCAAGCGCCAGATCGCGCTGATCCAGTCCATGACCAAGAAAGAGCGCGCCAATCCCAAGCTGCTGCAGGCCAGCCGCAAGAAACGGATCGCCAGGGGCGCGGGGCTGGAGGTCAGCGATCTGAACAAGCTGCTGAAGATGCAGCGCCAGATGGCCGACATGATGAAGAAGATGGGCAAGATGGGCAAAGGCGGCATGCTGAAACAGGCCATGAAGGGCATGTTCGGCAAGGGCGGCATGCCCGCCGGCATGGACCCGTCGCAGATGGACCCCAAGGCGTTGGAAGCCGCGGCCAAGCAGATGGGCGCGGGCGGCGGCCTGCCGGGCTTGGGCGGCAATGCCCTGCCCCCCGGCCTCAGCGGTTTCGGCAAAAAGAAGTAACCCATGACCGCCAGCACCATCACCATCCCCCGGCTGGAGACCGAACGCCTGATCCTGCGCGCCCCGACGCTGCAGGATTTCGAGGTGTTCGCCGATTTCTACGCCTCCGAGCGCGCCTCGTTCGTGGGCGGCCCGCTGGACCGCGAGGGCTCGTGGCGGATGCTGGCGATGGAGATCGGCCACTGGCAGTTGGCGGGCTTCGGCCGCTGGATCGTGGAGACCAGGGATGGCGGCGCGACCGCTGGCCTGGTCGGGCTGTTCTGCCCCGAGGGCTGGCCCGAGCCGGAAATCGGCTGGGACCTGTTCTCGGGCCATGAGGGCAAGGGCTATGCCACCGAGGCCGGCGCGGCCGCGCGCAACTATGCCTATGACGTGCTGGGCTGGGACACCGCGATCAGCCTGGTCAAGCCCGCCAACGTGGCCTCCGCCCGCGTGGCCGAACGCCTTGGCGCGCGCCTTGACGGCATGTTCCCCCACCAGCGCCACG
Source organism: Paracoccaceae bacterium (assembly GCA_049974865.1). GTDB lineage: Bacteria > Pseudomonadota > Alphaproteobacteria > Rhodobacterales > Rhodobacteraceae > JAGSOU01. The sequence goes on from JBNGCX010000003.1 coordinate 41,766, forward strand.
GCGAAATGCAGGTCTGGCGCCACCCCTCGCCCGAGGCTCTGTCCGATGGCGGGATGGAGGCCTACGCATGAGCCTGGCGTTCGATATCCCGGTGATCGAGACCGAACGCCTGATCCTGCGCGGCCCCCGCGAGAGCGATTTCGAGGCCGCCGCCGCCTTCGGCGCCTCGCCGCGGGCGAAATTCGTCGGCGGCAGCGCCGACCGCTGGGAGAACTGGCGCGGCTTTCTGGCCGTTATCGGCCACTGGGCCCTGCGCGGCTACGGCTTCTGGACGCTGGAAGAGAAGGAAACCGGCGCCCCCGCCGGTCGCGTCGGCGTCATCAACCACGAAATGTGGCCCGAGCCGGAACTGGGCTGGCATGTCTTCGACGGGTTCGAAGGCCGGGGCTATGCCTACGAGGCCGCCAAGGCTGCCCGCGACCATGCCGGACGCGAGATGGGCCTTGGCCCGCTGATCAGCCATATCCATCCCGACAACGCCCGCTCGATCGCCCTGGCCGAGCGGCTGGGCGCCACGTTCGAGCGCGAGGGCATCTTGCTGGGCGAGCCCTGCCTCGTTTACCGCCACCCCAAGGCGGAGACCCTCTGATGACCTGCCGCGACATCCCCGAGTTGGAAACGAGGCGCCTGGTCCTGCGCGGGCCGGAGCCGGAGGACTATCCCGATTTCAAGGCCACCTTCGCCTCCTACCGGTCGCGCTTCATGGGCGGGCCGCTGAACAAATACGAGGCCTGGATGCTCTATGCCGCTGAGATCGGCCACTGGCAGATCCGCGGCTACGGCATGTGGATGATCCGCGACAAGGCCACCGACGAGACCTACGGCATGGCCGGCGGCTGGATGCCCGCCGGCTGGCCCGAGCGCGAGATCGCCTGGATCATCTGGCCGGACAAGGCCGGCAAGGGCTACGCGCTGGAGGCCACCGACGCGGCGCGGCGCTATTTCTACGAACAGCAGGGCTGGGAGACGGCGGTCAGCTATATCGACCCCAAGAACCTCGACTCGATCCGCCTGGCCGAGCGGTTGGGCGCGGTCAAGGACAAGGACGCCGCCACCATCGACGGCAGCGATGCCGTTTACCGTCACCCCTCGCCCGCGAAACTGCGTTCCAGCCAGATCGCCGACGGCATCGCGCTGGAGATCAGCCATTACTGCGATCCGCTCTTCAAACCGAAAGGCTGGGCCATTGACTGAAGATGTCGTCTCCCGCGCGGCGGAGCTGCTGAAGGAGCACCGCGAAAGCATCGACCGGCTCGATGCCATTCTCGTCTACACCCTGGGCGAGCGGTTCAAGCACACCCAGGCCGTGGGCAAGCTGAAGGCCGCGCACGACCTGCCCCCCAGCGACCCCGCGCGCGAGGCCAGGCAGATCGCCCGGCTCGAAGACCTGGCCAAGCGCGCCGATCTCGACCCCGAATTCGCCAAGAAATTCCTGAACTTCATCATTCAGGAAGTCATCAAGCATCACGAGCAACACCAATCGTAAGGCGGGCCATCCCCGCCCCACACCAGCCATCCAAGGAGAAACACAATGGCTATCAAACTTCGTCTCGCCCGCGGCGGCTCGAAAAAGCGCCCCTTCTATCGCATCGTCGCCGCCGACTCGCGCATGCCGCGCGACGGCCGCTACATCGAGAAGCTGGGCACCTATAACCCGCTGCTGCCGAAGGACAGCGAAGAGCGCGTGAAGATGGACATGGAGCGCGTGCGGTACTGGCTCGGCCAGGGCGCTCAGCCCACCGACCGCATCTCGCGCATGCTGGAAGCCGCGGGCGTTCTGGAGAAGAAAGAGCGCAACAACCCGCAAAAGGCCGAGCCCGGCGCCAAGGCCAAGGAACGCGCCGAGGAGAAGGCCGCCAAGGCCGCCGAGGCTGCGGAAGCCGCCGAGGCCCCGGCCGAAGAAGCCGCCGAGGAATAATCCTCGCTCCGGGGCGGCCCTGCGCCGCCCCGTTTCCCTTGACAGGAGCCCAGCATGAGCACGGATCGGGTCTGTGTCGGCGCCATCGCGGGCGCCTTCGGCGTGCGTGGCGAGGTGCGGCTGAAAAGCTTCTGCGCCGAGCCCGAGGCGATCGCGGACTACGCGCCGCTTCACACCGAGGACGGCGCGCGCAGCTTCACGGTAGAGATCACCCGCGCGGTCAAGAACGGCTTTGCCGCGCGCCTGTCGGGCGTGGCCACCAAGGAAGAGGCCGACGCCCTGCGCGGCGTGCGGCTGTTCGCCGACCGCGACAAGCTGCCCGAGCTGCCCGATGACGAATTCTATCACGCCGACCTGATCGGCCTGACGGTGCTGGACACCGGCGGCCGGACGCTGGGCAAGGTGCAGGCGGTGCAGGACTACGGCGCGGGCGACCTGCTGGAGATTTCCGGGCCGGGCCTGAAGGGCAGCGTGCTGCTGCCCTTCACCAACGAGGCGGTGCCGACCGTCGACCTCGCCGCGGGCCGGATCATCGCCGACCCGCCCGAGGGGCTGTTCCCCGATGAGTGACGCGCCCAAGTCCCACGGCCGCCTGTCGATCTCGGCCAGCCTGCAACCCCGCGACCTGGTGGCCGACCGCCCGCGCCTGAAAGGCGCCTGGACGGCCAAGGTCATCACCCTGTTCCCCGAGGCCTTCCCCGGTGTGCTGGGCCAGTCGCTGACCGGCAAGGCGCTGGACCAGGGCCTCTGGGCGCTGGAGACGATCGACCTGCGCCCCTTCGGTGTGGGCAAGCACAAGAATGTCGACGACACGCCGGCGGGCGGCGGCGCGGGCATGGTGCTGCGCCCCGACGTGGTGGACGCGGCCTTGAGGCAGGCCGCCGTCGGCACGCCCCCCTCGCGCGCGGACTGGCCGGTGATCTACCTCTCGCCTCGCGGGCGCCCCTTCAACCAGGCCATGGCGCAGCGCTTTTCGCAGGCCGACGGGATGACCCTGCTGTGCGGCCGGTTCGAGGGCGTGGACCAACGCGTGCTGGACCACCACCGCATCGAGGAGGTGTCGCTTGGCGATTTCGTCCTGACCGGCGGCGAGATCGCCGCTCAGGCCTTGATTGACGCGACGGTCCGCCTTATACCGCGCGTACTTGGGAATCAGGCATCAACCGAGGAGGAATCCTTCTCGGATTTTTTGCTTGAACACCCGCAGTATACCCGGCCCGCCGTCTGGGAAGGTCGCGAGATACCGGAGGTTCTTCTCTCCGGGCACCACGCGAAGATCACCGCCTGGCGGAAGGCCATGGCCGAAAGGCTGACAAAGGAACGACGACCTGATCTCTGGCGGGCTTACTGTGCGGCGCATGGTAGGGACCCGGAAGAAGACCAAGAGCTCTGAGGGCGCGCCAACTTCGCGGGCAAACCGTGAGCATATAGGAGAGATGCGATGGACCTGATCGCACAGCTTGAAGCCGAGCAGATCGAAACGCTCGGCAAGAAGATCCCGGATTTCAAGGCCGGTGACACCGTTCGCGTCGGTTACAAGGTGACCGAGGGCAGCCGCACCCGTGTGCAGAACTACGAAGGCGTCTGCATCAGCCGCAAGAACGGCAACGGCATCGCCGGCTCGTTCACCGTGCGCAAGATCTCGTTCGGTGAAGGCGTGGAACGCGTGTTCCCGCTCTACTCGACCAATATCGACAGCATCGAGGTGGTCCGCCGCGGCAAAGTCCGCCGCGCCAAGCTGTACTACCTGCGCTCGCGCCGCGGCAAATCGGCCCGTATCGCGGAAGTCACCAACTACAAGCCCAAAGCCGGCACCGAGGCGTAAGGAGACGGGCCATGAAAAAAGACATCCACCCCGATTACCACTTTATCGACGTCAAGCTGACCGACGGCAGCGTGGTCAAGATGCGCTCGACCTGGGGCAGCGAGGGCGACAGCCTGTCGCTGGACATCGACCCCTCGGCGCACCCCGCCTGGACCGGCGGCTCGTCGCGCCTGATGGACACCGGCGGCCGCGTGTCGAAGTTCAAGAAGAAATACGAAGGCCTGGGCTTCTGAGACGCCCCGGCTTGCGCCGAACCGAACCCGCCAGACGCCGTCTGGCGGGTTTTTTTCTTGCCGGGCGGATGCCGTCGCCGGTTTGCGCGGCCGCCGCCCGCGTGGTTTTTTAGCCGCGTCCCGAAGATTCCCGTCCCGCCCATCAATCGGCGTCTTTTCGCCAAGGCGGCCCCAACATATAGTGCCCTCAATCGTGAAATGGCGACTTACAAGACCATAAGGGGTGCGGCGTGGCGCATATTATCGTTGTCGGGAATGAAAAGGGCGGCGCGGGCAAATCGACCATGTCGATGCATATCGCCACGGCGCTGGCACGCATGGGCCACAAGGTGGGCGCGCTGGATCTGGACCTGCGCCAGCGCAGCTTCGGCCGCTACATGGAGAACCGCCGCGCCTATTGCGCGCGCGAGGGGCTGGACCTGCCCACCCCCGAATACCGCGACCTGCCCGAGGTCAATCGCGATCAGCTCGACCCCGGCGAGAACATCTATGACCGCCGCCTGTCGGTGGCCGTCTCCGGCCTCGAATCGGAGGTCGATTTCATCCTGATCGACTGCCCCGGCTCGCATACCCGCCTCAGCCAGGTGGCGCATACGCTGGCCGACACGCTGGTGACGCCGCTCAATGACAGTTTCGTCGATTTCGACCTGCTGGCGCGGATCGATTCGGCCACCGGCAAGATTCTCGGCCCCTCGATCTATTCCGAGATGGTCTGGAACGCCCGCCAGATGCGCGCCCAGGCCGGGCTGCCGCCCATCGACTGGGTGGTGTTGCGCAACCGCCTCGGCGCGCAGCAGATGCATAACAAGAAGAAGATGGGCAACGCCCTGGGCAATCTGAGCCGCCGCATCGGCTTCCGCGTGGCCCCCGGCTTCAAGGAGCGGGTGATCTTCCGCGAGTTGTTTCCCAATGGCCTGACCCTTCTGGACCTCAAGGATATCGGCGTCTCGGGGCTGAACCTTTCCAACATCGCCGCCCGGCAGGAACTGCGCGACCTGATGGCCGAGCTCGACCTGCCCGGAGTGCGCGCGGATTTCTGATCCGCATGGCGGCAGGGCCCGGCCGCGTCCCGGATGCGCCTGCCCGACCTGTCCATGGCCCGGGACAGGAGATAGACTCAGCATGCGTGATTCCGATGGCGGCAAGGGGAAGCCCATGCGCGAAACCGCAGTCATTGCCCATGTCACCGGCCGCGTCCAGGGCGTCTGGTTTCGGGCCTGGACGAAGGCCGAGGCCGAAAGGCGCGCGCTGTCCGGCTGGGTCCGGAACGAGGCGGACGGCTCCGTCACCGCCCTGATCTGCGGACCGGAGGCGGACGTGGCCGAGATGGTTTCGGCGCTGCGCCAGGGCCCGCCGGCCGCGCGCGTGTCGGGCGTCACCACGCAGGAAACCGAAGCGCCCCGCACCCCGGGTTTCCGGATCCTCCGCTGACCCGTCGCCAGCGCCGGCCTGCGGAAGGACGGGTTCGATCTGCCGTAGGCCCGCCCCCGCGCAGCACAATTGCGCCACATTTTTGACCGAAATTCGCCACATTCTCGCGCCAGCGTTGAACTCATTCACAGGCGAGGCCAATACCATCGAGGCCAGTCATGAGCGATGCCGATTCCGGGGCTGAAACCGTCCAGATCGTTCCACGCCAGCCGGAGCTTACATCCGTAACCCTTTCTGCCGGTACAGTCGTGCTGACCTTGCGCGGTGCATTGCCCGTGGAACAGCTCCATCGCGGGGATCGCGTCATCACCAGAACGGGCGGCACCGTGCTGAAACGGGTGCATTCCCGCGATCACAAATGTTTCTGGCTCGAGTTCGACAATCCCGAGGTGGTCTACGTGCTCGACCGTCAATACCGGGTGACGCACGCCCCGCAGGATGGGGACGGGTCCGGCGCGACCGGGGCCAATCCGGCAGGCCCCGGCGCGGCCTGCGGCGAAGACGGGCCGCCGACACGGAAACATTGACCGTGCCGCCATCGCGCGGCGGCCGTCCCCCGACGCCCCATGATGACCATGCCATTCCCCCGCGCGCCCGGGCCAGGGCGACGGCGAAAGGCTGACCGGGCGCGGCCGCCCCCGATGCGGGCAGGCCCTCTGGCCGCTGGAGCCGCGTTCAGCCGAGCAGATCGGCCAGCCATGCGGCGGCGCGCAGGACATCGCCATCACGCCCCATCGGGCCGACCACCTGAACCCCAAGCGGACGCCCGTCGCCCGCGCGCAGGCCTGGAACGTTGACACAGGGCGCCCCGAGCAGCGTCCACAGCCGGTTGAAGACGGGCGAACCAGTGCCGCTCTTCCGATGCGGCGCGGCGCCGGGGGCCGAGGGCGTGACGAAAATCGGGGTTTCGCCCAGATCTCCGGCGAAGCGGCGGCGCAGCTGCGCGATCATCAGGCGATCCCCGAGATGGGCCCGTTCGGGCACGTTCCGCCCCTCGTCGAGCATTGCACGCAATTGCGGGCTGAGCAGAGCGCGGTGGCTGTGCCATTCGTGGGCCAGCGCCTGATAGGCCTCGCGCGCCATGATGCGCGGATGCGCCTCGGCGGCGACGCCATAGACCTTGGGCAGCGTCACCTCGGCGGTGGGCACCCGCCCCCGCAGGAGGCGCTCCAGATCGCCCCAGGCCGCCTGCATCTCCGGCTCGGCGCTATCCCAGACGGGCGAACGGCAAAGACCGAGAACCGGCGGCCCGCCGGGCGCCCGCGCCGCCCTCAGCAGCGGCAGGCCCGTCACCGCCTCGGCAAAGAGCGCGGCATCGGCTACGCTGCGGGCGAACACGCCCACGGTGTCGAAACTGCGTGCCAGCGCCTTGACCCCGGCCGGTTCGATCAGATCGAAGCTGGGCTTGTAGCCGACCACACCGCAATAGGCCGCCGGCCGCACCACCGAGCCCGCGGTCTGCGTGCCCAGCGCGAGCGGCACCATCCCCGCCGCCACCGCCGCGGCCGAGCCGCTGGACGATCCGCCGGGCGTATGCCCGGGGGCGGCCGGGTTTCGGGTGGGGGCCGGTTTGTACGTGGCGAATTCCGTGGTCTCGGTCTTGCCCATCGCATAGGCGCCCTCGAGCCGCGCCAGCGCCACCACCGCGGCATCCACCGGCGACACGGCCTCGGTGTAGATCGGCGAGCCGCAGCCACGCGGCATGCCACGGGCGTGGATGACATCCTTCACCGCGATCGGCAGCCCCGCCAGCAGCCCCCGCCCCGGCGCCTCTGCCAGCCGCGCCAGCGCCGCCTCGGGGTCGAGATAGGCCCAGGCGTGCAGCTGCGGCTCAAGCTCGGCGCAGCACTCCAGCAGGGCCCGGAGGTATCCCTCGGGCGTGAGCGTGCCGGTATCGAAGGCGGACAGGACCTCCAACGCGGTCTCGGGTATCTTGCTCATGTCTCGCCCTCCGCTTGGCCCGCCCAGTCGCGGCTCAGACGAGTACTCTCCACCGCGTCGTTGAGTTTGCCAAGTTCGCAATATTCGTCGGCCTGATGGGCGAGGACGGACGCGCCGGCCCCCTCGCCCCAGGCATCTTGTATCTGGCATCTGGACGAGTTTCAGGCTTCTCAGCCCCGGAAAATCAAACCGGATCGGCCCCGTCTCGGTCTGCCGTGCCGGCGCCCGGCGAAACTTGTCGTGGCCGTCGGCATCGATCCCGGCCGGTCTGGCCGAAAGCGCGGACGCCTCGACATGCCGGGGATCGCGACCTCTCAGTCATCCCCTGCGAGTTCCGCCTCGCCGTCCCAGCCGGCCGCCCGCGCCCGGGTCATCGCCGACGCCTGGATCGCAAGGTAGCGGTCCATGACATCGTCGGGCAGATTCGCCACGCGGAAGCCGTATTTCTCCCATTCGGCGTCGACCCTCGACCAGAGCTCCTCGATCCCCTGCACCAGCCAGCCCTCGCAGGTCTCGGTTTCGGGGATGATCCCGAAGGCCCGGGCGTCGCGGATGATCTTGCCCGTGTCAGTCATGCCGCCGTTCAGGTCGTTGTCGATGCCGACATAGCGTTTGGGTGCGGGCATGGCTCTCTCCTAGCTCGTCAGGCTTGCGAACAGCGTGGGCAGCTTCTCGGGCAGCCGCGCGACGTGGTCCACGATGGTGTAGTTGTTGGCCCCGAAGATGCGTTTGACATAGGCGTCCGCGTTCGGGTCGAGCGTCAGGCAGTAGGTGAGGACGCCCTTGCCCTGCAGTTCCTCGACCGCCTTTCGGGTGTCGTGGCGCAGGTGCTGGGGGTCGCGTTCGTCGACATCCGCCGGCTCGCCGTCGGTCACCAGCAGGATCAGCTTGCGCCGCTCGGGCTGTTTCAGCAGCCCCGCCCCGGCATGGCGCAGCGCCGCGCCCATGCGGGTGGAGAGGCCCCCCTTCATCCCGTCCAGCCGCGCCTTGGCCTCGTCATCGAACCTCTGGGCGAAATCCTTGAAGCGGTAGTAATGCACGTCGTGCCGCCCGTCCGAGGCGAAGCCGTGAATGGCAAAGGGATCGCCGATGCCGGCCATCGCGGTGGCCACAAGGGTGGCGGCCTCGCGGGTCAGGTCGAGCACAGTCTTCCCGGCGCCCTCCACCGGGTCGTTGGTGCTCTCGGACAGGTCCAGCAGCACCGTCACGGCAAGGTCGCGCGATTTGATGACGTTGCGCATGGTGATGCGCGGGTTGGGCTGTTCGCCCATGCGGATCGCCACCATGGCGTCGACCGCGGCGTTGATGTCGATCTCGTCGCCGTCCTCCATGTTCCGCACCCGCTGGACGCCGGCGGGGCTGAGCATGTCGATGATCTGGCGGATGCGGTGGGCGACGGGTTTGTGCTCGGCCAGGATCTCCTCGACGGTTCCCGGGTCGCCCCTGGTCGCGCGGCGCTCATAGACCGTCGCCCAGTCGGGGCGGTAGAGCTGCACCTGGTAGTCCCATTCCTGGTAATGGAACGGGGCCGAGATCGGCTCTTTGCCCCACATGTCATTGAAACTGGTCTTCGCCTCGCCCGCGTCCTCATAGGGCATGAACTCGTCGCTGCAGACCCAGATCTCCTGCGCATCGTCCCCGGCCAGTTCTGCATCGACCTCATGCGCCATCTCCATGACCGAGACATGCTTGCGCACCTGCCGCTGCGAGGCCGGGACGTATTCGGCGCCGTGGGCGTCCCAATCGAATTCCTCGAACTCCCAGACGAAGCGGTTGTCGTCGCGGTAGGGAATGCGGAGCGTGTTGAGGATACGCAGGCTGGGCACCTCCTGCCGGGCGGCGAAGACGTGGAAAAGCTCCATCCCGAGGCCCCAGGAGAAACGGTTGTCCCGCGCCCTGTCGGCAATCCCGGCGTGGAACCTGGCGCCCAGCGCATCGAGATCTGCATCGCCGGTCCCAGCGGCGGGGTTGTTCAGGAGGTGCGCGACGCGCTCCAGCGCCTCGACGGTGGCGTGTTCGAGCTGCCCCTCGTGTTCAACCGCAAGCAGGCTGCCCCAGAGCTTGGCCAGTCCCGGGAAGTCCTGCGCCGCGCACCACTCGACGCGGGCGTCCTCGACCAGCCCGATGAAGAACATCTGCGCGGGGCTGAGTTGCTCGGCCGAAATCGGCGCCGCGGTGTATTGGATATGCGCCGCCTGGTGGGCGACCATGGCGCGGTAAAGCTCGAAACCGGCGATGCCCGCGATATCGTTGAGCGCGTCGGGCAGATGCACGACATGGTGCTCGATATAGGGGCGGAAGCCCTCGTAATCGGCCGCCGTCGGGCGCAGGAAGAAATCCCGTCCCCACAGCGCGCGGAGGTAGAAGTTGAGCTTGCGCTGCGCGTCGATGAACAAGGTGCCGCGGCGCTCTTGCTGGAGCATCTTGCGCGCGTCGGGGCTGTCCAGCGCGAAGTATTTCACCAGGTTCGGCAGGTCGCGCTTATAGGCGTCGGCGCCGAAATTGGCCCAGCGGCGCAGGCCAGAGAGCGTCAGCTTGGACAGCAACTCGTCGATATGGGCCAGCATGGGGCGCAGACCCCGCGCGGCCTTGGCCGACAGCTGGTGGATGAGCGCGAGATAGCCGCGCAGGAGTTCCGGGTCACCCAGCCGCCGTGCCGCCGTGGGCAGCGAGGAGAACAGCAGCGCGATCACCTCGCCCGAGGTCATGGAGCTGAGCTTCATCGCCGCCCCCACGCAGTCGCGGATCACGTCCTCGCCGCATTCCTTGACCACCGCCGGCATGTTCTCGAGATAGGCGAGCACCAGGTCGTGGCCCCGGCCCAGATTGCACAGCCCACGGGCCCCCTCCATGTAGTCGGACAGGCCGGCGGGCGACATGACGCGGGCGGCCTCGTGGAAGGTCGACTCGATCGTGTCGAGCAACTCCGGCGGGGCCTTGGCGAAACAGGCGCGGTAATCGTCGAGGTTCAGGGTCATGGCGCGCTCCGCCGTCAGACGAAGAAGGTCTCCACCGCCGCCTGCAGCGTCTGGCGCATGTCGGCATCGTCCGTCAGCGGGGTGACCAGCGTCATCTGGCAGGCCGCGCCCGGGTCGATCCCCTCGGCGATCATCTGGCCGGCATAGACCAGCAGACGGGTGGAAATGCCTTCGTCCAGGCCGTGGCCCTTGAGGTTGCGGGTGCGGTGGGCGATCTGGACCAGCTTCGTCGCGGTCTCGCCGTCCACGCCCGTCTCGCGCGCCACGATCTCGGCCTCGAGATCAGCCTCGGGATAGTCGAAATCGAGCGCCGCGAAACGCTGCTTAGTCGACTGCTTGAGGTCCTTCATCAGCGACTGGTAGCCGGGGTTGTACGAGATCACGAGCTGGAAATCCGGGTGCGCCTCGATGATCTCGCCCTTCTTGTCCAGGGGCAGCGTGCGGCGGTGGTCGGTCAGCGGGTGGATCACCACGGTGGTGTCCTGGCGCGCCTCTACGATCTCGTCGAGATAGCAGATCGCCCCGATCCGCGCCGCCGTGGTCAGCGGCCCGTCCTGCCACTTGGTCCCGTCCTTGTCGAGCAGGAAGCGGCCCACCAGGTCAGAGGCGGTCATGTCCTCGTTGCAGGCGACGGTGATCAGCGGGCGGCCCAGCCGCCAGGCCATGTATTCGACGAAGCGCGACTTGCCGCATCCGGTCGGCCCCTTCAGCATCACCGGCATCCGCCGGGCATAGGCGGCCTCGTAGAGTTTCTCTTCCTGGCCGACGACCCGATAGAACGGCTCGGCCTTCACCTTGAACTGTTCGACGTCGTGCTTGGTCATTGCTGCCTCCCGGGGTTGCCCCGGCCCTGAGAGGAGGGCCGGGGATGTCGCGCTCAGACAGGTTTGCCGCGATAGACGACCATCTCGGCACCCTTGGACTGGGCGTAGTTGTCGTAGCCGACCAGGCGCACGTGGTTGTTCGGATGCGCCTTGTGGCAGGCCTCGGCCTCGGCAAGGATGCGGTCGACATCGGTCTCGCCGAACATCGGCAGCTTCCACATGTACCAATAGTGGTCGAAGGCGTTTTCCGGCTCGGTATGCTCGACGGCCGGGTTCCAGCCCTTGGACACGATGTATTCCACCTGCTTGCGGATGCGCTCCGCGTCCATCTCGGGCAGGTAGGAGAAGGTCTCGAACTTGCGGCTTTCGACGTCGCCGAGGCTCGATTTGTAGTCCTGCATTTCACTCATGGGTCTTCCTCATATGCATGGGTAGAGATCAGGCCCCGGACCGCGCCCGGGGCCTGCGGTCCGATTAGCGGTGCTGGACGTCGAGCTTGTCGACGGTGTCGAACTCGAACTTGATTTCCTTCCAGGTCTCCATCGCGGTGGCGAGCTCGGGGCTCGATTTCGCAGCGGCCGTCAAGATCTCCTTGCCCTCTTTCTCCAACTCGCGGCCCTGGTTGCGGGCCTCGACGCAGGCTTCCAGCGCCACCCGGTTCGCCGCGGCGCCAGCCGCATTGCCCCAGGGATGGCCCAGCGTGCCGCCCCCGAACTGCAGCACCGCATCGTCGCCGAAGATCGTGACCAGCGCGGGCATGTGCCAGACATGGATGCCGCCGGAGGCCACCGCGAAGGCGCCGGGCATCGAGCCCCAGTCCTGGTCGAAGAAGATCCCGCGCGAGCGGTCCTCCTTGACGTAGCTCTCGCGCAGCAGGTCGATCCAGCCCAGCGTCGAGGCGCGGTCGCCCTCCAGCTTGCCGACCACGGTGCCGGTGTGCAGGTGGTCGCCGCCCGAAAGCCGCAGCATCTTGGTCAGCACCCGGAAATGGATGCCGTGGTTGGGGTTGCGGTCGAGCACCGCGTGCATGGCGCGGTGGATGTGCAGCAGCATGCCGTTCTCGCGGCACCAGTTGGCCAGGCCCGTGTTGGCCGTGAAACCGCCGGTGAGGTAGTCGTGCATGATGATCGGCGCGCCGATCTCCTTGGCGTATTCGGCCCGCTTGTACATCTCTTCGGGCGTGGGGGCCGTCACGTTCAGGTAGTGGCCCTTGCGCTCGCCGGTCTCGGCCTCGGCCTTATTGATGGCTTCCATGACGAAGTCGAAGCGCTGGCGCCACCGCATGAAGGGCTGCGAGTTGACGTTCTCGTCGTCCTTGGTGAAGTCGAGCCCACCGCGCAGGCATTCATAGACGGCGCGGCCGTAATTCTTGGCCGAGAGGCCGAGCTTGGGCTTGATGGTGCAGCCCAGCATCGGTCGGCCGTATTTGTTCATCACGTCGCGCTCGACCTGGATGCCGTGGGGCGGGCCACCGCAGGTCATCACGTAGGCGATCGGGATGCGGATGTCCTCGAGCCGCAGCGCGCGCACGGCCTTGAAGCCGAAGACGTTGCCGACCAGCGAGGTCAGCACGTTCACCACCGAGCCCTCTTCGAACAGGTCGATCGGATAGGCGATGAAGGCATAGAAGGCCTCGTCGCTGCCCGGCACGTCCTCGATCGCGTAGGCGCGGCCCTTGTAGTAGTCGAGATCGGTCAGCAGGTCGGTCCAGACCGTGGTCCAGGTGCCGGTCGAGCTCTCGGCGGCGACGGCGGCGGCCGCCTCCTCGCGCGGGACGCCCTCCTGCGGAATGACCTTGAAACAGGCCAGGAAATCGGTGTCCTTGGGGGTGTATTCGGGCATCCAGTAGGTTTCCCGGTATTCCTTCACCCCGGCGGTGTAGGTCTTGGTTTGATCCTTCGGCATCTGGGTCTGTCCTCCTCGGTCGAGCCTTGCCGGGAGTCGTAATTGACCCGGGAAATAGATAACACTAAATTGTTTTTATCCAAATGATAGAGTTTTACTTATGGCAAGAATGGTCACCCCGACCCTGCAGCAGATGCGGCTTTTCGAGGCCGTGGCGCGGCATGGCAGCATTACCCGCGCGGCCGAGGAGGTGCACCTGACCCAGCCTTCGGTGTCGATGCAGGTGAAGGCGCTGGAAGAAAAGATCGGCCTGCCGCTGACCGAACAGATCGGCAAGGCGCTGCACCTGACCCGCGCGGGCGAAGAGGTGGCGGCGGCCTGCCGCGACATCCTCGGCCGGCTCTCCGAGATGGAAACCGCGCTGGAGGACCTGCATGGCGAGGTGGGCGGGCCGCTGTCCGTGGCCGTGGTCTCGACCTCGAAATACTTCCTTCCCCAGCTTTTGGGCAGCTTCAAGCGGCGCTTTCCGAAGGTCGAGCCGCGGCTCCAGATCACCAACCGCGAGACGGTTTTGGCCCGCCTGCGGGACAATGCCGACGACCTCTACATCATGGGCCAGCCGCCCGAGGAGGAAGCGGTGATCGCCGAGCCCTTCCTCGAGAATGTCATCGTCTTCGTCGCGCGGCCGGATCATCCGCTGGTGGGCCGGCGGTCGGTCCCGCTGTCGCGGATCGCCGAGGAGAACGTGATCCGGCGCGAGCCGGGATCGGGCACAAGGCAGGCGGTGGAAAAGCTGTTCGCCGCGGCGGGCGTCGAACTCCCCGCCCACATGGAGTTCGACGATAGCGACGCGATCAAGCAGGGTGTCATCTCGGGGCTCGGGGTGGCTTACCTGTCGCTGCACTCCCTGCGCCTGGAACTCGCGGCCGGAGAGATCGCGATGCTGGATGTCGAGGGCTTCCCTCTGCGCCGGCGCTGGTACGCGGTGCACCGCAAGGGCAAGCGCCTGTCCAAGGCGGCCCGCGCCTTTCATGACTACCTCCTGGCCGAGGGCGAGCAGGAAGTCACCAAGGCGGACCGCGAAATGGTCACCAAGGCGATGCGCAACGTCGCATCCTAGCGGCGCGTCGCCCCGGCCAGCGCCGTTACCGCCCATCGCGGCCTTGGCCCGAACGCTGGTGTGCCTAGATCGACCCCGCCTCGACCATGTAGTTGTTCGCGCTGCACATGGCCGCATCGTCCGAGGCCAGGAACAGCACCATGCGGGCGACATAGAGCGGCTCGATCGGGTCGGGGAGGCATTGCCTCTCCACCTGTTTCGCCAGCGCATCGGGCGTCACCCAGAGCTCTTTCTGGCGTTCGGTCATGATCCATCCGGGCACCACCGTGTTCACCCGGATACGATGCCCGCCAAGCTCCCGCGCCATGGTCCGGGTCAGCCCGTGCACGGCCGCTTTCGCGGTCGCGTAGGCGGGAAACCCGGCACCGGCCTCCCACCACGAATTCGAGCCCATGTTGATGATCGACCCGCCGCCGGCCGCGATCATCCCGGGCGCTACGGCCTGGATGGTAAAGAACATGTGGCGCAGGTTGGTGGCCATGCGCTCGTCCCAATAATCCGCCGTCACCTCGCGCCAGTCGTGGCGGTCGTCGCGGGCGGCATTGTTGACCAGGACTTGCGCCTTGCCCAGCTCTTGCTCCAAGTCCCCGATCGCCGCCTTCAACGCGTCGATCTCGCGGAGGTCGCATGCCGCGAAGGCGTGATCACCATCGAGCTCCTCCAGCAGGGTCTCCGCGGCATCCGCGTCGAGGTCAAGGAAACCGACCCGCGCCCCCTGCGCGTCGAAGGCCCGAACGATCTCGGCGCCGATCCCCGATGCACCGCCGGTGACGAAAACCGTGCGTCCTTTCAGGCTTGGGTATATTGCGAATCCTGCCATCAATCGGCCCGAGCGCTGCGTGTGTCTCCCACCATAGTAGCCCGAGCCACAACCTCGGGTCCATCAGGCGGTTGGTTGCCTCAGCCTTCTCAGAGTCTCAAACTCGCGCCCCCGGGCGATGATCTCGCACCCGGCTTCTTGGGGATGGACCGAAAGCGGAAATTGACCGGGATACCTGTCGCCCCGTTCTAGATGAGATGGGCCGCAGCCCGTCACTCCGGTTCGACGCAGAGCGCCTCCCTCGTTCAACAGCCTACGCGGCTACGGGCGGCTTGGCGACAAAACGGAGCCGGCCAGAGAGATCAGCGCGCGTTTTGCACGAACTTCGGCATACCCACGTCCAGCCGATGGCATGAGGCCCTGCCCCCGCCCGACATCTGCTGAATTGCCGGTGGTTCGCTCTTGCATCGCGCGTCGGCGAAGGGGCGACGCGTGTGGAGCCTGCAGCCGGAGAGCGGTGCCGCCGGGTTCGGAACTTGACCGGTGAGGAGGATCCTGTCGGAGTTTCTCATGGGGTCCGGGATTGGATCGCCGCGGTCGGCGCAAAGACCGCCTACATCGAACCCGGGTCGCCTTGGGAGAACGGGTACTGCGAGAGCTTCAACGCCAGGTCCCGAGACGAATTGCTCAACGGCGAGGTCTTCTACAGTCTGCGAAAAGCACAAATCCTGATCGAACAATGGAGGAAACACTACAACACGAAACGCCCGCACAGTGCTCTGGGCTATCGACCCCCGGCGCCAGAAACCATCGTCCAGATGGACCAGACGCCGGTGATGCACTAGCACTCAAACTGGACCACTCAGGTGGGGCTGATCATCTCGGTGCCGTAGTCGAACGTGCATTGGAGGGAATGACACCTCCGTTGGAACTTGGCGATGACTGGCGCGACTGGCTGCGGCAGCTTTTCTACAGGTATCGCAAGGCGATGGCCGCTCATCCGAATGTGGCGCCGCTGCTCGGCGCCCAGTTGGTCTCGAATGCGGGTGTTAGCCCTATCCTTGTCGAGCGCTTGTTGACGGTTCTCGAGGGGGCAGGTTTCCTCGGAGAGGAACTGATCAACACCTACAACGCCTGCCTTGCCGCCCTGCTCGGCAACGTCACGCCGGAATTCGCACCGGCCCCCGCGGACAAGCCGGACGACCGGGGTGATGACCTCCGGGAACGCCTCTCAAACCTGTCGGAAGAGCACTACCCCCATATCCGCAAGAACCTTGATCGGCTGGCGAACCGTGCTTTTGTCCTGCGTTGGCAAAGCGGGGCGGAAGTTCCCCTTAGCGATGGCTTTGCTGTCTACGTTGAGACGTTTATATCCGGTCTGGACACGCGCAGCCGCGCGGGCCCCACCAAGCCGGAGGCCGGGAACCCGGCGCACTAAATGGCGTTTTTTTTTCAATTTCCACCCACCACTCCGACAAGTGCCTCCCGGAATCCGGACGCCGAGATTAACGGCGTTCGGTGCTCCTTTGGCCCTCGGCGAAAGGGAGATCGGCTTCGGTAAATTGCAGATTTCGTCATCACTTGGTACGGCTGCCCCGAGCGGGTCCACCGGCATCATGACGTGATCCGCAACCTTCGGCGCACGGGGCGCATGATCACATCGGCCGCCCACCAGCCGCCACCATTGAATCGCGCCTCCAGTCCAAGGGCGACCGTTTGGTCGCCCCGGCCGATCAAACCCCGGTTCCGCGTGCCCCCACCGAGCCCGCAGCATTTTGCGCTCCCGGCCCAGCGGGAACCGCGACACAGGGGCCTCCAGCAGCCTATTTTCGGCCCTGCACCGCCTCGAGCGTCGCCGTGATCGCGTCACGTGCCTTGACCATGTCGTCGTGCCGGCCGGACATGAAGATCCGTCCCGAAGCGCCCATCATCTGGACATCGTTGACAATGGCCTCGGGCGCGGCACGCTCGGCCTCGTTGGCGGCAACGCAGGCGAACAGGGCCGGCGTCATCTCGTAGATCAGGAGCGATTGCCCGGGCACGAGAATGGACGCGTCGCGCGATCGGTTGAGGATGATCGCGTGCTGGTCCGAGAGGTCGTCGATGATGTCGTGGAAGAGGATCTTCGGGGCCAGCTGGTCGTCCGGCTTGGCCCCGATCCCCTTGAGGATCGCCTTGCCGGCCTTGTCGAGTTCCGCGGCATCGTCGGAATGCAGCTCGAGCAGGCCGAACTGGCGTTCGGTGAACAGGATCCCCGGCTCCATGTCCGGGGATTCCTTGAGGGCGAGGTCGGCGATCCGGTGGATCGCCAACGCGGGCGCGACCTCGATGATCAGGCTGTTCTGACCCTCGTAGGGCGGATAGCCCCGCGCCCGCAGGGGTGTGGCCAGATAGGCCGCGAATTGCGGCTGCAGATCCTGGATCGGCAGATAGACGCGAAGCTCAGTCATCGGAAGGCCGTCCTTTCCGCGATTACTTCAGGGCTGCCGCGTCGAAATGCTTGCCGAGATCGGCATGCGGCCGCGGGATCACGTGGACCGAGGACACCTCGCCGATATTGCTGGCCGCCTGGGCGCCGGCTTCGGTCGCCGCCTTCACGGCGCCGACGTCGCCCTTGACGACCACCGACACGTAGCCGCCGCCCACTTCGTTGCGCGACACGATCTCGACATTCGCCGCCTTGACCATCGCGTCCGCGGCGGTCATCGCGGGCACGTAGCCGCGGGTTTCGATCATACCGATTGCCTGATTAGCCATGGTTGGTCTCCTCGTTCAGGGGTGTTCAGGATTCGTCTATGGAACCGATGATGAGGGCATCGATCGGGGCTTTTAATTCGGTGAAATATCCGGCCGCGACCGAGCCCTGGGTGATCAGGACTTCCTCGCCCTCGGCGCAACCCAGCGGATCGAAGGCGATCAGCGTGGCGCCACCGACCTTGACCTCGAGCAGCGCGCCGTTGGGCAATGTTTCGACACGTTTACTGGACCAGATCCGGCCCGTGACCTTTCCACGTATCATGTGGATACCCTCTCAAGCTTGATGCCCCGCCGGGTGATCTCGTCGCGCGCGAGCGGCGTGAGGCAGACAGATTTGCCCGCGCGGATGACGCGGGTGCCTTCGGCGAGCGCGGCGATGTCCCGTTCCGTGACCATGCCGCGCAGGAATTCCGCATGGGCCGGCGCGGCAGGCGCCGGGGCGGCGGGCTGGTGGGCGTGGACGGGCGGCGTGGCATGGCCCGGCGCGCCCCCGTCATGGGATAGCACGAACCGGTGCCGGCCCGCGGCCATATCGGCCTTCAGCCGGCCGTCCTGAGCGCGTTCCAGCAGGCGCATGGCGAAGGCGTTGAGATCGGCGCTGGAGCGAATCGTGACCATCTCCTCGGTCACGCGCGGCGCGCCGGCCGAAAGCTCGGGGCGCAGCCGGGCGATCTCCTCGGCCAGAACCTCGCGGATGATATTCCTCAGGTCCGACACTTAGCTGGCCCCCATCTCGCGCAGGGCCGCCTCGGCGGCGTTGCGGGCATTGCGCACCTCGGCCTCGTCCCCGGCCAGGTAGAGCCGCCCGTTGGGCCCGATCATCCGGTAGTCGATGACCTTGATGTTGGCCTCCTTCTCGGCCTCGTTGCAGGCGAGCATCGCGTAGGAGGCCGACGAGCATTCCAGCAGGTAGAGGCTTTCGCCCCCGAGGATCATCGACCCCATCCGGTTGCGGTTCATCAGGAACGCGTGCTGGTGATCGACCCGGGTGACGATCTTGGAGGCGAGGATCTTGGGCGGCGACGCGTCCTCGCGCCGGGCACCCAGGGCATCCAGCACGGCATCGGCGCCGGCATGGACCTCGGCCGTGGAATGCGAGTGGAACTCCAGCGTGCCGAACTGCCGCTCGACCACCAGCAGGCCCGCCTTCACCTCGGCGCTTTTCAGCGCCACGTCGGTCAGCGCCTCGATGTCGAGGCCGGGGGCGATCTCGATGATCTGCGCGGCCATGCGCGCGCGGGGAAGAGAGCCGCGCATCCAGGTGGCGACATAGGCCAGCGTCTGGGGCTGGAGCTGATCGATGAAGATGAAGGAACGCAGGTCGGCCATGGTTATTTTCTCAGAAGGTCGCGGAGTTCGGCGGCAATCAGGCGGCGCAGTTCATCCCTGGTCGCGCTGTCCATCGAGGACATCGCGGAGGGCTGCGGCGCGGCGTTCGGGGCGGGCGAGCCCGGCACCCCGTCGGAGGGGGCCGTCGGCAGGGCCCCGCGGAATTCTCGGCCCAGGCCGTGGAAATTCCCGAAGGGCACGTCGGAGCCGGAGTTGTAGGCGATGCGGGTCCAGTGCACGAGGTGCTGCGGCCCCACGTTCTCGCCAATCGACGAGCGCCCGAAGAACCCGGTGCCGATGGTGAAGGTTGGCGCCAGGTTCGTAGCAAATCCGGCGGCGCCCTGCGAACACGGGGCGTTGACCACGACGCGATAGGCCTCGACCTTGCCGGCATAGGCCATGATCACCGATTCGTCGCTGGCGTGGATCGCTGCCGAGTGCCCGGCGCCGGTCAGCCGCAACACGGCGCGGGCCTGCGAGAGCGCCTGCGCCCGGGTCTTGGTCACGTGCAGGCTGAGCACCGGGCAGAGCTTCTCTTTCGACAGCCGCTCCTCGACGCCGATCTGGGTGATGGGCGTGACCAGGATCTTGGTGTCGGGCGACACGCGGATGCCGCATTCCTGCGCGATCCAGGTGGCGTCGCGGCCGATAGCCTCGACATTGAAGCCGCGCGGATGAAACAGGAACCGGCGCAGCGCCTCGGTCTCCTCGTCGCTGCAGATATGCGCGCCTGCGGATTTGAGCGCACGCCCCAGCTGGACCTCGACCGAGGACAGGGTGATCAACACGCTTTCGTTGGTGCAGAGCACCGAGTTGTCGAAGCTCTTGGAGGCGACGATCCTCTGCGCCGCCTTGGTCAGATCGGCGCTGTCATCGACGAAGACCGGCGCATTGCCCGGGCCGACGCCGATCGCCGGGTTACTGGAGGAATAGGCTGCGCGCACCATCGGCGTGCCGCCCGTGGCCAGGATCACGTTGGTCTTGTCCGAGGTCATGAAAGCCTCGACAAGCGGGATCGAGGGCTCGGTCAGGATCTGGATCGCGCCGGCCGGGGCGCCGGCGGCCTCGGCGGCGCGGGCCAGCGCCTCGGCGGCCTCGACCGAGGTCTCCCTGACCGCCGGATGGGGCGAGATGACGATGGCGTTGCGCGTCATCATCGCCAGCAGGACCTTGTAGTTGATCGTTGCCACCGGGTTGGTCGAAGGCGTCAGCGCGAAGATCACCCCCGCGGGTCGCGGGATCTCGACGATCTTGCGCGCCTCGTCGATCCGCGGGTTCACGTAATCGGCGTCGCTGTAGTGCTCGACCAGCGGTTTGGCCGTCAGCTCGTTCTTGATCTTCTTGTGGGCCGCCACCCCGAAGCCGCTTTCGGCCACGGCCTTCTCGGCGAACTCGCCGGCATGGGCATGGGCGGCCTCGGCCACGGCCTCGACGATCCGCAGCGTCGCCGCGCGGTCGTAGCGGTCGAAAACGGTCGCCGCCCAGCGCGCGCGCTCGAGCATCACGTCGGCCTTGCCCTGGCGCGCGGCCTTGGTGTCGGTGATGTCGATAAGGGAGTGAAACAGGGCCTGATCCATCACACCATTCTCCGCCGGTCGCCCATGACCTCTTCGCGCGCCAGTTCCACGGCGATGGCGACGCGCCGGAGCACGTCCTCGGCATCGGCCTGGCTGAGCAGAAGCCCGGGTTTGAATTGAAGAACGCGCGGGTCGAGGGTCGAGAAGATCGCCCAGACCCCGTTCTCGTAGAGATGTTTCATCACCGGCTTAGCACCCTGTTCGTGATTGAACTCGAGCCCCATCACCACGCCGTGCTGCCGGATGCCGATGAAGAAGTCCGAGAAGGCGGCCATGATGTCGTTCAGCCCGGCACGCAGGTAGTCGCTGATATACTGCACCATGGTGCGGACCTCGGGGCGCTGCACGATCTCCAGCGTCTTCATCGCCACCACGCAGCCCAGTTCGGCGCCGCCCATGGTCGAGATGTGGCCGAAGCCGTCCTCCTTGAGCCAGCCACCGCATTTCTCGGAGATCAGCACGCAGGCGATCGGGTACATGCCGCCCGAGATGCCCTTGCCGGTCACCATGATGTCGGGCACCACGCCGTAGCGCATGCAGCCCCACATTTCGCCAGTGCGCATCAGCCCGGTCTGGACCTCGTCGGCGATGTAGAGCGCGTCGTATTTCTCGCACAGCGCCTTGACCCCGGGCAGGTAGCCTTCCTGCGGCATGGGGAAGCCGTAGGTCGCCGGGATGGTCTCCATGATGACGGCGGCCACGTCGCGGCCCCGCAGCGCCTCTTCCATGGCGTTCAGGTCGTTGAAGGGGACCTGGACGAATTCGCCCTGGGTGTCCTCGGAGAGAAAGAGCTTGGAGAACCGGTCGTCGCCGGTCTTGAGCGCCAGCCCGGTATGCCCGTGATAGGCCTTGATGATGGAGACGATCTTGCGCTTCTGCTTCGCGTTCCGGGCGGTCTTGAGCGCGATGTCGATCGCCTCGCCGCCGCCCGAGCCGTAGGCGGTGTATTTGAAGTCCGGGCCCGGCGCACAGGCCTGGAGCGCCTCGGCCAGCGCGGTGCGGGCCAGCGCCGGGAAGTGGTGGTTGCCCATGTCGAAGCGTTCGGTCCCGGCCTTGAGCACCTCGACCAGTTCCGGGTGCCGGTGGCCAAGGTTGTAGGTGCCTCCGTTCAGGTGCAGGTCGATGAGCCGCCGGCCGTCCATGTCGTAGAGGTAATACCCCTCGCGCCGGTCGATGACGAGATCGACTCCCATGTCGATCCAGTCCTGGGTCTTGCCCGGATTCCAAAAGGCCTTTGACCTTTCCAGGAAGTCGATTTTTGCCTGCGACATGGCGCCGTCCTTTCAACTCTTACCAGCAGTTAGGGCGATTCTCGGGCTGCCGACTTGACCGCAAACCGCGGGTTCTTGACACATGCGCGATCAACCGAAACGCGCCAGGTAGGCCTGCCCGAGTTCGGCCGTCGTGCCGGCGAAACCGGGGGCGAGTTCCTGCGGTTCGGGGGCCTCGATATGGCTGCCGATCCAGGCCAGAAGCGCCATTCGGCGCAGCATCACGAAGGTGTCCAGCTCCGCCTCTTCCGCCTCGGAAAGGGCGCGCGCCTTGCGGTAGCCCCTGACCCAGGCGTCCTTGAGGTCCGGCACGCGCGGGTCGTCCTCCATGAAGCTGATACCGGTGGCGAAGTCGTAGAGGAACCAGCCGATGCCGCAATCGTCGAAATCGATGAGTCGGGTGCCGTTCTCGTCTTCCAGCAGATTCGCAAGCCGCATGTCGGCATGGATGAGCCCATAGCGGTTCGGCCCGCGCCCGAAGGCCTCCAGCCGTGCGCACACCTTGGCCTCGACCCGCTCCAGAACTGCGCGGACCTCGTTGTCGACCTCGGGCGCATCTCGCCAGTCGCCCCAGGTCGGGGTCGCGCCGAAGAACTGTTCCAGGTCCCAGGTGAGGCGCTCGAAATTCGCCGGGCGTCGCCAGCCGGCCGAGTGGTTGTGGGTGAGGGCCGCGATCTCGCCCAGTTCTTCGAAGCCGGCGGTCAGGTCGCCGTCTTCGTCCGGCGGACTGCCTTCGACGAAATGGAAGAGCACCATGTAGCGCGGATCGGGCAGCCCCTCGGTGCGGGCCTGCTGGATCGCCTGCCCGTCCTTGCCGAGGTAATGGCCGGGGGCGACGACCGTGCCGGAGGCGTCGAGCGCGGCGATCCATTCCAGTTCGCACTCGATGGCGCGACGGGTGTGGTAGTTCTCGCGGTGCACCCGCAGGACCGCCTTGAACCCGTCCGGCGCCTCGACCAGATAGGTCGCGTTCTCCGAGACATTGATCAGCCGCGCCCGCGCGCCCTCCGGCACGTCCCAGAGGGTCAGCGAGTCGTTGGCAAGCCTGTCCAGATGCTTGAGGAGCACCTCAAGCGGCATGTCACTCCCAGCCATGTCCTTTTACCTCCCTGAGGGCGATTAGATCTCTTCGATCGCTTCCAGAGATTCGGGGATGATCTGACCACCATCCACGACGATCTGCTGCCCGGTGATGTAGCCGGCCTCGTCCGACGCGAAGAAGAGCGCGGCGTTGCCGATATCCTCGACGGCGCCCAGCCGCTTGAGCGGGATCGAGGCGGCCATCGTATCGAGGTATTCCTGGCCCAGATCCTGCAGCCCCTCGGTGTAGATATTGCCCGGCATCACCGCGTTGATCGTGGTGTTGTAGCGGGCAAGCTCCATTGCCGCGGTCTTGAGGAAGCCGAGTTGGCCCGCCTTCGACGCGCCGTAATGCGCCCAGCCGGGGAAGCCGGTCACCGGGCCGGTGATCGAGGAGGTCAGCACGACGCGCCCCTTCCCGGCCTTCTCGAAATGCGGGATGCAGGCTTTGACGCAGAGGAAGGACGAGCGCAGGTTGGTCGCCAGCACGCTGTCCCATTCCTCGGGGTCCATGTCGACCATCTTGGTCTGCGGGAACATGCCGGCGTTGGCGCAAATCACGTCCACGCCCCCCTTGGCCGCGACCACGCTGTCGACCATGGCCTTCACGCTGTCCCAGTCCGAGACGTCGCAGGTCTGGTAGCTGACGTCGCCATCGATTTCCGAGGCCGCCTTCTTCAGCGCCTCCTCGCCGCGGGCGGTGATGGTGACCTTGGCCCCCTGGCGGGCGAAGACGGTGGCGATCCCCCGTCCGATCCCCTTGGAGCCGCCCGTGACGATGACGCTTTTTCCAGCAAGTGATGTAAGCATGTTTCCTCCCTTTCGTTCTTAGTTCTGGGTCGCGCGGGCGTTGCGGTTCGCGCGGATGAGCCAATAGATGCAGAATGCCGCCAGGATCAGCAGGAACGATCCCACCACGGACATGATGCCCAGCGTCGGCACCAGTGGCGAGTAGCCCGAGACCATCTTGGCATAGAGCCACTCCGGCAGGGTCGAATCAGCGCCGGTGGTGAACAGCGACAGCGGGAAGTTGCCCCAGCTGAGCAGGAAGGCGAACAGGCCCGCCGACACGATCCCCGGCATGAGAAGCGGCAGGGTCACCTCGCGCAGGATGGTGAAGGTGTTCGCGCCCATGTCGCGCGCGGCCTCTTCCAGCGCGGGGTCGAAGCTGTAGGCGCGGATGGCCACGATCAGGGTGGCGATGGGGGCGATCCAGACCAGGTGCGCCACCACGGCCGTCTTCCAGGTCGGGATGATGCCCACCGAGTTGAACCACATCAGCAGGGCCAGCCCCAGCACGGTCTGGGGAAAGAAGATCGGCAGAAGGATCAGCTTCTGGAAGGTGCTGCGGTAGCGCCACTGGTAGCGGGCGAAGGCCAGCGCGCCGAAGAAGGCCACCACCATTGAGATAACCGTCACGATCACCGCCACTTTCAGCGATGTCAGCAGCAGGTCCCGCACGGTGTCCGAGGCCAGCGCCTCGTTGTACCAGTTGGTCGAGTAGCGCCGGATCGGGAAGCTCAGGTAGCGGGCCTTGGAGATCGAGGCGAAGCCCACCGAGACCAGCGGCAGGTAGAGAAAGCAGATCGTCAGCAGGCCATAGATCAGGAGAACGATCCGGGTGGATTTGGACGTCTGCATCACCGCTTCCTCCCCATGATGGCGTCGAGGTCGGTCTTGGCGATACCGGCGATGGCCAGCGTGCCGATCAGCACGATCAGGATCATCGACAGTGCCGCGCCCAGCGGCCAGTTCTGGCCGAAGGTGAAGGCGGTTTCGATATCGTCCGCGATCACGATCACCGCCTGCCCGCCGAGGATCTTGGATTCGGCCAGCGCCCCGGCGGCCAGCACGAACGTCAGGAGCGAGCCGACCATGATCCCCGGGGCCGCGAGTGGCAGGTCGATCTGGGTCAGGACTTGCCAGCGCGAGGCCCCGAGGTCGGCGGCGGCCTGGCGCGCGTCGTCGGGAACCATGGCAATGCCCTGCGCCAGGGGAAACAGCATGAAGGGCAGGTAGACATAAACCAGGCCGAAAACGATGATCCCGGTGTTGTAGAGCGGGCTGTCGAACCCGACCCCGGTCCAGGCGCGGAAATGCCCCTCGATGAGGCCGCCCTTCATCAGCGTCAGCACCCACCCGAAAAGCCGGATGTTCTCGGAAACGAAGAGGCTCATCACCACGGCAATGGTCAGCACGAGCGAGAACCGTCCGAAGACCTTGGCCATGCCGAAGGCGAGCGGCCAGCATAGGACGAAGAGGATGACCGTCGCGGCGAATGCCATCCCGAGCGACCACAGCAGCGACCGGTAATACCCCTGCTTGAAGAACACCGAGTAGGCCGAGAAGTCCGGCATGTTCCAGACCGAGAACACCTTTTCCGGCATCACCGAGAAAACGGCGACCACGACAAGCGGGGCCAGGAAGGACAAGACCAGGATCAGGGTCAGCGGGATCGCCGAAAGGCTGCCCAGTTTTCTGTCGAGCCGTTTCATCACGCCCCCCTGATCAGGTGCACGTTCTCGGCGTCGAAGCCCAGGACGACCTCGCTGCCCGGTTCGCCGGCAAAGCGGTCCTCGCGCAGCTTCTCGACGGTGAGGGTCTGGCCTGCGGCGGTCTCGACCACATATTGCAGGCGCGACCCCAGCGCGTATTCATCGTGCAGCACGCCGCGCACGATGAAGTCGCAGGTGTCGGTGCTGGTCAGGAACCGCACGTATTCGGGCCGGACCATCAGCGTCCCGTTTTCCCCCGCCTCAAGGTTGACGCCGCATTCCCGGGCCTCGCCGTTCACGTGGATCTCGATGCCCCTGCCATGCAGCCGGCCGTTCCTGGTGGCCTCGACATCAAAGAGGTTCACCTCGCCCATGAACTCGGCGACAAAGCGGCTCACGGGGCGGCCGTAGATCTCGTCGGCCACGGCGATCTGCTCGAACTGGCCGGCATTCATGATCGCGATGCGGTCCGACATCACCATCGCCTCCTCAAGCGAATGCGTGATGTAGACGAAGGTCTTGCCGGTGCGCTGGTGAAGATCCTTCAACTCCTTTTCCAGCGCCTTGCGCAGCCGGTAATCGAGCGCCGAGAGCGGCTCGTCGAAGAACAGGATTTCGGGATCGAAGGCCAGCGCGCGGGCCAGCGCCACCCGCTGGCGTTCTCCGCCGGAGCATTGCGCGATCGGCTTGTCGTAATAGGCCTGGGGCAGATGCAGCAGGTCCAGCAGTTCAAGCGCGCGGGCCTTGCGGGCAGCGGGGTCCACCTTGCGCAGCTTGAGCGGGAATTCGATGTTCTGGCCCACGGTCATGTGGGGGAAAAGCGCCAGCGACTGGAACACCATGCAGGTCGGGCGCTCGTTGGCCGGCGTTGCGTCGATGCGCTTGTCGCGCAGCCAGATCTCGCCCTCAGTGACCTCGTCCATGCCCACGAGCAGGCGGATCATGGTCGATTTGCCGCTTCCGGACGGACCGACGATCGTGAAGAACTCGCCTTCCTCGATCTCCAGGTTGATCCCCTTGAGGGCGGTGAAGCTTCCAAAGCGCTTGACGACATTGTCCAAGCGCAGAATCGGCTGCGATGGCATTTGAATTCGTTCCGGGACTTGGTGGGGTGACCCGGGGCCGTCGCGGCCCCGGGCTTGGGTTCATTACGAGCGACGCGCCTGGGTGTAGATCTCGATCAGCGAGTCGTAGGAAGTGACCACGCTGTAATCGAGCGAGCGCGCCATTTCCTCGGCCAGGCTGTCCATCTGGATCGCGTCCAGTTCGTCCTCGTCGAAAAGTGCCAGCACGTCCGGGTTGCCCATCTGGGCGACCGGGTTGTAGGTGCCCTCGGTGAAGGCCACCGCCTTTGAGATCTCCGGCGCCTGCACGAATTCCAGGAAGTCCTCGGCCAGCGACGACGGGTCGGGATTGTTGACCGCCGAGGTCAATTCGATCCAGACCACGCCCCCCTTGCCGTCGACCGGGCCCGACTTGGGCGTGATCGCCCGCACGTTGGTCGCCCCGTCATAGCGGGCCGGCGAGGCGGTATAGGTGCCGCCGGTGAAGTAGGCGTCGATCTCGCCGTTGATGAGCGCGGTGTTCATCGCGACCAGGTCGTCTGTCAGCAGCTTGGCGCCGCCGAAGATCTGCTCGGCCACCGACTTGAACTTCTCCGCATCCGCGCCCTCGACCGGCGCGAACGGGTTCAGCCCGGCGGTCAGGCACATGTGGATGATGTTCCAATTGTCGTAGGTCAGAACGCCGTAGCGTCCCTTCATCGCGGGATCGAGGAAGAGGTTCCAGCCCTGGTCCTCGGCCGTTTCGCGGCTGATGACGTCGGTGTTCACGACGAAGCTGAACGGGCCGTAACGCTGCGGCATGCCGATCAGGTTGCCGTCATCGGCGAAGGCCAGCGGGTAAGGCGCCGCGAACTCCGGCAGCATCTTGTCGAAATAGGGCAGGAAACGATCCTTGCTGAGCGGCTTGATCAGCTGCTCGGGATAGAGCTGGTCGCGCGCCCAGGGCTGGTTGACGTTGATCAGATCCCACACGGTGGTTTCGCCGGCCCGGAGCTTGTTGATCATGTCCGGATCGGAGGTGCCGCTTTCGGCCCGGACCTTGGCGCCGGGATTGGCCGAGCGGAAAGGCCCGAGCACCTGGTCGGAGTTGTATCCTTCCCAGCACAGGATGTTCATTTGATCGTTGCGGGCGGCCATGGCCGGTGTAAATGGTCCAGCGGCCGCAAGCCCGGCAACTGCCGCGGCCCGACCTGTGAATTGACGACGAGTGAGTGCCATTTGAGTTCCCTGTTGGCTGATGTTTTTTTGCTAGTTGCCCCTTGTCGAGGCTTATGGTCTGTTGAGCGTAAGCGTGAGCCTGCGGGCCTGACTTGACATCGCATGGCCGTTTTTTAACATCTTCTTCAGACTTCTGACATCATGCGCGCGCCGGGACAGCGTCGCCCGCGCAGGCGGTGCTGATTTTTTGAATTCGCCCATTTCGTTTATAGCTTAACGATCAAGGGAGGCGTGATTCGCTGAGCGATGCAGGAGAGCCCGACAGCGCAGAACAAGGTCGCACCAGCCAAGGTTCTCTCGGCAGCAGCCGATGGGGCGGCGGAGTTTTTCCGCTCGAACGGCGGCGATCTCGACTCGATCTTCGGCAATGCTGGGATCCGGGCGGATGATCTCGATGATCCGGTCAGGGAGCTGAACCTTTCACAATATTGCGGGATGTTCGAGATTGCCGCCGCCCAGACCGGGAACGACAATATCGGCCTGAGATTCGGTCAATCCTTCCAGCCCCGGCAACTCGGCATGCTGGGATACGCCGCGATTTCTTCGCCGACCCTTGCCGCGGCCTTGCGCAACATGGAAAGCCTGTTCCCGGCGCACCAGGAACAGAGCAGTTTCGGGCTGATCCAGGACGATGGCATCCTGTGGCTCAGCTACCGCATCCTGGACCCCCGCATCGAAAGACGCCGTCAGGATGCCGAACTCTCGCTCGGCATGTTCTGCAACGTGTTCAAATGCGCCCTCGGCCCGGATTGGCGACCGCTCGAGATTCGTTTCGAACATAACCGTCCGGACGGAGCGGGCGAGCATGAGCGGCTGTTCGGCGCCCCGGTTCAGTTCGGGCGGCGCACCAACGCGATCGCCTTTCGGCGTTCCGACCTTGATGCGCGCATGCCGACCTGCGACCCGTATCTCTTTTCCGTTGTGAAGGCGTTCCTGCAATCGCGCGTGACACAAGATCAGGACCCGGCTGATTTCGCCACGGTGGTGCGCAACGAAATCAAGATGCAGCTTGGCAGCACGGTGCCTTCGGTCTCCGAGATTGCCGCGATCCTGGGCCTGACGAGCCAGGAATTCCAGAAACGGCTGAGGCGCAACGGCCTGTCGTTCAACGATATCCTGCGTGCCGCACGTCACGAACTGGCCCTCCACTACCTGGCGGACCCGGAAATGCCGCTGACCGAGATCGCGTTGAATCTCGGCTATTCGGAGCTGTCCGCATTTTCCCGGGCGTTTCGCAGCTGGACCGGAATGAGCCCGCAGCGGTATCGCAGGACGTAACCGCCCCCCGACCTGCCCGGCAAGAACGCCCTTGCACCGGCCTTCGCGCAATCGCGGACGCCGGCAGGTCTGAAGGTCAGTCCCGCCACTGAGAACCCGCGGGCAGGTTACGCCAGGTCGGGTTGCGCCCGTCGTCCGGCCGGGCGACGGTCGAGCCCTCTCAACCGCCGTTCACTGAATGAAGGGCGTCGCGCCCGCGGCGAGAGACAGCACGATCAGGATCGTCAACGCCACCGAAAGCATGCCGAGCAGGAGGCCGATCAAGGAGACCAGCCCGTCCCGCTCCACGAGCCCGACTCCGCTGACAAATAGCGAGAGCGCCGGGAACCATCCGCTCAGCGGCACAGGCAGGAAAAGGGTGAAGGCCACGACGAACAGGGAAAAACCGAGCAGGCGCTCGTATCGAGGCGAGTACACCCAGGCGAGCTGAGGCCGCAGCACACGCTCGAGTCGGCGGGTCACCGGACGAAGTCGCAGCATGGTGCCCCGCAGCTTCCTTTCCTCGATCTTCCGCCGCACAAGACGCGCCGGAAGCTTCACGTGCGGAAACCCAAGCGCCATCTGGCCCGTAGTAATGAGAACGGGAAGAGCCGTGATCAGCGACGAGCCCGGCGGCAACGGCAGAAGCGTGACCAGTGAGAAGATCACGATCGCCCAGCCGTAAGACTTTTCGCCCAGTCCCTCCAGCAGATCACCGAGCATCAGGGAACCCGAGCGCTGCTGTTCACGCGACGTCCTGAGGATCGGCATCGACAGGGAGGGGCGCCGTCTGATCCTGTCGCTCGGCCTTTCCATCCTCATCTCCTGATTACTGGGGGATATATCGGTGCTGGCGACACCGTCTTCAACTGCCCTTGATGCAGACAAACGGAAATGCCTCCGCGCTTCTCATTCAGGCCGACACCCCCGTGGCACCTGGAGTTGGGAACCGGGAGAGTGCCCATGTTGCAGGATTTACCCGGAAATGTCGCCCGCTGCACCCAACTGATCCGCCTTTGCCCGGCGGGCGGCGGCAGCGGCCACAAGCGCACGAAAGATGGCGCGCTGCCTGCGGGCATAGATCAGGTGCTCGGGATGCCACTGGACCCCGACCGCAAAGGGTTCTTTGACCCGTTCGATCGCCTGGATCATACCGCCAAGGTCACGGGCCCCGACCCTCAGCCCGTCGCCAAGCCGGTCAATGGCCTGCGTGTGCAGCGCATTTACCCGCATGGGGGCCGCGCCGGCGATCTTGGCGAGGAGGCTGTCGCGCTCGATATGCACCTCCTTGCGTGGAAGGATCGTCCGGACGAAATCGCTCTCGACGTATTGCGCGTAGGCATCCTGGTGCAGGTTGCCGCCCAAGGCGATATTCAGCATCTGTGCCCCGCGGCAGATTCCCAAGACGGGTTTGCCCGCCTTGATCGCCTCTTCGATGAGACCGCGTTCCAACGCGTCGCGATCCGGATCGAGCCGTGCCGCGACCTTGAGATCGCCACCGTAGAGCCCGGGCGAGATATCGTCCCCGCCGCCCACGATCACGCCGTCCACGGCCGAGATGTCGGAATCGCGCCGCGTGTTCCAGCGAACACCGCGCGCCCCGGCCAATCTCAGGTTCAACGCGATGAGCGGAAAGATCCGCCACCCAGACCTGGTCGAGGTCGTCACGCCGATCCGTGGTCTCACCTTTCCCAAATATCGGCCCTCTCAAGAATGCCGTTCACGTCATGCGCCCAGTCGGGGCGGAGGGTGGTCAGGGCGGACCGGTGCGCAGCCCATGCTTCGGCCAATTGTTCCAGAAGTGACGGCCTTTCGGCGATCCGCTCGACAAGAACCCAGCGGTTCCATTCATAGGCGAAAGACCAGTCCGCCGCGCCCAACCCGGTTTCGGGCAGCCGGTAATGCCAGGTCGGCCGCCCGCCCTTGACCTGGCCTTCCGGCAGCGCTGCACGGACTTCGCCCGGAAAGAGATGCTCCAGGAGCGGCAGGAGGTCGAGCCCGTGATTGCGCGAAGGCACAAGTTCCAGATAGGCGTCGCGCAAGTCACTCAGACTCCATCCAGCGCCTTCTTCCGCGGCCCGGTCCACGAAGGAACGCGGCCAAGGGTCCACGAAAGGCAAGAGCCGCCGCGAGATATCCGGCGGATCGGATGCCCGCAACCACTGCTCCACCAGCGCAAAGGCCCGAACGACCGGGACAATGAACTCCGCCGTCTCCGAGGCGACCTCCGGGTTGAGATGCACACCAAAGGCCAGCAGGACACCTTCTTCGGAACCCAGCGCTCCGGCCTCGTTCAAAGCGGCCATAAGCCGGTCGATCTCCGGCAGATCGCTGGGCGGCAAGGGTGGCGTGACGATTTCCACGGGCACCACTTCGCGCGACAGATCCAGCAGCTTGTCGGCCAGCGGGGACTCCCCCTGCCCCTTCAGGGCCGTGTCGAGTTCAACCTGAACATCCCCGAGGCTGCCGCCCTCGACCACCAGATCGTGCGGAGCGCGCGTGTTGACCGTTCCACCCCACAGGTCCTTGACGACCTCCGCCGCGTCACCTTCGGCCAAACCGGAGAACTCGATCTCGACGCCGGTCTGGCGCTCGCGCCCATCGGAATGGGTGGGGCGTGGGAGCGGCCAGAAGTGCCCAAGCGGGATCCTTTCGACCAGTGTCGCGAACTCGCTCATCCGTCACTCCTTGCCACGCCGAACATCCCTGGCATCTGACCCGATGCCGGCCAGAGCGTCTCGGCATCTGAGCAAATGGCCGGCTATCCCCCCTCCAGCCGGGCCAGCAGCACGACCTCGCTGTCCTCCTTGATCGGCGTGAACCAGCTGTCGTTGTACAAAAGCCCATCGATCGCGACGGACACGCCCCTTTCAAGCTGGGGCCGGAGGGCCGGGTAGCGTTCGGCCAGACCGTCCAGCAATTCGCGCAGGGTGCTGGCCTCTATCTCCACCTCGGACTGGTCGCCTATGGCGGAAGCGAGCGACCCCCAGAGCCGGACCTGAACCATCGGCCTCGTGCCCCTGCTACTTGGACCGTATCGCCGCGAGCACCTTGGGCGGCGACAAGGGAAGGTCGGTCATGCGCACGCCCGCGGCATCGGACACCGAGTTGGCGACCGCGGCAAGCGGTGGCACGATCGAGGTCTCGCCCACGCCACGGACGCCATACGGGTGGCCCGGATTGGGAATTTCGAGGATCACCGTGTCGATCATCGGCAGATCCGAGGCGACCGGGATGCGGTAGTCGAGGAAACCGGGGTTCTGAAGGGTGCCGTCCTCTCCGTAGATGTATTCCTCGTTGAGCGCCCAGCCGATCCCCTGCGCAGCGCCCCCTTGGAACTGCCCTTCGACATATTCCGGGTGGACGGCCTTGCCCGCGTCCTGGAACACGGTGTAGCGAAGGATCTTCACCGCGCCGGTCTCCGGGTCCACCTCGGTATCCACCATGTGGGTGGCAAAGCTGACGCCGGCGCCCTCGGCATTGACCTCGAAATGCCCGGCGATGGGGCCGCCGGTATTCGAGGCAATGGCGGCGATCTCCCCGAGCTTCATCGGCGGGAACTCCCCGGCATTGGGGCCCGACGGCTTGGCCGCGCCGTCCTCCCAGACAACGGCTTCCTCGTCGATGCCCCACACTTTCGCCGCGCGTCGGCACATCTCGCGCTTGGCGGCACGGGCGGCCTCGATCGTGGCAAGGCCCACTGCAAAGGTCACGCGGCTGCCATCGGTCACCTCGTTCTGGCCCAGCGATCCGGTATCGGCGATCACCGTGCGAACCTTGTCGTAGGGAATGCCCAGTTCTTCGGCCGCCATCATCGACATCGACGCACGCGAGCCGCCGATATCCGGGTTCCCTTCGGTGAGGGTCACCGTTCCGTCGGGGGTGATGTTCAGGCTCACGCAGGTGTCGCCACCGAAGTTGAACCAGAACCCGCAGGCCACGCCGCGCCCCTGGTTCGGCCCAAGCGGCGCGGTCCAATGGGGGTGATCCGTCGCGGCGCGCAGCGTCGCTTCAAGACCGATGGCGGGGTACGTCGGACCGTATGACGCCCGTGTGCCTTCGCGCGCGGCATTCCTGAGGCGCACCTCGAGCGGATCAAGGCCAAACCCCTTGGCGAGTTCATCGATCGCGCTTTCGACTGCGAAGGCCGCCAACGGCGCGCCAGGCGCCCGGTAGGCCGCCTGTTTCGGCCGATTAGTCACCACGTCCCAGCCGATGGTCCTGACGTGTTCCAGATCGTAGGGTGCGAAGGCCGACATGGCCCCCATGTCCACGGGCGACCCGGGATAGGCGCCGCCCTGGTACCGCAGTTCAGCAGACCCGGCGGTGATACGGCCGTCCTTCGTCATGCCGATGCGCACGTCGATGGAGCTCGACGCCGTCGGCCCGGTGGCGCGCAGCACCTCGGAACGCGTCATGACCATCTTGACGGGCCGGCCTGCCTTCTTGGAGAGCATCAGCGCCACGGGTTCGAGAAAAACGGTGGTCTTTCCGCCGAAGCCGCCCCCGATCTCGGAGGCGGTCACGCGGAGCTTCCCCTGCTCAAGCCCGAGGATCGCGGCGCAGGTGTTGCGGACCATGTAGTGGCCCTGCGTGCAGCACCACAGGTCAGCCTGCCCGTCGGGACCCATGGAGGCAAGGCACGCGTGCGGCTCGATATACCCTTGGTGCGTGGCCTCGGTCCGGTAGGTGCGTTCGAGCACGCGGTCGGCCTTGGCCAGCCCGGCCTCGATATCGCCATGGCCGAACTGGCAGCGCGAGATGACATTGGCCGACATGCCCGGCGGCACGGTCTCGTTCGTGCGGCCCTCGTGCAGCACGGGTGCCCCGGGGGCCATGGCCTCGTCCACGTCGGTGACGTGGGGCAGCGGCTCGTATTCGACCTCAATCAGCTTCAGCGCCTGCTTGGCGATGGAGCCCGAGGTGGCAGCGACGGCCGCGACGGCATGGCCATCGTAGAGCGCCTTGGCCCCCGCCATGCAATTGTCCAGCGTATCCGCGGTGGCTGCATCCTCCACGTCGCCGAAATCGGCCCGCGTGACGACGGCGTGCACGCCGGTCAGCGCCTCGGCCCTGGACGTGTCGATCGATTTGATGCGGGCGTGGGCATGGGGGCTGCGCAGGACCAGGCCCACCAGCATGCCGGGGGCCGACATGTCCGCGCCGTATCGGGCGCGGCCCGTGACCTTGTCGATGCCATCGGGGCGGGGCGGCCTGGTGCCGACGATCTTGAAGTCACGCTTGTCGGTGTCCTGTTTGCTGTCGAGCGCCATCACGATGCCTCCCGCATTTCCGCCGCCGCGGCGAGCACGGCGCGGATGATCTTGTCATACCCCGTGCAGCGGCACAGGTTGCCAGCCAGCCAGTAACGGACCTCTTCTTCGCTCGGGTCGGGGTTGCGTTCGAGAAGGGACCTGGCCGCCACCAGGATGCCCGGCGTACAGATGCCGCACTGCAGGGCGGCATGCTCGATGAACTTGCGCTGCAACGGGTGAAGGGTTTCGCCCTCGGCCATGCCCTCGATCGTTTCGACCGAGCGGCCCTCGACCTCGGCCCCGAGAACCAGGCAGGAGCAGACCAACCGGCCGTCCAGCGTAACCGAGCAGGCGCCGCAATCCCCCGTGCCGCAGCCCTCCTTCGCGCCGGTCAGGGACAGCCGGTCGCGCAGGACGTCGAGCAGCGATTCACCGGCCTCGCAGAGAAACTCGACGGGATCGCCGTTGATGGTAGTCGTGACGTGCATCTTGCTCATTGTGCCGCACCTCCCGCGCGGTTCTTTGCGATCAGGGCAGCCCGGCGGGCCAGAACGCCGGCCACATGAACGCGGAACTCGGCCGTGCCCCGTTTGTCGGAAATCGGCTTTGCCGCGGCCGAGCAGGCAGCGGCAAGCGCGTCGAGCGCGGCGTCGTCCAGGGATGTGCCAGTCAACGCCCGGGCCGCCTCTTCGACCAGCAGAACCTTGGGCGCCACCGCCCCAAGCGCCACGCGCGCCTCGGTGCAGGTCCCGTCGGCGTCGAACTCAAGGAAAACACCGCACCCGACGACGGCGATGTCCATCTCCGTACGCGGAATGAAGCGCAGGTAGGCATCCGCGGAGCGTTCGGGGCGAGCGGGCAGAAAGATCGAAGTGATGAATTCGCCCCGGGCCAGCGTGGTCTGCCCCGGGCCTGACGGGATGTCGAGGACGGGAACGTCGCGGGCCCCGCCCGGGCCGACGACCCGCGCCACCGCACCGGCGGTCACCATGGCCGGCACGCTGTCGGCGGAGGGCGAAGCATTGCACAGGTTCCCAGCCAGCGTTGCCCGCCCCTGGATCTGCGTCGATCCGATCAGGTTGACCGCCTCAACCACCCCGGGCCAATCCGCGGCAAGCCCCGTGTGCTCGCCCATTTCCGCACCAGAGACCGCCGCGCCGATCCGCCACCCGCCATCTTCACGGGCAATCTGATGAAGGTCGTCGATCCGCTTGATGTCGAGGATGCTTTCCGGTTCGGCCTGACCTGAACGCAACTGGACCAGAAGGTCCGTCCCCCCGGCCAGAATTCTACAGTCGCCGGTCTGTGCGGCCAGCAAGCCGACGGCCTCTTCGACGGTGGTTGGAGATAGATACTGCATTTTTGGCTTTCGGCACCTTCAGTTCGCGTTGACAACCTGGCGACCGCATTCCTGAGGCTGCTCACTTGGAAAGTGCTGCAACATCTCCCTCGGCACACAAACGCGGGGCAGGGTTTGCCTTCGTTGTCTGTCATTTGTCGCCAAAGCTCACGACTTTCTCAACCATAGAATTCGGGATTCGCTCTGCGGCCAACGGCGTTTCCCCGTCTTCGCAAAGAATTCCGCCTCCTCCTGGGGCCGTCGAAGTGATGGCCTAGGACATCCATGGACATGTCGATAGAGGAGCGCCCGGCTCTTCTCGAAAGGCCAGTTAGTGCTGGATGAAGCACGATGCTGCGGCATGACGCACAGCATGAAAGCGGGACTTCGGGGCGCCCGCATCGTCGGCGATACCGTTCGCGGTCAGAAGCGGCACGAGAACCCTGCTTCAGCGGGCTCGTTCCGCTTCCCGGATTTCTGCCTCGTCTTCACGCCTTCGACGTTACGGTGAGCTTGCAATCCTCCGTCACGCAATGACTCCAATCTGTTCCATGGGGGCTGACGGGTCACACAACACGCGGGCTCACAAACCCATCCAGTCGCATTGCGCGCCTGACAACCCTACGTCCGCGCAGCGTGAAGAACACCCCAAGAGAACACTCGTGCTGCCAGGGAATCACCGCACAGCGTCCAACGCCGAGGGAATTGCCGCACTTGTAAGAAAACTGGGAGCGGAGGTCCGATCCAGTCGCAGTCTGACCCGTTCACCTCGTGCGAATTGAGGGTTCGGAGGGCGGCCGTGGCAAAGGAGTTGGCGGGCGTGCCCAAGCGGCAGTCGCCCCCCAAGGCGCTGCTGCGTTATCGCTCCGGAGGGATGGAAAGCGGGCTTTCGTCAGGTTTACATCCTCCAGATTCCTCGTCCCAGAACCGATGCAAACGCTCCGCACGAAATCGCCGGGAATACGAGGTCGAGATGACGCGTCATAGATCGGTCAAAGTCCCAAGGGCCCGCTCCGCCGCGAACGCGACCGTTTCGGAAACCGTCGGGTGCGCGTGGATGGAGAGGGCTATGTCTTCCACGGCCGCCCCCATTTCCATGGCAAGCACGCATTCGGCCAAGAGTTCTCCGGCATTGCCGCCGATCAGCGTGGCGCCGAGCAGTCGGTGGGTGTCGGGACAATAGACCAGCTTGGTCAACCCGTCGCCGCCGCCGGAACTGAGGTTGCGTCCGCTGGCCGCCCACGGGAAGCTCGTCACCTTGTGCGCGATGCCGCGCTCCTTGGCCTGCGCCTGGGTCAGTCCGGCCCAGGCGAGCTCGGGCGAGGTATAGGCGATCGAGGGGATCAGATCGGTATCGAGCGCGGCGGCATGGCCGGTGGCCACCTCGGCCGCAACATGCCCCTGATGCGTGGCCCGGTGGGCGAGCATCGGGTTGCCCGTCACGTCGCCGATGGCGAAGATATGCGGCCGGTTGGTGCGGCAAGAGGGATCGACCGGAATGATGCCGCGCTCGTCCGTCTCCACGCCGGCGGCCCCGGGCTTGACCCGCGGTCCGTTCGAACGCCGCCCGACGGCCTGGATCGCGGCATCGGCCTTGATCTCGCCCTCGAACGCGCCCTCGCAACCCAGGGTCAGCGCCGCTTTCGTGGCCTTGACCGAGGCGACCCTGGTGCCGGTGTGCAGGGTGATGCCCTGATCTTCAAGCGCGGCATGCAGGATGCGCACGGCTTCCGCATCGGCGCCGGGGGCGATCTGATCGGCCAGTTCGATCACGGTCACTTGGGAGCCCAGCGCCGAATAGACGGTGGCCATCTCCAGCCCGATGATCCCGCCGCCGACGATCGCCAGCCGCCTGGGCACCTGGCGCAGCTCCAGCGCGGCTGTCGAGTCCCAGACCCGGTCGTCCTCGGGCCAGCCGGGCAGCTGGATCGGGGCCGAGCCCACGGCGATCACCGCCTGGTCGAAGGTCCACGCCTCACCGTCGATCTCGAGACTGTTCTCCGCGGTGAACACGGCAGTGCCACGCACCACCTCGACCTTGCGCCGCCTGGCCAGCCCGCTCAGCCCGCCGGTCAGTTGCCCGACGATGCCGTCCTTTTTTGCCCGAAGCGCATCGAGGTCGACCTTGGGTCTGCTCAGCGCGATCCCCCACTCGCCGATCTCTTGCGATTCACGGATCACGTCCGCCGCGTGCAGCAGGGCCTTGGACGGGATGCAGCCCTCGTTCAGGCAGACACCGCCCAGCGCGGCGCGGGGATCGACCAGCACCACCTTGCGGCCCAGATCGGCGGCACGGAAGGCGCAGGCATAGCCGCCGGGCCCGGCGCCCAGCACGATGAAGTCGGCATGTTTTTCGGCCATCCTTGCCTCCTCAGACCATCATCCGCTGCGGCTCGGCCAGAAGGCCGGCGTAATACCCCAGGAACCGCGCCGCGTCGGCGCCGTTGATCACCCGGTGGTCGTAGGACAGGTCCAGCGGCACCATGGGCACCGGGCGCGGTGTGTCGCCGTCCCAGACGGTGACGGTTTCGGTGCGGGTGATCCCAAGGATCGCCACCTCGGGGGGGTTGACGATGGGGGTGAAGGCCGTGCCGCCGATGCCGCCCAGATTGGTGATGGTCATCGAAGCGCCGCCCATCTCGTCGGCGCCCACCTTGCGGGCCTGTGCCCGCGAGGCCAGATCCGCGATCTCGCCGGCGATTTGCCACAGGCCCTTTTTGTCCGCGTCGCGGATGACCGGCACCATCAGGCCATGCGCGGTGTCCACGGCAATGCCGATATGGACGTAGTCCTTGAGGATCAGGGTCTTGCCGTCGGGCGACAGCGAGGCGTTGAAGCGCGGAAACTCGCGCAGGCTGCGGGCCAGCGCCTTGACGTGGAAGGCCAGCGCCGTGAGCTTGGCGCCGCGCGCCTGCGCCTCGGGTTTCAGGTCCTTGCGCAGCGCCTCGATGGCGGAGACATCCGCGCGGTCGTGATGGGTCACGGCCGGGATCAGGGCCTGCGCGGCGGCCAAGTTGGCCGAGGCCACCTGCGCGAAGCGGCTCATCGGTTCCTCGGTCACCGGGCCGTATGCCCCGTGATCCACATCCCAATAGGACCTGTCGCCCGCCGGGCCGGCGGCGGGTCTGCCGCCCTCCAGGTCCTCGCGCGCGATCGAGCTGCGGCCCAGATCGCGGGCCAGTTTTTCAAGGTCGATGCCCTTTTGCAGGGCCAACGCCCGGACCGAGGGCGGAGCGATGACGTCAGACATGATCCGCCCCCTTACCAGTTGGCCGAGATATATTGGGTTTCCATGAACTCGAGCATGCCTTCATGCCCGCCTTCACGGCCCAGACCCGACTGCTTGACACCGCCGAAGGGGGCCGCGGGGTCGGAGACGAGCCCCCGGTTCAGGCCCACCATGCCGTACTCCAGCCGCTCGCAGACCTGCAGCGCGCGTTTCATGTCCTCGGAGAAGACATAGGCCACGAGGCCGTATTCGGTGTAGTTGGCGCGGCGGATGACGTCCTCCTGATCGGTGAAGGTCTGGATCGCGGCGACGGGTCCGAAGATCTCGTCATGCACGCATTCGGCGGTCTCGGGCACGTTCGACAGCACCGTCGGCGGGTAGAAGAACCCCTTGCCGTTCGGGGTCTGACCGCCGATCTCCACCTTGGCGCCCTTGGCCACGGCGTCGGCGACGAATTCGGCCACCTTGTCGCGGGTATCGGCATTGACCAGCGGGCCGACGTCGACGCTCGGGTCGGAGCCATCGCCCACCTTGAGTGCGCCCATGGCGTCCGCGAAGCGGCGGGTGAATTCCTCGGCCACGTCCTCGTGCACGTAGATGCGGTTGGCAGCGGTACAGGCCTCGCCCAGGTTGCGCATCTTGGCCAGCATGGCACCTTCGACCGCGACATCGAGATCGGCGTCCTCGAAGACCAGCAGCGGCGCGTTGCCGCCCAGTTCCATCGCCGGTTTCAGCACCTGATCGGCGGCCGAATGCAGCAACTTCCGGCCTACGCCGGTCGAGCCGGTGAAGGACACGACCCGCACGCGCGGATCATGCAGCATGTGATCGACCAGCGCACCGGTGCGTTTCGACGGCAGCACGTTGACCAGCCCGGGCGGAACGCCCGCTTCCTCTAGCAGGGGCATCAGCGCCAGCATTGTCAGTGGCGTTTCCGAGGCGGGCTTGATGATCACCGCGCAGCCGGCGGCCAGCGCCGGGGCGATCTTGCGGGTGCCCATGGCGGCGGGATAGTTCCACGGCGTGACCAGCACGGCGAGACCCGCAGGTTTGTGCTGCACCATGATCCGCGCCCCCGAGCTGGGCGCATGGGTGATCAGCCCGTCGGCGCGCACCGCCTCTTCTGCGAACCAGCGGAAGAACTCGGCGGCATAGGTGGCCTCGCCGATGGCATCGGCGCGCGCCTTGCCGTTTTCCAGGGTGATGAGGCGGGCGAAATCCTCCAGCCGCGCGGTCATCAGCTCCCACGCCTTTCGCAGCACCTCGGAGCGTTCGCGCGGGGTGCGCGCGGCCCAGTCGGCCATCGCGGCCTCGGCGGCGTCCAGCGCGGCATCGGCGTCGGCGATCTCGGCCGAGGCGACCGAGGCCAGCACCTCTTCGGTGGCGGGGTTCAGCACGTCGAATCGTGCGCCTTCCGCGCCCTTGCGCCATTCGCCGTTGATGTAGAGATCGGTGTATTCCATGTTGTGCTCCATGGCTCAGAGCAGGTGGCGGAGCGGCTGCTCCATCCGGCCTGCGAAATTGGAAAGAAGGCTGACGGCCTCGTCGGCGGTCAGCTGGTGGGCGGCGCATTCCAGCGTCAGCCGCAGCGCCGCACCCGACGTCGCGACCGAGAGGACCGGGCTGTCTTCGGCCCCCAGTTGCACGGTGGTGATACGGCTGAAGCGCAGGTCGCGCAGGCGCAGGTCGGGGGGCGTGTCGGGCTCGGCCGCGGTGATCGCGCCCAAGGGGCCGGCGGGCACCGTATAGATCCGCGTCTTACCGAAGCTTTCCACGGCCACCGTGGCGCCCCCCTGGCGGCCAAGGCTGGCCGCGGCCAGACCGGCGAGCAGCGCATTGGCGTCCTTCAGCCCCGCGGTCTCGGCAGCCCACGCGGAGAAGGCGGTGAAGCCTTCGCCCGGCAGGTCGGCCACGAGGTGACGCGCCGCCGCGGCCTGCGCGGTTGCAGGGGCCTCGCCGGGCAGGGATTTCAGAACCTCGATGTCGCTTGCGTGGTAGGGCTGTGGATGACCGGCCTGGACCAGCCGGGCCAGGTCCAACCCCTGTTCCAACGCCAGCCGTCGCATCTTGGGCGAGGCCAGAATGCGCCCGGTTTCGGATTTTGCCGCAGGCTTGGCGGCCCTGGTTGGTTTTCCCGGGGCGGGATCGGCTGCCGGTTGCGGCTGCGGCGCGGCAGCGGGTACTGCCGCCGCGGGCTGGCCTTTGCGGCTCAACTGCACCGGCGCCTCGGGTTTCTCGGCCGAGATGATCGCGATCGGGTCGCCGACCGGGGCGTCTTCGCCGGCCTCGGCCAGAAGTGCTGCGACATAGCCGTCGTGCCCTGCCTCGACCTCCATGGTGGATTTGTCGGTTTCCACCTCGAACAGGATATCGTCCGCGGCCACGGCATCGCCGGGTGCCTTGTGCCATGCCACGATCAGGCCGGTGTCCTGCGCCATGCCGAGGGCCGGCATGATGACCTCATTTCCGTCCGGCAGCGCCGCCGTGGGCGCGGCGGTGTCCGCGGGTGGTTCCGCGGCATGCACCGCCTCGGCCGTGTCGCCGATCAGGGCGATGACATCCCCCACCGGGACATCGTCGCCGGCGTGGGCGCGGACCTGGGTGAGGAAGCCGTCGGCCTGGGCCTCGACCTCCATCGTCGCCTTGTCGGTTTCCACTTCGAACAGCACGTCCCCGGTTGCGACCTCGTCGCCGGGGCTCTTGTGCCAGGCGACGATCAGGCCGGTATCCTGCGCCATACCCAGGGCGGGCATGATCACCTCATGCGGCATGGATCATCTCCCCGCTCATCAATCTGCGCGCGTTTTCGGCCACGCCTTCGGGCGTGGGCACGGTGATGTCCTCCAGCGCCGGGCTGAAGGGCACGGGCACATCCATCGCGCCCATGCGCAGCACCGGCGCGTCCAGGTGATAGAACGCCTTTTCGTTGATCCGGCTGGCGATCTCGCCGGTGATGCCGTAGCTCTGATGACCCTCGTCGACGACGATGACGCGCGAGGTCTTCTTCGCGGATTTCAGCAGCGTTTCCTCGTCCAGCGGCACGATCGTGCGCGGGTCGATGACCTCGGCGCTGATCCCCTCGGCGGCCAGGATTTCCGCGGCTTTCTCGCAGACCTGCACCATGGACGAGGTGCCGATCAGCGTGACGTCGTGGCCTTCGCGCTTGATGTTCGCCTCGCCGAAGGGGATGAGGAAGTCCTCTTCCGGCACCGGCGCCTTGTCGTTGTACATCAGCTTGTCTTCGAAGATCACGACCGGGTTGTCGTCGCGGATCGCGGTCTTCATCAGGCCCTTGGCCTCGTAGGCCGACGAGGGCAGGGCGACCTTGAGCCCCGGGATATGGGCCACCAGCGCGTGCAGGGATTGCGAATGCTGCGCGGCCGAGCGCCGGGTGGCGCCGAGATTGGTGCGCAGCACCAGCGGCACGTTCAGCTTGCCGCCCGACATGTAATGGGTCTTGGCCGCCTGGTTGCACAGCTGATCCATCACCAGAAAGATGAAGTCGCCGAACATCAGGTCGACCACGGGCCGCGTGCCGGTCATGGCGGCGCCGACGGCAAGCCCCATGAAGCCGGGCTCGGCGATCGGGGTGTCGACCACGCGATCGGTTCCGAATTCCTCGACCAGCCCGCTGAGCACCTTGAAGGGCGTGCCGGCCTCGGCGACATCCTCGCCGATGATGAACACGGTCTCGTCGCGGCGCATTTCCTCGG
This sequence comes from Paracoccaceae bacterium, assembly GCA_049974865.1. Taxonomy (GTDB): domain Bacteria; phylum Pseudomonadota; class Alphaproteobacteria; order Rhodobacterales; family Rhodobacteraceae; genus JAGSOU01. Next base: position 84,225 of record JBNGCX010000003.1, read on the forward strand.
CGAGGGCCTCGTTCACGGCCTGGGACAGGGTAATCTCTCTCATCTCTCTTCTCCTCAGGCCAGCGCGTGCTTGACGTCGGTGAACACATGCATGTCGACCTCGCTTGCGCCCGGGTATTCGGCATGCAGGGCATAGTCGACGGCGGCGGCGGCATCCTCCTTGATCTCGGCGTTCATCGCCTCGATCTCCTCCTCGCTGGCGATGCCTTGCTCGACCAGCCACGACCGGAACCGGATGATCGGGTCGCGGTTCTCTTTCCAGTCCTGCTCTTCTTCCTTGGAGCGGTAGTACTCGCGGTTGATGTCGCCCACGTGGTGGCCGTGATAGCGATAGGTCATCAGCTCGATGAAGAAGGGGCCCTCGCCCTTGCGGGCGCGCGCGACCAGTTTCTGGGCCAGATCGTTGACGGCCAGCACGTCCTGCCCGTCGACCTGGTGGCTTTCGATGCCGAAGGCCTCGGCCCGGGCGACGATCGAGCCGGCGGCGATCTCGTCGGTCTTGGTGTATTCGGAATAGCCGTTGTTCTCGCAGGCGTAGATCACCGGCAGCTTCCACAGGGCGGCCATGTTCATGACCTCGTACCACAGGCCTTGCGCCGTGGCGCCGTCGCCGAAAAAGCAGACGGTCACGTCGTCGCTGCCAAGCAGTTTGGCGGAGAAGGCCGCGCCGGTGGCGATGCCCATCGATCCCCCGACGATGGCATTGGCGCCGAGGTTTCCGTTGGATTGGTCCGCGATATGCATCGAGCCGCCCTTGCCGCGGCAATAGCCTTCTTCCTTGCCCAGCAGTTCGCAGAACATCTCTCTGAAATCGGCGCCCTTGGCGACGCAATGGCCATGGCCGCGATGGGTCGAGGTGATCTTGTCGGTGACCCGAAGCGCCTCGCAGATGCCCACGGCGACAGCCTCCTCGCCGGAATACATGTGGGTCAGCCCCGGCATCTTGGCCGAGAGGTAGAGCTGGTTGGCGTTGTCCTCAAAGGTCCGGATGCGGACCATCTGGCGGTACATGCGCAGATAGTCCTCGGTGTTGGTCTTCGTCTTGGCGGGGCTCATTGGCGTCATCTCTTGGAAAAGAGCCCGGCCCCGGGAGGCCGGGCAGTTTCAGGGAGGTTAGTAGCGGTTCGCGATCGGCAGTTCCTGCGCCGGGAAGAGCGAGATGACCTCGCAGCCGGTGTCGGTCACGACCACCTCTTCCTCGATCCGCGCGGCCGAATAGCCGTCGGCGGCCGGGCAGTAGGTTTCCAGCGCGAAAACCATGCCGGTCTGGATTTCCATCGGGTTGTCCAGCGACACCGCGCGGCTGATGATCGGGCGTTCGTGCAGCGCGAGGCCAAGGCCGTGGCCGAATTGCAGGCCAAAGGCGCTGAGTTCATCGGGGAAGCCGAATTCCTCGGCTTTCGGCCAGGCCTGCGCCACGACATCGGTGGTAACGCCGGGACGGATCAGGTCGATCGAGGCGTCGATCCACTCGCGCGCCTTCACATAGGCATCCACCTGCGCCGAGGTCGAAGTGCCGATGTTGAAGGTCCGGTAATAGCAGGTCCGGTAGCCCTGGTAGGATTGCAGGATGTCGAAGAACGCCTGGTCGCCCGGGCGGAACAGCCGGTCGGTGAAGTTGTGCGGGTGCGGGTTGCACCGCTCGCCCGAGATGGCGTTGATCGCCTCGACATCGTCCGAGCCCATTTCGTAGAGCATCTTGTTCGACAGCGCGACGATCTCGTTCTCGCGCACGCCCGGCTTCAGCTCTTCGTAGATCATGTGGTAGACGCCATCGACCATGCTGGCCGCCTGGGTCAGCAACTGGATCTCGTCCCAGTTCTTGATCTCGCGCGCCGACAGCATGATCTGCTGGCCGTCCACCACGTTTAGCCCCGCCTCTTTCAGGGCGTGGAACATGGCGGTCTCGGCATAGTCCACACCGACCGGCATATCGAGCATGCCGGCATCGCGGATCAGCCCGGCGATGTCCTCGGCGTATTTCTTCATCAGGCCGAAGGAGGGCGGGATGGTGCCGCGCATGCCGACAACCCCGGCGTGGCAGTGATCGGGAACCAGCCAGTCGGAGTATTTGCGGTGGTGCACGGCGGCCGAACCGAAATCCCAGACATGCGGCGCATCATCGCCGGTCAGCAGGCAGAAACGGCACATCTTGTCGCGTTCCCATTCGCCGATCTTGGTGGCCGAGACATAGCGGATGTTGTTCACGTCGAAGAGCAGCAGCGACCCGGCGCCGCTTTTCTTCAGCGCTTCGCGGGTGCGGCTGAGGCGGTAGCGGCGCAGGCGGTCATGATCGACCCGGCGCTCGAAATCGACCGAGGTGTGGCCCCAGGCGGGCAGGCGGCCCTCCCAGTTCCAGTTGGGGTCGAGGTCCTGCGGGGTGAGGACGTTGGGGGTCAGTGCGCGAGACATGGCTTTCTCCTTCGGGCGCGAAAGAGCACGCCCGTTTATTTCGGAAATTCAATTTGTTAGGTCGTTACTGCATGATCATGCCGCCATCGATCATGATGAGCTGGCCGGTCATGTAGTCGCTTTCGTTCGAACACAGGAAGGCGGCAGTGCCCTTCACGTCGTCGGGGGTGGAAAGCTTTTTCATCAGGATCATGGTCTGGGCCAGGTGATCCATCGACTGGCCCTCTTCCTCGAACATGCCGATCTCGACGAGGTCCTTGTCGAGCTGTTCCCAGAGTTCGGTCTTGACCACGCCGGGGCCATAGCCGTTCACCGTGATCTTGTGCTCCCACAGCGCCTTGGCGCCGCCGATGATCATGGCCAGCGTCGCGTATTTCGAGCAGCTGTAGGGCACGACGTCGAGGAAGGCGGTACGCGACACGATCGAGCCCACGTTGATGATCTTGTAGGGGTGATCCTCCATCGGACCCTGCTTGATCATCTGCTTGGCCGCTTCCTGCATGCCGAAGAGCTGGCCCTTGGCGTTCACGTTCATGATCATGTCCCAGTTTTCCTCGTCGATATCGAGGAACATCCTGGGCTTGTTGATGCCCGCGTTCAGCAGCGCGACATTGATCGAACCGAATTCTTCGGCGGTGGCGGCCACGGCGGCGGTGTTGTCGTCGCGCTTGGTCACGTCCAGCTTGACGGCGATGGCTTTGCCGTTGCCGGCGGCGTTGATCCGCGCGGCCACCTCGTTGACCCCATCGACATTGACGTCGCCAAGGCAGATGTTCGCGCCCTGGGCGGCGAAATACTCGGCATTGGCCGCACCCATGCCCTGGGCGGCACCGGTTATCAGGATGTTCTTACCTTTCAGGCGATTGGGGTCCATGGCGTTCTCCTCCTAATGTCACGTAAACCCGTTTGGCGGCATCACTGCATCCGCCCGTTCCTGGGCCTTGCGCAGTGCCTCGCGCGGGGATGCGATCCCGCGCAGCATGTCGTGGAATTCCTCGCCGCAGATCTGGATGATGTCGCAGATCTCGGGCACCGGCGGGCGCGGCCAGAATTGCAGCTCGTCGCGCCACGACATCCCGTCCACCGCTTCGAAGATCGCGGACGTGCGCCGGACCTCCGGATCGGCACCGACGGAATAGCGCGGATTGGTGCGGCTGCCGTTCTGGACGTAGAGCTTCTGCGCCTGCGGCGAGGTAAAGACGATCAGCGCCTCGACGGCGGCTCTCACCCGTTCCGGCGGCAGGTTAGCCGGGATCCCCATCACGTAGCCGCCCACGGGCGCGACCGGGGTCGCCCCGGGACCGGCGGGATGGGGCAGATACCCGGTCTGCCCGGCGGCGGGCGAGGACGGGTCCAGCTCGAAATACGGCGCCAGCAGGGTGTAGCCATAGGCCATGGCGATGTTGCCCGCCGCATAGGGGCGCACGCGCTCGTACCACGACATCGACAGGATGTCGGGCGGCGAGTATTTCAGCAACTCCATCAGGAATTCAGCCGCGCGCAGGCCGGCCTCGGTGTCGATCGTCGGGCGATAGTCGCGCTCGGCCAGGTGATCGGTATCGAACCCGCCGGCGATCTCGGGCAGGTTCAGTATCGGCTGGCCGAAATCCGCCAGGGTCATCAGAACGGTGTGGCCCAGGGCCGTGCCGCGCGCGGCGTTCCACGCGATACCATGACGGCCACGTTGCGGATCGTGCAGCGTGCGCGCCGCCTCCAGCAGGGCGCCGGTCGTTGCCGGCGGTTCCAGCCCAGCCTCGGCGAAGAGATCGCGGCGATAGAACAGGAGTTCCGGCGTGGTCTGCGCCGGCACGCCATAGGGGCGCCCGCCCCAATGCGCGGCCTTCCAGCCGGCGGTGTGGAAGTCCGCCGGATCGAGCCGCGCGATATCCATTACCTCGTCCAGCGGCATCAGCACACCGCGTTCGGCAAAGCCACCGACCCATGGCAGGTCGACCGCGACGATGTCGTATCGGCTGACCTTGCGCTCGGCGTTGCGGATCGCCTCTTCGCGCAGCCGGTCAATCGAGAAGGCCCGCTGGTGGATCTGGGTGCCGATCACCTGCTCGAACTGGCGCTTGAGGTTGTCCATCACCATGAAGGTCGGATCCCCATGCACAAGCACGCGGATGCCGCCGGGCACCTTCAGCGGTTCAGCCAAGATCTGAAGAGGCGGGATCGACTGGGCCGCCAGGTACGAACCGCCATAGTAGTAATCGGCCGTGTCCTGCGCCTGCTCGCTTCCGCCGAAACTGGCCTCGCCCAGACGACGGACCCGGCCGGAGAGCTGCATCCACTGGTCCAGGAGTTTTTCGCTGGGATGCATAGAGAAACTCTTGCCGGACTTGGTGCGCGGGCGCTGCTCAATAAGCCCCGCCTCGATCATTTCCTTCATCCGGCGGTTCGCGGTGGCATAGGGCACCCGCGACGCGCCGATCAGCGAGGTCGGCGTGATGATCTTGCCTTCCAGGTGGGCGCGGATCAGGTGCAACGCCATGCGATAGAACGGATTGGGTGCAAAAAGCTCGAAGGTGTCCTCAAGCTCGCCGCCGAATTCCTCCAGAAAGGATACAATCCGGAGCATTTCGGTCTTCGCTTGGGGCGACACCGACTGGCTGTCGTTATATGCACTCATCACGTTCATGAGTTGCGTCTGTGCCTTTCTCTCGCTTAGGCGCGACGGCGTCGCTGATTTGTTCAATCTGGACGAATCTGAATCGGGCATTGCGCCGGTCCTCCGCAAAATGTTCAAAGTGGCATCCGGTTCGTAGTGCCAAATAGTCCGGTCTGGATATTGAAATGTCCATTGTGGATGTTTTCGATGCATTTTGGATGATTGGAAACCAGCATGGTCTTGGCATTCGTCCGAAGTAACGGATGATGATTCCCCGCCGGGAGGACAGCGGGAAATTGGACATGAAACAGGGAAATTCCGGGAGGAGACCCAATGAAACTGCGCAACGCTCTGGCTGCGACGACTGCCGCCGCCCTGGTTTTCGCTGGCGCTGCCTCGGCAGAGGCCTTCAAGATCGGCATTACCCAGAACAACGTGGGTGTGGACAGCTATCAGACCACCTACGAAAAGGCCTTCATCGCCGCCGCGGACGCCAACTCCAACGTCGAAACCGTGGTTCTGGACGCCGGCGGCGACGTGGCCCGCCAGATCGCCCAGATGGAAGACCTGATCCAGCAGGAAGTCGACGCCATCATCATCTGGCCGACCAACGGCGAGGCCGTGATCCCCGCCGTGCGCAAGGCGCACAAGGCCGGTATCCCGGTGATCGTCACCAATTCGAACATTGCCGAGCAGGGCTTCGACTTCGTCGCCTCGTTCTCGGGCCCGGACAACATCACGCAAGGCGCGCGGTCAGCCGAGATCATGTGCGACAAGTTCAAGGAGATGGGCATCGAGAACGAAGCCAAGATCGTGCAGATCTCGGGTCAGCCGGGCTACACCACCGCGATCGAGCGCCAGAAGGGCTTCGATGACCGTCTGCCCGAGGTCTGCCCGAACGTCACCCTGGTGGAGACACAGCCGGGCGACTGGAACCGCGAAAAGTCGCAGAAGGTCATGGAAGCCTTCCTGGTCAAATACGACGACATCGACGGCGTCTATGCCGGCGACGACAACATGGGCGTGGGCGCCCTGAACGCCGCCAAGGCCGCAGGCCGCAACGGCATCATCTTCGTCGGTGCCACCAACTTCGCCGTGGGCTACGAGGCGATGGAGCGCGGCGAGTACTGGGGCTCGATCTACCAGTCGCCGGTGGACGATGCCGAGGCCGCCCTGCAGACCGCCATCGACGTATTGGAAGGCAAGGACGTGCCTTTCCTGAACTACTTCGACACGCCGAAGATCACCCAGGACAACATGGGCGACTTCACCAAGCCGGTCTTCTAAGAGACGGCCTGGGCGCGGGGCAGCCACAAGGCTGGCCCGCGCATCTTCAATCACAACACGATTTCGATGAACGGAGAGAACGCCATGGGCCGTGTCTCTGGACGCTCCTGCATTGTCACCGGTGCAGCACAGGGGATCGGGCGCGCGATCGGCGAAGCCCTGCTCGACGAGGGCGCGGATGTCTGCTTTGCCGACATCAACGCCGACAAGGTGAAACAGGTGGCCGAGGAGAATGCCGGGCGGGCCGCACAGGCGGGCGGCAAGGTGACCTGGGCCGGGGTGGACGTGACCGACCGCGCGCAGGTGCGCGCCATGATCGACAAGGCCGTGGCCGCATTCGGCAAGCTGGACGTCAAATTCAACAACGCTGGCGTCAACAAGCCGATGAACTTCCTCGACGCGACCGAGGAGAACTGGAACTTCATCATGGGCGTCAACGGCCTGGGCTGCATGATCGGCATGCAGGAAGCGGCCAGGCAGTTCATCCGCCAGGGCACCTTCGGCAAGATCGTCAACACCGCCTCCATCGCCAGCCGCCAGGGCTTTGACAATGTCGCCCCGTATTGCGCGAGCAAATGGGCGGTGGTGTCGCTGACCCAATCCGGGGCGCGCGATCTCGCCAAGCATGATATTACCGTGACGGGTTTCGCGCCCGGCGTGGTGGCAACGGAGATGTGGGAGCAGGTCGATCAGGACCTGTTGGAGATCGGCGCCGCGGAACGTCCCGGCCAGGCCATGGAGGAGTTCTCGGCCGAGATCCTGAAAGGGCGCGTGGCAAAGCCCGAGGACATAACCGGGACGACGACCTTCCTGGCGTCCAAGGACAGCGACTACATGACCGGGCAGATCGTCATGATCGATGGAGGCATGACGCTGGTCTGAAGAGCGCCATCGGATTGGGGAGAATCAGATGACGGAAATAACGCGCAACGGAGCTGGCCGCAAAGGCGGCAGGCGGGAGGAAGGCATGGCGGGATTGTCGAAATCAAGTATCGGGGGCTTTCTGGCCCGGCAGGGCATTCTGGTGGCCTTCGCGGTGTTTATCATCGGCTTCACGGTCGCAAACGAGCGCTTTCTTGACCCCGATAACATCATGGGCGTGATCCGCTCGTCGGCCATTCTCGGTGTCATGGCGCTGGGTGTCACCTTCGTGGTGATCAGTGGCAATCTCGACCTGTCCGTGGGCTCGATGATGTCGTTCTCGACCATCGTGGTGCTGGACCTGCACGACAAGATCGGCCCGACCCTGGCCATCCCGGCCATGTACGCCATGACGCTCGCCCTGGGCGCTGTGATCGGCTTCTTGGTGGGGTATCTCAAGCTCAATTCGCTGATCGTGACCTTGGGCATGCTGTCGGCCATTCACGGGCTGACGCTGACCTATTCGGGCGGCAAGAACATGGATATCACCGACAAGGAAGGCACCTGGTTCGGCCTATTCGGCCAGGGTGACGCGCTGGGTATTCCCGTGCCGATCCTGATGTTCGTGCTACTCGCGGCCTTCCTCGGCCTCGTGCTGGCCAAGACGCCTTTTGGGCGCAAGGTCTATGCCGTCGGCGGCAACGGCGTCGCGGCGACGTTCTCTGGCATCCGCCGGCCGCGGGTGGTCTTCACCTGCTACCTGATCTCGGCCTTCTGCGTGGCCACCGCCGGCCTGATCCAGGCCAGCCGCAGCCTGGGCAGCCAGAACACGGTCGGACAGGGGCTGGAACTGGAGGTTCTGGCCGCGGTCATCCTCGGCGGCGCCTCTCTGATGGGCGGGTCCGGCACGATCTTCAAGACGGTGATCGGCGTTCTGATCCTGGGGTTCATCCAGAATGGCCTGCTGCTCGTCGGGCTGCAGTTCTACGTCCAATACGTCGTCACCTGGATCATCATCATCCTTGCGGTCTGGCTGGATATCGCGGCCAAGCGCGGCAAGCTCTGGTCCCCCATCGCGTGACATAGGAGGCGCAAATGGCACCCGGCACTCTCAGCACATTCCTGAAACGCGGCGCGATCTGGGGCTTCATCGTCCTCGAGCTGGTCTTCTTCTCGGTCGCGGGCGAGTTCCTGTCCCTCAGCGACAAGGCGTTCATGGACCTCGACAACATGCTGCTGCTGTTCAAGCAGTCGGCGCCGATCGGGATCATCGCGATGGGCATGACCATCATCATGATCAACGGCAACATCGACCTGTCCGTGGGCGCCACCTTCGCGCTGAGTGCGATCGTCCTTCTGGATTGCATGACCTGGCCGGTCTTTGCGGGGCTCGGCGACGGGGTGATCCCGGTGGCCTGGGCGCTGGCGCTGCTGACGGGCGTCGTTCTGGGCGCGGTCAACGGTCTGATCGTGTGGAAAACCGGTGTCGACGCCTTCATCGTCACGCTGGGCGCGATGCTGGGATATCGCGGTCTTGTCTTCATGTATAACGGCGAGCAGCCCACCTCGCACCTGAACTGGACGCTGGTGGATTTCGCCGAGGCGCAGTTCCTCGGGCTGCACACGGTCACATGGTTCCTGCTGGCGGTCACCGCGGCGATCTGGTTCCTGATGAACCGCACCGTGCACGGCCGCAACGCCTATGCCATCGGCGACAACCGCGACGCGGCGGTGAACGCGGGGATCCGCGTGGGGCCGCACATCGTGGTCAACTTCATGATCATCGGCTTCCTCGCCTCGCTGTCGGCGGTGGTGTTCTACTCGGAAAGCGGCTCGGTGAACCCCAATGACGGCGAGTTGTACGAGCTTTGGACGATCACCGCGGTCGTGCTGGGCGGCACCAAGCTGACCGGCGGTTCCGGGTCGGTGATCTCGACCTTTGGCGGGGTTCTGGCGATCCAGCTTCTGCGCAAGGGACTGGGCCATATCGGCGCCGATACCGAGACGGTCAATCTGGTGATCGGCCTGATCCTGATCGCGGTCCTGTTCCTTGACCGGCAGCTCAACATCAAGGGCAAAGAGGAGTTGAGAGTATGACGACGCAAACACCCGCCCTGCGCCTGGAGGGGATCGTCAAGACCTTCCCCGGCGTCCGCGCCCTCGACGATGTCTCCTTCAGTGTCATGCCCGGCGAGGTGCACGCGCTGATGGGTGAGAACGGCGCCGGGAAATCGACCCTGATGAAGGTTCTGGGCGGCATCTACCAGCCCGACGAAGGCCGGATCGTGGTCAGCGAAGCGCCCGCGGTGATGACCTCGCCACTGGAGGCCAAGGCCAAGGGCATCGTTTTCATCCACCAGGAGCTGAGCCTGGCCGAGGAACTGTCGGTCGCCGAGAACATCTATCTGGGCGAGTTGCCGCGCAAGCGCTTCGGCCGCGTGGACTGGAGCACGCTCTATGCGCAGACCAACGAGATCCTCGAAAAGCTCAAGGTCGGCTTCGATGCCAAGACGCGCGTTGGCGACCTGTCGATCGCCAACCAGCAGATGGTCGAGATCGCCCGCGCCCTGACCGTCGACGCGAAGGCGGTGATCTTCGATGAGCCGACCGCCTCGCTGACCGACGCGGAAAAGGTGGTGCTGTTCGACGTGATCGCCGACCTCAAGGCGCACGGCGTGGGGATCATCTACATCTCGCACCGCATGGAAGAGATCTTCAAGATCACGGACCGCATCAGCGTGCTGCGCGACGGCCAGTACCGGGGCACCCTGACCACGGCGGAGACCAGTGAGGACGAGGTCACCCAGATGATGATCGGGCGCAAGCTGGACCTGTCGCGCAACGTCAGTCGCCACGCGCTGGGCGACGTGGCGCTTGAGGTCCGGGGCCTGTCCTGCGGCCACCTGTTCCAGGATGTCAGCTTCGAGGTGCGCCGCGGCGAGGTGGTGGGCTTTTACGGCCTCGTCGGCGCGGGCCGCACCGAGATTGCCGAAACCCTCTTCGGTTTGCGCGAACCCAGCACGGGGCAAATCCTTCTGGACGGCACGGAAACCCGCATCCATTCGCCGGCAGACGCGATCGCCAAGGGGATCTCGCTGGTTCCCGAAGACCGCAAGGGGCAGGGGTTGGTGCTGGGCATGAACTGCCGGGACAACATGACCCTGCCGCAGGTCGACGATCTGACCGCCGGCCCCTTCGTGGCGGATGGGGCCGAGATCGCGATCTTCGACCAGTACCGCGACAAGCTCGATATCCGCACCCCGGGCTGGAAGCAGCTGGCCGGCAACCTGTCCGGCGGCAACCAGCAGAAGATCGTGATCGGCAAATGGCTGTCGATGCATCCCAACGTGCTGATCGTGGACGAGCCGACGCGCGGCATCGACGTCGGTTCGAAATCCGAGATCCACAACCTGATCCGGGACCTGGCGGCGCAGGGCTATGCGGTGATTGTCATCAGCTCGGAAATGCCCGAGGTGCTGCATGTCAGCGACCGCATCGTCGCCATGTATCACGGGCGGATCATGCGCACCTTCACCTCGGACGAGGTGAGCGAGGACAACCTGATCCAGGCGATTTCTGGCATCAACGGCGACAAGGTTGCCTGATGCGGGAGGGGGTTCCCGGGCTTGGCCGGATGAGCCCGCATCAGGCACGTCGCACGACGGCGACCGATGCTGCGGCGAAGCCCTCAGGTGGCACTGCCGGATCGGACCTGTCGGGAGCGCCCCGCACCCATCACTCTTGATCCAGCCTGAAAGCCTCCAGAAGGTCGCCAACGAGGGGATTCGGGAAGCGTCGGTTCAAGGTCACGGCGAGGAAGCGCTCCGCTATACCGTCGAGCCGGGCCAGTTCGACAAGCGTCCCGGCGGCCAATTCGTCCCGCACCACGATCGGCGGAATGACCGCAAGCCCCGCATTCGCCCGCGCCAGGAGGCGCAGCATGGCCATGTCGTCGGCCTCGGCGGCGATCCTCGGCACAACCCCGATCCGCTCGACAAGCGCGTCGAAGGATGCCCGCAAGGCCGTCTCCGGCGTGGGAAGGATCAAAGGCTCCGCGGCGAGAAGATCGGCCAGGGACCGGCCCGCAAGATCGGCCAACGGCGTCCCGACCAGGCTGACCGGCTGTGTGGACAAGTCGTGGACGAGGTAGGGGCTCGTTGCGTCCCGTGCAGGGAAAAGATTGGTCAGGACCACGTCGAGGGACAGCGCCTCAAGCGCCCTGAAAAGCTCTGCCTGTGAGCCTGAGCGGAGAACCACCTCCACGTCCGGACGCCCGATCAACGGCTCGAGAAACCCGATCTGGAAGTTGCGCGAGAGCGTGGCAAGCGCCCCGACCCTGAGCGCCCTGCGCGCGGTACCGGCGTTGCGCAGCGTGGCGGTCAGGTCCTCCGCGGTGCGGAAGATCGCCTCGGCATGGTCGAGCGCAATCCGGCCAGCCTCCGTCAGCACCAGGCCACGCCCGCGTCGTTCGAAAAGGTCGTGGCCGAGCGCCGCCTCCAATGCCCTGATCTGGGTCGAAAGCGCCGATTGCGACAGGTTCAGCGCACGCGCCGCACCGGTCAGCGTGCCGTCCCGCGCGACGGCACGGAAAAGCCGTAGGTGATGAAGGTTCAAGGCCGCCATACTTCTATCCAACAGAACGTTTCAATAGAAAGTATGTAATTTTTTAATGCTATGCGAGGCGATATTTGACTGGCGAGCTCTGAACCGCCCGGAGGACCGCAATGTCGTCGCTCATACCTTTGACCGTTTTCGCCCCGCTCGTCCTGTTGGCTGGCGCATCCGTTGCGCCCGCGCGCCCCGGCCGCCGCCCCGGCGCCCTGCCGTGGCTGTCCGAAGCGGCGGCGCTGGCCGCACTCGCGTTCGCGGCGGCGGGCCTGTTGCAGCTTCTGGCCAGCGGGCCAATGCAATTCGCCCTCTTCGACGGCCCTCTCGCGCTGGTGTTCCGCCTCGATCCCCTCGGCGCCACGATGACGCTTCTCGTCGCCTTCATCGGCTGGATCGTGATACGCCACTCCCGCACACATCTCGACGGCGAGGCCCGCGAGGGGACTTTCCACGGTCTCATGCTCGCGACGCTGGCAGCGGTCCTTTCCCTCGTACAGGCCGGCAGCCTCACCGTCTTGGTGCTTGCCTTCGTCTGCGTCGGAATGGGCCTGCGCAGGCTCCTGCTGTTCTATGCCGAACGGGCCGCGGCACGTCGGGCGGCCGCCAAGTTCGCCCTTGTCTGGCATGCCGGCGACGCCGCGCTCATCCTCGCCGCGGCGCTCCTCTTCGCCGCCTTCGGCACGGGCGAACTCGTGGCCTTCGCAGACCCCGGCGAATCCCGGCTGCCGCTCGCCGCGAACCTGGCCGTGGCGCTTCTGGTGCTCGCCGCCGCGCTGAAGACGGCCGCCTTCCCGCTGCATGGCTGGCTCACCGAGGTGATGGAGGCGCCAACCCCGGTCTCTGCCCTTCTGCACGCAGGGATCATCAACGCGGGCGGATTCCTGCTGATCCGGACCGCGGAGCTGGTTCAGGCCAGCCCCGGCGCCATGGCTGCGCTCGTGATGATCGGCGGGCTCACCGCGCTTTTCGGCGCGGTCGTGATGCTGACCCAGAGTGCGGTCAAGACGTCGCTCGCCTGGTCGACGGTGTCGCAGATGGGTTTCATGCTGCTGCAATGCGGGCTCGGGCTGTGGCCGCTCGCGCTGCTGCACATCGTCGCGCATGCGATGTACAAGGCGCATGCCTTTCTGTCCGCGGGGGGCGCGGTGGCGGCCGTGGCCAGTCTGCGCCGACCCGGCCCGATCGCGGTGCCGAGCCTCGGCGCGGTGATGAAGTCCTTCGGCCTCGCGCTGGCGCTTTACGGGGCCGTGTCCCTCGCCTTCACCCTGGTCGCGGGGCCCAAGTCGCCGCAGGCGCTGGCCCTTGGCGCGATGCTGATCTTCGGCGTTGCTTATCTGGTCGCGCAGGGGCTCGCCGATGCCGCGCCGGTCGAGTTGACCCGCCGCACGGGCCTTGCCGCACTCGGCGCCGCTCTGGCCTATTTCGCCTTCCAGCAGGTCGCCAGCGCACTCTGGGGCCAATCGCTCCCTTCCGCGCCGGTCGTGGGCACGCTCGAATGGGCCCTGATCGTGCTGGCCGTCTTTTCCTTCGGCGTCGTCGCCGTCGCGCAAACACTGTTCCCGCTCTGGGCCCACCACCCGTCCACGGCGGGGCTGCGGGTGCATATCGCGAACGGGCTCTATCTCAACGCGCTCCTCGATCGTGTGATCGGCGGGTTCCGCACCACGAAATCCAACTGAAAAGAGGGGAAAACCGATGTTCATGAAGCACACGCAAATCGCTCCGGCGCGGATTTCCGGAATCCTCCAAGCGGCCGAGGCCGCCGTTCGCGCCATCCCGCCCGCCTTCCCGCTCGAGGCGACCGTGGCGGCAAACCCCTTCATCGGACAGGCCGGAGAGGACCTGGCCACCGCCTCGGCCAGGCTGGCACGCGTCGCGGGCGTGGCGCTGACCCGGCCGCGGGCGGAATACGCGGCAGAAATCACCTCGGGGCGCATCACCGACGACGACCTCGCCGCAGCCCTGATCGCGTGTCCCTCGCCGCTGAAGCCACGCGACCTCGCCCTTCTGAAAGCCAAGGCGGCGACCCAAGGGCCCGCGCCGCGCGCCCTTGCGACCGTCGCGGACCTGGCGGCGGAGGTCACGGGCATCGACTGGTCCTCGGTAATCGAGAGAACCGTCGGGCTTTGGGCCGCCGGCCATTTCGACCGCGGCCAGGCGCTCTGGTCGCCCGCACCCGGTCGCAACGCCTTCACGGCCTGGCAGTCCTGGGCGAGTCGCGACCTGACGCCCGAAATCGCCGGGCTTGCCGGGTTCTGTGCCCATGCGGCCGCCGCGCCCGACACGCCCGAGCGCGCCATTCTCCGCGCCGCCGACCGGCTGAGCCTCAGCGAGGCGGCCGCCGAGACGGCGTTCCACAGGCTGCTGATGGATCTCGGCGGATGGGCGCAGCACGCGCGCTGGTTGCTCTGGCAGGCCGAACTCGAGGATGCGACCGACAGCACGCTCGCCGAGCTTCTGGCAATCCGGCTGGTGTGGGAAGAGGCCCTGCTGGCGCATGTTCCGCAGATCGCAGAGCGCTGGCGCGAGACGGTCGTCGCCCACGAGGCTCCCGTCGCGCCGACACCCGATCAGGTCGTCGATGCCATCCTGCAAGACGCCGCCGAGCGCGCCCATCAACGTCAGCTTGCCGACACTCTCGGGGGGGCGACGGCGTCCGCTGCGCGCCCCGCGCTCCAGGCGGCCTTCTGTATCGATGTGCGCTCGGAGGTCTTCCGCCGCGCGCTCGAAAGCCAAAGCCCCGCCATCGAGACCTTCGGCTTTGCCGGGTTCTTCGGCCTGCCCGTGGCGCACAGGGCGCATGGTTCGGATGTGGTCGAAAGCCGCCTTCCGGCGCTGCTGAAACCGACCCTGACCTCGACAAACCATGGCGCGGCCGAGGTTGAACAGGGGGCCCGGATCGCAGCCCGGGCCGTTCGGGCATGGGGCCGGTTCCGGCAGGCGGCTGTCTCGTCCTTCGCCTTCGTAGAGGCCACCGGGCCCTTCTACGGCTGGAAGCTCGTCAAGGGCGCGCTCGGCCTGCCGGGGAAGACCGCGCCGGCGGCGCCGGCACCCCGCCTTGACCCCGACCTGAGCCCGAAGGCCAAGGCCGAGACCGCTGCCGCGGTCCTGAAGGCGATGAGCTTGACGCGCGGACATGCCCCCATCGTCCTGCTCGTCGGACACGGCGCGCAGGTGGCCAACAACCCGCACGAAAGCGCCTATCACTGCGGCGCCTGCGGCGGCTACTCGGGCGAGGTATCCACCCGCCTGCTCGCGCGCCTGCTCAACGATCCCGAGACGCGCTCCGGGCTGCCTGGTCACGGTGTCGAGATCCCGGAGGCCACGATCTTTCTCGCCGCCCTGCACGACACGACAACGGACAAGATCACGGTCTTCGAGAACGACCCGGGCTGCGCGCCCGGGGCCGGCCTTGCTCAGTTGAAAGCCTGGTTGCAGCGGGCCGGAGCGCAGGCGCGAGCCGAACGCGCGCCGCGGCTTCCGCGCGCCAAGGCCGACTCCGTTGCGGCCCGGGCGGTCAACTGGGCCGAGGTCCGGCCCGAATGGGGGCTCGCAGGATGCGCCGCCTTCATCGCCGCGCCACGGGCCGTCACTTCGCGGGCCGATCTCGGCGGCCGAGCCTTCCTCCACAGCTACGACTGGAAATCGGATGCCGACTGCCGGACGCTGGAACTGATCCTGACCGCGCCGGTCATCGTTGCTAGCTGGATCAGCCTGCAATACTACGGCTCGACGGTCGCGCCCGAGGCCTTCGGCGGGGGCAACAAGCTCATCCACAATGTCGTGGGCGGCATCGGCGTGGTTCAGGGCAACGGTGGACGGTTGCGCCCCGGGCTGCCCTGGCAGGCGGTCCACGACGGCGAGCGCCTCGCCCACCAGCCGCTGAGGCTCTCGGTCCTGATCGAGGCACCCACGGAGGCGATTACCAAGGTCTTGGAGCAACACCCGAATGTCCGGGAGCTCTTTGACAACGGCTGGCTGCATCTCTTCGCGTTGACGGAAGGCCGGGTCGCTGCGCGATACCGGCCGGGGCGCACGTGGTCCAACGCGCCAAGGGCGGAGTTCGCAGCGTGATACTTCAAGAAGTCATCGCGCTTGGCAGGATGCGCGGCGAGGAGGCGGCGCCCGCGCCGCCTTCCGCTCGGTTAGGCGCCCTTGTATCGAGCGAAGCTTCGCCATTCAGAATTCGAGGCCCAGCCGCAGCGGTTTCCGGCAACTCTGTCGGCAGACGGCCACGTGAAGGCAGAGGATCACCCGCAGCAACAAAGTCCCCCATCGGGGAACGACCGACGCGGGGGGCCCAACTCGCCAAACGAATTGAGAGGTTCTGCATATGCAAAGCAAACATACCTCAGACTATACGCCTGAAGAAGCAAGCTGTTTCTGCATTGGGAAGATTGGTAGCGGAGGAGGGACTTGAACCCCCGACACGCGGATTATGATTCCGCTGCTCTAACCAACTGAGCTAC
>JBNGCX010000004.1:0-100135 GCA_049974865.1 Paracoccaceae bacterium
CGGATCTCGGCCACCTTGCCCGCCGCGGGGCTCGGCACCTCCAGCGTGGCCTTGTCGCTTTCCAGCTCGACCACCGGGTCCTCCTCGGCGATCATGTCGCCGACCGAGACCAGGATGCTGACGACGGGGACGTCCGAGAAATCGCCGATATCGGGAACCTTGACTTCAATGCTCATGGATACTGTCTCCTCTCGCCCGCCGGTCACACCAGCCGCGGGTTCGGCTTGTCGCCGTCAATGTCGTATTTGCTCAGCGCCTTTTTCAGAACGTCCTCGCCGATCGCCCCCTCGCGGAAAAGATCGACCATGGCGGCCGCGGCGATGTGGTTCGCGTCCACCTCGAAGAAGCGGCGCAGGTTCACCCGGCTGTCCGAGCGCCCGAACCCGTCGGTGCCCAGCACCGTGTAGCGGCCCGGCACGCAGGGGCGGATTTGCTCGGCATAGTTCTTTATGTAGTCGGTGGCGGCGATGAACGGCCCCTTGGCACCCTCCAGCAGCGCGGCGGCATAGGGCTTGCGCTCCCCGGCCAGCGGGTTCAACCGGTTCCAGCGCTGGGCGTCCTGGCAGTCGCGCGCCAGCTCGTTGAACGAGGTGGCCGACCAGATATCCGCGGTCACGCCGAAATCGGCCTTCAGCATCTCGGCCGCCTTGATCGCCTGTACCAGGATGGTGCCCGAGCCGATGAGGTTCACGTGCTTCTTGCCCGGCCGCGCGGTTTTCTGCAGCCGGTACATGCCACGGACGATACCCTCCTCGGCGCCCATGGGCATGTCGGGGTGGGCGTAGTTCTCGTTCATCAAGGTGAGGTAGAAGAACACGTCCTCCTGATCGGCATACATCCGCTGCAGCCCGTGCTGCACGATCACCGCCACCTCGTAGCTGAAGGTCGGGTCGTAGCTGATGCAGTTGGGGATGGTGCCGGCCAGGATGTGGCTGTGCCCGTCCTCGTGCTGCAGCCCCTCGCCGTTCAGCGTGGTGCGCCCTGCGGTGCCGCCCAGCATGAAGCCGCGCGCGCGGCTGTCGCCCGCGGCCCAGGCCAGGTCGCCGATCCGCTGGAAGCCGAACATCGAGTAGTAGATGTAGAAGGGGATCATCGGCACGCCATGCGTCGAATAGGACGTGGCGGCGGCGATCCAGTCGGCCATGGCGCCGGCCTCGTTGATGCCTTCCTGCAGCACCTGGCCGGTCTGGGCCTCCTTGTAATACATCATCTGGTCGGCATCCTCGGGGGTGTAGGTCTGCCCCAGCGGGTTGTAGATGCCGACCGAGCGGAACAGCCCCTCCATGCCGAAGGTGCGGGACTCATCCGGCACGATCGGGACCACCTGCTTGCCGATCTGCTTGTCGCGCAACAGCGTGGTCAGGATGCGGACGAAGGCCATGGTGGTAGAGATTTCGCGCTCGCCCGTGCCCTTGAGCTGGGCCTCGAATTTCTCCAGCGGCGGGATCTCCAGCCTGGGCGCGTCGCGCCAGTGGCGCTTGGGGAATTCGCCGCCCAGCTCTTTCCGCCGCTCCAGCAGATAGGATTTCTGTGCGTTATTCAGCGCCACGAACGGCGCCTTGGGCAGGTCCTCGTCGCTGACGGGGATCTGGAACCGGTCGCGGAAGGCGCGCAGCTGGTCCTCGGCCATCTTCTTTTGCTGGTGGGTGGTGTTCTGGCCCTCGCCGGCCGTGCCCATGCCGTAGCCCTTGACGGTTTTCACCAGGATGCAGGTGGGCTGGCCTGCGGTTTCGGTGGCGCGCTTGAAGGCGGTGTAGACCTTTTGCGGGTCATGCCCGCCGCGGCGCAGGGCCCAAATCTGCTCGTCGCTCCAGTCCTCGACCAGCGCGGCGGTCTCGGGGTATTTGCCGAAGAAATGCTTGCGGATATAGGCGCCGTCCTTGGACTTGAAGGTCTGGTAGTCGCCGTCCACCGTCTCGTCCATCAGCTGGCGCAGCCGGCCGGTGGTGTCCTTTTCCAGCAGCTCGTCCCAGCCCTTGCCCCACAGCAGCTTGATCACGTTCCAGCCCGAGCCGCGGAAGGTGCCCTCCAGCTCCTGCACGATCTTGCCGTTGCCGCGCACCGGGCCGTCGAGGCGCTGCAGGTTGCAGTTGATGACGAAGATCAGGTTATCCAGCCCCTCGCGCGCGGCCAGCGAGATCGCGCCGAGCGATTCCGGCTCGTCCATCTCGCCGTCGCCGAGGAAGCACCACACCTTGCGGTCGCCCGCGTCGATCAGGCCGCGGTTGTGCATGTATTTCATGAACCGCGCCTGGTAGATCGCCATCAGCGGGCCGAGGCCCATGGAGACGGTCGGGAACTGCCAGTAATCAGGCATCAGCCAGGGATGCGGGTAGGAGGACAGGCCGCCGCCCGCCACCTCGGAGCGGAAGTTTTCCAGCTGCTCCTCGCTGATCCGGCCCTCCATGAAGCTGCGGGCGTAGATGCCGGGCACCACATGGCCCTGGAAGAACACCAGGTCGCCGCCGTGGATGGCCGATTTGGCGCGCCAGAAATGGTTCAGCCCCACGTCGTACATGCAGGCCGAGGACGCGAAAGAGGCGATATGCCCGCCGTATTCGCTGCTTTCCTTGTTGCGCCGCACCACCGTGGCCATGGCGTTCCAGCGGTTGATAGTGCGGATGCGCCATTCCATCTCCATGTCGCCGGGGATTTCCAGCTGGTCGTCGACCGGGATGGTGTTCTGGTAGGGCGTGGTGGCCGAGAAGGGCAGCGTGGCGCCGGCGGCGCGGGCCTGCTGCACTGCCTTGTCCAACAGGAAATGCGCGCGGTTCGGCCCGTCGCGCTCGATCACATCGGCAATGGCGTCCTGCCATTCCTGGGATTCGACCGGGTCGAGATCCTCTGGCAATTCCGACATCGTCACCTCCTCCTCGGGTTCTGGATCGGTTGCCGGGGCTTATAGTTTAAGGCTGAACTAAAATGCTAGGGCGCAAAATGCATGGCAGCCATGAATGGGCGCAAGCGCCTGTGCGGAGCCAAGAAAAACCCGGCCCTCCCGCCTGGAAACCGCGCGGGAGGGCCGGAAAGTGTCCGGTGCTGAACTATTTGATTCGGGCCGGCGTCAAAGGCAATCGCGGATGCGGCTGATCGCCTTTTCGATGTTTTCCAGGCTGTTGGCATAGGAAAATCGCAGGTATCCCTCGCCCCAGGCGCCGAAGGAGGTCCCGGCGATGGTGGCCACGCCGGCCTCGTTCAGGAATTTGTCCTGCGCCTCGCGCGCGCTCAGCCCCGTGCCCTCGATATTGGGGAAGGCATAGAAGGCCCCGGCCGGATCCGCACAGCGCATGCCGGGAAGATCGTTCAACGCTTGAACGATAAAGGAGCGGCGCTGGTCGAACTCTGCCACCATCGCCTCGACCGCGTCCTGCGGGCCGGTCAGCGCGGCGATGCCGGCATATTGGGTGGCGGCGTTGACGCAGGAGTGGTCGTTGATGCACAGCCGGATGGCGTGATCGACCATGGCGTCGGGCCAGACCGCGTAGCCCAGCCGCCAGCCGGTCATGGCATAGGTCTTGGACCAGCCGTCGAGCATGATCAGCCGGTCGCGGATCTCGGGATACTGCAGCAGGCTGACATGGCTCCGCCCGCCATAGAGCATCCGCGAATAGATCTCGTCGGACAGGATGGCGACGTCGGGATGCGCCTCCAGCCCCTTCACCAGCTTGTCGATCTCCGCCTTCGGGGTCACGCCGCCGGTGGGGTTGGCCGGGTTGTTGAGGATGATCAGCCTTGTGTTGGGCGTGATCTGGGCCAGCACCGCCTCGGCGTCGAAGGCAAAGCCGCTTTCCTCGGACAACGCGATGGGCACCGGCGTCGCCCCGGAATAGCGGATCACGGATTCGTAGATCGGGAAGCCGGGGTTGGGATACATGATCTCGGCGCCGGGCTCGCCGAACATCAGGACGGCGAAGAACATGGTGGGCTTGCCGCCGGGCACCACCACCACGTTGTCGGGGTTCACCTCGACCCCGTGGCGGGCGTTCAGATCGGCGGCCACGGCCTCGCGCAGCGCGGGCAGGCCGTTGGCGGGGGTGTAGCCATGCGCGCCGTCGCGCAGCGCCTTCACCCCGGCCTCGACGATATGCTCGGGGGTGCGGAAATCGGGCTGGCCGATGCCGAGATTGATGATGTCGCGGCCCTCGGCGGCCAGCTTGTTGGCGCGGGCCAGAACCTCGAAGGCGGACTCGGTGCCGAGCCGGTGGATGGACGGGGCGAATTGCAGCATGTGAACCTCCCTGGAACTCGCCTCCGCCTAGCAGAAAGCGGCGGGCGTGGGAACTGCGCCGCTCAGACCTCCATCCAGATCGTCACCGGCCCGTCATTGACCAGCGAGACCTTCATGTCCGCGCCGAAGCGGCCGGTTTCGGTGGCGATTCCCTCGGCGTGCATCCGCTCGGCGAAATATTCGTACAGGCGCTCCCCCTCGGCCGGCGGCGCGGCGGTGGAGAAGCCTGGGCGGTTGCCGCGCGAGGTGTCGGCGGCCAGCGTGAACTGGCTGACCACCAGGGCCGAGCCGCCGATATCGCGGACCGAGCGGTTCATCTTGCCCGCCTCGTCCGGGAAAATGCGCAGCTTGGCGATCTTGGCGGCCAACTGGTCGGCCTGCGCCTCAGTATCGCCCTGCATGGCGCAGACCAGGATCAGCAGGCCCGGCCCGCTCTGTCCGATCACCTCGCCGTCGACGCGGACGGCGGCCTCGCTCACCCGTTGCAGCAATGCTCTCATCTCAGGTCCTCTCTGCGGGGCGCGGCGGCGCCCTGTTGCGTCACGGAATAGGCGGCGGCACGCTGGGCGAAATCCAGCACATCGCGCAGCCTGTCCTGGTCCATCTCGGCCAGCGCCGGTTTGGCCAGCGCCCCGGCGTCGCGCAGCGCGGTCAGCGCCGCCGCGTTGAACACGTCGCCTGCGCCCACGGTGTCGATGACCGGCACCCGCCGCGCGGGGGCCGAGACCTTGCCGCGCGCGGTGAAGGCGGTGGCCCCGCGCGCGCCCTCGGTCAGCAGCACCAGCTTCGGGCCCCGGGCGAGCAGGCCGCGGGCCTGTTCGGCCGGGTCGCCATCGCCCAGCAGCCAGCGCAGGTCCTCGTCCGACAGTTTCACGATATCGGCCAGCGCGATCATGCGGTCGAGGCGCATGCGGTAGGCGGCGTCCTGCGCGATCAGGGCGGGGCGAATATTGGGGTCGAGCAGGGTCACGCGCGGACCGGCACGTGCCATCAGCGCCTCGTAGGCGGCGCCGCAGGGCTCCTCGGCCAGCGAGATGCCGCCGAAGAGCAGCGCCTCCACCCCCTCGGGCAGGGCGGGCAGATCCTGCGGACCGACCATCCGCCCGGCGCTGCCT
This sequence comes from Paracoccaceae bacterium, assembly GCA_049974865.1. Taxonomy (GTDB): domain Bacteria; phylum Pseudomonadota; class Alphaproteobacteria; order Rhodobacterales; family Rhodobacteraceae; genus JAGSOU01. The sequence goes on from JBNGCX010000004.1 coordinate 5,344, forward strand.
TCGTCGTAGAACGCGTAGCAGGGTTGGCCCCCGACAAGCTGCACGAAGGCCAGCGCCGTGGGCCGGGCCGAGCGCGGCGCGAGCCGCGTGTCCACGCCGGCCGCCTCCAGCGCCGCGGCGAGCTTCCGGCCGAAAAGGTCCTCGGAAAGGCCGGCGAACAGCCCCGCCGGCGTGCCCAGCCGCGCCAGCGCCGCCGCGCTGTTGTAGGCCGCGCCGCCGGGGCAGGGCGCAAAGGCCTGCCCGCCCACGCGCGTCTTGGCGGGCAGCATGTCGATCAACGCTTCGCCGCAACACAGGATCATGGGGCCTCCGGGTCTCTGTCCCCCTTGGTAGCGCCGCCACGGCGGCGGGGCAATCGGGCTTGACCTGCGTCAAGGACAGGCGCGGGCCCACGCCACAGTCTGCCCGGGAACAAGGAGGTCCGAAATGGTCGAGAAATCCCATACCAGCGGCTTCTGGCCGTCGATCTACGAACCGCTGCGCAGCGCCGCCGGGCGTCTGGCCGATTTCTTCGCGCCGCCCTCGGAGGCGAAGGTGGGCGAGGCCGGCTACGTGATCCGGGTCGAGCTGCCGGGCGTGGCCGAGGACGATGTCGAGGTCACGGTCGATGACGGCGTGATCACCGTGACCGGCGAGAAGCGGGTCGCGCGCGAGGAAGAGGACGACAGCTGGTATTTCAGCGAGCTGCAATACGGCGCCTTCTCGCGCAGCTTCCGCCTGCCGCCCGAGGCCGATCCCGACCAGATCCGGGCCGACCTGAAGGACGGCGTCCTGGCGATCACGGTGGGCAAGCGGGCGCCGGCGAAGGCGCGCGGCGCGCGCATCCCCGTGGGCCGGGGCTGACCCCGCCCGGGGCGGCGCGGCCTCACTGCTGGTTCTGCGCGACCAGATAGCCGATGCCCGCCGCCACGATCGCCCCCAGCACCACGGCGACGGCGATCTTCCAGGTCGACCAGGGGCGCTCGCCCTGCACGCGCCCGGTGCGGCCGTTGACCACGAAACGGTAGGTCTTGCCGCGGTACTTGTAGGCGGCCAGCCAGACCGGCAGCAGGATATGCTTGAAGGTCACGTCGGACACGACGGTGTCGAGGCGATGGATGCGCTGCCGGTCGCCGCCGATGTCGAATTTCACGTCGCGCTCGATTACCCGGTCCATGTGGCGGCGGGCCTGGTCATAGCCCTCGTCCAGTTCCACCGTGTACCCTTCGGCCCGAAAGCCGGCGAGGTATTCGGGGGCGTAGGGCTCCAGCGCGGCGAGGTCCCAGGGCTCCAGCGCGTCGGTGTAGCGCTTGGGCAGCGAACGCGTGGCCAGCACCAGCACGTCGTCGAAGAACCGCGCCACGTGGCCCGCGGCCGGGCTCCAGCGGATGCGGGGTTCGCGGACGGTTTCGGTCTTGCCGTTCCGGGTGACGGTGCGGGTGACGTAGTAGACGGTGCCGCGCTCGCCCCGGTAATCGGTCTCGGTATCGGCGTCGAAGGTCCAGTAGGGCACGTAGATGCCCTGCATCCGGCGCCCCTTGCGGGCATAGTCCTGCAGCCCGTTCGGGGCGAACCAGAGCTTGCCCAGCCATCGCGTCATCGCGTCGCGTGCCTCGCGTTCGTTCAGCGCGAAGGGCAGCAGGCCCTTGGGCTTGATATGCCGGTGCGTGCCCGTGTCGGTGACCACGGGTGTGGCGCAGAACGGGCATTCGCCCGCGTGGGTGTCGGCATCGATCTCGACCTGCGCGCCGCAATTGGGGCATTTCAGGACGCGGGTTTCCTCGATCTCGGCCTCGGGGAGCTGTGCCATCAGCGCGGCGCGGAAGTCGAGTTCGCGGATGGCGCCGGGATGGCGGGCGGTCTCGACCGGCTCCGTGTGGCCGCAATGGTCACAGGTCAGCTGCCCCGCCGCGGGGTCGAAGCGCAGGTCGGCGCCACATTGCACGCAGGGGAAGCGGTGCTCGGCGGGGGGCGCGGGCGGCTGGGGGTCGGCCATGACTTTCATGCCTCCGGCGGGAGTGTTTCTGCCAAGAAGAAGGGGCTCAGGCGCCGGGCGGCGGCGGCGGCAGGATGGTGAAAAGCTGGGCCAGCTCGGCCACGTCCTCGGCCCGCATCCAGCCGTCCTGGCCGGGCGTCCAGACATAGGTTTCGCGGGTCAGTTCGCCCGCGCCGGCCATGCGCCCCAGGTCTGCCTTGGAGAACGGGCCCTTCGTCTCGCCCTTTTCGGCCAGGTGCCAGACATGTTCGACCGGCGGGGGCGGCGGGGCGACGGGGCGGGTGGCCTGCGAGGCGGGCACCGGGCCCCAGGGGCCCTGCTGCGCCATCTGGCCGGCCATGGCCATGCCCATCCCGGCGCCCAGGCCCGCGGCCATGCCGCCGCCCGCGGGGTTCTGCGCCGCCGCGGTCATCGCCTCGGCCGCCGAATACTGGGTGAACTTGCCCAGGTCGCCCGCCAGCCCCATCGAGGTGCGCTTGTCCAGCGCGGCCTCGACCGCGGGGGGCAGCGAGATGTTCTCGATTTAGAATTCGGGCATGGTCAGGCCGTAATTCTCCAGCGTCACCGAGACCTCGGTCGCCACCAGCTTGCCCAGGTCGGCGGTATTGGCGGCCATGTCCAGCACCGGGATCGCGGAGGAGGCGATGACGCGGGAAAACTCCTGCACGATGATGTTGCGGATCTGGAAGCTGATCTCGTCCATCGTGAACTCGCCGTCGGTACCCACGATCTCGGTCAGGAAGCGGGCCGGCTCGGTCACCCGCACGCTGTAGGTGCCGAAGGCGCGGATGCGCGTGGGGCCGAATTCGGGGTCGCGCAGCATGATCGGGTTCTTGGTGCCCCATTTCAGATCGTTGAAGCGGGTGGTGTTGACGAAGTAGATTTCCGACTTGAAGGGCGATTTGAAGCCGTGATCCCAGTGCTGCAGCGTGGTCAGCACCGGCATGTTGTTGGTCTCCAGCATGTAGAGGCCGGGGGTGAAGACATCGGCGATCTGGCCTTCGTGGACGAAGACCGCCGCCTGCCCCTCGCGCACGGTCAGCTTGGCGCCGTACTTGATCTCGTGGCCTTCGCGCTCGAACCGCCAGACCATGGTGTCGCGGGTGTCGTCCACCCAGTGAATGACGTCGATGAATTCGCCGGAAAGAAAATCGAAAATACCCATCGGGGCCCCCAATCTGTAATCCTGCCGCGAATATATCCGTTCGCGTGTGGTGACGCTACGCCGCAGAAGAGCATTTGGCATGCTCGCGCAGAGCGTGTAAAGCTTTCGTCATTGGGGATGAAGGACTGTGAGGTATCACATGAAGCTGGAGGCCATTGACGGGCTGTCCGAGCGGCAGATGCGGGCTATGTTGAAATCGATTTTCAGCACGGTGAGGGAGATGGCCTTTTGCGCCGGGCCCCGGCACGAGCTGAACGTCTTCCTGCTCGAGACGATGCACGAGGCCGGCGTGCTGGAACCGCCGGCATCGCTTGAGCATCTGATGCACGACCTGGGGATCACCAAGGCGCGCGCCAAGAGCCTGATGTTCGACCTGCAGCTGCGCGCCGCCCGGCAGGACGAAGAGGTCGAGGTGCTTTTCGAGGAGGCGGGCTAGCGTCCGTCGCCGGGCGATGCGCCTTCTTCGCCGTTCGGCGGGCCGGGCTTCTAGCTGGGACCGCCGGCCAGTTCGGTGGCGATCTCCTGCACGACCGGGCGCGCCTCCCCGGGGGACATGCCGGTCTTGAGCCGCGGGTCGTAGAGGATCTTTAGAAGCAGTTCGTCGTGCTCGGTCAGCAGCGCGAATTCCTCGTCGTCGTTGAAGATCGAGGGCCGCGCGGCCGGGCTGTCATTGGCCAGCCCCATGCCCTGGGCCAATTCCTCGTGGATGCAGGATAGGCGCATCAGGTCGGGGTGTTCGCCGCGGATCACCGCGACCGCCCGGGAATAATTGGAGGAGTTGCCGCGCGAGAAGGCGAAGACCAGGCAGAAGGTCGAGCGCGGCATGTTCACGATGGCGTTGAGCGCGGTCGAGTCGATCCCCGGCTCGAGTTGGCGCAGGCGCGGGCCAAAGGCCCGCCGCTCGTCCTCGTGCAGCACGAGGACGTGGAAATTGGCCTGTTCCGGGCGGCTCATTGTGATCGGCAGGCTGGTCAGCCGCGACAGGCGGCGCGCGTAGGAGGCGATATTGGCGCTGTCCTCGCGGCGCTGGGCCTGGGGGATGCTGTCGCCGAAGATCAGGCCCAGGCGGATGGGCTGTTCCCAGCGGCGCAGGCGGCTGGGGGTGGGGCGCGCGATCAGCATGCCGCCATGGCTGACATATTCGTCGTAGAGCGCGATATGCACGAAATTGTCGACCAGGTTCCGGGTCGTGAAGGGCACATCCGGCCCGCCGCCGTCGCGCCGCATCAGGCCGCGGGCGACGAGGTCGGCCTGCACCCGGGCGAAATGGCGTGCGATGGCCTTGCTTTCCTCCGACTGCTCGGCCGGGCCCAGCGCGGCGGGGCGCGCGGGCGGCGCCGGCACCGGCTGAACCGGCGCCAGCACATCACAGGCGGCCAGGCCGAGCAGGGCCAGGGCCGCGAAAAGGGGCGCGCGCATACCTATGGTTGCCTCCGGGGCATGGATCAGGACGGCACGGACGTGCCGGCGGTGTCCCCGGTCTTATCGCCGCGGGCCTTGGCCGCGGCAAGGGTCTCGCGCAACTCGGCCTCCATCTTCTTCAATTCCTCCTCGGCGGCGGCGCGCCTGGCCTTGCCCTCGTCGGCGATCTTCAGGCTTTCCTCGATGGTGGCGATCAGGGTCGCGTTGGCCGATTTCACCGCCTCGATGTCGAAGACGCCCCGCTCCATCTCTTCGCGCACGGCGCGGTTGGCCTGCTGCAGGTTCTCGGCATTGGCGGTCAGCAACTCGTTGGTCAGGTCCGCCGCGCCCCGCACAGCCGCCGCCGCCTCGCGCGAGCGCTGGATGGTCACCGCCTGCGCCAGCTGGGTTTCCCAGAGCGGCACCGTGTTGACCAGGGTGGAGTTGATCTTGGTGACCAGCGACTTGTCGTTTTCCTGCACCAGCCGGATCGAGGGCAGCGACTGCATGGTCACCTGGCGGGTGAGCTTGAGGTCGTGGATGCGGCGCTCCAGGTCGTCGCGGGCGGCGCGCAGGTCGCGCAGCTCCTGCGCCTTGAGGACCTTCTCGTTCTCGGCCGCGGCCTCCGCCTCGGCCGCCTTGGCGGGGATGGTCTGTTCGTCCAGTTCCTTCAGCTTCTCTTCGCCGGCGACGATGTAGAGCGCCAGCTCGTCGTAGAAGTCCAGCGTCTTGCCGTAGAGCTTGTCCAGCGACTTGATGTCCTTCAGCAGCTTGTGCTCGTGGCCCAGTAGGTCGTCGGTGATCTTGTCGATCTGGAGCTGCACACCCTCGTAGCGCGCGATGAACTTGGCGAAGGGCGCGGTGCGGCCCAGCAGCTTTTCCCACCAGCTCAGCTTGCGCCGCACGTCGAGCTCGGAAACCGAGAAGCCGCGGATGGTGGTGACGATGTTCTGCAGGCTGTCGCCCGCCGGGCCCACGTCCTTGTTGCGCACGTCGGTCAGCATGGCCTGGCTGATCTCCTGCAACTCCCCCTGCGCGGCGGAACCGAAGGAGATGATCGATTGCGTGTTGCCGATGTCGATCTCGTTCATACGGCTGCGGATGCCCTCGGCCACAGGCGCCTCGGCGGCCTCGAGCGGCACCATCTCGCCGGCGGGTTCGGGCAGGGCGGCGGCGGTCACCTCTTCGATCTCGGCGAGTTCCTTTTCGGCTTTCTGACGAATGCTCTCTGACATGACTTTTTCTCCAATTACGCCTGCCCCCCGTTGGGACGCACGCCTTCACGCTGCAACCTTTCGCGCAGCACTTCAATCTCGACATCCAGGTCCGAGCGGTCGTCGAGCAGCAGTTTCTCGGTCCTGGCGGTGAAATTCTCTTCCAGATCGCTCAGCAGGGCCTCGTAATCGGCGCGCGCCCTGGCGTCGCGGGTCCGGCTGTAGAGGTCGGCGAACTTGACCGTCGCGTCGCGCGCACCCAGCAGGTAGACGCCCAGGTACTTGCGCGCGGAGGTCAGGTCGCGCGGGTCTTCTTCGACGGTGCGGAACATCTCTCGCGCGGTGGACTGGAAGCGCTCGACGCGCGCCTCCAGCTTGCGGTCCTCGGCGCGGCGGATGGCGTCAGTCATGGCCTGTAGGTGCTTCTCGGCCTCGTCCACGGCGCGCGCCACACGGTCCTGCTGGAAGGTGTCGATGCCCTCCATCCCCTTGTCCTTCAGCGGGTCGAGGCCGAAGGCGAAGCTGTGCAGTACCGCGCCCAGAATGGCAAAGACCGCGGCCTCCACCGCGCCGTGCGCCGCGATGCCCGCCAGGGCCAGCCCCGCGCCAGTCAGAGCGGACGCAAAGATCTTGCGCGGAATGGCGGGGCGGCGCGCAACCTTGCGCGCCTCATAGGCTTCCTGCGCAAGGATTCCCTCGCGCGTCAGCCAAGCGGCGAGGATTAATGTGCCGAAGGCCCCCAGGTAGACGGCCATGTTCACCGGGTCGGAGAAGAACGCCCGCCAGGCCAGCGGGAAGGGGGCGAGGAACAGCAGGTTCACCCGCCCGCCGGCGCGGGTGCGCCGGCGCCCCCGGAACGGGTTGCGCGGCCCGGGCGCGTTCTCGGGGCCGCCTTGGGGGCTGAATTTGCCGCCGTACCGCTGCGCCATCACATGCCCCCGCCCGTGGCCGAAACATAGAGCATCAGCGCCACCAGCAGGAAGAAAGCCAGCTTCTGCAACCCGGTTTCTGACATCTGTCGCCCTTTCGGTCTGCCGCTCTTTCCCTATACGCGATACGGCGCTTGCGCGAAACAATCCTCAGGCGCGGTGGCTCTGCGCGGCACGGCGCTCGGCCGCCAGCTTGCGCTTGTAGCCCGATTGCAGGAACTCCACGGCGAACAGCACCACCACCGCGAAATAGAAGGTGGTCTTGGACATCGGCACCACCGCGTAGCCGAAGAATTTCAGGCCCAGCGTCTCGTCATGCATGGCATGGGCCGCGGCCACCCCGGCCTCGCCCAGCAGCACCACGCCCACGATCAGCAGGATGAACAGGCCCAGCACCTCGTACATCCGGTTCTTTTCCAGGAACGCCGTCACCCCGTCGGCCAGGATCAGCATTGCCGCGCCCGAGATCAGGATCGCCGCGGCCAGCACCGGGAAAACATCGGTGATCGCCAGTGCCGAAAGGATCGAGTCGAAACTGAAGATCAGGTTCATCGTCACGATCAGCCCGATCACCTGCAGGCCCGATTTGCCGGTCTTGCCCTCGACATCATGGTCGAGGTGATCGACCGACAGCATGTGGCTGATCTCCTTGACCGCGGTGTAGATGATGAACACGCCGCCGAAGATGAACACCACGGTGGCGAAGTTCACCGCGCCCTCCAGCACCCCGGTCCAGGTCATCACGAAGAAGGGCTCCGATAGCCCCTCCAGCAGGCGGACCATCACGAAAAGCAGCACGACCCGCAGCGTCACAGCGATAATGATCCCCCAGAACCGCACCGCACGCTGCTGCGCGACCGGCGCGCGCTGGCTTTCGATGCTGATGTAAAGCAGGTTGTCGAAGCCCAGCACCGCCTGCAGGAAGCACAGCATCAGCAGGTTGCCGAGGTTCTCGATCGTGAAAAGGTCCGCCATCCTATGCGCTCCATAAAAAAAGCCTTACGGGCAGGAATGCACAGTGCGCGGCCTGGGGCAAGGTTGTTGGCCTAGCGTTTCCCCCGCGTCGGGCGGGCCGGGCGGCGGCGTTTGGGGCGCGGCTTGGACGCCGGTTTGAAATCCCTGTCGAGGCCCAGCTGGTCGCGCAGCACGCGCCCCTTTACCTCCTCCACCTCGCCCGGTTTCAGGTCGCCCAGCCGGAACGGGCCATAGCTGACGCGGATCAGCCGGTTGACGGTCAGCCCGATCGCCTCGGCGGCGCGGCGGATCTCGCGGTTGCGGCCCTCGCGCAGGCCGATGGTCAGCCAGGCATTCGCCCCCTGCTGGCGGTCGAGCGTGACGTCCATGGGCTGAAACTTCTCGCCCTCGATCTCGATCCCCTTGCGCAGCGGCTCCAGCATCTCGTCGGTGGGGCTGCCTTTCACCCGTACCCGGTACTTGCGCAGCCAGCCGGTTGAAGGCAACTCCAGCCGGCGCTTGATCTCGCCGTCATTGGTCAGCAGCAGCAGCCCCTCGGAATTGAGGTCCAGCCGGCCCACGGACATCACCCGCGGCATGCCCTCGGGCAGGTTGTCGAACACGGTCGGGCGGCCCTTCTCGTCGCGCGCGGTGGTCACCAGCCCGGCGGGCTTGTGGTAAAGCCACAGCCGCGGCGGCTCGGGCTCGGCCAGGGGCTGGCCGTCGACGGTGATCTTGTCGGCCTCGGTCACGTTCAGCGCGGGGCTGGCGATCTTGCGGCCGTTCACGGTGATGCGGCCGGCCTCGATCATGCGCTCGGCCTCGCGGCGCGAGGCGACGCCGGCGCGGGCCAGGACCTTGGCGATGCGCTCGCCTTTTGGGGTATCGGTGCTCATGGGCCCTCTCTACGCCTTTGCGGGGCGAAGCGGAAGCCGGTCTCGTGGCCGCGCTGTCACCCGCGCATGTCCGCCCACGGGCTGCGGCAGGACAACCCTTTGCGCACCAAGGGAAAGCAGCATGCGGGGCGGGCGCGCGACTCATGGTATCATGCGATCTTCCACCGGCAGAGCCCGGGCGGAAAGCCACAGGGAGAATTTCCATGAAACCTGCATTGATTTCTTTGATCGCGCTGGCCGCCGCGGTGGCGTTTTCAGGCGCAGCCCGCGCCGATGATTACGACCTCGATGCGCTGCGGGCGGCTACCGAGAAATACAAGGACGTGAACGTGGCCCTGGCCGAGGGCTACATCCCCGACCCCTCGGGGGCCTGCGTGACAGCGGCGGCCGAGGGGTTGCCGCCGGAATGGGGCGGGATGGGGATTCACTATCTCAACCCGGCGATGCTGAAGATCACCGCGACCGAGCCGCGCGTGGACGGCATGAGCACCCACACCGATTTCATGAAGCCCGCGATCCTGCTCTACGAGCCGCAGGCGGATGGCACGCTGGAGCTCGTGGGGATCGAGAACCTGGTCTTCGAAACGGCGTGGCGCGGAATGGGCCATGACGGCCCGCCGATGCTCAACGGCCGCGAATGGGATCACATGGCGGACATGCACGACACGCCGGGGGACGAGGCGCATGGCTTCATGCCGCATTTCGACCAGCATGTCTGGCTGTTCCGCGACAATCCCACCGGAACGCTCATGCCATTCAACCCGAACGTCACCTGCGACCATCACCGCGGCTAGCGGCCGCGACCCCGCGCGAAAGCGGCTTGCGCGGGGCAGGGCGGCGGGGCATTGAGGGGGCATGAGCCCCTTCACCAGCTACATGGACGCCGCCCTTGACGAGGCCCGCGCCGCCGCCGAGCGCGGCGAGGTGCCGGTGGGCGCGGTGATCGTCGCGCCCTCTGGCCGGATCGTTGCGCGCGCCGGCAACCGCACCCGCGAGCTGAGCGATCCCACGGCCCATGCCGAGATCCTGGCGCTGCGCGCGGCCTGCGCGGCGGCGGGCAGCGAGAGGCTGCCGGGCCATGACCTCTACGTGACGCTGGAACCCTGCCCGATGTGCGCCTCGGCCATCAGCCAGGCGCGGATCGCACGGCTTTACTATGGTGCGGCGGACCCGAAATCGGGCGGCGTGGCGCATGGCCCGCGGGTGTTCGAGCACCCGCAGAGCCACCATGTGCCCGAGGTCTATGACGGGATCGCCGCGGAAGAGGCCGAGCGCCTGCTGAAGATGTTCTTCGTCGAGCGCCGCTAGGCGGCGCGCGGGCTCACAGCCGGATCGGCTCCATCACCTCGGGCTCGATCACGTCCACGCCGGGCAGGCTGTCCTTCAGCACCGCTGCCGACTGTTCGAGGATCGGGAAGGTGCGGTAGTGGCAGGGGATGATGGTCTTGAAATCGAAGAAGGTCTGCGCCGCATAGGCCACGCGCTTCATGTCCATGGTGAAATGGCCGCCCGAGCACAGGATGCCGATATCCGGCGCGTGCAGGTCGTTGAAGATCTTCATGTCCGCCATCACGTCGGTATCGCCCGAGACATAGATCGTGTGGCCCTCGCCCGCGATCATGAATCCCGCCTCGCCGCCGGTGTAGATCGGCTCATGCGCGCCATTGACCGAGGAGGAATGCACGGCGTTGACCATGGTCACCCGCACCTCGCCCAGCGCGATGGTGCCGCCCTTGTTGAAGCCGATGGTCTCGATCCCTTCGCGTTCCTCCCACCAGCTCATCAGGTCGTAGATGCCCGCCACCGGCACGCCCAGTTCCTGTGCGATGCCCACGGCATCGCCGGAATGGTCGCTGTGGCCGTGGGTGATCAGGATATGCGTGGCCCCCTCGATCGCCTCGGCCCGGCGGGCATCGGGGAACATGGGGTTGCCGCTCATCCAGGGGTCGAGCAACAGCACCTGGTCGGCGATCTCGATGCGGAAACCGGAATGTCCCAGCCATGTGATTTTCATTTCGCTCTCCTATCTTGAGTTGCGGCAAGCTTAGCAAAGGGAAAGGCCCCCGCCTATGGATTGGACGCGCCCGGTCGATTCTTACTGCGAACGGCTCGATCCCGGCTACTGGGCCGAGCCGGTGAACGCGGTCACCAATCTCGCCTTCCTTCTGGCCGCGCTGGTGATGTGGCGGCGCCTGCGCGGGCAGCCCCTGCCGCTGGCCCGGGCGATGGCGGCGGTGCTGGCGGTGATCGGCATCGGCTCCTACCTGTTTCACACCCATGCCACGGCCTGGGCGGGGCTGGCCGACGTGTTGCCGATCCTGGGTTTCATCCTGCTCTACCTCTACGCCGCCAACCGCCATTTCTGGGGGCTGCGGGTCTGGCCCGCGCTGGCGCTGACGGCGCTGTTTTTCCCCTATGCCGCGGCCACGGTGCCACTCTTTTCCATGATCCCCGGCCTCGGCTCCTCGGCGGGCTATGCGCCGGTGCCGCTGTTGATCCTGGTCTATGCCGCGCTGCTGCGCCGCCGGGCGCCCGACACCGCGCGCGGGTTGGCCGCCGGGGCGGGCGTCCTGATCGTCTCGCTGACCTTCCGCACGCTTGATCAGCCGCTCTGCGCCGCCTGGCCGCTGGGCACGCATTTCCTGTGGCATATCCTCAACGCCACGATGCTGGGCTGGATGATCGAGACCTATCGCCGCCACATGCTTGCAGCGCCGCGCGCGCAGGGCTAAACCCGGTCCCGACATCCAGACGGAGACGGCCATGTCCATTGACATCGATACCGCCCGGCGCGTGGCGCATCTGGCGCGCATCGCCGTGAAAGAAGAAGACCTGCCGGCCCTGGCAGGCGAGCTTTCGAATATCCTGACCTTCATGGAACAGCTCAACGAGGTGGACGTGGAGGGCGTGGAGCCGATGACCTCGGTCACGCCGATGCGGCTGAAGCGCCGCGAGGACGTGGTCACCGACGGCGGCTACCCCGAAAAGATCCTGTCCAACGCCCCCGACGCGCGCGAAGGCTTCTTCGCCGTGCCGAAAGTGGTGGAGTAAACCATGAGCGATCTGAACAAACTCACCATCGCCGAGGCCCGCGACGCGCTGCGCAAGGGCGACACCACCTCGGTCGAACTCACCGAGGCCTGCCTGAACGAGATCGACGGCGCCGGTGCGCTGGGCGCCTTCGTGCACAAGACCCCCGAGATCGCGCTGGAGCAGGCCAAGGCCGCCGACGCGCGGATCAAGGCGGGCGACGCGCCCGCCATGTGCGGTATCCCGGTGGGCATCAAGGACCTGTTCTGCACCAAGGGCGTGCCCAGCCAGGCGGCCTCGGGCATCCTCGAAGGGTTCAAGCCGGAGTACGAATCGACCGTCAGCCAGAACCTGTTCGACGCGGGCTCGGTCATGCTGGGCAAGCTGAACATGGACGAATTCGCCATGGGCTCGTCCAACGAGACCAGCGTTTACGGCAATGCCGTGAACCCCTGGCGGCGCGGCAACGAGGACACCGCGCTGACCCCGGGCGGCAGCTCGGGCGGGTCGGCCTCTGCCGTGGCGGCAGATCTGTGCCTGGCCGCGACCGGCACCGACACCGGCGGCTCCATCCGCCAGCCCGCGGCCTTTACCGGCACCGTGGGGCTGAAGCCCACCTACGGGCGCTGCTCGCGCTGGGGCATCGTGGCCTTCGCTTCGTCCCTGGACCAGGCAGGCCCCATGACCAAGAGCGTGCGCGACGCCGCGATCATGCTGGGCGCGATGGCCGGGCACGACCCCAAGGATTCGACCTCCGCCGACTTGCCCGTGCCGGATTTCGAGGCGCTGCTGACCGGCGACATCAAGGGCAAGAAGATCGGCATCCCCGCCGAATACCGCATGGAGGGCATGCCCGAGGAGATCGAGAAGCTCTGGCACGAGGGCGCCGAGATGCTCAAGACCGCGGGCGCCGAGATCGTCGATATCTCTCTGCCCCACACCAAATACGCGCTGCCCGCCTATTACGTGATCGCGCCGGCCGAGGCCTCGTCGAACCTGGCCCGCTATGACGGGGTCCGCTACGGCCACCGCGCCAAGCTGGCGCAGGGCGACGGCATCGTCGAGATGTACGAGAAGACCCGCGCCGAGGGCTTCGGCCACGAGGTGCAGCGCCGGGTGATGATCGGCACCTACGTGCTGTCGGCGGGCTTCTACGACGCCTATTACAACCGCGCCCGCAAGGTCCGCGCCCTGATCAAGAAGGATTTCGAGGATGCCTTCGCGCAGGGCATCGACGCCATCCTGACCCCCGCCACGCCCTCGGCCGCCTTTGGCCTGGGCGAGATGGCCGAGGCCGATCCGGTGCAGATGTATCTCAACGACGTCTTCACCGTGACCGTGAACCTCGCCGGGCTGCCCGGTGTCTCGGTCCCCGCGGGCCTGGACAAGCAGGGCCTGCCGCTGGGCCTGCAGCTGATCGGCCGGCCTTGGGAAGAGGGCGATCTGCTGAACTCCGCCTACGCGCTGGAGCAGGCGGCGGGCTTTGTTTCCAAGCCGGAAAAATGGTGGTAATGTCCCGCGCCGAAGAGCGAAGAGCAGGGTTCATCATGAAACGGTATGGGTTTTCGGCGCTGGTGTTGGCGTCGCTGGCGGCATGTTCCCCCGAGGTGCCGGATTCGGCGGCCGGGGTCGGCTTCGGCGATTACGGCACCTACCAGGCCGCGCGCGAGCAGACATTGCAGGGCGATCCGGTGACGGTGCAGCCGCTCGGCGCAGAGGCGCCGTTGGACACCGCGGCTTCAGGCCTGCCCGCCGCCGAGGCGCCGGCCGCGGCCGAGACCGGGACCGCCGATGCGGCCACCGCCGAGGCGGTGCCCAACAATCCCGGCCTCTCGGACGAGCAGGATTTCAAGGCGGTCACCGCGCGCGAAACCATCGAGAGCGACCGCGAGCGCCTGGCCGCGCTGCGCCAGCAGTACGAGTTCATCGAGCCCGAGGCGCTGCCCGACCGCGCGCCCTCCACGGGGCCCAACATCGTGGCCTACGCGCTGAGCACCACCAACCGGGTGGGCGAGCAGGTCTATCGCCGCTCGGGCCTGAAGCTCAGCTCCAGTCAGCGCGCCTGCGCCCGCTACGCCTCGCCCGACCTGGCACAACAGGCCTTCCTCGAGGCCGGCGGTCCGCAGCGCGACCGCAAGAATCTCGATCCCGACGGCGACGGCTTTGCCTGCGCCTGGGACCCCAGGCCCTTCCGCCTCGCGCGGCGCTGAGGACGCGTGACCGCGCACAGCTGCCCCTCGCCCAATTGCGGCCCCCGCCGCGGCGGGGCGCGGCCTGACATGGTCGTGCTGCACTACACCGCAATGCCCAGCGCGGAGGCCGCGCTGGAACGCCTGTGCGATCCGGGCGCCGAGGTCTCGGCGCATTACCTGATCGCCGAGGATGGGCGGCTCTTCCACATGGTCGCCGAGGAGATGCGCGCCTGGCATGCCGGGGCGGGGCGTTGGGGCGATGTGTCCGACGTCAATTCCCGTTCCATCGGCATCGAACTGGCCAATACCGGCACCGCCCCCTATCCCGAACCGCAGATGGCAGCGCTGGAGCGCCTGCTGGCCGGCATCCTAGGGCGCTGGTCGATCCCGCCCGAACGGGTAATGGGCCATTCCGACATGGCGCCGGCCCGCAAGTCCGACCCCGGGCGCCGCTTTGACTGGCGCCGCCTGGCGCGGGCCGGCCTGTCGGTCTGGCCTTGCCCCGAGCATGTTCCCGCGCCCGACGAGGCCGCCTTCCGCGCCGCCCTGCAGGCCTTTGGCTATGACGGGGAGCACCCCACCGACCTGCTGCTCGACGCGCTGCGCCAGCGCTTCCGCCCCTGGGCGGAGGGGCCCCTGGCGGCCGAGGACATGGCCGTGGCGCTGGACCTTGCCCGCCGCTTCCCCGTTGACCGGGGCGCAGTCAATACCTAGATAACCAGGGCGCGCGGATGGCTGGATGGCCGCGGGGGAGACCCCGAGGAAAGTCCGGACTCCACGAAGCGACGGTGCCGGGTAACGCCCGGCCGGGGAAACCCGAGGGAAAGCGCCACAGAGAACAGACTGCCACCGCACAGGTCGGTTCGTCCGATACCATCGGTGGTCAAGGTGAAACGGTGGGGTAAGAGCCCACCGCGGGGCTGGCAACAGTCCCGGCACGGCAAGCCCCACCGGGAGCAATGCCGAATAGGGACCTCGCGGGGCTGCGGCCCCAGGGCGGCTTCGGCCCAGAGGTCCGGGTAGGCAGCTGGAGCCCGTCAGCAATGGCGGGCGTAGAGGAATGGTCATCCAGGGAGGGCAACCTCCTGGACAGAATCCGGCTTACAGGCCATCCGCGCGCGAATTGCTGTTGACTCGGCCAGCCTGACCATTAAAAGGCGGGCTTCAAGGATTTTCACGGGGCGCGCATTGTCACGCGGCCCGCGCGACGGAGAAGACACATGGCGAAGCCGACCACCATCAAGATCCGCCTGAACTCGACCGCGGGCACCGGCCACTTCTACGTGACCAAGAAGAACGCCCGCACCATGACCGAGAAGATGACCGTGCGCAAATACGACCCGGTCGTGCGTCAGCATGTCGAATACAAGGAAGGCAAGATCAAGTAAGCCACGCGCTTGCTGATCCTGTGACAAGGGCCGCGCCGAGAGCGCGGCCTTTTTCGTTTGTCACAGTGCGGCGCCTGACGGCGCCATTTCTTTTGTCTGCACCGCGCCTTCGGCGCGCCGCGGTGCGAGTATTTGCACCAAGAAGAAGGGAGGGGGCTTCTTCTTGGGTAAAATACTCAAAAGAAAAGGGCCGGCGCTGGGCCGGCCCTTTGACGTTCTGGCTGATTCCGCGTGTCACTCGCGATTGCCGAGGAACTGCAGCAGGAACATGAACAGGTTGATGAAGTCGAGATAGAGGTTCAGCGCCCCCATGATCGCCGACTTGGCCAGCCATTCGCTGTCCATCGCCTGGGCGTGCTGGATGTATTCTGTCTTGATGCGCTGGGTGTCATAGGCGGTCAGGCCCGCGAAGATCAGGACGCCCAGCACCGAGATCGCGAACATGATCGCGGGCGAGCCGAGGAAGATGTTCACGATCGAGGCGACCAGGATGCCGATCACGCCCATGATCAGGAACGAGCCCCAGCCCGAGATGTCCTTCTTGGTGGTGTAGCCCCAGAGCGACAGGCCCGCGAAGGAAATCGAGGTGACCAGGAAGGTCTGCGCGATCGACAGGTCGGTGAAGGCTTTGAAAATCCAGGAAATGGACAGGCCCATCGCCGCGGCGAAGGCGTAGAAGAACAGCTGCGCGCCGGCGGCCGACAGCCGGTTGATGGCGGCGCCGAAGGCGAAGACCATGATCAGCGGCAGGAACATCGCGATCCAGCCGAGGATGTTCGGCGACAGCGTCACCGGGTCGCGGAAGATGCTGAGCAGCGCATCGCTGGAGCCGATGGCCCAGGCCACGCCGGCCGTCACCAGCAGGCCCACGGACATGGTGCCGTAGACCTTGTTCATATGGGCGCGGAGCCCCTCGTCAATCTGCGCGGTGCGAACACCGGCCTGGCCCGCGCGGATCGTGTTGTAGTCAGCCATTTAAGCCTCCGAGTTGAAACCTGTGGCGCGGCCGCGCGCGCGCGTACCGCCCTTGGCGTTGAATATCGGCAAGGGGCGGCGCGTTTTCAAGGTTTTCGGTGGGCTTTTCCAACCGGCTTTCGGGGCTTTTCGCCGCGCCGCCTCAGGCGTCGGGCAGGTCCCAGAAACCACGGCGGGCCTCGGCCTCGGCCTGGCCCCGGGTCAGGCCGATATCGGACAACAGCGCGTCGTCGAGCTGGGTCAGGCGGTGGCGCTGTGCGGCCACGCCGAAGGCCAGCCGCAGGCGCGGCAGCAGGCCGCGCGAGCGGCGGGCGGGCAGGGAGGTGCAGGGGGCGTTGACACGAGACATGGTCTTATCCTCTTTTCGAAATGCTGAACAGTGGGAGAAGTCCCATCATTTTGGTTGATATATATCGCCGCCTGTGCTTCATTTCGCAAACGAATGATTTTCATGTTAAGCATCAGGAGACGTGATATGCCGCGCAACCTGGACATGACGGCCCTGCGGTCCTTCGTGGCCGTGGCGGATGCCGGCGGGGTGACCCGCGCGGCCGGCTTCCTGAACCTGACGCAATCGGCGGTGTCGATGCAGCTCAAGCGCCTGGAAGAGGCGCTGGACCTGAAGCTGCTGGACCGCTCGGCCCGAAAGATCGCGCTGACCGCGGCGGGCGAGCAGCTGCTGGGCTATGCGCGCCGGATGCTGGCGGTGAATGACGAGGTCTTTGCCCGGCTTACCGCCGAGGAATACGAGGGCGAGATCGTGCTGGGCGTGCCACATGACATCGTCTATCCCGCCATCCCGCAGGTGCTGCACCGCTTCCACGCCGACTTCCCGCGCGTCAAGGTGCAGCTCTTGTCCTCCTACACCCGCGGGCTGCACGAACAGTTCGCGCGCGGCGAGGTCGATGTCATCCTGACCACCGAGGACAGCTGCGGCCCGGGCGGCGAGACATTGCAAACCCGGCCTCTGGTCTGGATCGGCGCCCCGGGCGGGCAGGCGTGGAAGCAGCGCCCGCTCCGGCTGGCCTATGAATACAATTGCATCTTCCGCCCCGGCGTGCAGGCGGCGCTGGACAAGGCCGGCATCCCCTGGGAGATGGCGGTGGAAAGCGACAGCACCCGCACCGTCGAGGCATCGGTCAGCGCCGATCTGGCGGTGCACAGCTCGATCGAGGGGACCGAGCCACCCTACGTGGAGCGCATCCAGCATGGCGGCGCGCTGCCCGAGCTGGCGTCGACCCAGATCAATCTCTATGTCTCGGACGTGGCCGACAGCCCGGGCAAGGACCACCTGGCCGATCTGATCCGGCAGGCCTACCAGTCCGTCTAGGACGTGGTGACCACGACCTTCCCGGTGGATTTGCGGCTGCGCAGCAGGTCCAGTGCCTCGGTGGCGCGCTCCAGCGGCAGGGCGTGGCTGACATGCGGGTGCAGCTTGCCCTCGGCATACCAGCTGAACAGCTGCGCCATGGAGGAGGTCAGCACCTCGGGGCGGAATTTCAGGTAGCCGCCCCAGTAGAGGCCCAGCACCGACAGGTTCTTGACCAGCAGGTGGTTGGCCGGGATCTCGGGCAGGTTGCCGCTGGCAAAGCCGATCACCAGAATGCGCGCCTCGGGGTTGCAGGCGCGGAAGGCGGCGGCGAACATCTCGCCGCCGATGGTTTCATAAACCACGTCGGCGCCGCCCAGCGCCTTGACCTCATCGCGCAGGTCCTGCGTGTCGCTGTCGATCAGGTGGTCGGCGCCGGCCTGCCGGGCCACGGCCAGTTTTTCTGCGCCGCGGGCGCAGGCGATCACCCGCGCGCCCATGAGCTTGCCGATCTCCACCGCCGTCAGCCCCACGCCGCCCGCGGCGCCGGTGACCAGCAGCGTCTCGCCCGGCTGCAGCCGGGCCTTGTGGTCCAGTGCGACATGGCTGGTGCCATAGGCCACCTGGAAGGCGGCGGCCTCCTCGAAGCTCATCGAGCAGGGCAGGGGCACGCAGCGCGCGGCGGGGAAGCAGCCGTATTCGGCCAGCCCCCCGGACCCGGCGAAGACCGCCACCCGCTGGCCCACCAGCGTGGAATCCGTGCCGGGGCCCGCCGCCTCGACCGTGCCGGCCAGTTCCATTCCCAGGGTGACCGGCAACGGCGGGCGTTCCTGGTAACGGCCCTGGATCATCAGGAGATCGGCGAAATTCAGGCCGCAGGCCGCGATCCGCACCAGAAGTTCGCCTTCCGCGGGTTCGGGGATGTCGCATTCGACCAGGGCCGGCGCATCCCCGTATTTCTCGACTTTCAACGCGCGCATGCGGCTCTCCTACCAGGTTTTCGGCCAGAGGTTACCCATTGGCCAGGGGCTTGGCCACAGAAAGCTAGTGCAAAACGCACAAGTTTAGGGCGAGTAATTTTCGCAAATTGCATTGCAAAATGCGAAATCGAAACCTCGGATCGGGGTGGATGGGCGCGTTTTTTCTGTCAGCTTTGCGCGCTTGGCGTGTTTCAGTCATTCTCCAAAAAAATATCAAGAATTTACATATACTTAAATCTTTTCGGGCTTTCCATCTGATTCAGTCTGGGGAATTGGCACGAAAATTGCTTAAAAATTGATAAAACAGGAGTGCAGCCATGAAACATCCCGTTGACGTCCATGTCGGCAAGCGTATCCGCCACCGTCGCTGGATGGTGGGCATGACCCAGCAGCAGCTCGCCGAGCGCGTGGGGATCAAGTTCCAGCAGATCCAGAAATACGAAACCGGGATGAACCGCGTCAGCGCCTCCCGCCTGTGGGACATCGCAGATGCGCTGGAGGTTCCGGTGAGCTTCTTCTTTGAAGGGCTGGAACAGAAAGGCCAGAAGGCGGACAGCGCGGGCAAGGTGCCCGCCGACATCCTGTCGGACAAGGAGGCGCTGGAACTGGTGCGCTCCTACTACGCCATCCCCGAGACCCAGCGCCGCCGCCTGTTCGAACTGGCGCGCGTGCTCAGCGACGCCGACTGATCCGGCAGCTTGACCTGCAGCGGGCAAGGCTCTAGCCCCGCTACGGGGCGATCTCTGCCCCTGCAGCCGGAGCCGCCCATGCCTGACCGACAGCGCGACGAATTGATCGCCACCGCCCATGCCCTCGCCGACGCGGCGCGGGTCGAAACACTGCATTATTTCCGCGACGGCGATCTCGGGATTTCCAACAAGGCCGAGGCAGGGTTCGACCCGGTCACCCAGGCCGATCATGCCGCCGAGGCGGCGATCCGCACCATCCTGGCCGAGCGCCGCCCCGACGACGGCATCCTGGGCGAGGAACAAGGCCTGACCGAGGGGACCAGCGGCCTGACCTGGGTGATCGACCCCATCGACGGCACCCGCGCCTTCCTGTCGGGCACGCCGACCTGGGGCGTGCTGGTGGCGCTGTCGGACGAGACCGGCCCGCGGCTCGGCATCATCGACCAGCCCTATATCGGCGAGCGTTTCATCGGCGGGCTGGGCGAGGCGCGGCTGGACGGGCCGCACGGCAGCCGCGCGCTGAAGACGCGCTCCACCGTGAGGCTCGACGAGGCGGTCCTGTTCACCACCTTCCCCGAGGTGGGGACCCAGGCAGAGCAGCGCGCCTTTCACGCGCTGGCCGCGCAGGCGCGGCTGACCCGCTACGGCATGGACTGCTACGCCTATGCGCTGCTGGCGCTGGGCCAGATCGACCTGGTGGTCGAGGCCGGGCTGCACCCCTATGACATCCAGGCCCCCATCGCGGTGATCGAGGCCGCGGGCGGGGTCGTGACCGACTGGCAGGGCGGATCCGCCGCGAATGGCGGCCGCGCGCTGGCCGCCGCCAACCCCGAGATCCACGCCGCCGCCCTGGAAATCCTGTCACGGGTCGAGGGTTAAGCCATGCGCCACACGCTGATCCGCGGCGCCGAGATGATCGTCACCATGGATGACGCGCGGCGCGAGTTGGCCGGGGCCGACCTGCGCCTGAAGGGCGGGCAAGTGGCCCAGATCGGCCCCGCGCTGAAGCCGAACGGCGCCGAGATCGTCGAGGCCGCGGGCTGCATCGTGACGCCCGGGCTGGTGAACACCCATCATCACCTGTACCAGACGCTGACCCGCGCCGTGCCCGGCGGGCAGGATGCGCTGCTCTTCGGCTGGCTCAAGACGCTCTACCCCATCTGGGGCCGGTTCGGCCCCGAGGAGATGCGCGTCTCGGCGCTGTTGGGGCTGGCCGAACTGGCGCTGTCGGGCTGCACGCTGAGCTCCGACCACCTGTATCTTTTCCCAAACGGTGCGCGGCTGGACGACACCATCGCCGCGGCGGCCGAGATCGGTCTGCGCTTCCACCCCACCCGCGGCGCGATGAGCATCGGCGAAAGCGCAGGCGGCCTGCCGCCCGACGCGCTGGTGGAGCGCGAGGCGGATATCCTGGACGACTGCATCCGCGTCATCGACGCGTTCCACGACCCCCGCCCCGGGGCGATGGTGCGGGTGGGCGTGGCGCCCTGCTCGCCGTTCTCCGTCAGCCGCGAGCTGATGCGGGACGCGGCGGTGCTGGCGCGGGACAAGGGCGTACGCCTGCACACCCATCTGGCAGAAAATGATGAAGATATCGCTTACAGCGAGGCGCAGTTCGGCTGCCGCCCCGGCCAATATGCCGAGGACCTGGGCTGGACGGGCGATGACGTCTGGCATGCCCATTGCGTCAAGCTGGAAGGCCAAGAGATTGATCTCTTTGCCAGAACCGGGACGGGCGTGGCGCATTGCCCGTGCTCGAACTGCCGGCTGGGGTCCGGCATCGCGCCGGTGCGCTCGATGCGGGATGCGGGGGTGAAAGTGGGGCTTGGCGTCGATGGCTCGGCCAGCAACGACGCGGGCAACCTGGTGGCCGAGGCGCGGCAGGCGATGCTGTTGCAGCGGGTGGCAAACGGGGCCGACGCGATGAGCGCGCGCGAGGCGCTGGAGATCGCCACGCGGGGCGGGGCCGAGGTGCTGGGCCGCGACGATTGCGGGCGGATTTCCCTTGGAAAACGGGCGGATATTGCGATCTGGGATGTCTCAGGGATAGAGGCCGCGGGCAGCTGGGACAAGGCGGCGCTGCTGCTGGCTGGGCCGACCAAGGTGCGCGATCTGTTCGTCGAGGGGCGGCAGGTTGTGCGCGACGGGCAGGTGGCGACCATCGACCTGCCGCGGGTCATCGAGACGCAGAACCGGATGGCGCGGGCGCTGGCTTAACCTGTCCGGTTTCGGGGCGTTGCGGACGGTATGACGTGCATATGACTTCCATATGAATTGCGTATGAGCTTGGGGTCGCCGCGGGTCGTTAACGTCTGCCGCCCGGGACGCGCAGCGGCCCGGGCAGCGCCCGACCGGCCCCCAGGGCGGGCGCTTCACGCCCACCCTCGGGCCGGGCGCGGCCCTCTGTGGCTATGTGGCGGGCCTTCCGTTCACCCACACCGCCCGGATGGCGCGGTCATCGCCCATCATGATGGTCGGGAACAGCGCCTCCCAGAAATCCGCGGCCCGGTCGGCGCGCTGGGCGATGGCGGGGGTGGAGGCGAGGTCGAGCACCACGAGGTCGGCCTCCAGCCCCGGTTTCAGGTTGCCGATCCTGTCCTCCAGCTGCAGCGCGCGGGCCGAGCCCTCGGTTGCCAGCCAGTAGAGCTCGGCCGGGTGCAGGGCGCGGTGGCGGAGCTGGGCGATCTCATAGGCCGCGGCCATGGTGCGGAGCATGGAGAAGCTCGACCCGCCGCCGGTGTCGGTGGCGAGGCCAATGCGCTGCCCCTCGTCCATCAGCCCGTCCATGTCAAAGAGGCCCGAGCCGATGAAGGTGTTGGAGGTGGGGCAGTGCACGATGCTCGACCCGCTTTCTTTCAGCACCCGCCGCTCGCGCCCCGTCAGGTGGATGGCGTGGCCGAACAACGCGCCGGGGCCGAGCAGGCCGTAGCGTTCGTAGGTGTCGAGATAGTCGCGCGCCTCGGGGAAGAGGTCGTGCACCCATTCCACCTCGTCCTCCTGCTCGCTCAGATGGGTCTGCATCCGGCAGGTCGGATGCTCGGCCCAGAGCGCGCCCATCGCCTCGAGCTGCTCGGGCGTCGAGGTGGGGGAAAAGCGCGGGGTGATGACATAGGTCAGCCGGTCGTGGCCATTCCAGCGCCGCAGCAGCGCGAGGCTGTCGTCATAGGCGGATTGGGGCGTGTCGCGCAGCCCGTCCGGGGCATTGCGGTCCATGCAGGTCTTGCCGCCGAGCGCGCGCAGGCCGCGGCGCTGCGCCTCGGCGAAATAGGCGTCGACGCTTTCGGGATGGATGGTGCAGAAGCTGCAGGCCGTGGTGGTGCCGTTGGCCAGCGTCAGGTCGAAATAGCGCGCGGCGATCTCGGCGGCGTGACCCGCGTCGCCGAAGCGCATCTCCTCGGGGAAGGTATAGCTGTTCAGCCAGTCGATCAGCCGCTTGCCCCAGCTGGCGATGATCGCGGTCTGCGGGTAATGGGCGTGCGCGTCGATGAAGCCCGCGGTGATCAGCGCGTCGCCGTAATCGGTGACCGGCACCTCCGGGTGGCGCGCACGCATCTCGTCGACTGGCCCGGTCTCGGCGATCTTTCCATCGGTGACCAGCACTGCCCCGCGTCGGTCATGCCGGGCGGCGGACAGGCCCTCGGCGAAGGGATCGGCGGTGAAGGCCAGGGTCTGGCCCAACAGGAGATGCGCTGCGGTCATGGTCTTTCCCAAATCGTTCCGGGCGACAGCCTAGGCGGCGGGCGTGCGGGCGACAATTGCCGATCTTGCCCTGTCGCCGGGAAAATGGTTTCGCTATGCTGCGGCAAAACCCCGGGGGGCAGAGCATGACCGACGAGATCAGCGAGGCGGCCGAACCGGCGGAGGCCGAATACGGGTTGGGCAACCGCACCGTGGACGCGATCCGTATGGCTGTGGCCGCGGGCGATACCGAGCGGCTGGGCGAGCTGCTGGAGCCGCTGCACGCGGCCGATATCGCCGACCTCCTGGAGCAGGTGGACAGCCATTTCCGGCGCGAGATCCTCTATCTCGGCGCGCGCTTCTTTGACGGGGACGTCCTGTCGGAGCTGGAGGAGAGCCTGCGCGAGGAGGTGATCTCGTTCCTGCCGCGCGACGTGCTGACCGAGGCGGTGCGCGACCTCGAATCGGACGACGTGGTGGACCTGGTCGAGGACCTGGAGGAGCCGCAGCAGGCGGCGATCCTGGAGGTGCTGGAGGATGCCGACCGGGTCGCGGTCGAGCAGTCGCTGGCCTACCCGGAATTCTCGGCCGGCCGCCTGATGCAGCGCGAGGTGGTGACGGCGCCCGAGCACTGGAGCGTGGGCGACGTCATCGACCACATCCGGGCCTACAAGACCGTGATGCCGGACCAGTTCTACCACGTGATCGTGGTCGACCCGAAGATGAAGCCGGTGGGCTATGTCACCCTGGGCAAGATCCTGTCGACCTCGCGCGCGGTGCCGCTGCGCGAGGTGTTCGAGGACAGTTTCCGCACCATCCGCGCCACCGAGCGCGAGGCCGAGGTGGCCTATATGTTCAACCAGTATCACCTGATCTCGGCCCCGGTGGTGGACGAGAACGGGCGGCTCGCCGGCGTGATCACCATCGACGACGCCATGACCGTGCTGGACGAGGAGCACGAGGAGGACATCCTGCGCCTGGCGGGCGTGGGCGAGAGCTCGCTTTCGGACCGGGTGGTCGAGACCACCCGGCAGCGCCTGCCCTGGCTGGGGGTGAACCTGGTCACCGCCATCCTGGCCTCGCTGGTGATCGCGCAGTTCGAGGACACGATCGCGCAATTCGTGGCGCTGGCGGTGCTGATGCCCATCGTGGCCTCGATGGGCGGCAATGCCGGGACGCAGAGCCTGACGGTGGCGGTGCGCGCCATCGCCACCAAGGACCTGACGGGATCGAACGTCTGGCGGGTGGTCCGGCGCGAGGCGCTGGTGGGGCTGGCGAACGGGCTGATCTTTGCCGCGGTGATGGGCGCGGTGGGGCTGGTCTGGTTCGGCACGCTGGCGCTGGGCGGCGTGATCGCGGCGGCGATGGTGATCAACCTGGTGATCGCGGGGCTGGCCGGGATCCTGATCCCGGTGGCGCTGGACAAGCTGGGGATCGACCCGGCGCTGGCCTCGGGCGCCTTCGTGACCACGGTGACCGACGTGGTGGGCTTCTTCGCCTTTCTCGGGCTGGCGGGGGTGGTGCTGCTGTGACGCAGGGGACCGACCCCAAGGCCGCGGCGCGCCGGGCGGCGCAGGCCCGTCGCCGCGCGGTCCACGACCCGGCACGCAGCGCCCGCGCCGCCGCGCTATTGCTGGAGGAACTGCGCCCGCATTCAGGCCGCGTGATCTCGGGCTACATGCCAATCCGGACCGAGGTCAGCCCGCTGCCCGCGATGGAGGCGATGGCCGGGGCCTGCCGGATATGCGTGCCGGTGATCGAGGGCCCGGCACGGCCGCTGGTCTTCCGCGAATGGACCCCGGGCTGCGAGATGGTCGACGGCTCTTTCGGCGCGCGGGTGCCGGCGGCGGGGGAATTGCTGGAGCCCGACGTGCTGATCGTGCCGCTGCTGGCCTTCGACCGGCAGGGCGGGCGGCTGGGCTATGGCGGCGGGTTCTACGACCGCACGCTGGAGGCGCTGCGCGCCCGGCGGCCGGTGCTGGCCATCGGGTTCGCCTATGCCGGGCAGGAGGCCGAGGCCCTGCCCATCGAGCCCACCGACCAGCCGCTGGACATGATCGTGACCGACGAGGGCGTGCTGCATTTCGGCTGAGCCTTCAGTCGAAATGCGCGCCTGCGGCGCAAGGTTTTTTGTCTCGCCTCCCGCCTGCGGCGGACGGCTCGGGGGCCTCCGGCGGGGATATTTTCGAACAGAAGAAGGGGCGGGCGTCTAGGCGGCCGGGTCTTGGCCGCGGTGGAAGAGTGGCCCGACGGGGGTCGCGTGCAGCCCGTCGGCCCCGCGGCCGAGGAACAGCGCGTTCAGGCCCAGGTCGCGGGCCAGCGCCGCCCCCTCGGTTTCGCCCAGCACCATCAGGGCGGTGGCCCAGGCATCGGCGTCCATGCAGCTTTCGGCGACCACGGTGACCGAGGCCGGCGGGCGGTCGAGCGGCGCGCCGCGCTTGGGGTCCATCGTGTGCGACAGGCGCCGCGTGCCCACCTCCACCCAGTGGCGGTAGTCGCCCGAGGTGGCGACGGCCGCGTCTTGCAGCGCGAGGATGGACTGCGGCGCGCGGGCGTCGTGGTCGGGGCGTTCGATGGCCACGGTCCAGGGACGGCCGTCGGGCCGGGTGCCCAGGGCGCGCAGCTCTCCGTCGATGGAGGCCAGGGCGTCGTCGCGGCCGAAGGCGCGCGCGGTCTCGGCGAGGCGGTCCACGCCGTAGCCCTTGGCGATGCCGCAGAGGTCGAGCACAAGGGGGCCGTGCTTGCGCGCGCGCAGCCCGCGCGGGTCGAGTTCCAGCACCTCGTGGGCGGGGCGCCGGGGGGCGGACAGGGCCGCGCGGATGCGGGCCGTGTCGGCGGGCGCGGCGCTGAAGCCCCAGGCCGAGACGGCGTCGCCCATGCCGATGTCGAAGGCCCCGCCCGAGGCGCGGCCCACGGTCAGGCCGCGGTCCAGCACCTGCATCAGGCGGGCGGGCAGGGGCACCCATTGCCCCGCCGGGGCGGCGTTGAGGCGCATCAGGGCGCTGTCGGCTTTCCACGGCGACATCTGGGCGTCGACCTCGTCCACCGCGTCCTGCATGGCGGCCTGCATCGGCGCGGGGTCGAACCCGGGTTCGGCATGGAGCAGGGCCGACCAGCGCGTGCCCATGGTCGGGCCGTTCAGGGCGTGGCGGCTGCGGTCAGTAAACGTCTTCGGCATAGCGTCCCTCGGCTTTCAGCATGGCGGGGGTGAGCCCTGTCGGGGCGAGGATCTCGGTCAGGGCGGCGTTGACGCCAGCGGCCATCTCGCGCCCGCCGCAGACCATGACCTGCGCGCCCGAGGCGATCAGCCGGGCCACCTGCGCGGCGTCCCGGCGCACCGCGTCCTGCACATGCGCGCGCTCGGCGCTGCGCGAGAAGGCGGTGGTCAGCGCGGCGAGGCGGCCGTCCCGCTGCCAGGCCTCCAGCTCGCGGTCGTAGAGCAGGTCGCTCTGCGGGTGGCGGGCGCCGAAATAGAGGTGCATCGGCCGCCGCGCGCGGTTGGCGCGGGCAAAGCCCGCCAGCGGGCCGATCCCGGTGCCCGCGCCGATCAGGATCACGGGCCTGCGCCCCTTCGCGGGCCGGAAGCCCGGGTTGCGGCGGATAAAGGCGCGCACCGTGCCGCCGGGGCGCAGTTCCATCAACTGGCCCGAGCACAGGCCGCCGGGATGCTTGCGCACGCAGATCTCGGCAAAGCCGTCGCGGCTGGAGGAGGCCAGCGAGTAGAAACGCGGCAGGTCCGAGCCCTCGGGCAGGATGCCGATCAGGTCGCCGGCCTCGAAACGCGGGCCGCGGGCGGTCAGCCGCGCCCAAAGCGGGCGGCGGGGCAGGGCGAAGCGCAGGATCGCGGTGGGCGCCTGCACCTCGGCGCCGTAGTCGCGGCGCGAGATCAGGGTCAGGCCCTGGCTGCGCGGCAGCACGGGCTGGTGGTTGAGCTCCAGCGGCAGGCCGAGCGCGGCGCCGAGCGCCCGGCCCCAGCGCGCGAAATCCTGCGGCGACTGGCGGTCGATCCGGTCGATCGGCAGAAGCTCTGCCCAGCCCTTCTCGGCGGCGGCCTGCGCCACGGCATCGGCATAGGCGCAGAACTCGGGGAAACTGCGGTCGCCGAAGCCGAGAACGGCCAGCCGCGCGCGGGGCGCCTCGGGCAGGGCGGCGAGGCGGTCGAGGAAGCCCGTGGCCGAGGCAGGCGCGTCGCCCTCGCCATAGGTCGCGGCCAGCACGATGACCTGCCGGGCCCTGGCATAGCGGTCGGGGGCGAAACCGGACATCGCGCCGGTGTGGACGCTCTGCCCCGCCTCGCGCAGCGCTGTGTGCAGGGTGGCGGCAAAGCCCCAGGTGCTGCCGCCCTCGCTGCCCACCAGGATCACGGTCTCCGCCGCCCCCGGCGCGGCATTGCCGCGAATTCGCGGGCGGCCGCGGCGGCCGTTGAGCCAGACCGCGCCGCCGGTGACCGCCATCGCCGGCACGCCGAGCGCCGCCAGCCCGAGCAGAAGGCCCAGCAGCGCCGCGCCCCGGCCGGTATGCAGCATGGCCACGGTCCCGTTGATCCGGTCCCAGGCATTCATGTCGGACCAGGCCAGCAGCGCGCCGGTGCCCTGGTCGAGATAGCCCGCGCCGCGATCGGTCTTCAGGGTGAAGACATCGGTTTCGTCGCCGGGATAGGGGAAGGTCAACTCGCGCAGGCGCGCGGCGGGCGTGTATTGCAGCACGGCGAAGCCGGCGGGGTCGGCCCCGGCCTGGCCGCTGACCTCGGCGGGGAAGGGCGGCGGGCCCGCGCCCTCGGGCAGCAGCTCGAAGGTCGAGGCGGTCATCCACAGCGCGGTGACCGAGGACAGCGCCAGCCCGACCACCGTCACCCGCGCGATGGCAATATGCAGCCGCCCGGCGAGCGGCCCCCGGAGCGGCCCGAAGACCCGCCGCCAGCCGCCCATGCGCCGCGCCACCAGCACCGCGCCGGAGACCGAGAGGACCAGCATCGCGCCCGCGCCGATGGCGGCCGCGATGCGCCCGCCGTCGCCCAAAAACAGCGAGCGGTGCAGGTTGGTCAGCCAGCGCTCCAGCCGCGGGCGGTCGGCGCTGGCCACGCCTTCGCCCGTGGCCGGGTCGATGACGGCGGCGCCGGGCGTGCCGTCCTCGAACCAGTAGGCCGTGATCCGCCCCGAGGGCGCGCGGCGGATCTGCTCGACGCCGGGATAGGCCGCCCGGACCCGCCCGGCCAGTTCCGCGACGGAGAGGTCCGCCTCGGCCTGGGTCGGCGCGGAGAGCGTCTCGGTCACGGGGAAGACCGACAGGGCGGCGCCGCTGACGGCCAGAACCAGCAGGAGCGCCGCGGCCAGAAGCCCCGGCCAGCGGTGGAACGCGCGGGTCATGACGGCCTCCCGATCACATGTCGTAGCGGAAGCCGGAGATGTAGCGGCGTCCGCGCATGGCCTGCCCGGCGCCGTCCGAGGTCAGCGGCACGACCACCTCGGAGGGGCTGTCGCGCATGTCCTCGACCGCGGCGTCGATATGCAGCTCGTAGCCCGCGTCGAACAGCGCGTCGGCCAGGTCGAGCGTGATCTTCAGCTCGCGCCCGGCGCCAACGCTGGCGCCGGTGATGCCATTGACCTCGGCCGTGTCGCCGCCGGTGGCGCGGTACCAGTCGTTCAGGTGCTCGTAGTATTTCGACTTGCCCCCGGCCATCCAGAGGCTGCCCAGATAGGCGCCGCTGGCGTCGGTGACATAGAGGGCCAGGTAGGCCCCGTCGCCGCCGTAGTTGTTGAGCGTGGTGCTCAGCGTGACGGGGCGGGCCATGGCGAGGCCGGGAACCGTGAGCGCGGTGGTGAGGGCAAGGCCGGCAAGAAGGGATTTCATGGTCGGGTCTCCTGAAAGGGGGTCATTGTCGGGCAGGCTGGCCGGTCGGGCTGACCGTGGCCTGACGGATCGGGCGCATCGGGCTCAGTTTGCCGTCAGCCGCCCGGTGCGGGGCGGGGCGACCCCCGCCGGGTCTCGGGCCCAGCGGGGATCGGGACGCGGGCGCGCGCCGGTTCAGTTGACCTGGACCTTCGGCGCGGCGCCGTTGTTGAACAGCCCGTTGGCGGGCGGCGCGACCGTGCCGGCCGGGGCGGGGTTCATGCCGCCGCGGCAGCCGCGGCCGTCATCGTCGTCGCAATCGTCGTCGTCATCATCGTCGTCATCGTCATGTCCGCGGCGGCGGTGATCGTCGTCGTCGCCGAAGATGCGGCGCAGCCAGCGGCCCTCGTGCTCGTCATCGTCGTCGCGTTCGGCCACCAGCACGGCGCCGGCGGGCGCGTCGGCCTCGGCGGCGATCGCCGCCGCATGGCGCTGCATCCCGGAATCGCCAATGGTGGGGATGGCGGCGCTGGCCGACAGCGCCGTCGTTGCGAAAAGAACTGCCAGAGTCGTCTTCATCGGAATCTCCCGGATAGGTTTTTGATCACCCCGGGTATGACGCCCGCGCCTGATCGCTTTCTGACGGGGTCCGGGAATTTGCTTCAGCCAGCCGTCAGGTAGAAAAAAGTGCCCCGCCGGGAGGGACGGGGCACAGGGGGCGGGCCTGGGAAAGAGGCCCTAGGGACAACGTCAGGCGATGTCGCCGGGTTCGGGGGCGCGCTTGTCGCCGGTGATCATCGCGCGGGGCAGGGATTCGTGGTGGCGCATCGAGGCCAACACCACGCCGCCCACATGCAGCGCGATCAGCAGTAGCATCAGGTTGGCCAGCACCTCGTGGACCTCCTTGAGCGGACCCTCGGCCTCGCCGTATTCGCCGCGCTCATCCTCGTCGCTGTCGGCATAGGCCGGGGCGACGATGGCGGGCAGATCGGGCAGCATGGCCTGGCGCTGCGGCTCTTCCATCAGCCAGCCGGTAAAGGCGGTGCCCGACAGCGTCACCAGCAGGGCCACCACCATTGCCGCGCCAGCCGGGTTGTGGCCGATAAATCGGGCCTCGCGCCCGCGCATCACGTCGCCCAGGTAGGCGCGGACGGCGCGGGGGCCGCGCAGGAACTGCGCGAACCGCGCGTAATGCGGCCCGACGAGGCCCCAGATCAGGCGGAACGCGATCAGCCCGGCCACCACGTAGCCGGCCAATTCATGCACCGGCTGGATTTCCTCGGCGGAGAGCCAGGCGATGGCGAAGGCCAGCACGAGGCCCCAGTGAAACACCCGCAGCAGCGGGTCCCAGACACGGATCATCTCAGTCTTTTTCCCGATTGGTTCGGCCATGATCGTCATCTTCTTCTTCGTCCTCGAACTCGATTTCCATGATCGCCAGCGTGGCCGGGTTGACGGTGACCTCGATCTGCCGCCCCTGGGCGTCGGTGCCGTTGATCTCGTAACAGCCGTCGTCGATCTTGATGCGGCGCACGGTCCAGCCCTGCGCCTCGGCCATTTCCTGCACGGCCTCACGCGGATGCCAGTCGGCCATCGGCGCCCAGCAATCGTCCTCGGCCCGCGCGATTCCCGCCGCGCCCAGAAGTGCCAGAAAGGTGCCGATTGTCAGTGTCTTCCGCATGGGTCACACTCCGTTCCAATGCCGGTCTGAGCCTGCTTGTGCACCGCGAACCTGACAGGTGCCTGAAGCGCCCCCCCGGCGCCGCTTCAGTTTCGTGTCAGTCGCGGATGTGACAAGACGGGGGACCATGACGAAGGATAAGACGCGATGCGCATCCTGCTGATCGAGGATGATACGGTTCTGGGCGCCGCCGTGCGCGACCAGATCGCCGCCGACGGCCATTCCGTCGACTGGGTGACCCGGCTCGACGCGGCGCAGGACGCGCTGCTGGCGGCGGTGTTCGACCTGATCCTGCTCGACCTGATGCTGCCCGACGGGCGCGGCGTCACCTTCCTGCGCGCGCTGCGCGGGCGGGGCGACGTGACGCCGGTGATCATCCTGACCGCGCTCGACCAGGTGTCGGACCGGATCGAGGGGCTGAACGCGGGCGCCGACGACTACCTGGTCAAGCCCTTCGACCTGGCCGAGCTGTCGGCGCGGATCGGCTCTGTCGCGCGGCGCTACGCGGGCAACCCGAACCCGATCATCACGCTGGGCGAGCTGGAGGTCGACCTCGCCGCACGCTCGGTCCGCCGCGAAGGGCGGCCGGTGCAGCTGACGGCCCGCGAATGGGTGCTGTTCGAGGCCTTTCTGCAGCGGCCGGGGCAATTGCTGTCCAAGGCGCAGCTCGAGGAGCGGCTCTATTCCTTCGGCTCCGAGATCGAGAGCAACGCGATCGAGGTCCATGTCAGCCGCCTGCGCAAGAAGCTGGGATCCAAGGTGATCGAGACCGAGCGCGGCCTCGGCTACCGGCTGGGGTCTCCATGAACCGGATGCGGTCGCTCCAGGCGCGGCTCGCCGTCGGGATCGGGCTGCTGGTGACCCTGCTGTGGATCGGGGCGGCGACGCTGACGGCGAACCTGCTGCGCCACGAGATCGACGAGGTGTTCGACGCCACCCTGCAGGAGACGGCGCAGCGCATCCTGCCGCTTGCGGTCATGGATATCGTGGGGCGGGAAGAGCAGGGCGTGTCCCAGCGCCTGGCCGCGATCCGCGAGCACGAAGAGCTGTTCACCTATGTCGTGCGCGACCGGCAGCGGCGCATCCTGCTGCGCTCCCACGCTGCCGACCCGGCCATTTTTCCGCCCTTCGACGGCACCGGCTTTCGCCAGGACGACACCTACCGCTTCTACCAGGACGCCGCCCTGCGCGGCAGCGTGACCATCACCGTGGCCGAGCCGCTGGCGCATCGCCGGATGGTGGCGCGGGAAATGCAGCTGGGCCTCGGGCTGCCGCTGCTGGCGGTCATCCCGCTCAGCCTGGCGGGGATCGCGCTGGGCGTGCGGCGCAGCTTCGGCCCCGTGCGGCGGCTGCGCGACGCGCTGGCCGCGCGCGGGGCGCGCGACCTGTCGCCGCTGGGCGAGGGCGACCTGCCCAGCGAACTGGTGCCGGTGGTGGGCGCGCTGAACAGCCTGCTGGAGCGCCTCAAGGCCGCCTTCGAGGCCGAGCGCAGCTTTGCCGCCAATGCCGCGCATGAGTTACGCACGCCGCTGGCCGGCGCCATCGCCCAGGCGCAGCGCCTTCAGGCCGAGGCCCGCGAGGAGAACGCCGTCCAGAGGGCGGCCGAGATCGAGGCGACGCTGAAGCGGCTGACGCGCCTGTCCGAACGGCTGATGCAGCTCGCCCGGGTCGAGGGCGGGCGCCTGAACGCCGACCGCCCCGGCGACCTGCGGCCCGTGCTGCAACTGGTGGCCGACGACATCCGCCGCGCGGCGCACGAGGATCGCATCGACCTCTCCCTGCCGGAACAGCCCGTGCTGTCGGATCTCGACCCCGACGCTTTCGGCATCCTGTGCCGCAACCTGATCGAGAACGCCCTGCGCCACGGCCGCAAGGAGACGGTTGTCTCGGTCGACCTGACCGCCGACGGCCGGCTGCGGGTCGGCAACGACTGCGATCCCGTCCCGCCCGAGATGCTGGCCCGGCTGACCGAGCGCTTCGAGCGGGCGGCTGGCGCGGGCGAGGGCAGCGGGCTGGGCCTGGCCATCGCCCGGACCATCGCCGACCGCGCGGGCGGCGAACTAACCCTGCGCTCGCCGATCCCCGGCCGGGAAACCGGGTTCGAGGCCGAGGTGCGCCTGCCGCTGGTGCCGCCATCGGCGTAAGACGGGTGGGCGCATTCTGCGCTTGCCCTTCCGGCCCGGCGGGCCTAGGCCAGTAGTCATGAAAATTCTGTTTCTCGGAGATGTCATGGGCCGGGCGGGCCGGGCGGCGATCGCGGACCGCCTGCCGCGCCTGCGCCAGGAATGGGGCCTGGATTTCGTCGTGGTCAACGGCGAGAACGCCACCTCGGGACACGGGCTGACCGCCGCCCATGCCAAGGGCCTGCTGGAGGCCGGCGCCGATTGCCTGACGCTGGGCGATCACGCCTTCGACCAGAAGGAGATGCTCAGCTTCATCGAGCAGGAGCCGCGCATCCTGCGCCCGCTCAATTACGCCAAGGAGGCCCCGGGCAAGGGCGCGCGGCTGTTCACCGCCGCCGGTGGGCGCAAGGTGCTCGTGGCGCAGGTGCTGGGGCAGGTGTTCATGAAACGGCCCTTCGACGACCCGTTCTCGGCCATCGACCAGGTGCTCAAGGCGCACCCGCTGGGCGGGCTGGCGCAGGCCGCGCTGGTCGATATCCATTGCGAGGCGACTTCGGAGAAGATGGCGATGGGCCACTGGTGCGACGGGCGCGCCAGCGTGGTGGTGGGCACCCATACCCATGTGCCCACGGGCGACGCGCAGATCCTGCCGGGCGGAACGGCCTTCCAGACCGATGCGGGGATGTGCGGCGACTACAATTCCGTCATCGGCATGGACAAGGCCGAGCCGCTGCGCCGCTTCATCACCGGCATGGCCAAGAACCGCTTCTCCCCGGCCAATGGCGAGGCCACCCTGTCGGGCCTTTATGTCGAGACCGACGACCGCACCGGCAAGGCCAGCCGGGTGCGGATGATCCGCGAAGGCGGGCGGCTGGAGGCGGCGACACCGTGACCCTCGCAGGCGGCCCGGCATGTGCGGAAAGGCCGCCCGGGCCGCGGCCCACTCGACGCTTGTGCTGCGTGGCCGGGGCGCTAATGATACGGTCTGGATTGCACAGCGGGTCCATTTGATGATCGACCTTTCCCTCTCTCCGACCGTCAACGCGGTGCTGGCGCTTGCCGTCGTGGTCGTGATGTTCGCTTTCTTCGTGCGCGAACGCTACCCGACCGAGGTGATCGCGATAGCGGGGGCGGCGGTGATGCTGGTCACCGGGATCCTTCCCTACGACCAGGCGCTGGCGGTGCTGTCGAACCCCGCCCCCTGGACCATCGCCTCCATGTTCATCGTGATGGGGGCGCTGGTGCGTACCGGCGCGCTGGACTGGTTCACCCATTCGGCCGAGCGCCGGGCCAAGCACAGCCCCAAGCTGGCGGTGGGGGCGCTGATGGCCTTCGTGGTGGTGGCCTCGGCCATGGTGAACAACACGCCGGTGGTGGTGGTGATGATCCCGGTCTTCGTGCAGGTCAGCCGCAGCCTGTCGGTCTTGCCCTCCAAGCTGCTGATCCCGCTGAGCTATGGCGCGATCCTGGGCGGCACGCTGACGCTGATCGGCACCTCGACGAACCTGCTGGTCGACGGCGTGGCGCGGACCAACGGCTTGGCGCCCTTCACCATTTTCGAGGTCACGCCGCTGGCGGTGGTGCTGGTGGCCTGGGGGATGCTCTATCTGCGCTTCATCGCGCCGCGGCTGCTGCCTGAACGTTCATCCATGGCGAGCCTGCTGTCCGACCGCAAGAAGATGAAGTTCTTCACCGAGGTCGCGGTGCCCGAGTACAGCGAGCTGATCGGCCAGAAGGTGACAGAGATCGACCTGTTCAAGCGCGAGGGCGTGCGCCTGATCGACGTGCTGCGCGGCGATGCCTCGCTCCGGCGCGACCTGTCCTCAGTGGAACTGGAGGCCGGCGACCGGGTGGTGCTGCGCACCGAGATGGCCGAGCTGCTGGGCCTGCAGCAGAACAAGAGCCTGCGCATGGTCGACAAGCTGAGCTCGGTGGAGACCAGCACGGTCGAGGTGCTGATCTCGCCCGGCTGCCGGATGGTGGGGCGCAGCCTCGGCTCGCTGCGGCTGCGGCGGCGCTATGGCGTCTACGTGCTGGCCGCGCACCGGCGGAACCAGAATATCGGCCGGCAGCTCGACGACCTGGTGGTGCGGGTGGGCGACACGCTGCTGCTGGAGGGCGCGCCGGAGGATATCCAGCGCCTGGCCTCGGACATGGAGCTGGTGGACATCGCCCAGCCCAAGGCGCGGGCCTATCGCCGGACCCATGCGCCGTTGGCGGTGCTGGTGCTGTTCGCCATCGTGGCGCTGGCGGCGTTCAACGTGGCGCCGATCTTGCTGCTGGCGATCGTGGCGGTGGCGCTGGTGCTGCTGACCCGCTGCATCGACGCGGAAGAGGCGTTTTCCTTCGTCGACGGGCGGCTGCTGGCGCTGATCTTCTCGATGCTGGCGGTGGGCGCGGCGCTGGATGCCTCGGGCGCAGTGAAGATGATCGTGGAGGCGGTGGCCCCGCTGCTGGAGCGCCTGCCGCCCTTCCTGATCGTGTGGGCGGTCTTCGTGCTCACCTCGGTCCTGACCGAGCTGGTCTCGAACAACGCGGTGGCGGTTGTGGTCACCCCGATTGCCATTGGGCTCGGCCAGGCGATCGGGGTCGATCCGCGGGCGCTGGTGGTGGCGGTGATGGTCGCGGCCTCGGCCAGCTTCTCGACGCCCATCGGCTACCAGACCAACATGCTGGTCTACGGCGCGGGCGGCTACAAGTTCACCGATTTCCTGCGCGTGGGCATTCCGCTGAACCTGTCCATCGGGCTGCTGGCCTCGGTACTGATCCCGTTCATCTGGCCGCTCTGAGGCGCGACGAAGGCGGGCGCCGGCCAAGGAGGAGAGATGCGCAACCTGTTCATGATCGCGGTTCTTCTGGCGGCTTCGGCCTTTGCCCGGACGGAGCCCGGCCGGCCCGACAGCGTGATGCTCAGCCGCGACCGCGTCGTGGTCGGGATGAGCACCGGTCGGCGCTGCCTGGGCCTGCGCGCGGCGGGCGAGCCCACCGGCACCGGCTGGGCCGGGCGGCTGCAGGGCTGCGCGGCGGACTACCCCTACGAGGTGGTGCTGCAGGAGGGGGCCAACCCGCTGCGGCTGATGCTGGAGGCGGCGTTCGAGGCGCTGGGCGGCGACGGGCTGCTGGCGCCGCGGGCGCGGGTCGAGATCACCGGGCCGGAGGGCCGGGTCTGGCGGTTCCGCGCGCCCGGCTCGGAAGAGCCGCGGGCGGGCAGCGCCGAGCGCTAAAGGGGCCAGAAGACCAGGATCGACGGGATCGCCACCGCGATCACGATCAGCTCCAGCGGCAGGCCCAGGCGCCAGTAATCGCCGAAACGATAGCCGCCGGGGCCCAGGATCAGCGTGTTGGCCTCGTCGCCGACCGGGGTGAGGAAGGCGCAGGAGGCCGAGACCGCCACCGCCATCAGGAAGGGATCGGCGCTGACGCCCAGGTTCTGCGCCATCTGGATGGCGACGGGCGCCACGACCACCACGGTGGCGTTGTTGTTCAGCACGTCGGTCAGCGTCATGGTCAGGGCCATCAGCAGCGCCAGGATCACCCAGGCAGGCAGATCGGAGGCCAGGCCGAGCAGCGCCTCGGCCATCAACCGTGAGCCCCCCACGCTCTCCAGCGCGCTGCCCAGCGGGATCATGCTGCCCAGAAGCACCACGACGGGCCAGTCCACCTGCGTGTAGATCTCGGCCAGCGGCAGGATCCGGGCCATGACGAACCCCACGACCACCAGGCCCAGCGCCACCGGCAGGTAGACCAGCCCGAGGCTGGCGGCCAGCAGCGCCGCCGCGAAGATGCCGATGGCCAGCCAGCTCTTGCTGCTGTCGGCCACGGCCACGCCGCGATCGGCCAGCGGCAGCACGCCCAGCCAGTTGATCACCGAGGCCGCGGTTTCCTGCGGCGCCAGCAGGAGAAGGATGTCGCCCGGCCGGATCACCGTGCTGCGCATCTGCTGGGTGATGCGCCGCCCCTCGCGTGAGATGCCCATCAGCACGGTATGCTGGCGCCAGTCCAGCCCGACCGCCTGCGCCGTCTTGCCGTCGAGGCGCGAGTCGCTGGGCACCACCACCTCGATCAGCTTCAACCCCCGGCCCTCGGCCTTCAGCAGTTCCTCGCGCCGCTCGTCGGCGAAATTCAGCGCCATGGTGTTGCGGAACTCCTCGAGCGCCGCCGGGGTGGCCTCGAGCACCAGCGCGTCCTCCGCCTGGATCTCCACATGCGCGGCGGTGCCGTAGCGGCGTTTTCCATCGCGGATCAGGCCGAGGATCGCCACGTCGCTGTCATTGGCGGCGCGGTGCAGGTCCTGCACGCGCTTTCCGATATGCGGGCTGCCCTCGGGCACGGTCAGCTCGGCCATGTAGGCCTGGAGATCGGTCTCCTCCTGGCCCGCCTCGTCGCGCCGCGGCAGCAGCCGCCAGCCCGCGAGCGCGATGAAGGAAATGCCAAACAGGGCCACGGCCAGGCCCACCGGCGCGTAGTCGAACATCGAGAAGGGGGCGCCCAGCACGTCCTCGCGGATGCCGGAGATGAGAATGTTGGGCGGCGTGCCGATCATCGTGGCCATGCCCCCCAGCACGGTGGCGAAATTCACCGGCATCAGGGTCATGCCGGGCGGGCGGCCGGCCTTGCGGGCGATCTGCAGGTCGACGGGCATCAGCAGCGCCAGTGCCGAGAAATTGTTCATGAAGGCCGACAGCCCGCCGCCGATCCCGCCCATCAGCGCGATGTGCCCGCTGACCGAGCGGCTGTTCTCGATCAGCCGTCGGGTGATCAGCGCGACGGCGCCCGAGCGCACCAGCCCGCTGGTCACGATCAGCACCAGCGCGACCACCATCGTGGCCGGGTGGCCGAACCCGGAGAACGCCTCGGCCACCGGCACCACGCCCAGCACGACGCCGACCAGCAGCGCGGCGAAGGCGACCAGATCGTAACGCCAGCGCCCCCAGAGCAGCAGGGCGAACACGGCCGCGAAAAGCGCGAAGAGGATGATCTGGTCCTGGGTCATGCCCTTTGTGTAGCGGAGCGAAGCCTTGCCGGTCACGGGAATATTGCGCGCCTTCGGCGCATTTCCGATCTCTCGCATCCCGCCTGCGGCCGGATGCTCGGGATGCCTCCGGCGGGGATATTTCCGATCAGGAGAAGGCGGAGGCGGCCGCCTGCCGGCGGGGCGCGCCCTGTCCACCCCCTCGCCCCGAGCTAGCCGGAGTTTTCGAGAAGGGTGTTGATGAAGTCGTAGAACAGTTCGCCCTGCGAGCGGATCTGCAGTTTGGAATAGATATTGCGCCGGTGGATTCGGACGGTGCCGGGTGAAATCTCCAGAATCCGGCCGACCGCGTCCGCGGAATGGCCCTTCAGGGTGAATTCGACCACCTCTCTCTCGCGCGGCGTCAGCACGCCCTTTCCAAAGGTCTGGAAGGCGAGTTCGAGGCTCTTGTGCAGCCCGCTGCCCTTGGCCTTGCCGCCCGGCGCGCCGAACTCCGATGCCACGTCATGCCAGTTCTTGGCGCATGCGGCGTTGACCACGGGCCAGTATTGCCGCAGTTCGCGGATCTCCTTGGCCGAGAACGCCTTCTCGGCCCGCATCAGCGAAACGACGACAACGGCCTTGCCGGGCAGGTCGATGAAATAGCCGATCTCTTCGGCCAAGCCCGTCTGGACGTAATAGTTTCGGAAATACTCCCCCTGGTAGAAGCGGTCCGGGGCGAGGTCGCGAAGCCGATAGAGGCCTGATTCCACCGGGGTGGTGCTCGCGAGGTAGAACGGGTCCAGCAGATAGGGCCCCTCCTGGTAGTCCTCGACGAAGATTTTCCGCTTTCCCCGCGGGAAATCGTCGTAGAGATCCAGCGGCCGCGCGGACCCGAGATAGCCGAACACCACGGTGTAGTCGAACGGGGCTATCCCTTTCAACGCATTGGAAAGATTGGCGGCGAACCTGTCTGTTCCGATGGCCGAAATCAGCTTTCCCGTGGCCTCGGCAGAAGTCTTCACAGCGTCCTCCCCGTTTGCCGTGC
Organism: Paracoccaceae bacterium; assembly: GCA_049974865.1. Lineage (GTDB taxonomy): Bacteria > Pseudomonadota > Alphaproteobacteria > Rhodobacterales > Rhodobacteraceae > JAGSOU01. The sequence goes on from JBNGCX010000004.1 coordinate 43,751, forward strand.
CTGTCGAAAAAGAACTACCCAATTCGTGGTATATACAAGATATCGGGTTTTTCTTACGGTTTTTTCAATAGCAATGGTATGCCGTCCAACGGGGAAACAATCAAGAAAATGGACAAGGGTGAATATGCCCAGGGCCGCGAACAGAGCGGCAGGAAGATCATCGCCGAGCTGAGAGGGGTCTCAAAGCGGTTCGGCGACGTGCTGGCCGCCGACAACCTGAACCTGGCGATCGCCGAGGGGGAATTCCTGTCTTTCCTCGGCCCGTCGGGCTGCGGCAAGACGACCGCGCTACGCATGCTCGCCGGGTTCGAGCAGCCGACCGAGGGCGAGGTGCTGCTTGATGGCGAGGTGGTGAATGCGCTCGACGCCCATCTGCGGCCGGTGAACATGGTGTTCCAGCACTACGCGCTGTTTCCGCACCTCACGGTCGCCCAGAACATCGGCTACGGGTTGAAGCAGCGCCGCCCGCGCCTGTCCAAGCCCGAGATCGCCGAGAAGGTGGCCAAGGCGCTCGAGCTTGTGCAGTTGGGCGGCTTCGACAGCCGCCGCATCTGGGAGATGTCTGGCGGTCAGCAGCAACGTGTTGCGCTGGCCCGCGCCGTGGTCAACGAGCCGAAGCTGCTGCTGCTGGACGAGCCGCTCGCGGCGCTCGACCGCAAGCTGCGCAAGGAGATGCAGATCGAGTTCCAGAACATCCAGCGCCGCCTCGGCATCACCTTCGTCCTGGTCACCCACGACCAGGAAGAGGCGCTGTCGATGAGCGACCGGGTGTGCATCATGCGCGAGGGCAAGATCGAACAGATCGGCAGCCCGCAAGAGCTCTATGACCGGCCGCGCAACCGTTACGTGGCCGGGTTCGTGGGCTCGACCAATTTCTTCGATGGCGAGGTGGCCGCCGTCGACGGCGCGTCCGCCACCGTGACCTTGGTCAACGGGCAGGACATGGTGGGGCAGGCGGTCGAGGCGGTGCGCCCCGGCCAGCAGGTCGCCGTGAGCGTCCGGCCAGAGCAGATCCGCCTGAGCCGCGCGGCAGGCCCCGGCAGCCTGGCCGTCACGGTGCTCAACCGAATTTTTCTTGGAGAACACACGGAATACCTGGTGCGGCACGAGAGCCTTGGAGACTTCCTGGTCCTCGCCCCCAGGCAAGCGGAATTGAACGAAGGGCCGTTCAATACTGGCGACGTGCTTCAGGCCTCATGGGATCCCGGCGCGGCGCTTATCCTGGATCGACAATAGCCCAAGAAACCTCACAACAGGGAGCCACAAGATGGCACAGGACAAAGCACCAATCACCAAGAAGAAGTTCATGGAGGAACTCTATCGCTACAAGAAAGGCTCGGTGACGCGCCGCCATTTCCTCGGCGTGACCGGCCTGGGCGTGGCAACCACCGTCATGGGCGCCGCCGTGCCCGGGCTGCGGCCGCGCCCGGCCTTCGCCGCGGGCGACATCGGCGACCGGGTGGTCCTCGCGACCTGGCCGAACTACCACGACCCGGCCAATTTCGAGGCCTTCACCGAAGCCACCGGCGCCTATGTGCAGGTCAATGTCTTCGGCTCGAACGAAGAGATGCTGGCCAAGCTTCAGGCCGGGGCCACCGGCTGGGACGTGTTCGTGCCCACCAATTATACCATCACCACCTATGTCGGCGAAGATCTGATCGAGCCGCTCGATACCGCGCTTCTGCCGAATTACGACCCCGCGGCCTACGATCCGCGCTTCGCCGAGGCCGGATCGGTCGACGGCAAGCTCTACGCGGTGCCGAAGAATTGGGGCACCACCGGCTTCGTGGTCAACACCGACCATACCGATGGCGTGACCATGGACAGCTGGAAGCAGTTCTGGGACATGACCCGAGACAGCTTCTCCGGCCGCACCATGGTGCATGACTATCAGCTGACAACGATCGGCAACGCGCTGAAATATTTTGGCTATTCCTTCAACTCGGTGGACCCGGCCGAACTGGCCGAGGCCGAGAAGCTGCTGATCGATTGCAAGCCGCACCTGTTCGCGATCTCGTCGGATTACCAGCCCGCGATGCGCAACGGCGACGCCTGGATGTCGATGGCCTGGACCGGCGACGGCAAGCAACTCAACAGCGACATGCCCGAAATCGTCTATATCCTGGGCAAGGAAGGCGGCGAGATCTGGAGCGACTATTACGCCGTGCCCAAGGGGGCCCCGCACCGCGCCGCGGGTTACGCGCTGATCAACTTCCTGCTCGACCCGCAGGTCAACGCCAAGGAAGTCCTGGCCCACGGCTACCCCTCTGCCGACGCGCACACCAACGCGCTGCTGCCCGAGGAGTTGCTGAACGATCCGATCCTCTACCCGGCGCAGGAGCTGCTCGACGCGCTCGAATTCGGCGCGGCGGTGACCCTGACCGACCCGAACCGGGCGGAGCTGATGGCCCGCTTCAAGTCGGCCTGACCCCGGACAGCGAGAACGACATGACGCAACGCACCCGCAATCTGCTGCTGTTGGCACCTGCCGGAACCTGGTTCCTGGTGATGCTGATCATACCTCTGACTGTCGTTCTCGTTTTCAGCTTCGGTGAACGCGGGGCGGCCGGCGGATACGTCCCCGCGTTCACCTTCGAGCAATACGCGAACCTGCCGGCGCGCTGGACGGCGTTCAAGAACACCATGATCCTCGCGCCGGCGGGGACTCTGGCGGCGCTTCTGATCGCCTATCCGCTGGCCTATTTCCTCGCCGTGCGCGCCAACCCTCGGTGGAAGACCGTGCTGCTGGTGCTGGTGATCGTGCCGTTCTGGACCTCGATCCTCATCCGCTCCTATGCCTGGATCTTCCTCCTGGGCGGGCGCGGCATTCCGGCGCTGCTGGAATGGATCGGCATCGAGGGCGTGCGGCTGATCAACACCCCCTTCGCGGTGCTGGTCGGCATCGTCTACGGCTATCTGCCGCTGATGGTGTTCCCGATCTTCGTCAGCCTCGACCGGCTCGACAAGCGCCTGCTCGAGGCCTCTTCCGACCTCGGCGCCCCGCCGCTGCGCACCTTCCTTCAGGTCACCTTGCCGCTCTCGCTTCCGGGCATCGCCACGGGCTGCCTGCTGGTGTTCATCCTGCTGATGGGCGAATTCCTGATCCCGGCGCTGCTGGGCGGGGGCAAGGTGTTCTTCGTCGGCAACGCGCTGGTCGATCTGTTCCTGCAATCGCGCAACTGGGCCTTCGGCTCGGCCGTGGCGGCGACGCTGGTGGTCATCATGCTGGTGAGCGTGACGATCTACATGCGGCTCATCGGCCGGCTCGGCGCGCAGCGCGAAGACGTGTCGTTGATGTAGGGAAAACGGATATGCGGCTCTATTCGATCCTCGTCTACCTGTTCCTGTACATCCCGATCGGTGTGATCGCGCTGTTCAGCTTCAATGCCGGGCGCCATGCCAGCCAGTTCCAGGGGTTCTCGACCCAATGGTACGGCAAGGCGCTGAACAACCCCTTCGTGATGGACGCGCTGGAAACCAGCCTGACCGTCGCCTTCTGTTCCGCCCTGCTGGCGAGTCTCTTCGGCACCATGGCCGCGGTGGCGCTGCAGGGCATCAAGGGGCCGGTGCGCACGGTTTTCGATGGGCTGATCTACATCGCGGTGATGATCCCCGGGATCGTGATCGGCATCGCCACGCTGATCGGGCTGGTGACCCTCTTCGACCTCGTGAACCCGGCGATTGCCGCGCTCTGGCCCGAGGGGGCGGCCCCGCCGCAGCTCAATATGGGGATGGGCTCTTTGATTGCGGCGCACACCATGTTCACCATGGCGCTCGTCGTCATCATCGTGCGGGCGCGGCTGGCCGGAATGGACAGGTCGCTGACCGAGGCCTCGTCGGACCTGTATGCCACCCCGATGGGCACCTTCCGGCAGGTGACGCTGCCGCTGATCCTGCCCGGCGTGCTTGCCGGTTTCCTGCTCAGCTTCACCTTCAGCTTCGACGATTTCATCATCGCGTTTTTCGTGGCCGGGTCCGAGACCACCCTGCCGATCTACGTGTTCTCGTCGATCCGGCGGGGGGTGACGCCCGAGATCAATGCCATCGGGACGATGGTCCTCGCGGCCTCGTTGATCCTGTTGATTGCCGCTCAGGTGCTGCTGCGGCGCGGAGAGAAGAAACGACAATGACAATTCAGACCACAGTGAAATCGCCCGCCGAGATGACCTCTCTGGAAAACCGCGTGGCCTTCGTGACGGGCGCCGGCTCGGGGATCGGGCGCGCCGGCGCGATCGCGATGGCGCGGTGCGGCGCGCATGTCGTCGTGACCGACCGCGACGCAGACCTCGCCCGCGACACCGCCTCCGAGATCACGGCCGGGGGGTTCGCCGCCACCGCGCGCGGACTGGACGTGACCGAGTCCGCCGCGCTGGAGGCGGCGATCCGGGAGACGGCGGAGGCGCACGGCAGGCTCGACATCCTCCATTCCCATGCCGGCATCCAGATCGAGGGCACGGCCGAAGAGGTGTCGCCCGAAAGCATGGACGCAAGCTGGGGCCTGAACGTGCGGGCCCATTTCGTGGCGGCCCGCGCGGCCATCGTCCCGATGAAGCGCCAGGGCGGCGGCAGCATCATCATCACCGCCTCGAATTCCGGCGTGCAGTATGACCGCGGGATGATCGCCTATGCCACCACGAAACATGCGGCGGTGGCGATGACGCGGCAGATGGCGGCCGATTACGCGCCGTTCAACATCCGGTTCAACACGCTTTGCCCCGGCTTCGTCGACACGCCGTTCAACGCCGGCTTCGAGGTGCAGATGGGCGGGCGCGCCGCGCTGGAGCGCTACATCGCCGAGAGTATCCCCATGGGGCGCTGGGCGACGACCGGCGAGATCGCCGACGCGATCGTCTTCCTCGCCTCGGACATGTCGACCTTCGTGACCGGCCATGCGCTGGTCGTGGATGGCGGAGAATGCATCTAGATTGAAAACGCCCGGGCCCGTCGCGTTCAGTCGGCCCGGTGATGCCGGGCCGCTCCGGCTGTACCGGCGGCCCGCCGGACAAAGGGGAAGCCCATGCCTGACCTTCCTTCCAAGGCCCGCGTCGTCATCATCGGCGGCGGAATCTCCGGGTGCTCCGTCGCCTATCACCTTGCCGCGCTGGGATGGACCGACATCGTCCTGCTGGAGCGCAAGCAACTGACCTCGGGCACCACCTGGCACGCCGCCGGGCTGATCGGGCAGCTGCGCGCAAGCCAGAACATGACGCGGCTGGCCAAATATTCGGCCGATCTCTACACCCGGCTGGAGGCTGAAACCGGGCTTGCCACGGGCTTCCGCCAATGCGGCTCGATCTCCGTCGCCCTGACCGAGGAGCGCGAGGAGGAATTGCTGCGCCAGGCCAGCCTTGCCCGCGCCTTCGACGTGGAGGTGAACGAGCTGTCGCCGCGCGAGGTAAAGGACCTCTACCCGCATCTCAACATCGACGGCGTGGTGGCCGGGGTGCATCTGCCCGGCGACGGGCAGGCCGACCCCGCGAACATCGCGCTGGCGCTGGCCAAGGGCGCGCGCGCCCGTGGCGCGCTGATCGCCGAACAGGTGAAGGTGACGGCCGTGACCGAGGCGGGCGGCCGGGTGACCGGCGTCAACTGGGCAAGCGCCGAGGGCGAGGGCCATATCGCCGCCGACATGGTGGTGAATTGCGGGGGCATGTGGGGCCGCGACCTGGCCGCGCAGAACGGCGTGACCCTGCCGTTGCATGCCTGCGAACATTTCTACATCGTGACCGAGACCATCCCCGGCCTCAGCCAGATGCCGGTCCTTCGGGTTCCCGACGAATGCGCCTATTACAAGGAGGACGCGGGCAAGATGATGCTCGGCGCCTTCGAGCCGGTGGCCAAGCCCTGGGGGATGGGCGGCATCAGCGAGGATTTCTGTTTTGACCAGCTGCCCGAGGATTTCGACCATTTCGAGCCCATCCTCGAGATGGGCGTCAACCGCATGCCCATGCTGGCCGAGGCGGGCATCCATACCTTCTTCAACGGCCCCGAAAGCTTCACCCCCGATGACCGCTATTACCTGGGCGAGGCGCCCGAGCTGAAGGGCTACTGGGTGGCCGCGGGCTACAACTCGGTGGGTATCGTCTCCTCCGGCGGCGCGGGCATGGCGCTGGCGCATTGGATGAACGACGGCGAGCCGCCCTTCGACCTGTGGGAAATCGACATCCGCCGCGCCCAGCCCTTTCAGAAGAACCGCCGCTATTTGCGCGATCGGGTGACCGAGACGCTGGGCCTGCTTTATGCCGACCATTTTCCCTATCGCCAGCCCGCCACCGCGCGCGGCGTGCGCCGCTCACCGCTGCATGAGCATCTGAAAGCGAAGGGCGCGGTCTTTGGTGAAAGCGCCGGCTGGGAGCGCGCCAACTGGTTCGCGAACGAGGGGCAGGAGCGCGAATACCGCTACAGCTGGAAACGGCAGAATTGGTTCGACAACCAGCGCGCCGAGCACATGGCTATGCGCGAGGGCGTGGGGCTGCTCGACATGACCTCCTTCGGCAAGATACGCGTGGACGGGCGCGACGCGCTGGCTGTCCTGCAAAAGGTCTGCGCCAACCAGATGGACGTGGTGCCGGGGCGGATCGTCTACACCCAGATGCTGAACGCGCGCGGCGGCATTGAGAGCGACCTGACCGTGACCCGATTGGCCGAGGAGTCCTTCTTCCTCGTGGTGCCGGGCGCCACGCTCCGGCGCGACCTCGCCTGGCTACGCCGCCACGCGGGCGAGGCCGCGGTGACCATCATCGACGTGAGCGCGTCCGAGGCGGTTCTGCCGCTGATGGGGCCGAAATCGCGCGAGGTGCTGGCGCAGGTCTCGCCCGACGATTTCTCGAACGAGGTCCACCCCTTCGGCACCGCCCGCGAGATCGAGATCGGCATGGGGCTCGCCCGTGCGCATCGCGTCAGCTATGTCGGCGAGCTTGGCTGGGAGCTTTATGTCAGCAGCGATCAGGCCGCCCATGTCTGGGAGGCGCTGATCGAGGCGGGCGAGGGGCTGGGGCTGAAGCTGTGCGGGCTGCATGCCATGGACAGTTGCCGCATCGAGAAGGCCTATCGCCATTTCGGGCACGACATCACCGACGAGGACCACGTGCTGGAGGCCGGGCTCGGCTTCGCGGTCAAGACCGGCAAGGGAAATTTCATCGGCCGCGACGCGGTGCTTCGGAGGCGCGAGGAGGGCCTGTCGCGCCGTCTGATGCAGTTCCGCCTGACCGACCCCGAGCCGCTGCTCTACCACAACGAGCCGATCCTGCGCGACGGCCGGATCGTCAGCTTCCTGACCTCGGGCAATTACGGCCACGCGCTGGGCGGCGCGGTGGGCCTGGGCTACGTGCCCTGCCGCGAACCGGGCGAGCCGGCGGAGGCGATGCTCGGCTCCACCTACCAGATCGAGGTCGCCGGCCGAATCGTCGAGGCCGAGGCCAGTCTCAAACCCATGTACGATCCGAAATCGGACCGCACCAAAGCCTGACTTTCGAAGGAACCCCGCATGAATATCTCCGCTCCCAACTCGCTCGATTCTTACTGGATGCCGTTCTCGGCGAACCGGGCTTTCAAGGCCGATCCGCGCATGGTCGTCTCGGCCGACGGCATGTATTACAAAAGCGCCGACGGCCGCGACATCCTGGACGGCACCGCCGGCTTGTGGTGCGTGAATGCCGGTCACCGCCGCCAGCGGATCGCCGATGCGGTCAAGGCGCAGATCGACGAGTTGGACTATGCGCCGAACTTCAATTTCGGCCATCCCAAGGCCTTCGAACTGGCCAGCCGGGTGGCCGGCCTGATGCCCGACGGGCTGGACCACGTCTTCTTCACCAATTCCGGCTCGGAATCGGTGGATACCGCGCTGAAAATCGCGCTGCATTATCACCGTCTGCGGGGTGAAGGGTCGCGCACGCGCCTGATCGGGCGCGAGCGCGGCTATCACGGCGTGGGGTTTGGCGGGATCTCGGTGGGGGGCATCGGCCCGAACCGCACCCATTACGGGCCGCTCCTGCCCGGCGTGGACCACCTGCGCCACACCCATGACATCGCCCGCAACGCGTTTTCGCGCGGCTGCCCGGAGCACGGGGCCGAACTGGCCGAGGACCTGGAGCGGATCTGCGCCCTGCATGACCCCAGCACCATCGCCGCGGTCATCGTCGAGCCGATGGCGGGGTCGACCGGCGTGCTGCTGCCGCCGAAGGGCTATCTGCAGCGCCTGCGCGAGATCTGCGACAAGCACGGCATCCTGCTGATCTTCGACGAGGTGATCACCGCCTTCGGCCGCTTGGGCGCGGCCACCGCCTCGGAGCTGTTCGGCGTGACGCCGGACATCATCACCATGGCCAAGGGCCTGACCAATGCCGTGGTGCCCATGGGCGCGGTCGCGGTGAGCGGCAGGATCTACGACAGCGCCATGCAGCATGCGCGCACGCCCATCGAGATATTCCACGGCTACACCTATTCCGGCCACCCGCTGGCCGCGGCGGCGGGGATCGCGACGCTGGACACCTATCGCGACGAGGGGCTGTTCCAGCGCGCCGCCGACCTGTCGGGGCAATGGGCCGATGCGGCGCACGCCCTTGCCGACGCGCCGAACGTGGTCGACATCCGCACCCTGGGCCTTGTGGCCGGGATCGAGCTTGCCCCGCGCGAAGGCGCCCCCGGCGCGCGCGCCTTCGATGCCATGCTGGCCGCATGGGAAAAGGGGCTGATGATCCGGGTCACCGGCGACATCATCGCGCTCTCGCCACCGCTGATCGTCTCCGAAGGCGAGATCGGCGAGCTGTTCTCGACCCTGAAGGCGATCCTGCGGGATCTCGCCTGAGCACCGCCGGACAGGCCGGCCCCTTGCCGGGCCTGGCCCGGATGCCGCGCCGGCCCGCAAGGAACAGCCGCGCGCCGGGTGTTCCCGGGGCGGCAGCGGACGAGGGGCGGGGCCGCGTTTCGCACGCAGTGCCGCAAGGCGCGCATCCGCTGCGCGGGGCGCATTGGCTTGCCCCTTGGCGGGCCAATCCCTATAGACGGACAAAACCAACGATCACCTGTCGGAGAGCACCATGGCCGGCCATTCAAAATGGGCAAATATCCAGCATCGCAAGGGACGCCAGGACGCGGCCCGCTCGAAGCTGTTTTCGAAACTGTCGAAGGAGATCACCGTCGCCGCCAAGATGGGCGACCCCGATCCCGACAAGAACCCGCGCCTGCGCCTCGCCGTGAAAGAGGCCAAGTCGAACTCGGTCCCCAAGGACGTGATCGAGCGCGCGATCAAGAAATCGCAGGCAGGCGAGGGCGACGACTACGAGGAAATCCGCTATGAGGGCTACGGCCCCGGCGGCGTCGCGGTGATCGTCGAGGCGATGACCGACAACCGCAACCGGACCGCCTCGAACGTGCGCTCGACCTTCACCAAGAACGGCGGCAACCTGGGCGAGACCGGCTCGGTCGGCTTCATGTTCGAGCGCAAGGGCGAGATCGTCTACCCCGCCGACGCGGGCGATGCCGACACCGTGATGATGGCCGCGATCGAGGCCGGCGCCGAGGACGTGGAGAGCAGCGAGGACGGCCATATCATCTATTGCGCCGATACCGATCTGAACGCGGTTTCCACCGCGCTGGAAGGCGCTCTGGGGGAATCCGAATCGACCAAGCTGATCTGGCAGCCCACCACCACGACCGAGCTCGACCTCGAGGGCATGCAGAAGCTGATGAAGCTGATCGACGCGCTGGAGGACGATGACGACGTGCAGCGCGTGACCTCGAATTTCGAAGCCTCGGACGAGGTGATGGCCCAGCTCTGAGCGCCGCGCCTCACGGGTGGATATCGCGGGGGCAGCGTGACATGAAATAGATGTGGAGCCAGTCGAAGCCCGGCTCCACCCTCCGCTCGGCCAGCCATTTCGCTTGCAGCTGGTAGGCCTCCCACTCGGCGGCCTGCTTGCATTCGAAGTCGCGGTTGCGGAATTGCACGTGATGCACGAGCTCGTGTAGCAGCACCGAGACCTGTCGGGTGTCGTCCGTCGACCAGGGCCGCACCAGGAAGACCCGGCTTTGGGCCAGGTCATAGGCGCCGAGCATGTTCTCCTCGACCAGCATGTGCTCTCGGTCGACGTCGATCGCCTCGCCGGTCAGGCAGAAGAGAACAGCCGGGGGATCCGCCAGCGCCCCGGCGATGTCGTAGTCGGTTTCGGCGCCGATCCAGCGGATCAGCTCTTCGACCAACTCGGGGGCGGGGGCCTCGGGCGGGGCAAGCGGTTCGGCATGTTCCGGGCGCGGGCAGTCTGCCATCTGCGCGCCTTCGGCCAAAAGATGCGCACGGCCGGGCGGGGCGGCGAGGCTGGCCGTCACGAGCAGAGCGAAGCAGAGCCGTGCAAACATGCGCGCCAGCCTAGCATCGCGCCTGCAGGGGCTGGCAAGCGGCAATCTCTTGCCCGGGGCGGAAAGGTCGCGTTTACTCCGTCCGGAAGGGCAAAAAGAGGGGCGCGGCGATGACAGGCACGGACAGGCAGCGGGATCGCGGATTGCCCGCCGTGGCGGTTCTGGTCGGCATGCAGGCCGTGGTCGCCGCGGCCAGCCTGGTGGTGGAGATCGTGGCCGGCCGGATGCTGGCGCCCTATGTGGGGATGTCTCTTTATACCTGGACATCGGTGATCGCGGTGGTGCTGGCCGGCTTCTCGGCCGGGCACTGGGCCGGCGGGCGGCTGGCCGAGGCCACGCCGCGCCGCGCGCTGATCCTGACCGGCTGGTCGATGGCGGGCGCGGCGCTGAGCACGGCGGCGGCGGTGTTCCTGCTGCGATGGGCCGCCGGGCCGGTGATCGAGGCGGCGCAGAGCCCGGTGGGGGCCATCGTGGCACTGACCTCGCTGGTCTTCTTCCTGCCGTCCTTCTTTGCCGGCATCCCGGCGCCGGTGCTGGCGCAGATCGCCGTTCTGGCGCGGCCGGCCCAGACCGGGCGGGCGCTGGGCGCGATGTTCGCCGCCGGTGCGGTCGGGGCCATCGGCGGGACGTTGCTGGCCGGGTTCCTGTTCATCTCCTGGCTCGGGTCGGTGGGCACGCTGGCCGCCGTCACCGCGGTCTATGCGGCGCTGGCCGCGCTGTGTTTCGCGCTGGCCGGGCGGATCGGCCCGGTGGGGCGCTGGGCGGTGCTGGCGCTGGCCGTGCTGCTGCCGCTGGGCGTGGCGGGGGCGGGGCTGGCGCGGCCCGATCCCTGCACCGAGGAGAGCGACTATTTCTGCATCCGGGTGATTGATCAGGAGGGCGTGCAGGGCGACCTGCGCCGGTTGATGGTGCTCGATCACCTGGTCCACGGGATCGCCTCGCGCGACAATCCCGCCGACATGCTGACCTATCACGCCGCTGCGCTCGATGCGCTGGCCCGCGCGCGCATGGCCGGGCGCGACCGCTTCAGCGCTTTTTTCATCGGCGGCGGCACCTATTCGATCCCGCGTTCCTGGGCGGCGACCCGCCCCGGCGCCGAGGTGACCGTGGCCGAGATCGACCCGGTGGTGACGCAGGTTGCCGCGCGGGATTTCTGGTTCGACCCGGCCTCCGCGCGGGTCCTGCACGACGATGCCCGCCGCGCCCTGCTGACGCGGCCCGACCGTTACGACGTGATCATCGGGGATGCGTTCACCGACATCGCGGTGCCGCCCCACCTGATCACGCGGGAGTTCTTTGAACTCGTGGACAGCCGGCTGACCGGGGATGGCATCTACCTGATGAACGCGATCGACCACATGGACCGCCTGCAGGCGCTGACCGCCATCGCGCGCACCCTGGCCGGGGTCTTCCCGGTGGTGGAAATCTGGGCCAACCCCGACTCCATCGGGGTGGAGAACCGGCAGGTCTTCATCCTGCTGGCGGGGCGGTCCGACTCGCCCTTCACGGCGCTGCGCACGCTGAGCCCCGAGGGCTATCGCGTGGTGCGCTTCGCGCAGGAGGCGCGCGACGAACTGCTGGCCGAGACGGACTCGCCGGTGCTGACCGACGATTACGCGCCGATCGACCGGCTGCTGGGGCAGGGCGACTGGGCAGAGCGCTGAACCCGCCCCCTTGCCCTTCGCGCCGGGATGGCGTCAAGTCGCCGCATGTCACAGATCCCCACCCCCGAGTCCCGCCCGCTGGTGGGCGTTTCGTGGATGCTCCTTGCCGGGCTGAGCTTTGTCATCATGACGGCGATCGTGAAACATGTGGGCAGCGACCTGCCCGCGGCGCAATCGGCCTTCCTGCGGTTCCTGACCGGGCTGGTGTTCTTCATCCCCATGGCGCGCAGCCTGACCCGCGTGCGCCTGTCGCGGCTGAGCTGGCGGCTCTTGGCGCTCAGGGGCGTGGTGCACACGCTGGGGGTGATCTGCTGGTTCTACGCCATGGCGCGCATCCCGGTGGCCGAGGTCACCGCGATGAACTACCTCAACCCGGTCTACGTGACGCTTGGCGCGGCGCTGTTCATGGGCGAGAAGATCTCGGTCCGCCGGATCTCGGCCATCGGCATGGCGCTGGTGGGCGTGCTGATCATCCTGCGCCCGGGGTTCCGGGAAATCTCGACCGGGCACCTGGCCATGCTGGTGACGGCGGTGATGCTGGCGGCCTCCTATCTCTGCGCCAAGGTGGCCAGCCGCGAGGCGGGGCCGGGCACGGTGGTGGCGATCCTGTCGGTCTCGGTGACCATCGGGCTGGCGCCCTTCGCCGCCTTGGTCTGGGTGACGCCCACATGGGGGCAGCTGGCATGGCTGTTCCTGGTGGCGGGGTTTGCCACCGCGGGGCATTACTTCATGACCCGGGCCTTCCGCGCCGCGCCGATGGCGGTGATCCAGCCGGTGACCTTCCTGCAACTGGTCTGGGCCACCCTGCTGGGCTGGGTGGTCTTCGGCGAGGGCGTGGACGGCTGGGTGATCCTGGGCGGCTCGGTGATCCTGGGGTCGGTCAGCTACATCACCTGGCGCGAGACGCGGCTGAAGCGCCGGGCGGTCACCCCCGCGGCCAACGCCACCAAGCTTTAGGCCTGCGCCGGTTTTTTCCGCACCGGCGAGGCATTTGATCGGCCGCGGCGGGTTTCCTCTTGATCATGGTCAAGGTGTGGGGCAACAGGCTCGGCTAAGGTTACTCAACAGTTTCAGGAAGGAGACCGCGCAATGACGAACACGCCGCACGAACTGGCCCAGGAATTCCCCGATCAGGTCGAGGCCATCCACGAGTTGAAGGCCAAGAACGCGCATTTCGCCAAGCTGGTCGAGGAATACCACGAGGTGAACCGCGCCGTGCACCGCGCGGAGACCAACGTGGAGCCCACCGACGAGCTGCACGAAGGCGAACTGCGCAAGCAGCGCTTGGCGCTCAAGGACGAGATCGCCCGCATGCTGGCCGCGCCGGCCGAGGGCTGAGCGCTCTCTCAGGCCCCGGCCTCGTCCCCCTCGGGCGCGGCCGGGCCTTCGACCTGTTCCTGGAAACGCTCGAAGAACTGGTCCGCCATCTTGCGGGCAAAGCCGTCGATCAGGCGCGAGCCGAGTTGCGCCAGCTTGCCCCCCACCTTCGCCTCGACATCATAGGTCAGCTCGGTGCCGCCCTCGGTATCGGCCAGCCGCACCTTGGCCTCGCCCTTGGCAAAGCCCGCAACGCCGCCCTTGCCCTCGCCGGCGATGGTGTAGCTTTCGCCAGGCACCACGTCGGACAGGGTGACGCCGCCCTTGAAGGTGGCCTTCACCGGGCCGACCTTCTGCTTCACCACCGCCTCAAAGCCCTCTTCGGGGCTGCCGGTCAGCTCCTGGCAGCCCGGGATGCAGGCCCTGAGCGTTTCGGCGTCGTTGAGCTTTTCCCAGACCGTCGCGCGGTCGGCCGCGATCACGCGGCTGCCATTGAGTTCCATGTCCTGTCTCCCTGTTTGCCCAAGACCTACGTCGCGCGGCGCCGTCGGTAAAGCTATTCCGCGATCTCGTAGGGCAGCACGCCGCGATGGTCGGGGTCGACGCGCAGGCGGCGTTCCAGCGGCGGGACCGAGCGCTGGTGGCAGTTCTTTCGCTCGCAGATGCGGCAGGAGATGCCGATCGGCTCGAAGCTGGCGGCGCGGGTCAGGTCCAGCCCGTCAGCATAGACCAGTTCCTCGGCATGTTGCACCTCGCAGCCCAGCCCGATGGCGAAGCGCCGGTCGGGCACGCCCCAGGCGCCGCCGGGCTTGCTGACGTCGCGCGCCAGGCACAGGTAGCGCACGCCGTCCGGCGTCTCGGCCAGTTGCCGCAGGAAGCGGCCGGGCGTCTCGAAGGCGCGGTGCATGTTCCACAGCGGGCAGGCGCCGCCGAAGCGGGCGAATTGCAGCCGCGTGGCCGAGTGGCGCTTGGTGATGGTGCCGGCCTGGTCGACCCGGACGAAGAAGAAGGGGATGCCCTTGGCGCCGGGGCGCTGCAGGGTGGACAGGCGGTGCGCCACCTGCTCGATCGAGGCGCCGAAGGCGTCCGCGAGGCGTTCGAGGTCGTGCCGCATCTCCTGCGCGGCCTGCAGGAAGGCGCGGTAGGGCAGAAGGGCGGCCCCCGCGAAATAGTTGGCCAGCCCGATCCGGGCGATGGCGCGGGCCTCGTCGCTCTGGAACCGGGCGAGGTCGAGCATGGCGTCCAGAAGCTGCCCCTGGGTCAGCAGCGCCACCTGGTGCAAGAGCTGGAAGCGCTGCGTCGGGGCCGAGGCATGCGCCGAGAGGGTCAGGACGCGGCTCTCGGCGTCGTAGTCGCGCAGCTCGGAATCGGGGCGGAACGCCACGGTGATGCCCTCGGCCGCCAGCGCGGCCTTGGCGGCCTCCATCGGGTCGGCGCGGTGGCCGTTCGGGCAGGCGAAATGCTCGGCCGCGCGGTCCACCGCGTCGATGTAGTTGTCGCAATAGTGAAAGAAGTCGCGCACCTCTTCCCAGGGCGAGGGGGCGACGCGGGCATCCTCGCGCCCCAGCGCCTCGTCGAGCGAGGCGAGGCGCTCGTGGGTCTGGCGATAGGCCCGGTGCAGGTTGAGAAAGGCACGCGCCAGCGCCGGCGCGTTGGAGGCGGCAAGCCGCAAATCGGCCACCGGCGGCGCGTCCTCGGCGAAGACCGGGTCGGCCAGCGCCTCGCGCATGTCCGAGACCAGCCGCTCGGTGTCGCCGGTGGACAGCTCGGTCACGTCGAAGCCGAACTCGTTGGCCAGCGCCAGCACCACGCCGGTCGAGACCGGGCGGTTGTTGTTCTCCATCTGGTTCAGATAGGGCAGCGAGACGCCCAGCTTGGCGGCGAAGGCCTTTTGCGTCAGGCCCAGCCGCTTGCGCATCTCGCGCAGCTTGACGCCGGCATAGAGTTTCTGGGTGGCCATGGTGATGCCTTTGCAGATTTGCTCAGGCCATGGGTAGCCTTTGCAAAGCCTGCGCGCAAGGTTCAGGCGCCGGGATGGGCCTCGGGCTCTTCTATCTCGCCCAGGTCGCCGGCGATGCGGTTGACGTGGAACACGTAGCCGGTGGCGACGATCGACGAGACCGAGCTGGCCAGCATGATCGCCAGCAGCGGATAGACGCCGGAGCCCGGCACCAGCAGCGCGCCGGCCAGCGCCGACAGGCCCGCGCCGCCGCCGATCATGATCGTGCCGCCCAGCCCGCTGGCGGTGCCGGCGAGATGCGGGCGCACCGACAGCATGCCCGCGGTGGCGTTGGGCAGGACCATGCCGTTGCCCAGGCCCACCGCGATCATCAGCCCGAAGAAGGCCAGCGGATGGGTGGCGCCCATCAGGAACAGCAGCAGCGAGACCACCAGCCCGGAGGTCACCGCCAGGCTGCCCAGCAGCATCATCCAGTTGATCCCGATCCGCACCGAATACCGCCCGGACAGATAGTTGCCGCCCATGTAGCCGAGCGCCGCGATGCCGAAATAGAGCCCCAGGATCGCGGGGCTGAGGCCGAACACCTCGGAGCCCACGAAGGGCGCGCCGCCGAGATAGGCGAAGAAGACGCCCGAGGAGAAGGCCGCGCTCAGCGCATAGCCCCAGAACCGGCGCGAGCCGAACAACTCGGGGTATTCGCGAAACTGTGCCAGCAGACTGATCTGGCTGGGCCGGGCGGTCTCGCCCAGGTCGGCCCAGGTCAGCGCCAGCACCAGCGCGCCGACCACCAACAGCATGGCGAAATTGGCCTGCCAGCCAAAGGCCTCGTCCAGGAAGCCGCCGATCGTGGGGCCGACCATCGGCACCAGCGCCATGCCCATGGTGACATAGCCGATCATCGAGGCGGCCTCGTCCTGCGGGACCATGTCGCGCACCACCGCGCGGGACAGGACCATGCCGGTCACGATCGCCGCCTGCGCCATGCGGAAGGCGAGGAAGAGTTCGACCGTGGGGGCCAGCAGGCAGCCCAGCGTCATCAGCAGGAAGGCGGCGATGCCCCACAGGATGACGGGGCGGCGGCCGTAGCGGTCGGAAATCGGCCCGATCACGATTTGCAGCACCGCGTTCATCGCCAGGTAGAGCGCGACCGAAAGCTGCATCAGCCGGTAATCGGTCTGGAAATACGCCGTCATGTTGGGCAGCGACGGCAGGAAGATGTTCATCGACAGCGCCGAGAGCCCCGCGAGCAGGACAAGGGTCAGGAGATGCGGGGGCGTGCGGCGGTCGAGAAATCGCGCCTTGGGCGTGTCGGGCATGAAACAGATTTATGCCGGGCGTGTGGGCTTGTCCATATGGTCAAATCCTTACCCGAGGGCAGGCCAGGTGTCGGTCATGCGGTAGCCCTCGGGCCAGGGGTCGGCGGGGTCGCGCAGGATCTGGTGGGTGCCGGTGATCCAGGCGCGCCCGGCGATCTCGGGCACGATGGCGGGGCGGCCCGCGACCTGCGTTTGCGCGGTGACGCGGCAGCGGAAGCGGCCGCCGAGCATGGCGGTGCCGGTATAGGTCTCTCCCACCGCCAGTTCGCCCCGCGCGGCCATCACCGCCATGCGGGCCGAGCAGCCCGTGCCGCAGGGCGAGCGGTCGATCTTGCCCGGGTCGATCACCACCGCCGAGCGGCCGGTCTTGGTGCCCTCGATCACCTCCGCGTCGCGGGTGAACTGGCAGAAGGAGATATGGCCCCAGGGCTCCTCGGGATGGGAGAAGCCGATCTGTTCGTTGGTCGCGCGGGTGATCCGGGCGCCGAGGGCGGCGATGTCGCGCGCCTCCTCCGGGACCAGTTCCAGCCCCAGTTCCTCGGCCCGGATCAGCACGAAACTGTCACCGCCGAAAGCGGTGTCGACGCGGAAGCTGCCCAGCCCCTCGACTTCCAGCGGCGCGTCCAGCCGGTCGGCGAAGGAGGCGACATTGGTCAGCGCGATCTCCTCGGCCTTGCCGTCGCGGCAGGTAGCGCGGATCTCGACTAGCCCGGCGGCGGCCTCCAGCGTGAAACGCGTTTCGGGCCCGGTGATGGGCACCTGCCCGGTCTCCAGCAGCACGGTGGCCACGCACATGGTGTTGGAGCCAGACATGGGCGGGGTATGCTCGGGCTCCATGGTCAGGAAGCCCGTCGCGGCGCGCGGGTCCTTCGGCGGCACCAGTAGGTTGACATGGGTGAAGACCCCGCCGCGCGGCTCGTTCAGCACGGTGTTGCGCAGGGTGCCGTCGGCATGCAGCCAGTCGCGCATCTGCCACAGGCTCTCGCCCGGCGGCGGCGCGACCCCGCCGGTGATGACATTGCCCACCTCGCCCTCGGCATGGGCCGAGACCATGTGAATGCAGAGATTGCTGCGCATGCGGGCCTCCCGTCCTGCATTTGCAATTATTCAGTTTGCGCCGCGCCGCTTGCCAATAATTTGCAAATTTACCGAAATAGGCTTTGTGCGCCGCGCCGCCGCAGGTAGGTTGCCGCAAAACCAATTGGGGGACCAGCGCCGATGAAGGATATCCTGCAAGAACTCGAATCCCGTCGCGAGGCGGCCCGCCTCGGCGGTGGCCAGCGCCGGATCGACAGCCAGCACAAGAAGGGCAAGCTGACCGCGCGCGAGCGCATCGAGCTGCTGCTCGACGAGGGCTCGTTCGAGGAATTCGACATGTTCGTCGCCCATCGCTGCACCGATTTCGGCATGGAGGAAGACCGCCCCTATGGCGACGGCGTGGTCACCGGCTGGGGCACCATCAACGGCCGCATGGTCTACGTGTTCAGCCAGGATTTCACCGTCTTCGGCGGCTCGCTGTCCGAGACCCACGCCCAGAAGATCTGCAAGATCATGGACATGGCCATGCAGAACGGCGCGCCGGTGATCGGCCTGAACGATTCGGGCGGCGCGCGGATCCAGGAGGGAGTCGCCTCGCTCGCCGGCTATGCCGAGGTGTTCCAGCGCAACATCATGGCCTCGGGCGTGATCCCGCAGATCAGCGTGATCATGGGGCCCTGCGCGGGCGGCGCGGTCTATTCGCCGGCCATGACCGATTTCATCTTCATGGTGCGCGACACCTCCTACATGTTCGTCACCGGCCCTGACGTGGTGAAGACGGTGACCAACGAGCATGTCACGGCCGAGGAGCTGGGCGGCGCCTCGACCCACACCAAGAAAAGCTCGGTCGCCGACGCGGCCTTCGACAACGACGTGGAGGCGCTGATCGAGGTGCGGCGGCTGGTCGACCTGCTGCCGCTGAACAACCGCGAGAAGGCGCCGGTGCGTCCCTTCTTCGACGACCCGGCCCGGGTGGAGGACAGCCTCGACACGCTGATCCCGGACAACCCGCACCAGCCCTACGACATGAAGGAATTGATCCTGAAGGTCGCGGACGAGGGCGATTTCTACGAGATCCAGGAGGATTTCGCCAAGAACATCATCACCGGCTTCGTCCGCATCGAGGGCCAGACCGTGGGCGTGGTGGCCAACCAGCCGCTCGTGCTGGCCGGCTGCCTGGACATCGATTCCAGCCGCAAGGCGGCGCGTTTCGTGCGCTTCTGCGACGCCTTCGAGATCCCGATCCTGACCTTCGTCGACGTGCCGGGCTTCCTGCCGGGGACCAGCCAGGAATATGGCGGGGTGATCAAGCACGGGGCCAAGCTGCTCTATGCCTTCGGCGAGGCCACGGTGCCCAAGGTCACCGTCATCACCCGCAAGGCCTATGGCGGGGCCTATGACGTGATGAGCTCCAAACACCTGCGGGGCGATTTCAACTACGCCTGGCCCACCGCCCAGATCGCGGTGATGGGCGCCAAGGGGGCGACCGAGATCCTGTACCGCTCCGAACTCGGGGACCCCGAGAAGATCGCCAAGCGCACGCAGGACTACGAGGATCGCTTCGCCAATCCCTTCGTGGCCGCCGAGAAGGGCTTCATCGACGAGGTGATCCAGCCCCGCTCGACCCGCCGCCGGGTGGCCCGCGCCTTCGCCGCGCTGCGCGGCAAGAAGCTGAGCAACCCGTGGAAGAAACACGACAACATGCCGTTGTGACCATGGCGCGTGCGGGCTGGCATATCCTGCGGGAGGAGGGCGCGCTGACGCTGGCGCGTCGGCTGCCGGCACGGTTCGACGTGGCGGCCGAGGCGGCGTTCCCGCCCGCGCGCAAGGGCCGTCTGGCCCAGCAGATCCGGCAGGACCTTTGGCGGTGCTTGCAGCACCTGCGCGGGTTCTGCCCCGTGGTGCGCGTCGAGGAGGACGGCGCGCATCTGAGGGTCCGGGCTGGCGGCGCGGTGCACGCCCGGACCTACCCCAAAGCCCAGGCCGAGGCGCGCATCGCCGCCCTGCTGGCCGACCCTGGCCGCCGCGCGCGCTGGCTGGCCCATGCAAGAAAGGGAGGAGCAGATGCCTGACTTCCACCTGTTCGCCAAGGGCCCGCGCCCCGTCGCGCCCTTTTCCCACGCGGTGGAGAGCGACGGCTGGGTCATCCTGACCGGCCAGATGCCCACCGATCCCGAGGCCCCCGACGCGCCCCTTCCGCAGGGCATCGAGGCGCAGACGCGGCGGGTGATGGACAACCTCGCCCTGATCCTGGGCGAGATGGGGCTGGACCTGAGCCACGTTGTGCAGTGCCGCTGCTACCTCACCGAATTCGAGCGCGACTATGCGGCGTTCAACGAGACCTACCAGTCCTATTTCCCCGCCGACCGGCGGCCCGCGCGCACCACGGTGGGCGTGACCGCCCTGGCCGTGGGGGCGCTGGTGGAAATCGACTGCCTGGCCCGCCGACCGGAGGGCGCGGCATGACACGCCGCGCGCTCTGCCTTCTGGCGCTGGTCGCCGCGCCGCTGCCCGCGGCCGCCTCGGCCGAGGCGGCGGAGGACCTGATCGCCGTGCCCTCGGGCCAGCCGGTCAGCCTGATCGAGTCTCTCATCGGCCAGCCCGGCCCCGTCGGGCTGACCGCGCGTTTCCGCTTTCTCGCGCCGCAGATCGCGCGCGGGACCGGAACCGTCACCTTCGCCGAGGCCGAGCCGGACATGCTGCACCTGTGCGAGAACTACGCGCTGCCGCGGCTGGCCGTGCCGGGGCCGGAGGTCTCGCAGGTGATCATTTCGCTGTCCGATCGCGTCGTGCCCTTCGGCCAGGCCGCGCCCGAGGCGACCCAGTTCTTCGAGGCCTACCGCCCCGAGGGCGACCGCTGCATCTGGGAGGGGTTCTGATGATCTATCAGCAGCTTGGCCCGCATCGGGCCCCTGCCGCCCGATGGGCGGGAAATCACCGTATTTCCGGGTTTTCGTGGGCAAGCGCCGCGCGATGGTCTATGCTCGGGCATGGCGGCCGCGCATTGGCCGCTGAAAACGGAACAGGCCGGACCGGGGGCGTCCCCCGCAAGCCGGCCGAGACAGAGAAGTGGAGTGCGAGATGTCCAAGAGCATCAAGAGCCTGCTGGCCGTTTCCCTCGTGGCGTTCGTCGCTGCCTGCGCGGCCGAGGAAGAAGTGGTTTACGTCGAGCCCGAGCCGGTCATGGCCGAGCCGACCTACAGCAAGTACTGATATCGCTCTGGGGCGGGGTCTCCCCGCCCCGACAGCGCCCTGCCGCACCGGGGGGAGGGCGCTATGCTGAAGCACAGGGGCTTTCCCAGCCGCCTACCCGGGACCGATTTCCAGTTCACCCTGCGGCGCGAGAACAAGAAGGGGGCCACCCCGCTGGTTGCGCGCGAACGCTATGCCGACCGGCGCCCGGCCGACCGCCGCGCCGATGCCGGCTTCATGCAGGCCTTGTGGGAATATTTCGGCGACGAGCCTTTCGAGCGCGGCAACCTCGATGCCGGCCGCCTGTCCTGGCTGTTCGGCCGCGAGGTGGTGCCCGCCGAGGAGCCCTTCGATCCCGAGAGCTACGAGGCGCTGCTGAGGATCGACGTCGAGCGCGCCCGCGCCAGCTTCCCCGAGGTCTTCGACGACGGGTGGTCGGCATGATCCCGCTTAACCTCGTGGAATTTTGGCAGGTTTCAGCCCATCCCCGCGGCGCCGGGAGATGGCGCTTTGCGCGGCCAGTGTTCTGCGACAGTGTGAACCGTGGGCAGGGCCGCGGCCATTCCGGTCCGGTCTGCGCCCGTTTCAACCGTTACCCTTCCCCTTCCCCCTGGTCTGGCCCCTCGTGGGTCAGACCGGTTTTTTCTGGGGGGCAGGGGGCGCCTTTCGGAGAGAGACGAGAATGCAGAAATACAAACTGGGTGTCGCCGCTGTCGCGCTGGCTCTGCTGGCGGCCTGTGGCACGACAGACAGCGAGCGCGCGCTCAGCGGCGCGGTCATGGGGGCCGTCGTGGCCGATGTCCTGGACGAAAACGTCGCCGCGGGGGCCGCGGCCGGCGCTGCGGGTGGCGCGCTGTGCGACGACGCCGGCCTTTGCTACTGATCTGAACGACATGGCGCGCGGGGCCCGCGCGCACCGTCACGAGACAGCCATCTCGGCGCATGCGCGCCGGGGTGGCTTTTTCTTTGTTACGGCCCGGGGGCAAGCCCCGCGGCCCAATGCTGGAAGGGACTGAAATGTTCGACAAGATCCTGATTGCCAACCGGGGCGAGATCGCCTGCCGGGTCATCAAGACGGCCCGCAAGATGGGGATCAAGACGGTCGCGGTCTATTCGGACGCGGACAAGAACGCGCTGCATGTCGAGATGGCCGACGAGGCTGTCCATATCGGTCCGCCGCCGGCGAACCAGTCCTATATCGTGATCGACAAGGTCATGGAGGCCATCCGCCAGACCGGCGCGCAGGCGGTGCATCCCGGCTATGGCTTCCTGTCGGAGAACAAGCTCTTCGCCGAGGCGCTGGAGGCCGAGGGCGTGGCCTTCATCGGCCCGCCGGCCAGCGCGATCGAGGCCATGGGCGACAAGATCACCTCGAAGAAGATCGCGCAGGAGGCCGGGGTCTCGACCGTGCCCGGCTACATGGGCCTGATCGAGAGCGCCGACGAGGCGGTCAGGATCAGCCGCGATATCGGCTACCCGGTGATGATCAAGGCCTCGGCCGGCGGCGGCGGCAAGGGCATGCGCATCGCCTGGAACGACGACGAGGCGCGCGAGGGCTTCCAGAGTTCCAAGAACGAGGCGGCCAGCTCCTTCGGCGACGACCGGATCTTCATCGAGAAATTCGTCACCCAGCCGCGGCATATCGAGATCCAGGTGCTGTGCGACGGCCACGGCAACGGCATCTACCTGGGCGAGCGCGAATGCTCGATCCAGCGCCGCAACCAGAAGGTCATCGAAGAGGCGCCCAGCCCCTTCCTCGACGCCGCCACCCGCAAGGCGATGGGCGAGCAGGCCGTGGCCCTGGCCAAGGCCGTGGATTACGCCAGCGCGGGCACGGTGGAATTCATCGTCGACGGCGACAAGAACTTCTACTTCCTCGAGATGAACACCCGCCTGCAGGTGGAACACCCGGTGACCGAGCTCATCACCGGCGTCGACCTGGTGGAGCAGATGATTAAGGTCGCGGCGGGCGAGACGCTGACCATGACCCAGGACGACGTGAAGCTGCACGGCTGGGCGATGGAAAGCCGGCTTTACGCCGAGGACCCCTACCGCAACTTCCTGCCCTCCATCGGGCGGCTGACCCGTTACCGGCCGCCGGCGGAAGAGGCGGAATCGGATCGCGTGGTGCGCAACGATACCGGCGTCTTCGAGGGCGGCGAGATCTCGATGTATTACGACCCGATGATCGCCAAGCTCTGCACCTGGGCGCCGACCCGCGAGGCGGCCATCGAGGAGATGCGCATCGCGCTCGACGCCTTCGAGGTGGAGGGGATCGGCCACAACCTGCCCTTCCTGTCGGCGGTGATGGATCACCCGAAATTCGTGGCCGGCGACATCACCACCGCCTTCATCGCCGAGGAATACCCCGAGGGCTTCGACGGCGTGACCCTGCCGCGCGACGCGCTGCACCGCGTGGTGGCGGCCGCCGCCGCGATGTTCCGCGTGGCCGAGATCCGGCGCACCCGCATCTCGGGCACCATGGACAACCACGAGCGCCGGGTCGGCACCGAGTGGGTGGTGCTGGCCCAGGGCGAGAGCTTCCCGGTGACCATCGCGGCCGATCACGAGGGCTCGACCGTGCGCTTCGCCGATGGCGCCAGCCATCGCGTGGCCTCGGACTGGACGCCGGGCGACGCGCTGGCGCGGCTGGACATCGACGGCGAGCCGCTGGTTCTGAAGGTGGGCAAGGTGACGGGCGGCTACCGCCTGCGCACCCGCGGCGCCGACCTGAAGGTGCAGGTCTTCACGCCCCGTCAGGCCGAACTGGCCGCGCTGATGCCCGAGAAGCTGCCGCCGGATACCTCCAAGATGCTGCTCTGCCCGATGCCCGGCCTGATCGTGAAGATCGACGTGGAGGCGGGCCAGGAGGTGCAGGAGGGCCAGGCGCTCTGCACCGTGGAGGCGATGAAGATGGAGAACATCCTGCGCGCCGAGCGCAAGGCGGTGGTCACCAAGATCAATGCCGGCCCCGGCGACAGCCTCGCCGTGGACGAAGTGATCATGGAGTTCGAATAAGATGGGCCACCCCGCCCCATATCCCGCACGCCCGGCCGGCGCGGCGCTGCCCGCCCGGCGCGGTGCTGCGGGTGGAGCGGGGGCTCAGCGCAGGGCGGGCTCGTGGCGTTCGCGCATTTCCTGCTGGCGCAGGGGCATCTTGTCGATGGCGCGCGACAGCTCGCGCACGTCCCACGGGAAGGGCTTGCGCAGGGCCACGGTGCCGTCCTTGGCCATCAGCACCAGCATGAAGCCGCGCGGGCGCAGCTGCCTGCGGATGTCGGACATGGCCCTGGCGTCGGAGTCGGTGATGATGACCACGTCGCGCTCGGCCAGTTCCTCGGGCAGTTCGTCCAGCAGCTCCATCTGCTGGACGAAGCGCGGGTCGTTGGGTGTGTCGGCAAAGACCACCACCGGGCGGGCCAGCCACTGGAAGGTGGCCAGATCGATCTCGGCGGCGTCGAACACCACCGTGTGGTCCTCCTGCCAGCGCTCGAGCGGGGTTTGCGGGGCGGCGGCGTCGGTGGCCGTGGCCGGTCCGGCGAGGCAAAGCGCGACCACTGCAACGAGAAGTCTTTTCATGAACCCTCCTGTCCTGCGGGAATATAGGCCCGGGACCGGAGAAAGCGAAGGCCGAGAAGCGCAAAAGCGCGCCGGCCGGGCAACAGAAGGAAGATGATCCGATGACGGATAAACTGAAGTCATGGGCCGAGATGGCCGAGAAGGAACTTCGCGGCCGTCCCCTGGAAGACCTGACCTGGGAGACCCCCGAGGGGATCGAGGTCAAACCGCTTTACACCGAAAAAGACACGCAGGACCTGCCGCATATGGGCTCGGTCCCCGGGCAGGCGCCCTTTACCCGCGGCCCGAAGGCCACCATGTACGCCGGCCGCCCCTGGACCATCCGCCAATACGCAGGCTTCTCCACCGCCGAGGACTCCAACGCCTTCTACCGCAAGGCGCTGGCCGCCGGTCAGCAGGGCGTGTCGGTCGCCTTCGACCTGGCCACGCACCGTGGCTACGACTCCGACCACCCGCGGGTAGTGGGTGACGTGGGCAAGGCGGGCGTTGCCATCGACAGCGTCGAGGACATGAAAATCCTGTTCGACGGCATCCCGCTGGACCAGGTCTCGGTCTCAATGACCATGAACGGCGCGGTGATCCCGATCCTGGCCAATTTCATTGTCACCGGCGAGGAGCAGGGCGTGGATCGCGCGCAGCTTTCGGGCACCATTCAGAACGACATTCTGAAAGAGTTCATGGTGCGCAACACCTATATCTACCCGCCCGAGCCCTCGATGCGGATCGTCAGCGACATCATCGAGTACACCTCGACCGACATGCCGCGTTTCAACTCGATCTCGATCTCCGGCTACCACATGCAGGAGGCGGGCGCGAACCTGGTGCAGGAGCTGGCCTTCACGCTGGCCGACGGCAGGGAATACGTGAAGGCGGCGCTGGACCGCGGGCTGGACGTGGATGCCTTTGCCGGGCGGCTGAGCTTCTTCTTCGCCATCGGCACCAATTTCTTCATGGAAATCGCCAAGCTGCGCGCCGCCCGCTTCCTGTGGCACCGCATCATGAGCGAGTTCAACCCCAAGAATCCCAAGTCGCTGATGCTGCGCACCCACTGCCAGACCTCTGGCGTCTCGCTGCAGGAACAGGACCCCTACAACAACATCGTGCGCACCGCATACGAGGCGATGAGCGCGGTTCTGGGCGGCACCCAGTCGCTGCACACCAACGCCTATGACGAGGCGATCGCCCTGCCGACCGAATTCTCGGCCCGAATCGCGCGCAACACCCAGCTCATCCTGCAGAACGAAACCAAGGTGACCAAGGTCGTCGATCCGCTGGCCGGCTCCTACTACGTCGAGAAGCTGACCAGCGACCTGGCCGACGAAGCCTGGAAGATCATCCAGGAGATCGACGAGATGGGCGGCATGACCAAGGCGGTGGCCAGCGGCATGCCCAAGCTGCGCATCGAGGAGGCCGCGGCGCGTTACCAGGCCTCGGTCGACCGGGGCGACGAGGTGATCGTCGGCGTCAACAAGTTCCGGCTGGAGAAGGAAGACGAGATCGAGATCCTCGAGATCGACAACCAGAAGGTCCGGGACTCGCAGATCGCCCGCATCGAGCGCACCCGCGCGAACCGCGACCAGGCGGCCTGCGATGCGGCGCTCGCGGCGCTGGAACAGGCCGCGCGTAGCGGCGAGGGCAATCTGCTGCGACTGGCGGTCGAGGCCGCCCGCGCGCGCGCCACGGTAGGAGAGATCAGCATGGCGATGGAAAAGGCGTTCGGGCGGCACCGGGCCGAGGTCAAGACGCTGGCCGGCGTCTACGGCGCGGCCTACGAGGGCGACGAGGGGTTCGCCGCGATCCAGAAGGCGGTGGAGGACTTCGCCGAGAAGGAGGGCCGCCGCCCGCGCATGCTGGTGGTCAAGATGGGCCAGGACGGCCATGACCGCGGCGCCAAGGTGATCGCCACCGCCTTCGCCGATATCGGCTTCGACGTCGATGTGGGGCCGCTGTTCCAGACGCCCGAGGAGGCCGCGCAGGACGCGGTCGACAACGACGTGCATGTCGTCGGCATCTCGTCCCAGGCGGCGGGCCACAAGACGCTGGCGCCGAAGCTCGTGGAGGCGCTGAAGGCGGCCGGGGCCGAGGACATCATCGTGATCTGCGGCGGCGTGATCCCGCAGCAGGATTACGAGTTCCTCAAGGCGGCAGGGGTCAAGGCGATCTTCGGGCCGGGCACCAACATCCCCGAGGCCGCCCAGGACATCCTGCGCCTGATCGAGGAGGCGCGCGCCTGATTTCCGCCTCCGGCGGGAGGAGTATTTGGACCAGGAACAAGGGGCCGGGGGCGCCCAAGCCCCTGTCCTGACAGTAGTGTTCCTGCGTCAGGCGCGTGGTGTCGCCCGTACGTGCCTTTTCGGACCTCGGGTGGAACTGCACCTCGCAAAGAACCGCGATGGCCGCGCGAGATCAGGGAGGGGCGGCAAGCCCGGAATGACGGCCTTGGGGGCGAGGCGGACGCCAGCGCGCGGCCTGCCAGTTGTCTTGGCCCGGGTCCGGGTGGGCGCGCCCCTCTTCCCGGCGGTGGATCCGTCAGTCAGCGAAAGAAACGGCGCGCCGCCAGGGCAGCGCGCCGTTTGCATCGCCCCGCGGAAAGGGGCAGGGGGGAGGAGCCCTGCCCCTTCCGTCGGCCGGGGCCTCAGCCGGCGGCGCCGGCTGTCTCGGGACGGTTTGGGCTTGCGCGCGCGGCGAGCCGAAGGGTGCCGTAGCCCAGCAGGGCCGAAACCGCCGAGCCCGACAGAACGCCCAGCCGCACGGCATTCATCAGCTCGGGATCGGAAAAGCTGAGCGAGCCGATGAAGAGCGACATGGTGAAGCCGATCCCCGCCAGGCAGGCCAGCCCGTAGATATGCAGCCAGTTGACCCCGTGGGGGAGCTGCGCGAACCCGGCGCGCACCATGATCCAGGTCACCCCGAACACGCCCAGCTGCTTGCCCAGCACCAGCCCGGCGGCGATGCCTAGTGGCAGCGGCGCGAACAGGTCGGACAGTGCGATCCCGTCCAGCACCACGCCGGCATTGGCGAAGGCGAAGACCGGCACGATCAGGTAGAGCACATAGGGCGAGAGCCCGTGTTCCAGCGCGTGCAGCGGGGATTTCCCCCACTTGTCGCTCATCGGGATAAAGAAGGCGGTGATCACGCCCGCGAGCGTGGCATGCACCCCCGATTTCAGCACCAGCACCCACAGCACCAAGCCCAGCAGCAGGCTGGGCGCGACGCGGTGGGCGCGCTTGGCGTTCAGCATGACCAGGCCCGCCAGCGGCAGCAGGGCCAGGGCGAGATAGGTGACCTTGAGATTGGCGGTGTAGAACAGCGCGATGATGATAATCGCCCCGAGGTCGTCGAGGATCGCGAGCGTCAGCAGGAAGACCTTCAGCGCCGGTGGCGCGCGGTTGCCCAGCAATGCCAGCACCCCGAGCGCGAAGGCGATGTCGGTGGCCGCCGGGATCGCCCAGCCGTCGATGGTCTGCGGGTTGCCCCAGTTGAAGGCGGCGAAGATCACCGCCGGCAGCGCCA
Source organism: Paracoccaceae bacterium (assembly GCA_049974865.1). Classification (GTDB taxonomy): domain Bacteria; phylum Pseudomonadota; class Alphaproteobacteria; order Rhodobacterales; family Rhodobacteraceae; genus JAGSOU01. Next base: position 71,686 of record JBNGCX010000004.1, read on the forward strand.
TGCCGCCCACGGCGGCCATGCCCGGAAGGACCACGTCGCGCATATGCTTGAGCTTGCCTTCCAGGATCTCGCGTTTGAGTTCCAGGCCGACGAGGAAGAAAAACACCGCCATCAGTCCATCGTTGATCCACAGGATCAGCGGCTTTTCCAGGCCCTCGCCGTCGAGCGTGATGGCGAGCCTGGAGGACAGCGCGGACTCGTAATAGGGCGCCGCGGCGGTGTTGGCGATGAGGAGGGCGGCCACGGCGGACAGCATCAACAGGATGCCGCCCGAGGCCTCATGGCTGAAAAATCGGTCGAAGGCGCGAAGGAGCATTGGATTCCCGAGTGATTAAGTCATTATTGGGGAAATGGCGCGGACCTGACGGGAATCAATGACGTCCCCCGGATATGCGTCGGGTGTGACTTTGGGGCAACTGTGGCCGAATGCTGGAACTTGACCATCTCGCCGTCTCGGCCACGACGCTGGACGAGGGCACGAATTATGTCGAAGAGGCGCTGGGCGTAACCTTGGCCCCCGGCGGCCGTCATGACGTAATGGGCACCCATAACCGGCTGCTTCACCTGGGGCCCGGCCTTTACCTCGAGGTGATCGCCATCGACCCGGAGGCCGCCGCGCCCGCTCATCCGCGCTGGTTCGACCTCGATCATTTCCAGGGCGCCCCGCGCCTGACCAACTGGATCGCCCGCTGCGAGGCGCTGGCGCAGGTCCTGCCCGAGGCCCCCGCGGGCGTGGGCGCGGCGATGGAGCTGTCGCGCGGCGATCTGGCCTGGGAAATGGCGGTGCCCGCGGATGGCAAGCTGCCCTTCGACGGGGCCTTCCCGGCGCTGATCGCCTGGCAGCAGGGCGTGCATCCCGCCGCCCGCCTGCCCGAGGCCGATTGCCGCCTGGTGGGGCTGGAGGTTCTGCACCCCGAGGCCCGCGCCCTGCGCGCCGCGCTGGCGGGGCTGCTCGACGACCCCCGGGTGGTGATCTCGGAAAGCCCGGAAAAGGCGCTGCGCGCCACGCTGCGCTGCCCCAAGGGCGAGGTGGTCTTGACATGATCCGGCCGGCGCTGCCCACCGATTGCGGGCAAATCGCCGCCATCTGGAACCCGGTGATCCGCGACAGCTTCGTCACCTTCAACGCGGTTGAGAAGACCGGGGAAGAGCTGCGCGCCACGCTGGAGGACAAGGCACGCGCCGACTTCCCCTTCCTCGTGGCCGAGGCGGAGGGCCGCGTTCTGGGATTCGCCACCTACGGCCAGTTCCGCGGCGGGGTGGGCTATGCCCGTACCATGGAGCACACGATCATCCTGGCGCCCGAGGCCCGGGGCCGTGGACTGGGCCGGACCCTGATGGCCGCGATTGAGGACCATGCCCGCACGCGCGGCGCCCATTCCATGATTGCCGGCGTCAGCGGCGCCAATCCCCCCGGCATCGCCTTCCACGCGGCGCTGGGTTATGCCGAGGTGGCGGTGCTGCCTGAGGTCGGCTTCAAGGCCGGACGGTGGCTGGATCTCGTTCTGATGCAGAAACTCCTGACCTGACAGCCGGTTGCGTGCCGGATACACTGACCCCATGAGCCTCTGGTCCCGCATCTCCGACGCCCTTGCCGCCCTGCAACAGGGCGAAAGCCTCGCCCAGGTCTTTGACCGGCTGCGCAGCCCGCCCGAACGCTCGGTGGCCTTCACCATCGCGGTGATCGCGCTGGGCGCCAAGATGGCCAAGGCCGACGGCCAGGTCACCCGCGACGAGGTGACCGCCTTCCGCGAGGTTTTCAGCCTGCCCCACTCGGAAGAGGCCAATGCCGCGCGAGTCTTCAACATGGCGCGCACCGACGTCGCCGGGTTCGAGGATTACGCCCGCCGCATCAAGCGCATGTTCCGCGACGAGGCGAGCCCGCTTTGCGACCTGATGGAGGGGCTGTTCCACATCGCCATGGCCGATGGCAGCTACCACCCCGGCGAGGAGGATTACCTCAAGCGCGTGGCCGAGATCTTCGGCCTGTCCGAACGGCAGTTCCGCAGCCTGCGCGCCCGTTTCGTGCCCGATGCCGCGCCCGATCCCTACGACGTGCTGGGCGTGCCCCACGGTGCGCCGCTGCACGAGGTGCGCGCCGCCTGGCGCGCCGCCGTGCGCGAGGCACATCCCGACCGCATGCTGGCCCGCGGCGTGCCCGAAGAGGCGATCAAGCTGGCCGAGGCGCGCCTCGTCGCCGTCAACCACGCCTGGGAAGAGATCAGCCGGGAGACGGCGGGGTGAGGATCGCCACCTACAACGTCGAATGGTTCAACAACCTCTTCGACGACGAGGGCAACCTGCTCGACGACATGGGCTGGTCCGGCCGCCAGGACGTGCGCCGCGCCGACCAGATCGCCTCGCTGGGGATCGTGTTCACCGCCCTCGACGCCGACGCGGTGCTGATCGTCGAGGCGCCCGACCACAACGGCCGCCGCACCACCGTCCCCGCGCTGGAAAACTTTGCCGCCGCGATGGAACTGCGCGCCCGCCGCGCCGTGGTGGGGTTCACCAACGACACCCAGCAGGAGATCGCGCTTCTCTTCGATCCGGACGTGCTGAACGCCCAGCACGATCCGCAGGGCGCGCCCACGGGCAAGAAGGGCTCAACCGACGCGCCGCGCTTCGACAGCGTCTTCCGCTGGGACATCGATGTCGACGCCGAATCCGAACGCATCACCTTTTCCAAGCCGCCGCTGGAACTGGCGATGGAAACCGCCGCCGGGGCGCGGTTCCGCATGATCGGCGTGCATGTGAAATCAAAGGCGCCGCACGGCGCCAGCGCGCCCGACGAGGTGATGCGCGTCTCGATCCAGAACCGGCGCAAGCAGCTGGCGCAGTGCATCTGGCTGCGCCAGCGCGTCGAGGCGCATCTGCGGGCCGGTGACCCGCTGGTCGTGCTGGGCGATTTCAACGACGGCCCCGGCCTGGACGAATACGAGAAACTGTTCGGCCATTCCGGCGTCGAGATCGTGCTGGGCGCCGATCAGGCCGACCCCGCGCTGCGCCTGTTCGACCCGCATGCGCGCGAGGCGCTGCAGGGCCCGCTCTGCGCCAAGCCCGCCACCGCGCGCTTCTTCCTGGCCGACGAGATGCGCTATCTCTCGGCGCTGCTCGACTACATCATGGTCTCGCCCGACCTGCGCGACCGCGGTCCCGACTGGCGCATCTGGCACCCGTTCGACGACCCCAAGCTCTACGCCATCCCCGAGTTGCGCGAGGCGCTGATCACCGCCTCGGACCACTTCCCGGTGACGCTGGACATCGATCTCTGAGCTTCAACGCGCCCCGAATCCCCCCTATATTGGGGGCATGAAACGTCTTGCAGTTCTCAGCCTCGTTGGCCTCCTTGCCGTCGCGCCCGCCCGGGCGCAGGAAGAGCAGGGGGATATGCAGGAGGGCCTGAACCTTCTGGACAGGGGCGCGCGCCTGTTCATGCGCGGCCTGATGGACGAGATGGAGCCCGCCCTGCGCGAACTGGCCGAGGGCATGGAGCCCGCGCTGCGCAAGCTTTTGGAAATCGTCGACGATTTCGACGCCTACCACCTGCCCGAACGCCTGCCGAACGGCGACATCATCATCCGCCGCAAGACCCCTCTGCCGCCGCCGGCGGAGGAGGCGCCGCTGCCCGAGGGCGGAGAGATCGAGCTCTGATCCCCTTCTTCTTGGAAGCAATACTCCGGCGCGCGCGCCCCACGGCTCACGCCGCGCGGATGACGCGGATCTCCGTGCCCAAGGACTTCGCCAGCGACGCCAGCCGGGCCTCGGCCACCTCACCGAATAGCGCCTCGGCCCCCGGCTCCAGCGCCAGTTCCAACGTCTCGCGATCCGCGCCGTAGCGCAGCTTGGCGAACTGGTCGGGCTGGTCGGACGAGAACATCGCGCCGAAGCGCATCGCCTTGCCCAGCACCTCGGCCTCCTTGATCTGCTGCTCGGAGAGCAACTCGAACAGCGGCTCGAACCGGCTGCCCGAGCGCTTGTTCTTGTAGCGGTGCAGCAAGGCAAGCCCGAGGAAGATCCGGCCCTCGTGATCCAGCCCGCCCAGGTTGGCGCGGGTGGCGGCGTCGAAACAGACCTCGTGGCGGTAATCGGGATGGGCGCGCCAGGCGGTGTCGTGCAGCAGGCAGCCGGCCTTGACCAGGCGCAGCCGCTCGGGCGCGGCGCCCTCGTAGAGCGGCAGGATGAACTTGAACAGCCGCCGCCCGAAGCCCGGCATCCGGGCCGAGATGGATTCGGTGAAATAGCAGGCCTCGATCAGCGGGTCGCGGCGGCGCAGTTGCTCGGGCATCTGCTCGTACAGCATGCCCTCGCGGATGCCGTAGCTGGAGACGCAGATCTCCTTGGGGGCCAGCGTCTCGACCAGCCGGCGCAGCACCTCGGCGGCGATGGGCACCAGAGACATCCGCTCGGCCCCGATGCCGGCCTGGCCGCGCAGCGTCTCGGGGTCGTTTCCGTCAATCCAGTCCAGAGTCGCCAGGATGGATTTGCGGGTCATGCGGTATTCGTGCAGCACCGTCAGGGGATAGCCGCGCCGCGACATGTCCAGCCGCGCGATCGCCCGCCACGAGCCGCCCACGAGGTAGAGCCGCGCGTGATCGGTGCCCATGGTTTCGGCAAGGCCGTCCACAACCGCCGAGATATGCTTGGCCACCCCCTTCTTGCCGCCCGGCACGTCGCGCAGTTTCAGCGGCCCCAGCGGCGAGGACAGGCGCTTGCCCACCTCGCCCTTGCTGACCTCGGCCAGTTCCATGGAGGACCCGCCGATATCGCAGACCAGCCCGTCGGCCTCGGGCCAGCCCAGCAGCACGCCCTGTGCCGACAGCCGCGCCTCCTCGGCGCCGTCGATCACCCACAGCTTCAGCCCGGTTTCGTCGAGCACCTGCTGGCAGAATGCCGGCCCGTCCTCGGCCTCGCGCATGGCGGCCGTGGCCACGGCGGTCAGGGGCGTGGCGCCCATCCCCTCGGCCAGCAGGCAGAACCGGCGGATCGCGGCCAGCGCACGGGTCTTGCCCTCGGGGTTCAGCCGGCCGCTCTCGGTCAGCCCGGCGCCCAGCCCGCACATGACCTTCTCGTTGAAGAAATAGGCCGGGCTGCGGGCCGCCCCGTCGAAGACCACCATCCGCACCGAGTTGGAGCCGACATCGACCACGCCGACCCGGCTGAGCGCGCGCGAGGAGGGGTCGTTGAACAGCGGGCGGCCGAACATGCCCCAGTCTTCGGATCGCGGGTCGCTGCTGTCGTCCATCGGTGCCTCCCCCAGGGTCGCGGTCAGTCTTTCGAGCGGGCCAGCTGCGGCACGTCCTGCGCCCCGGCCTTGCCGCGGCCCGAAAGCGACGGGTGCTTCATGAAGAACTCGTGGCAGTTGAACGCGTCCTTGCCGACCGGGTAGCGGGTGAAGCTGCCGTCCGGCGTCATCACCCAGCTCTGCGTCTCGTCGGCCAGGTTCGCCGCCATGATCTGGCTGACGATCTGTTCCTTGACCGTGTCGTTGTGGATCTCGACGAAGGTCTCGACCCGGCGGTTCAGGTTCCGCCCCATCCAGTCGGCCGACGAGATCCAGACCCGCGCGTGTTTCGAGGGCAGCCCGTGGCCGTTGCCGAAGCAGGCGATGCGGGAATGTTCCAAAAACCGCCCGACGATGGATTTCACCCGGATGTTCTCGGACAGGCCCTTTATGCCTGGGCGCAGCCCGCAGATGCCGCGGATCACCAGGCTGATCTTGACCCCCGCCTGGCTGGCCTTGTAGAGCGCGTCGATCACGTCGGGTTCGATCAGCGAGTTCATCTTGGCCCAGACCTCGGCCGGGCGGCCGGCGCGGGCATGCGCGGCCTCGGCCTGGAGGCTTTCGATGATGGTGGATTTCAGGTTGATGGGCGAGATCGCCAGGTTCTCCAGCCCCTCGGGCTCGGCATAGCCGCCGACATAGTTGAACACCTTGGTGGCGTCCCGCCCCAGCGCCGGGTCGCAGGTGAAGAAGCTGAGGTCGGTGTAGATTTTGGCCGTGATCGGGTGGTAGTTGCCGGTGCCGTAATGGGTGTAGGTCACCAGCTGGTCGCCCTCGCGCCGCACCACGGTGCTGATCTTGGCGTGGGTCTTGTAGTTGATGAAGCCGTAGACCACATGCGCGCCCGAGCGTTCCAGCCGGCGCGACTGGCGGATATTGGCGGCCTCGTCGAACCGGGCCTTCAGCTCCACCAGAGCGGTGACCGACTTGCCGTCCTCGGCCGCCTCGCACAGGGCCTCGACGATGGGGCTGTCCTTGGAGGTGCGGTAGAGCGTCTGCTTTATGGCCAGCACGTTGGGATCGCGCGCTGCCTGCTGCAGGAAGCGCACCACCATGTCGAAGGTCTCATACGGGTGGTGCAGCAGCATGTCCTTCTGCCGGATCGCGGCGAACATGTCGCCGTCATGGTCCTGCACCCGTTCCGGCACCCGCGGCGTGAAGCTGGGCCAGAGCAGGTCGGGCCGCGTGTCGAGCACCAGTTCCTTTAGGTCGGACACGCCAATCAGCCCGCGCACCTCGATCACCTCGGCCTCGGTGATGTGCAATTCCTGCATTATCAGGCGGCGCAGCTCTTCGGGCGCCCCAGCCGAGAGCTTCATGCGCACGACCTCGCCGCGGCGGCGGCGTTTCAGCGCCACCTCGAACTCGCGCACCAGGTCCTCGGCCTCGTCCTCGACCTCCAGGTCGCTGTCGCGCAGCACGCGGAAGGTGCAGCTTCCGACGGCTTTGTAGCCGGGGAAGAGGATGCCGATATGGATCAGCAAGAGTTCCTCGAGCGGCAGGAAGCGGTGCTCGCCCTCCGGCGCGGGCAGGCGGATGAAGCGGTCCACCTGGTTGGGAATCGGCAAGAGCGCCTGCAGCGGGCGGCCGTCGCTTTCGCGTTCCAGCTGCAACGCCAGGCAGAAGCCGGTGTTGGGGATGAAGGGGAAGGGATGCGCCGGGTCGATCGCCAGGGGCGAGAGCACCGGGAAGACCTTGTTCAGGAAATGCGCCTCGAGATGATCGCGGTCGCGCTTGCCCAGCTTGGAGCGGGTGAGGATGGTGATTCCTTCCTCCTCGATCTCGCGCTTCAGCTTGTTCCAGACGCTTTGCTGGGATTGCAGCAGGCGGCGGGCGTCCTTGTCGATCAGCACCAGCTGCTCGGCCGGCGTCAGCCCGTCGGCGGCGGGGGTGGTGTTGCCCTCCTTGGCCAACTCGCGCAGGCCAGCCACGCGCACGGTGTAGAACTCGTCGAGGTTGGTCGCCGAGATCGACAGGAAGCGCACGCGCTCCAGCAGCGGTACGTTGGGATTTGAGGCCTCTTCCAGCACGCGCCAGTTGAAGCCGAGCCAGCTGAGTTCGCGGTTGAAGAAACGTTTCGGTCCGGTGCGGTGGGTAGCGGGCACCTCGACCGGTTCGGGCAGCGGGGAGTTGAGAAAATCAGCCTGTGTCATGCCCGGCTTTTCCGCCTTGTTCGTAACGCCTGAATGACAGTATCGCGCGTCCGGTCAACCCTTGTCCAGCAACTCGGCCGCCAGCCGCTCGCTGATTTTGCGCCCGGTTTCCAGCGCCCGCCGGTCGAGATCGGCCACCAGCGCCTGCGCCGCGGCGAAGGAGCGGTCCATGCGCCCCACGAGGTAGGAGATCAGCCGCGGCGGCACGGTGATCTGGCGGTCGGCGAACAGCTTGACCAGCAGCGCGGCCAGCAGTGCGTCGTCGGGCGCCTCCAGCGTGGCGCTGGCCGTGGCCTCCAGTCGGCTGCGCAGGTCGGGCAGGACGAGCGGCCATTGCCGCGGCGCGGTGCGCGCGGTCAGCATCAAGGCGCCGCCCTCGGCCAGAATCAGGTTATGCAGGTGGAACAGCGCCTCCTCCGCCGCGCGGTCGCCCGCGATGCGGTCGGCATCCTCGACCGCCACGGCGCCGCGCGCGGCCAGCGCCTCGATCCCGGCGCCGGGCAGATCGGCGGCGGCGATGATCTGCGCCCCGCTGGCGGCCGCCCAGACATGGGCGAGATGGGTCTTGCCCGCGCCCATCGGCCCCACCAGCACCAGCTTGCGCTGCGGCCAGTCGCGCCAGGCCTCGATCTGGGCCACGGCCACCGCGTTGGAGGGGGAGACGAAGAAATCCTCCCGCCCGGTCGCGCTGCGCACGGGCAGGTCAAAGGCCATCTGTTCGGTCATCTAGTCCTCCTCGCGCCCGCTCAGGCCCTTGTAGAGGCGGCTGTCCTGGTATTGCCCCACCCCCCAGCGCGCCACCACGCCGATCGAGGCGGCCACCGGCACCGCCACCAGCATCCCGACGAAGCCGAACAGCGCGCCGAAGGCCGACAGGGCGAAGATCAGCCAGACCGGGTGCAGCCCGACCGAGCCGCCGACCAGCTTGGGCGTCAGCACGTTGCCCTCGATCACCTGGCCCGCGGCGAAGACCGCGCCGACCGCGCCGATCATCCACCACTCGCCCCAGAACTGGAACACCGCCAGCCCCAGCGCCAGCGCGCCGCCCACCAGCGCGCCGATATAGGGAATGAAAGAGATCAGCCCCGCGATGAAGCCCACGATCAGCCCGAATTGCAGCCCCGTCAGCATCAGGGCGCTGGCATAGAAGGTGCCCAGGATCAGGCAGACCGTGCCCTGGCCGCGGATGAAGGAGGCCAGCGTGCGGTCGATATCCCCCGCGATCTGGCGGATCACCGGGGCATGGTCGCGCGGCAGCAACTCGTCGATGCGGGAAACCATCCGGTCCCAGTCCATCAGCAGGTAGAAGGTGATCACCGGCACCAGCACTACCAGGAGGGCCAGGTTGATGACGTTCATGGCCGAGCTGACGATGGCGTTGACCAGCTCACCGCCCTTGGACTGGATGGTGTCGCCCACCGCCAGCAGCGACTTGCGCAGGGTCGAGCCCTCGTCGATCAGCGAGGGGAAGCGCTCGGTCAGAAAGGCCTGGAGTTGGGAGAAAAGCTTGGGCGCGACATTGACCAGCGCCGCCGCCTGGTCCACCAGCGCCGGCACCACCAGCAGCGCCGCCAGCGTGAAGACCAGCCCGGCCACCGCGGTGATGGTCACCGTGGCCCAGGTCCGGCTGAAGCCGTGTTCCTCCAGCCAGTCGGCCACCGGGTCCAGGAAATAGGCCACGGCCATGCCCAGAACAAAGGGCAGCATCACCCCGCTGAGCAGCCACAGCAGGGCGAAGAACGCCGCGGCCGCGATACTCCAGTATTTCAGTTGATCCTTGACCGGCAGTGCCATTCCCGCGCCCCCTGCATGCGCTTGTAGATGTGACCCATGCCAATGCAGGTTGCAAGGGGCCGAGTGCCTTGTCTGGCAAGGCGCAATCGCTTAGACGGGGCCGGACAGATCACATCAGAAAGCGCCGACAAACATGCGTCTGACCCGCTATTTCCTGCCCGTCCTGAAAGAAACGCCCGCCGAGGCCCAGATCGTCAGCCACCGCTACATGCTGCGCGCCGGCATGATCCAGCAGGCCGCCGCAGGGATCTATTCCTGGCTGCCGCTGGGCTACAAGGTGCTGAAACGGATCGAGCAGATCGTCCACGAAGAGCAGGTCCGCGCCGGCCACATCCCGCTGCTGATGCCCACCCTGCAATCGGCAGACCTGTGGCGCGAAAGCGGCCGCTACGACGATTACGGCGAAGAAATGTTGCGCATCACCGACCGGCACGGGCGCGACATGCTCTACGGTCCCACCAACGAAGAGTTGATCACCGACATCTTCCGCAGCCACGTGACCAGCTACAAGGAGCTGCCGCTGACGCTCTACCACATCCAGTGGAAGTTCCGCGACGAGATTCGCCCGCGCTTCGGCGTGATGCGGGGGCGCGAGTTCCTGATGAAGGACGGCTACAATTTCGACCTGACGAAAGAGGACGCGCTGCACGCCTATAACCGCCACCTGGTCAGCTACCTGCGCACCTATGAGCGCATGGGCCTGCAGGCGATCCCGATGCGCGCCGACAGCGGCCCGATCGGCGGCGAGGATACCCATGAATTCCTGGTGCTGGCCGACACCGGCGAATCCGAGGTGTTCTACGACAGCGAGATTACCGACCTGCGCTTCGGCGACCGCGAGATCGACTACGACAGCGTCGAGCAATGCCAGGCGGTGATGGAGGAATTCACCTCGCGCTACGCCCGCACCGACGAGACCCATGACGAGGCGCTGTTCAACCAGATCCCCGAAGAGCGCCGCCGCACCGCCCGCGGCATCGAGGTCGGCCAGATATTCTATTTCGGCACCAAGTATTCCGAGCCGATGGGCGCCACGGTGACCAATGACAGGGGCGAGCGCGTGCCGGTGCACATGGGCAGCCACGGCATCGGCGTGTCGCGCCTCGTGGGCGCGATCATCGAGGCCAGCCACGATGACAAGGGCATCATCTGGCCCGAGGGCGTGACCCCCTTCCACTGCGGCATCGTGAACCTCAAGCAGGGCGACGCGGAGGCCGACGCGGCCTGCGACGGTCTCTACAAGGCGCTGACCGCCGCCGGGCTGGAGCCGCTCTACGACGACCGCGAGGAACGCGCGGGCGCGAAATTCGCCACCATGGACCTGATCGGCCTGCCCTGGCGCATCACCGTCGGTCCGCGCGGGCTGAAGAACGGCGTGGTCGAACTGACCTGCCGCCGCACCGGCGAAAGCGAAGAGCTGGCGCCCGAGGAGGCCGTGGCCCGCGTGGTGGAGATCTACGCGGGGCGGTAAGGCGATGATCCGGTCACTGGCCCTTGCGGGGGGGATCGCGGGGGGCCGTGGCCCTGTCGCAATTCCCCGAATTCTCGCAGCAATACATGCAGCGCCTTTCCGGCGCGGTGAATGAGCTGCGGCCGGTCGCGCTGGCCTTCGATGTCAGCGCGAAAACGGCGGGGCTGAGCCGCGACGAGGCGCTGGCGCGGCTGGAAGGATCGGAATTCGAAGAGGCGCTGCGCGAGACGATGGCAGGGCAACTGGCCCGCTACGACCGGCTGTCGCAGGATTATGCCAGCCTCAAGGGCAAGGCGCCGCTGGGGCGGCTGGCCGAACTCTGGCGCTTCTCCGACCCCGGCCTGGCGCGCCGCACCTGGGAGGAATTCCGCCCCGCCGTGCCCGCCACCGCGGACGGGCTGATCTGCGCGGGTATCGGCTATGTCACCGGCTGGCTGGCGGTCATGGGGCTGGTCGCCGGGCTGCGCCGCCTGTTTCGCCGCCGCCGGCCGGCGTGACGCTCAGACCAGCCCGCGCAGGGCGAACCCCAGCAGCGCCAGCAGGCCCACCGCGTTCAGGGCCACGTAGGCCAGGGCGATGCGGCGCCGCAGGGGCAGGTGGGATAGCCATCTAGTCATAGCTGAACCTCTCCGACAGGATGTTGCCCGAGGGCACGCCGTGCGCGATCAGCGCGTCCTCCACCGCTTCCAGCATCGGCGGCGGGCCGCAGAGCACGTAGAGCCATTCCTTGTGCTCGGGGCCCCCGAAATGGGCGCGCAGCAACTCCGGGGTGACAATCCCGGTTTCGCCCTGCCAGCCCTCCGGCGGCTCGCTCAGCACATGGGTCAGGCGAGTGCCCTGCGCCCGGGCCAGCTTGTCCAGCTCGTCGCGGCGGGCGATCTGGTCTTCGCTGCGGTTGCCGTAAATCAGCGCCGTGGGGCGCGTGTCGCCGCGCGCGTGAAGTTCTCGCAGGATGCCCATCATCGGCGCGATGCCCACGCCGCCCGCGATCAGCGCGATTCCCGGCGCCTTGTGATCGGTGACGGTCAGGTGGCCGTGCGGGCCGTCGAGGTAGGCGCGGCTACCGGGTTTGACCTGCCCGATGGTGCGGGTGAAGTCGCCCAGTTCCTTGATGATGAAGCTGACCTCCGGCCCGGCCGAGGGGGCGGAGCTGATCGAAAACGGGTTTTCGTGCGGGCCGAAAGGCGTGTTGCGGATGTTCAGCCAGGCGAATTGCCCGGCTCGGTAGCGAAAGGCGAAGTCGCGTTCCGGGCGCAGGGCGACCTCCCATGTGCGCTCGGCCACCGGTTCAACCGAGACAACCCTCCACGGCCGGCGCAACTGCGCCAGCGGCGTCAGCACATAGACATAGGCCAGCGCGAACAGCGCGATGCCCAGCAGGACCAGCCAGACGGTGGCCATCGCCGGATCGGCGCTGTATCGGCCCGCGCGCAGGCTGTGCAGCACGCCGAACCCCGCGATCAGCGCCGCGCCGATCCCATGCATCAGGCGCCATGTCTCGTACCGGTAGCCCAGCGCGTTGCGGCCAATGGCCATCAGCACCAGCGCGGGCAACAGCAGCCAGGCGATCATGCCCGGCCAGATCGCCGCGAAATCGTGCATCACGAAGAATTGTCGGTTCACGTCCCAGTTCGGCGCGGGCGCGCGGCGGGTGGTGTAGAGGAAGGGATGCACCACCGCGAGGATGGCCGCGCCGCGGGCCAGCAGCTGATGCATCCGCATCACGATATCGGTGCCCACCCGGCGCGCCACGAAGCGGTAGCGGCCCAGCAGCAAAAACTCGGCCAGGATCACCGCCAGCGCCAGGATCCCCGCGCCCGAGGCCAGTTCGTCGGCGACGGAACGCGGCGCCGGCCCCTGCGCCCAAGCCAGCCCCAGCGGCAGCAGCGTCGCGAACAGGTAGAGAAGGATCAGAAGCCCTGCCGGCATGATCGGAGTCTCCCTTGCTATCCCCCTAGGGCTAGCGTTCCGCGTACTGAAAAACCAGAAAAAAACCGGGCGTCAGAGGGCGGAAACCCGCCGTCTGCGGCACAGGTTGCGGCTTGACCCCCCGCGACGTTCGCCGCACTGTCCGCGCCAAGCAGAACAGGAGCAGACGTGGCCAACCGCACCGCCCCCTTTGCCGGTTTCGAATGGATGATCGCCTGGCGCTACCTGCGCGCGCGCCGCTCGGAGGGCGGTGTCAGCGTAATGACCTGGATCTCGCTGATCGGAATCACCCTGGCGGTCTTCGCCCTCATCGCCACCCTCGCGGTGCGGGCCGGGTTCCGGGCCGAGTTCGTGGACACGATCCTGGGCGCCAATGCCCATGTCACGGTCTATTCCAGCCTCTACGTCACCGAATCCGGGCAGACCACCCGCGCCATCCCCGATTTCCGGGACATGGCCGGGCGACTGCGCCAGGTCGAGGGCGTGACCCGCGTGGCGCCGCTGGTGAAGGGGCAGGTCATGGCCAGCGCCGGGGGGCGCAACGCCGGCGTCGAGGTTTTCGGCATCGCGCAGGACGACCTGATGACCATCCCCCGCGTCGCCGGCTCGGAAGAGGCCGTGGGCGACATCGCGCGTTTCAATGACGGGATCGCCATCGGCTCGGGCGTGGCGCGCGAGCTGGGGGTGGGCGTGGGCGACCGGATCAAGCTGATCTCGCCCGACGGGGTCAAGACGGCCTTCGGCACCAGCCCCCGGGTCAAGGCCTACGAGGTGGTCTATATCTTCACCGCCGGGCGCTACGACATCGACCGCACCCGCGTCTACATGCCCTTCGCCGAGGCGCAGAGCTATTTCAACCGCGAGGGGGTGGCCGACGAGATGGAGGTCATGGTGGCCGAGCCCGAGGACATCGACGACATGGCCCCGGCGCTGCTGCGCGCGGGCGGCGAGCGGGTCATGCTGTGGACATGGCGCGACGCCTCGGGCGCCTTCCTGCGCGCGTTGGATATCGAGGACAACGTGATGTTCATCATCATGGCGATCCTCGTCCTGATCGCGGCGATGAACATCATCTCGGGGCTCATCATGCTGGTGAAGAACAAGGGGGGCGATATCGGCATCCTGCGCACCATGGGCCTGACCGAGGGCTCGATCCTGCGCGTCTTCTTCATCTGCGGCGCGTCGATCGGGATCGTGGGCACGGTTCTGGGGGTGACACTGGGCTGCCTCTTCGCGATCTATATCGACCCGATCTTTTCGGCGGTGAACTATATCGCCGGGGGCGGCGTGTGGGACCCGTCGATCCGCGGCATCTACAACCTGCCGGCCAAGCTGCAGGCGGGCGACGTGATCTCGGCCGTGGTGCTGTCGCTGGGGCTGTCCTTCGTGGTCACCATCTTCCCCGCCCGCCGCGCGGCGCGGATGAACCCGGTGGAGGCGCTGCGCTATGAATAGGCCGGTTCTGGAACTGGAGGCGATCGACAAGGCTTATAACAAGGGCCTGCCGGGCGAGGTGCGCGTACTGCATGGCGCGTCGCTCGCCGTCCAGCCGGGCGAGGTGGTGGCCCTGGTCGCGCCCTCGGGGGCGGGCAAGTCGACGCTGTTGCATATCGCGGGGCTGCTGGACCGGCCCGACGCGGGGCGCGTGATCATCGGCGGCGCCGAGATGACCGGCCAGTCCGACCGCCGCCGCACCACCACCCGCCGCGCCGAGGTGGGTTTCGTCTACCAGTTCCACCACCTGCTGCCGGAATTCACCGCGCTGGAGAACATCGTGCTGCCGCAGCTTGCCGCCGGGCGCAGGCGCGCCGAGGCCGAGGCGCGGGCGCGCGACCTGCTGGACCGCGTCGGCGTCGAGCCCCGCGCCGATCACCGCCCCGCCGAGTTGTCGGGCGGCGAGCAGCAGCGCGTGGCCTTCTGCCGGGCGCTGGCCAATGGACCGCGCCTGCTTCTGGCCGACGAGCCGACCGGCAACCTCGACCCGGCGACGGCGGACCGGGTCTTTGCCACGCTGATGGACCTGGTGCGCGAGACCGGCCTGTCGGCGCTCATCGCAACGCACAACCTCGAGCTGGCCGCCCGCATGGACCGCGAGTTGCATCTCGAGGGCGGGCACTTGGCGTCCCCGCCGCGCCCGTCCGAAGGTTGAGCGCTACGCCCGCTGGGTGACGAACACGCCCGCCGCCATCAGCGCGATGCCGGCGGCGCGGGTCAGGCTCAGCGGTTCCACCCGCGCGCCCATCAGGCCGAAATGATCGATCGCCGCGGCCGAGACGAGCTGCCCCAGCAGCACGAAGAACACCGCGTTGCCCACCCCGAAATGCGGCGCGATGAAGGTGATGGACAGCACGTAGAACGCCACCAGCAGCCCGGCCAGGAACAGGTGCCTCGGCGCGGCCAGAAGATCGGCCATCGCCGCCGGGCCGGTGACCATCAGCACCAGCAGCGTGCCGCCCAGCGCCACGGTGAACAGGCAGGCCGCCGCCGCCACGGGCGAACCCAGTCGCACGCCCAGCGCCGCGTTCAGCGCCGCCAGAACGGGGATGCCGATGCCCGCGGCCAGCATCACCGCGGCGTATTTCAGGGTGGTCATGTCCATCGAGTCCTCCTCCTGTCGCGGGGCCACGCTAGCCGCGGCGCGGGCGCGGGGGAAGGGGCGCGTGGCATGCCCCATTGCATGGCGGCGGGCGGCGTGGTTCTCTGGGGCGAAGCCAATGACAAGGAGGCCCGAGATGCGAGCCCTTCTCGCCCTCACCCCCGCCGCGGCGCTGGCCGTTCTGGCGGGCTGCGTCACCCCCCCGGCCGAGCCGGTGGGCCGCGCCCTGTTCCTCGACTACTGCGCCGCCTGCCACGGGACCGAGGCGCGGGGCGATGGCCCCGCCGCCGCCGAGCTGGACGTGCCGCCCCCCGACCTGACCCGGATCGCAGCGCGCAATGGCGGGGTGTTCCCGGGGGCGCAGGTGATGTCGGTGATCGACGGCTACACGAGGGCCGATCAGCACGGCGGCTCGATGCCCGAGTTCGGCGCGCTGCTGGAGGGCCCGGTGATCCGCTACGACAGCGGCGACGGCCGCCTGACGCCGACGCCGACGCCGCTGGTCGACCTGGCGGCCTACCTGGAGAGCATTCAGCAATAGGGCCGGTGACCGGCCCGGGAGAGGAGCCGATGAAACCCCATGCAATCGCCGCCGCGCTGGCCGCACTGTCCGCTGCCCCGGCCGCGGCGCAGGACCCCCGCGTCGGGGCCGAGATCTACCGCACCCATTGCGCCACCTGCCACGGGATCGAGGCGCAGGGCGACGGCCCCATGGCCGAGATCCTGGCCGTCGACACGCCCGGCCTGACGCGCCTCGCGGCCGAGAATGACGGGGAGTTCCCGCTGCTTCGCGTGATGCGCCAGGTCGACGGGCGCGACCCGATGCTGGCGCATGGCGGGGTGATGCCGCTGTTCGGCGACTATTTCGAGGGCAACACCCTGGCGGTGCAGGGGCCGGGCGGCCAGCCGATCCTGACCAGCCAGCCCATCGCGGACCTCACCGCCTGGCTGGCCTCGATCCAGGAATAGCTCAGGGCACGTAGAAGGTGGCCGTGGCGCTGGCCACCGCCTTGCCCGAGGGCTGGGCCACCATCTCGGCGCGGGTGAAGACCAGCGCCTTGCCCGCGCGCACGATCTCGGCCCGGCAGGTGATGGAATCGCCGGTGCCGGGGCGCAGGAACTGGGTGTCGAGATTGGTGGTGGCGACGGGTCTGAACTCGCCGAAATGCCCGGCGGTGGCCAGCACCATCGTGGTGTCCGCCATCGCCGCCAGCGCCTGCCCCGAGACGATGCCGCCCACCCGCGCTAGTTTTTCGGTCAGGGGCATGGAGGTGAGGACATGGGTGGCGGCGATCTCCTCGACCGTGAGGTCGAGGTCGAGCACCCATCGGGCGAAGTTTTCATTGAGAAAGCTCTGGGCGTCGGCGGGGGTCATGGCGCTCCTCGGATGTGTTGCCGGCTCACCCTAATCGCCTGCCCGGGGCCGTGCCAACCCACCGCTGCACAGGCGCAGGATTTCGCCCCGCGCGCCGCCGTCTCAGTTAACTCCGCCCGGGGCGCGAAGCAACCCGGGCCGCGCCCGACCGTTCATCGGGCTTTCGCCGCGCCACTGGCGCGACGGTCCCTCTTCACCCCAGGGCGGGCGCGATTTGCGCCCACCCTCGGGCCGGGCGCGGCCCTAATCTATTTCGCGGAAGGACAAGTAAGGTTTGAATTTGTCAAAGATTGGAACAAGCTGATCGGCGAGCCACGCTAATTCAATGTTTTCTTTTTCAACAATATCGGATCGTTTCTGTCCAACAGGAAGCCCTTCTAACTGCTTTTGATACATGCGCATTTGTCCGGCGCGCGTACGTATCTCCATCAAATATTTGGAAATATCATCTTTGAAGAGAAAGCGTGCACGTTGGCAGGTGTCTGTGAATTTCCAATAGCTTTCTTCTGAGTATTTCGCTTCTCGCAAAATCTCTGACAAGAAGGCTTGGCTCTCCTTAAACACCTGCCAGCGTCGGTCGAAAAGCTTTTCCCTCAGGGTAGCACGGTTCACACGCCATTGTTGGAAAGCGATATAGGCAACGACCGAAGCGACTAAAGTTGGGCCCAGCGCCTTAAGGTACTCGGTCCAGTGTATGGCGTCACTCAAATATCCAGCTCCTCCACGAACCGCGCATTCGCCTGGATATATTCGAACCGCTTCTCCGGCTTCTTGCCCATCAGCCGTTCCACCAGGTCCCCGGTCTCGCCCGGCTCGTCCTCGTCGATGGTCACGCGGATCAGCTTGCGGCTGGCGGGATCCATCGTGGTTTCCTTCAGGTCCTTGGCGTCCATCTCGCCCAGGCCCTTGAAGCGGCTGACTTCGATCTTGCCCTTGCCGCCCAGGCCCTTCTCCATCCACATCTCCTTTTCCGCCTCGTCCAGCGCATAGACGCGCTTGGCGCCCTGCGTCAGGCGGAAGAGCGGCGGGCAGGCGAGATACAGGTGCCCCTGGTCGATCATCGGGCGCATCTGGGTGAAGAAGAAGGTCATCAAGAGCGAGGCGATATGCGCGCCGTCCACGTCGGCGTCGGTCATGATGATGATCTTGTCATAGCGCAGGTCGTCGACGTTGAACTTGGTGCCGAGGCCGACGCCGAGGGCCTGCGTCAGGTCGCTGATCTCCTGGTTGGTGCCCAGTTTGGAGCTGGCCGCGCCCAGCACGTTCAGGATCTTGCCCCGCAGCGGCAAGAGCGCCTGGGTCTTGCGGTCGCGCGCCATCTTGGCCGAGCCGCCCGCGCTGTCGCCCTCGACGATGAACAGCTCGGTGCCCTCGCGGTTGGTGGCCGAACAATCCACCAGCTTGCCCGGCAGGCGCAGCTTCTTGGTCGCGGTCTTGCGCGCGGTTTCCTTTTCCTGCCGCCGGCGCAGCCGCTCTTCGGCGCGCAGGACGAGGAAATCGAGGATCGCACCCGCCGATTTCGTATCCGCCGCCAGCCAGTTGTCGAAATGGTCGCGGACCGATCCCTCGACCATCTTCTGCGCCGATTCCGTCGACAGCCGGTCCTTGGTCTGGCCCACGAACTGCGGCTCGCGGATGAAGCAGGAGACCAGCGCGCAGCCGCCGGTGATCAGGTCCTCGCGGGTGATCTGGCTGGCCTTGCGGTTGTTCACCAGCTCGCCATAGGCGCGGATGCCCTTCAGGATCGCGGCCCAGAACCCGGCCTCATGCGTGCCGCCCTCGGGCGTGGGCACGGTGTTACAGTAGGAATGGATGAAACCGTCGCGCGAGGGCGTCCAGTTAATCGCCCATTCCACGCTGCCCGGCTCGCCGAATTTTTCCGAGAACGACACCTTCCCGGCAAAGGGCTTGTCGGCATAGGTGCTGGCCGACCCCAGCGTCTCGGTCAGGTAGTCGGACAGCCCGCCGGGGAAGTGGAACACGGCCTCCATCGGCGTCTCGCCGTCGTCGATGGCCGATTTCCAGCGGATCTCGACGCCCGAGAACAGGTAGGCCTTGGAGCGGACCATCTTCATCAGCCGGGCGGGTTTGAATTTCAGGTTGCCGAAGATCTCGGCATCGGGGTGGAAGGTGACGGAGGTGCCGCGCCGGTTGGGCGCCGCGCCCACCGGCTGCACCGGCCCCTGCGGGATGCCGCGCGAAAACTCTTGCGCGAACAGCTCGCGGTTGCGGGCGACCTCGACCCGGACGTGATCGGACAACGCGTTGACCACCGACACGCCCACGCCGTGCAACCCGCCCGAGGTCTCATAGGCCTTGCCCGAGAACTTGCCGCCCGCGTGCAGGGTGCACAGGATCACCTCCAGCGCCGATTTGTCGGGGAACTTGGGGTGCGGGTCGATGGGGATGCCGCGGCCGTTGTCGCGGATGGTGACGGAATAGTCGCCGTGCAACTCCACCTCGATGCGGTTGGCGTGGCCCGCCACGGCTTCGTCCATCGAGTTGTCCAGCACCTCCGCCACCAGGTGGTGCAGCGCGCGCTCATCCGTGCCGCCGATATACATGCCGGGGCGCTTGCGCACCGGTTCCAGACCTTCCAGGACCTCGATCGAGGAGGCGTCGTAGGACGGGTCGGGCGTGGCGCCGGTCAGCAGGTCGTTGGGCATGGATGCTCGATTCTTCTTCGCTGTGATTGGACGCGTATTAGACCATCGCCGGGCAGGCGGGGCAACATCTTGCGTGCGCCGGGGCGCCGGCCACAGGGCGTGGGGCGATCCGGGGCGCCTTGACCTCGATCAAGGCTGGGCAGGGCCGCGGCTGTCAGCCTCGGGGCGGGAGTTTTTTTATCCGGGAGGAAGAAATGTCGTTCATCAAAGCCGTTTCCGCAGGCACTGTCGTCTTTGCCCTGACTGCCGCCGCTCCGGCGCTGGCGCAGGACGCGGGGCCGGGGGCCGAGATTTATGCCGAGCGCTGTGCCGTTTGCCACGGCGAGGGCGGGCAGGGCGACGGGCTGGTCGGCGAGCTGTTCGCGAAAAAGCCGAGCGACCTGACCCTGCTGGCCAAGAACAACAACGGTGCCTTTCCCTTCTCGGAGGTCTATCAGGCGATTGACGGGCGCCGCGAGATTACCGGGCATGGCCGCTCGGAAATGCCGATCTGGGGCGAGTTCTTCATGGATTCGGCGATCAGCGATCCGCGGATCAACGAGAAGGACGCGCGCATGCTGACCCAGGCCCGCATCCTGTCGGTCGTCTATTTCCTGCAATCGATTCAGGGGAACTGACCGGAACGCCCCGCTGCCGCCCACCGTCGCGGTCCGGCGCTGCAGCGCGGTTTCGCCCATGTTTTCTTCGCCGTTCTTGACCCCCGTCAAGGCGCGCGGGGCGCATTTGCGTTAACCTTTAAAATATTGCCAAGAGGAGAAACGCATGAGTGCCGCGACCGAGATTCTGACCGAAGAGAATGCCCCGCCCGCCGCCGAAACGCCTGCGGCGGCCGTTGCCGAGGAGGCGAAGTTTCCAAAGGTGACGCCCGCCTCGATCGCGCATGCCTTCGAAAGCGGCGAATACCCCTATGAGCGCAAGATGTCGCGCCGCAGCTACGAGGCGCAGAAGGCCAAGCTGCAGGCCGAGTTGCTGAAGGTGCAGCTCTGGGCGCAGGAGACCGGGCAGAAATTCGTGATCCTGTTCGAGGGGCGCGACGCCGCGGGCAAGGGCGGCACGATCAAGCGCTTCATGGAGCATCTCAACCCCCGCTCGGCCCGGGTGGTGGCACTGAACAAGCCCACATGGGAGGAGAAGGGGCAGTGGTTTTTCCAGCGCTATATCAAGGAGCTGCCCACGGTTGGCGAAATGGTCTTCTACGACCGCTCCTGGTACAACCGCGCGGGCGTGGAACGGGTGATGGGCTTTTGCGAGCCCAATGAATACCTCGAATTCATGCGCCAGACGCCGGAGCTTGAGCGCATGCTGGTCCGCTCAGGCATCCGGCTCTACAAATACTGGTTCTCGGTCACGCAGGAGGAACAGCGCCGCCGCTTCCAGTCGCGCGAGACCGACCCGCTGAAACGCTGGAAACTGTCGCCCATCGACAAGGCCAGCCTCGACAAGTGGGACGATTACACCGAGGCGAAAGAGGCGATGTTCTTCTATACAGACACCGCGGACGCCCCCTGGACGATCATCAAATCCGACGACAAGAAGCGCGCGCGCCTGAACTGCATGCGGCATTTCCTGGATTCGCTGGACTACCCCGGCAAGGACAAGAAGATCGTGCGCCCGCCCGACCCGCTGATCGTGGGCCATGCCGCGCATGTGGTGCACAAGTCGGATCACATCCTCGGCACCTCGCTGCATCCTGACCTACGCCGCGGCAACAACGCTTGAGCGTTTGCCGGCGCTTGCCTATCTGTCCGGGGGCAAGCAAGGAGGTGCGCAATGTGGAACGAACGCTACGCGGGCGCGGAATATCATTTCGGGACTGAACCCGCCGAGTTCGTCAGGCGCCACGCGCATGTCCTGGCCCCGGGCGCGAGCGTGCTCTCGGTTGCCGATGGCGAGGGGCGCAACTCGGTCTGGCTGGCGCAGCAGGGCATGCGCGTCACCGCGATGGACGGGGCGCCCAACGCCGTGGACAAGGGCCGCAGGCTGGCCGAGGCACGCGGCGTCAGCGTGGATTTCCACGTGGCCGACATCGCCGCGTGGGACTGGGACGCGGCGCAATACGATGCCGTGCTGGCCGTCTTCATCCAGTTCGCCCCGCCCGCCATGCGCGACCGGATCTTCGACGGGATGGTCCGGGCCCTGAGGCCCGGCGGCCTGCTGATGCTGCACGGCTATGCCCCGCGGCAGGTGGAATACGCCACCGGCGGCCCGGGCAAGCGTGAGCATATGTATACGACCGAGCTGCTGCGCGCCCGTTTCAAGGGGCTCGAGTTCCTCGAGCTGTCGGATTACGACGCCGAGATCCACGAGGGCCGCGGCCATAGCGGCCGGTCCGCGCTGATCGACTGCGTCGCGCGCAAGCCGCTCTGACGGCCGGGCGCCCCGGCGACCGGGCCAGGCTGACGGGACGTGAGGGGGCGGGTGTTCCCTTCGCGCTGGACGGGCCTGTGCGGCTGGCCTAAGCCCTTGGCCATGGACGTGCGCCAGACATACGCCCGGCACCTTCGTGCCACGCTGACCCTGGGGCTGCCGCTGATCGGCAGCCACCTGGCGCAGTTCGCCATCACGCTGACCGACACCGTCATGCTGGGCTGGTACGATGTCGAGACGCTGGCCGCGCAGGTCCTGGCGGGCACGCTGTTCTTCGTTCTGTTCATCATGGGATCGGGCTTTGCCTGGGCGGTGATGCCGATGGTGGCGACCGCGGCCGGCGCGGGCGAGGAGGCGCAGGTGCGCCGGGTGACGCGCATGGGGCTGTGGATCTCGGCGCTTTTCGCGCTGCTGACGCTGCCCGCCTTCATCTTCGCGGCGCCGCTGTTGCGCGCGGCGGGACAGGTGCCCGCCATGGCGGCGCTGGCGCAGGAATACTTGCATATCGCCGGCCCCGCGATCCTGCCCGCGCTAATGGTGATGGTGCTGAAAAGCTACCTTTCGGCGCTGGAGCGCACGCAGGTGGTGCTGTGGGTCACGCTGGGCGCGGTCGGCGTCAATGTCGTTGTGAACTACGCGCTGATCTTCGGCAACTGGGGCGCCCCCGAGATGGGCATCCGCGGCGCCGCGGTGGCCTCGCTGGCGGTGCATCTGGCCTCGATGCTGGGTCTGGGCGTCTACGCGGCGCTGGCCACGCCGGAACACGCGCTGTTCCAGCGGCTCTGGCGCCCCGACCGGGAAGCATTCGGCGCGGTGCTGCGGATGGGCGTTCCCATCGGTCTCACCAGCCTGGCCGAGGTCGGGCTTTTCGCGGCAAGCTCGGTGATGATGGGCTGGCTGGGCACGGTGGCACTGGCCGCCCACGGCATCGCGATCCAGGTTTCCTCGGCCGTGTTCATGGTGCATCTGGGCCTGTCCAACACCGCCACCATCCAGGCCGGCCGCGCGCTGGGGCGGCGGGATTCGATTGGGCTGCGGCAGGGGGCGCAGGTGGTGCTGGCGCTGTCGGGCGCGGTCGTGCTGCTGACCGTCGCGGCCTTCCTCGGCCTGCCCGAGCTGCTGGTGGCGCTGTTCATCGATCCGGCAGATCCGCTGCGCCCCGAGATCTTGGCCATGGGCGTGGGCCTGCTGGCCGCGGCGGCGCTTTTCCAGCTGGTGGACGCGGCGCAGGTGATGGCGCTGGGCCTGCTGCGCGGGCTGCAGGACACGCGCGTGCCCATGGTGATGGCGGCCGTCAGCTACTGGGGGGTTGGCGTGCCGGCCAGCTATGCCATGGGGTTCCCGCTGGGCTGGGGGCCGGTCGGCATCTGGCTGGGCCTGGCCTGCGGCCTGGCCGTGGCGGGCGTTCTGATGACGGTGCGGTTCTGGCGGCAGGCGGCGCGCGGGTTTGGATGAATCGAACCTATGCGGATCGCCGCCGCGTGTCTGTCAGGAACTCGCATGACCAGGCAACCTTGGCCGGTGAGCGGATACTTCCCTCGGGATTTCGCAGATATGCGGCATGGTCTTGAACCTGCGCGGCCCAAGGAACCGGGCGGAGACCGCGGCGGCCCGGTCTCAGTCCTTGTCGGATTTCAACAACCGGTCGGCCTTCTTGCGCACCAGGACGGTGCGCAGGTCATGCATGGCCAGCAGAAGCGCGTCGGTGACCAGTTCCAACTGCTCGTCCGTCGCGCGCGACTGCGCCCATTGGGTGGTCAGGTTCAGGTGGTCGACCGAGCGCAGGATGTCGTCCATCTCGCGCTCGGCCAGCACCTCGCGCCGGTCCGCCATCCAGTCGCGGATGATCCCGAGGTCCTCTTCCGAGAGTTCCCTGCCGCCATGCGGCTTGATCTCGCCATTGCGGATATTGACCGCCGCGATCTGGTCCATCTCGATCCGGCGCTGCCGGTTTTCCGGGTCGATCCGGAAAACCAGCGCGCCGTTCTCGCGCACGCGGAAGTAATAGTCCGGCAGGTCGCTCATGCCGCCTCCGTTCAGGTGAGCTTGGCGCAGAAGTCCTGGATGCGCGAACACGCCTCTTTCAGCGCCTCGTCCGAGGTGGCGTAGGACACGCGGAAGCAGGGCGACAGCCCGAAGGCCGCGCCGAACACCACGGCCACGCCCTTTTCCTCCAGCAGCGCGGTGGCGAAGGCCTCGTCATCCTCGATCTTCACCCCGCCTTCCGAGGTCTTGCCGAGGCAGCCCTCGATGGAGGGATACACATAGAAGGCGCCCTCGGGCGTCGGGCAGGTGATGCCCTCGGCCAAGTTCAGCATCTCCACCACCATGTCGCGGCGGCGCTTGAAGATCGCGTTGTTCGACGCGATGAAATCCTGCGGCCCGTTCAGCGCCTCAAGCGCCGCCCACTGGCTGATCGAGCAGGGGTTCGAGGTCGACTGCGACTGGATCTTGCGCATCGCCGCGATCAGCATCTCGGGCCCCGCGGCATAGCCGATGCGCCAGCCGGTCATGGCATAGGCCTTGGAGACGCCGTTGCAGGTCAACGTGCGGTCGTAGAGGCCGGGTTCGACCTGTGCCGGCGTGCAGAATTCGAAATCGCCGTAGACCAGGTGTTCGTACATGTCGTCGGTCATCACCCAGACATGCGGGTGGCGCATCAGCACCTCGGTCAGCGCCTTCAGCTCATCCCAGGTGTAGCCCGCGCCGGTCGGGTTGGAGGGCGAGTTGAAGATGAACCACTTGGTCTTGGGCGTGATCGCGGCCTCCAACTGCTCTGGCGTCAGCTTGTAGGCGTTCTCGGCCGAGGCCGGGACGGTCACCGGCTCGCCCCCCGCCAGCAGCACCATGTCGGGGTAGCTCACCCAGTAGGGCGCGGGGATGATCACCTCGTCGCCCGGGTTCAGCGTCGCCATCAGCGCGTTGTAGAGGATCTGCTTGCCGCCGGTGCCCACGCTGACCTGCGCGGGCGTGTAGTCCAGCCCGTTGTCGCGCTTGAACTTGGCGCAGATCGCCTCTTTCAGCTCGGGGATGCCGTCGGGCGCGGTGTATTTCGTCTTGCCCGCGTCGATGGCGGCCTTGGCGGCCTCC
Source organism: Paracoccaceae bacterium (assembly GCA_049974865.1). Lineage (GTDB taxonomy): Bacteria > Pseudomonadota > Alphaproteobacteria > Rhodobacterales > Rhodobacteraceae > JAGSOU01. The sequence continues at coordinate 96,411 of JBNGCX010000004.1, forward strand.
TTGATATTGTCGGGCGTGTCGAAATCCGGCTCGCCGGCGCCCAGGCCGATCACGTCCTTGCCCGCGGCCTTCAATTCGCGCGCCTTGGTGGTGACGGCGATGGTCGGCGAGGGTTTTACACGGTCAAGTGTCGCAGAAAGAAAGGACATGGTCGCCTCCGGTTTGAAACTCGGTCGCCACTCTCATAGGCTGCGGGGGAAGCCCGTTCAAGCGGGATTGGCGCAGCGGAGGGGACCATGAGCGACGAAAATGCGGGCGGCACCGATTGGTATTCGAATGAGATCGCGACCTTCGGCGACCGGGTCGCCGGCGCACGCGAGGCGCTGGGGCTGACCCAGTCGGAGCTCGCCAAGCGGCTGGGCGTGAAGCTCAAGACCGTGCGGTCCTGGGAGAACGACCTCTCCGAGCCGCGCGCGAACAAGCTGCAGATGCTGGCGGGCATCCTGAACGTCTCGATCATGTGGCTTCTGAACGGCGAGGGCGACGGGCTGGACGCGCCCGGCGAAGAGGCTATCCTGCCGGCGGATGTGCGGGCGATGCTGACCGAGATCCGGCAGGTCAAGACCGAGATGAACGTCATGGCCGACCGGCTGGGCCTGCTGGAAAAACGGCTCCGCGCGACGCTGAAAGAGGGAAGCTGATGGCCGAAATGCTGGAAAATCGCCTGAAACGCATGAAGATGCGGGCCTGGCACCGTGGCACCAAGGAGATGGACATCATCCTGGGCCGCTACACCGACGCGCACCTGGCCGCGATGAGCGGGGCACGGCTCGACCTGCTGGACGCGTTGATGGAGGAAAACGATCAGGATCTCTATCAATGGGTGACCGGTCAGGCCCCGGCGCCCGAGGAATTCGCCGCGCTGATCGACGAGATCGCGGCCCATGCCGGGGCCCGCTGAGCCTCAGCCGGCCAGGACGGGCACCAGCGAGGTGACAAGCAGCAGCGCCATCGCCGCATTGAACAGGCGCAGACGGGCGGGGCTGGTCAGCACGCGCCGCATCTCTTGTCCCAGCAGCGCCCAGATGCTGACCGAGGGCAGGTTGATTGCGCCAAAGATCAGTGCCGTCAGGGCCACTGCGCCGACCTGCTGCGCGGGCGTGTAGACGCTGACGGCGGTCAGCGCCATCGCCCAGGCCTTGGGATTGACCCATTGGAACAGCGCCGCCTGAAGGAAGGTGAAAGGCCGGCCGGCCTCGGCGCCCGGTTCGAGCGGGGCGGCCCGGGCGATCTTCCAGGCGAGGAACAGCAGATAGGCCACGCTGGCCGCCTTCAACGCCAGATGCGCCGCCGGGTAGGCGGCGAACACCTGCGACAGCCCCGCCCCCACCAGCAGAACCATCACCGTGAACCCGATGGCGATACCCAACATGTGGGGCACCGTGCGGCGGATCCCGAAATTTGCACCAGAGGCCATCAGCATCAGGTTGTTCGGCCCCGGCGTGATCGAGGAGACGAGGGCGAAGGCGGAGAGGGCGACGAGAACGTCATTTGTCATGACGCAATTATTGTTGGTTTCAGGCGAAATTAGATTGCGAAATTTCCGAAATTTCGCATTGTAATGCAATCCATGCCTGAAATAGATAAAATTTGCCGCCAGATATTGCGTGAACTCATGCGCGACGGCCGGATCAGCAACCTTGAGCTGGCCGACCGGGTGGGGCTGTCGCCCTCGGCCTGCCTGCGCCGGGTGCAGGACCTGGAGCGGCGCGGGGTGATCCGCGGCTACCGCGCGGTGGTGGACCCGGCGGCGACCGGCGGCGGCTTCACCGCCTATGTCGCGGTGGGGCTGTCCGAGCACACCAAGGCCTCGCAGGAGGCGTTCGAGCGCGCCATCGCCCGCGCTCCCGAGGTGCGCGAATGCCACAACGTGACCGGTGCGGTGGAATACCTGCTGCGGATCGAGGTGCCGGATCTCGCCGCCTACAAGCAGTTCCATACCGAGGTGTTGGGCACGCTGCCCCAGGTCACGGCGATCACCTCCTACGTGGTGATGGATTCGCCCAAGGACGAGCGCGCCTGAGCGGCGCGAACCGGGACGAATTTAACCGAATCTTTTGAAATTGCCCCCAATTTTGACCTCATCCGAGTGACGGATGGAGTGACAGATGAGTATCCAGCCCTCCCTGATGGCGCCCGAAGGGCAAGGCTTCATGTCCGGCTATCTGGAGGCTCTGGCCCTGGTCGAACGGCTGCACCGGCTGCTTCTGGACGTGATCAAGGACGAGTTCGAGCGCGTCGGCCTGCTGGAGCTGAACGCCATCCAGGCGCTTCTGCTGTTCAACGTGGGCGACAACGAGGTCACCGCCGGAGAGCTCAAAAGCCGCGGCTATTATCAGGGCTCGAACGTGTCCTACAACCTCAAGAAACTGGTGGAGAAGGGCTATATGCACCACCAGCGCTGCGAGATGGACCGCCGCTCGGTCCGGGTCCGGCTGACGCCCAAGGGGCGCGAGGTGCGCGACGTGGTGGAGCGGCTGTTCCAGCGCCATGCCGAGGGGCTGCTGCAGAAGGGCGTGGTCGGGCTGGACGGGCTGGACGAGATCACCGCCACCCTGCGCCGGATGGAACGGTACTGGAGCGACCAGATCCGCTATATCTATTGATCCAGCCGGGACAGATTCATCCCCTCCAGCTCTCTCAGAAGCTTGCGGACCATGGCGGCCTCGTAATCGGCGTAGCCCCCTGCGGTCTCGACGAAGGCGCCGGGGCCGCGGATCACCTCGGCCCTGAAATAGGCCGCGAGTCGGGCCAGCTCGGCGCGGCGGGCCGGGGTGCCTTTGGCCCCCCATCCTCCGATCACCAGACCGTTGATCACGATCCCGTTCAGCGCCGGGTCGTTGCGGATCTCGCGCGGGCGCGGGCCGCTGTTCGACGTGCCGTCGCCCGAAACGTCCAGCGTGCGCCTGGGGCAGCCCGCCTGCTGCGCCAGCAAGGCGGCCCCGGCCAGCATCGCCGCCCCCAGGCCCGTGGTGCGGCTGGCCGGCTGGCGCCCGGTCGCCCGCAGCCGCGCCGCCGCGCGTTCGAGGGCGGTGGGACCGTCGATTTCCGTCCAGGGCAGGATCACGCGCTGGTCCTGCGCGCCGCTCCATTCATAGACCGCGATCCGCACCGGCGCGCCGGGCATCGCCAGCAGCGCCTGGCGCACATCCGGGTGCAGCAGCGCGCCAGCCAGCCCGTCGAGCTGTTGCCGGTATTCCCGCGCATCAACCGAGCCCGACACGTCCAGTCCCATCGCCAGCGCCTGCCGGCAATCCGCCTGCGCGCTTAGTGGCAGGGCGCCCACCAGCCACAGCAGGGGGAGAAGACGGCGCATTCTCATCTCTCTTCCAACGCCCCAACGACCCGGCTGCGCAATTCGCGCTCCAGCTTGCGGCGCATGGCGCGGGTGTAGTCGTTGTAGTTTTTCGCGGTTTCGGCAAAGGCGCCGGGGCCGCGGATCACGTTTTCGCTGTAATAATCGAACACCGCCCGGTCGTCCCCGGTGGCGCCGCCGATCACCAGCGCGTTCACCGTGACCCCGTCCAGCGGGAAATGGGCATAGGCCAGGTCCGGGCCGAAGCCCTCGTTGTTGATCCCGTCGCCCGAGACGTCGAGCGTGCGGAACAGGCAGCTTGGCGCGCGCTGGAAAACCCGCGCGGCATAGCCCAGCCCATAGCCCAGCGCGGTGGGGTAGGCGTCATGGCTGCGGGTGCTGTTTTGGATGGTGGATGCGGCGCGCTGCA
>JBNGCX010000005.1:0-93939 GCA_049974865.1 Paracoccaceae bacterium
TATCACGGGTGGGCGCGGGCCCGGCCCGCCCGGAAAGGAGGCCGAGACATGCCCGCATCCGCCCCGCTGAGCCTGGTGGCCGATTTCGGCGCCACCAATACGAGGGTCGCCCTGGCCGAGGGCGGCGCGGTGCAGGCACGTTCGGTCCGGCGCTACCGCAATGCCGCGCATGCCGGGCTGCCGGAGCTGCTGCGGGCCTACCTGGACGACACCGGCGCGCAACCGGGGGCGGCCTGCATCGCGTTGGCGGGGCCGGTGCGCGAGGGGGCCGGGCACCTGACCAACCTGGACTGGGAAATCGACCTCGATGGGCTGGCCCGCTGCACGGGGGCGGCGCGGGTCGGCATCCTGAACGACCTGCAGGCGCATGGATACGCGCTGGACGCCCTGCCGGAAGACTCGCTGCGCAGCATTTTCGAAGGCCGGCCCGCGCGCGCGGGGGCAACGCGGCTGGTGATCGGGATCGGCACCGGGTTCAACAGCGCGGCGGTCTATGCCGGGCCCGGCGGGCGCTGCGTGCCGGCCTCGGAAACCGGGCATGTCTGCCTGCCCTGCTTCACGCCCACCGACCTGGAGATGGCGCATCACCTGACCGGCGGCACGCGCCACGCCACGGTCGAGGATGCGCTGTCCGGCCGGGGGCTGGAGCATCTGCACGGCTGGCTGACCACCCATGCCGGCACGCCCCATGCCGCCAGCGCGCCCGAGATCATGGCCGGCGTCACGGCGGGCGAACCGGCGGCGCGGGAGACCCTGCGGCTGTTCCTGCGGCTGCTGGGGACGGTGGCGGGCGACCTGGCGCTGGCCACCCTGCCCTACGGCGGGATCTACCTGGCGGGCGCGGTGGGCCGCGCCGTCGCGCCCCACCTGCCCGGTTATCGCTTTGCCGAGGCCTTCGCCGACAAGGGCCGGTTCGCCGGGTTCATGGACGCCTTCCCGATCCGGGTGATCGAGGACGATGCAGCCGCGTTGACCGGCTGCGCCGCCTACCTGGCCGAAACGGGCTGAGCGGCTAGAAGGTCAGCACCCGCGGCAGCCACAGCGTCAGCGCCGGGAAGGCGACCAGGATCACCACCCGCACGACCTCGGCCGCGAAGAAGGGCATCACGCCCTTGAAGGTCTCGCTCATCGGCGTGTCCTTGGCCAGCGACGAGATCACGAAGACGTTCATGCCCACCGGCGGCGTGATCAGCCCCAGCTCCACCACGATCAGGGCGAGGATGCCGAACCAGATCTTCAGGTCCTCGGTGCTCATGCCGAAACCCGCGCCCTCGGCGCCCTGGTAGATGCCGCCGTTCACCTCGACCAGAACCGGCCAGAAGAACGGGATCACCAGCAGGATCATCGACAGGCTGTCCATCAGGCACCCCAGCGCGACCAGCGCCAGCAAGAGCAGGATCAGGATGGTCATCGGCGCAAGCCCCGAGCCCGCGATCCAGGTCGCGGCCTCCTGCGGCAGGCCCGAGCGCGACATGAAGATCTTGAGCATCTCGGCGCCCAGCAGGATGAGGTAGATCATGCCGGTGGTCGAGGCGGTCTCCTTCAGGGCGCCGATCATGTCGGCCATGTTCAGCTTGCGCTGCACGAAGCCGAAGGCCAGCACCAGGAACACGCCCACAGCCGCCGCCGGCGTGGGGTTGAAGAGGCCCAGGTAGATGCCCCCGATCACCAGGCCGAAGATCACCAGCACCGGGATCACGCCCACCGTCGCCTCGACGAACTCCTGCCGGTCCGGGGCACCGCCGCGCGGCCCCGCCTCGGGGCGGATCGCGACGTAGACGGCGATGGTCAGCAGGAACAGGATCACCGCCAGGATGCCCGGCACGAAGGCGGCCTTGAACATGGTGACGATATTGGCCTCGACGATGATCGCATAGATGATCAGCACCACCGAGGGCGGGATCAGGATGCCCAGCACCCCGCCCGCGGCCAGCGTGCCGGTGGCCAGCGAGCCGGAATAGTTATAGCGGCGCAGTTCCGGCAGCGCGACCTTGCCCATGGTCGAGGCGGTGGCGAGGCTCGATCCGCAGACCGCGCCGAAGCCCGCGCAGCCGGCGATGGCGGCCATCGCGGTGCCACCGCGCAGCCAGCCCAGCCACGCGTTGGCGGCGCGGAACAGCGCCTGGCTCAGCCCCGCCTTGGAGGCGATCGCCCCCATCAGCACGAACATCGGCACCACCGACAGGCCATAGATCGAGAACTGGCCGTAGGCCAGCGTCTTGAGCTGGCTGAGAACCAGCAGCGGGCCGTTCAGGATCACCGTGCCGATCCCGCCCACCAGGATCATGGCATAGGCGATGGGCATGCGGATGGCGATCAGGGCGATCAGCGCGATCAGCCCGCCCAGCCCCATGGCAATGGCCTCAGACACGGGCGTCTCCCTTCGTCATGATTTTGAAATCCTCCAGCAGCGTGGCCAGCGCGGCCAGCGCCAGCAGCGCCAGCGACACCAGGATCGGCAGGAAGGCCCACCAATGCGGGATCTGCAGGATCGCCGTGGTGTAGTCGTATTCCTTCTGGTCCAGCATCCCGAGAGACATCCGCCAGATCAGGATCGCGCTGAACGCCAGCGCCGCCAGCGAGCCCAGAAGCGTGAAGAAGGCGATCCAGCGTGTCGACGCGCCGGAGGTGAAGATATCGGCGGTCACATTCGCGCCCGTGGCTTGGCAATAGGGCAGGAAAGCGAAGGCGGCCACGGCGACACCCATCTCGGTCAGTTCGAAATCGCCGGGAAAGGGGGTGCCGAAGATGCCCCCGATAACCGAGATCATGTTGATCGCGACGACCACCAACAGCGGAACGCCCCCCAGGACCGCCCAGCCCGTGGCCAGCCGGCGGACGGCGCCGGGAAAACCGGCGCCGTCTTTGTTCAGGGTCGCGGCCATCAGTCGCCCGAGGCCTCGGCGATGGCGGCGCGCGCCTTCTCGACCAGCGCGGCACCGTCGATGCCCTTGCCGCCGACCTCTTCGATCCAGCGGTCGACCACCGGCTCCAGCGCGGTGTTGAAGGCGGCGGTTTCCTCTTCGCTCAGCACGATGTGCTCGTTGCCGGCCTTGACCGCGATATCGATGCCGAAGTTATCCGAGGCGCGCCAAATGTCGCCGACCTGGGCCAGCCACTCCGGGCCCGAGGCGTCGCGGAACGCCTTCTGGATGTCCTCGGGCAGGCTGTCCCAGCGGGCCTTGTTCATCGACACTTGGAAGGTGGTCGTGCCAAAGCGCGTGTTGTTGGCGCCCTCGATCTGGTACTTGGTCTGCTCCTGGATCTTCAGCGGCGGGATGATCTCCCACGGGATGAAGGCCCCGTCGATCACGCCCTTCTGCAGCGCGGGCGGCAGTTCCGGCACCGGCATGGCGGCGGGCGAGGCACCCAGCGCCTCGATCACCCAGGCGCCGGTGCGGGTCGGGATACGCATCTTCTTGCCCTTCAGGTCATCGGGGCTGTGCACGGGCGTGTCGCGCATGTGGATGGCCTGGCCGGCATGCACGTGCAGGAACATCACCTCAACGCCCTTGTAGTCGTCCTTCAGGTCGCTCTCGAACATCTCGGCCATGGCCAGGTTGGTGGCCTTGGGGTCGTTGGTAAAGACGGTCGGCAGCTCGAACACCTCGGTGCGGGTGAAGACGCCGGGGGTGTAGCCGTTCACGGTCCAGACCAGATCGACCACGCCGTCGCGGGCCTGGGTGATCAGTTCCGGCGGACGGCCGCCCAGGGTCATGGACGGGTAGATGTCGATCTTGACCCGGCCGCCCGAGTTCTCTTCGACCTGCCTCGCCCAGGGCTCCAGCATCTTGGTATGCGCCGGCGCCTTGGCGCTGAGGAAATGGTGCAGCTTGAATTCAAACTCTTCCGCATACGACGCCGTGGCGGCCACAAGGCCGGCCCCCAGCCCGAGTGCGATGCGTGTGATGGTCTTTCCGAATGTCATCCTGTCCTCCCATGGTGACACCACATCATCCCGCCCTCTCGGGCGTGCGAACAAGGGCCCCGGGCAGCGACGCCACCGCAAAACCGGCACGGCGCCACACGGATTCCCCCCTGCATCAAGGCTGACCAAGCGGAACGGGAATGTAAATTGAGTATTTCACCAATTTTGTTGCCAAATACGGAAAACATCCCGGACCCGGTCACAATCCCAGCCGCTCGATCACGTTCTGCACCGCCACGCCGAACAGACGCGCGGGCGGGGTCGGGTCGGTGTCGGGGCGGGTCATCATCCCCACCGGGCCGCGGGTCAGCGCGGTGTCGAAGGGCAGACGCACCAGCCGCCCCTCGGCGATCTCGTTGGCGACCACGCCCGCCGAGATGATCCAGATCGCGTCGGAATTTCGGGTGAAGACCCGGCCGAAGGCGCCCGAGACGGTTTCCAGCCGGTTGGGCAGCTCGCCCACGCCGTTGGCGATCAGGAAGCGCTCCACCAGCGGGCGGATGGCGGCGCCCTCGGGCGGGTAGATCACCGGCCATTCGCCGATCCGGTGCAGGTCCGGGTCCGCGATGAACGGATGGCCCGCGCGCACCACGAAATCCACCCGCTCGTTGTAAAGCTGCATGAATGAGATCCCCTGCATGCTGTCCGGCGCGCCCAGCCGGCCGATCACCAGGTCCAGCGCGCCCGAGCGCAGCCGGTCGGTGAGATACCCGTGCGGGCCGTCGACGATGCGCAGGGTCACGTTGGGGGCGAGGTCGTAGAATTCCTTGACCACCTCGGGCATCAGCCGCGCCGCCACGCTGGGCAGCGAGCCCACCGACAGCCGGGTCTTGCCGGTCTCGTCGACCTGCCGCACCCCGTCGAGCCCCTGCTGCAGCGAGGCCAGGCTCATCTCGGCGAAATGCAGGAACACCTCGCCCTGCCGGGTCAGCTCCACCCCCGCGCGCGAGCGGCTGAGCAGCGTGGCCCCGAGGATGTCCTCCAACTCCTTCAGCGTCTTGGAGATCGCGGGCTGCGTCAGGTACAGCCGCTCGGCCGCGCGCTTCATGCTTTTCTCGCGCACGATTTCGACGAAACACTGGATGTGGCGGAACTTGATCCGGCGGTCTATCACGGCTTTCTTTCCATATTCGGAAACCTTTTTGGACGTTATCTCATTTTACATTCGATTTCCCATCATTCACCCTGACTGCAGGAGGATCAAGGGATGAGAACACAAGTCGTCATTATCGGCGGCGGCCCGTCGGGCCTGCTGCTGGGGCAACTGCTGCACCGCAGGGGAATCGACAACGTCGTGCTGGAGCGCAAGACCCGGGACTACGTGCTGGGCCGCATCCGCGCCGGCATCCTCGAACAGGGCTTCGTCGCCCTGATGCGCGAGGCGGGCGTGGCCGAGCGGATGGACAGCGAATGCTTCATCCATGACGGCACCATCATCTCCTACGAGAACGAGCAGTTCCAAATCGACTTCAAGAAGCACTCGGGCAGCAGCGTGGTCCTTTACGGCCAGACCGAGGTCACCCGCGACCTCTACGACGCGCGCGAAGGCGTGGACGGCAAGACCGTGTTCGAGGCCGACAACGTGGCCATCCACGGCGCCGACAGCGACGCACCCTATGTCACCTACGTGAAGGACGGCCGGGAAGAGCGGATCGACTGCGATTTCGTCGCCGGCTGCGACGGCTTCCACGGGGTCAGCCGCCAGACCATCCCCGAGTCGGTGCGCACCGATTACGAAAAGGTCTACCCCTTCGGCTGGCTGGGCATCCTGTCGGAAACGCCGCCCGTCAATGACGAGCTGATCTACGCCAATTCCACCCGCGGCTTTGCACTCTGCTCGATGCGCAACGCCAATCTCAGCCGCTACTACATCCAGTGCAGCCTGTCGGACCATGTCGACGACTGGTCCGACCAGGCGTTCTGGGACGAGCTGCGCCGCCGCATCCCCGACGAGGCCGCCGAGCGGCTGGTCACCGGCCCCTCGATCGAGAAATCCATCGCGCCCTTGCGCAGCTTCGTGACCGAGCCGATGCGCTGGGGCCGGCTGTTCCTGTGCGGGGACGCCGCCCATATCGTGCCGCCCACCGGCGCCAAGGGCCTGAACACCGCCGCCTCGGACGTGCATTACCTCTATCACGCGCTGATGCAGTGGTATGAGGAAAAGGACGCCGAGGGCATCGACCGCTATTCCGAAAAGGCGCTGGCCCGGATCTGGAAGGCCGAGCGGTTCAGCTGGTGGATGACCTCGCTGCTGCACCGCTTCCCGGATCAGACCGAGTTCGACCTGCGCATGCAGCGCGCCGAGCTGGAATTCCTGCGCGAGAACGATGCCGCGCAGGCCGCGATGGCGCAGAATTACGTCGGGCTGCCCTACTGATGCGCGTGGCACGGGTAAACAACGTTGCGCTGCACTGGCGCGAGGACGACGACCCCGCCGGCCGTCCGGTGGTCTTCGCCAATTCGCTGGGCACCGATCTGCGGCTGTGGGACAAGGTGATCCCGCTGCTGCCGCGGGGGTTGCGGCTGATCCGTTTCGACAAGCGCGGGCATGGCCTGTCCGCCTGCCCCGCCGCGCCCTACGACATGGAGGCGCTGATCGACGACGCCGAGGCGCTGCTCGACCATCTGGGGGTGCGCGACTGCCTGTTCGTGGGCCTCTCCATCGGGGGCATGATCGCGCAGGGGCTCGCGGCCCGGCGGCCCGACCTGGTGCGCGCCGTGGTGCTGTCGAACTCCGCCGCCAGGATGGGCACGGCCGAGATGTGGGCCGACCGCATCGCCGCCATCGAGGCCGGCGGCATCGAGGTGCTGGCCGAGCCGATCCTGGAGCGCTGGTTCGCCCCCGCCTTCCGCGAAACCGACGAGTTGGAGGCCTGGCGCAACATGCTGGTGCGCACGCCCAAGGCGGGCTACCTGGGCTGCTGCCACGCGCTGGCGGGCGCCGACCTGACAGAACGCACCCGCGCCCTGCGCCAGCCGCTGCTGGCCATCGCCGGCTCTGACGACGGCGCCAGCCCGCCCGAGGTCGTCCGCGCCACCGCCGATCTGGTGGCGGGCGCCCGGTTCGAGGAAATCGCGGGCGCGGGCCACCTGCCCTGCGTCGAGGCGCCGGGCCGCTACGCCGAGATACTGAACGCATTCATCGAAGAGGTCGGCCATGACTGATCGTTACGCCAAGGGGATGGAGACCCGCAGCGCGGTCCTCGGCGACGCGCATGTGGAACGCGCCGAAGCCAACAAGACCGAGTTCGACGCCCCCTTTCAGGAGTTGATCACCGAGGCCGCCTGGGGCACTGTCTGGGCCAGCGACGCGATCACCCCGCGCGAACGCTCGATGCTGACGCTCGCGCTGCTGGCCGCCACCGGCAATTTCGACGAGATCCCGATGCATGTGCGCGCCACGGCCCGCACCGGGGCCAGCCAGCGCGACGTGATCGAGGCGTTCCAGCACGTGGCGATCTACGCGGGCGTGCCCAAGGCCAACCATGCGATCAAGCTGGCCAAGCAGACCTATGCCGAAATGGCGGAGGAGTGACCGGGCCAAGGCCCGCGAGTGGAGGAGACCGCAGCCATGAACCACAAGGGCGAATTCTATCAGCGCGACCGCGACTGGCACCCGCCGGCCTATGACAAGGGCTACAAGACTTCGGTCACGCGCTCGCCGCAATACGCTCTGATCTCGCTGGAGAACACCCCGAGCGAGATCACCGGCCCGGTGTTCGGCCATAACGACATCGACCCGCTGGACAACGACCTGCTGAACAACTACGCCAAGCCGGGCGAAAGCCCGATCGGCGAGCGGATCATCGTGCATGGCCGGGTGCTGGACGAAAACGCCCGCCCGGTGCCCAACACGCTGGTCGAGATCTGGCAGGCCAATGCCGGTGGCCGCTACCGCCACAAGATGGATACCTACCTGGCGCCCATCGATCCCAATTTCGGCGGCTGCGGCCGGACACTGACCGACGAGAACGGCTATTACTACTTCCGCACGGTCAAGCCCGGCGCCTATCCATGGCGCAACTACGTCAACAGCTGGCGACCCGCGCATATCCACATCTCGGTCTTCGGCACCGCCTTCGCGCAGCGGCTGATCACGCAGCTCTACTTCGAGGGCGACCCGCTGATCCCGCATTGCCCGATCGTGAACACCATTCCCGACCCGGACGCGATCCAGCAGCTCGTCGCCCGGCTCGACCTCAACGCGACGATCCCGCTGGACACGATCGCCTACAAGTTCGACATCGTGCTGCGCGGACGCCGCTCGACGCTGTTCGAAAACCGGCTGGAGGGGAACTGATGAAACAGACGCTCGATTATCTGAAAGAGACCCCCTCGCAGACGGCGGGCCCTTACGTCCATATCGGCCTCGCGCCCGGCGCCGCCGGCTTCGACATCTACCGCGAGGAACTGGGCTGGGACATCGCCGGGCCGCATGCCAAGGGCGAGCGGATCCGCGTCGAAGGCATCGTGATCGACGGCACCGGCAGCCCGATCAAGGATGTTCTGCTGGAGGCCTGGCAGGCCAACGCCGACGGCATCTACGCCCATCCCGAGCATGACGGCGAGGTCGAAGAGGGCTTTCGCGGCTGGGGCCGCGTGATCACCGATTTCGACACAGGCGAATGGGCCTTCGAGACCGTGAAGCCGGGCCCGGTGATGGGTCGCAACGGCCAGATGATGGCGCCGCATATCAACCTCTGGATCGTGGCGCGCGGCATCAATATCGGGCTCAATACCCGGATCTATTTCGACGACGAGGAAGAGGCCAACGCCGCCGATCCGATCATGAACACCATCGAGTGGGAGCGCCGCCGCGCGACCCTGATCGCCAGGCGCGGCGAGCGCGACGGCAAGGTGATCTACCGGTTCGACATCAAGCTCCAGGGCCAGGACGAGACCGTCTTCTTCGACATCTGACCACATGCGCGGCCCCCTCGGGCCGCGCCGCACCATGAGGGACACATGAGCAAACCCTGCATCCTGTGCTGCGCCATCACCGGCTCGCTGCCGACCAAGGAGAACAACCCGGCGGTGCCGATCTCGATCACCGAACAGGTCGAGAGCAGCCACGAGGCGGTCGAGGCCGGTGCCTCGATCATCCACGCCCATGTCCGCAACGCGGACGGCACGCCGACCTCGGACCCCGAGAAATTCGCGAAGCTGAAGGAAGGGCTGGAAAAGCACTGCCCCGGCGTGATCATCCAGTTCTCGACCGGCGGCCGCTCGGGCGCGGGCCAGGCGCGCGGGGGCATGCTGCCCCTGCGCCCCGACATGGCGTCGCTGTCGGTGGGGTCGAACAACTTCCCCACCCGCGTCTACGAGAACCCGCCGGACCTGGTGGACTGGCTGGCCTCGGAGATGAAGGAATACCATATCACGCCGGAGGTGGAGGCGTTTGACCTGTCGCACATCCTGCAGGCCATCAAGATGCATGACGAGGGGCGGCTTTATGGCAAGCTCTACGTGCAGTTCGTGATGGGCGTGAAGAACGCCATGCCGGCGGACAAGGAGGTGTTCGATTTCTACACCCGGATCATGGCCGAGCGCGCGCCGGACGCCGAATGGTGCGCCGCTGGCATCGGGCCGAACCAGATCGTGGTCAACGAATGGGCCATCGCCGCAGGCGGGCACACCCGCGCGGGGCTGGAGGACAATGTCCGCCTCGACCGCAACACGCTGGCGCCGTCGAACGCCGCGCTGATCGCCCGCGCGGCCGATCTGTGCGCGAAATACGACCGCCCCGTGGCCACGCCCGCCCAGGCGCGCGAGATCCTCGGGCTGCGGGCGGCCGGCGCCTGATGGGCCCCGATCCCTTCACCCATCCCTGGCTGGGCGGCCTCTTCGCCGATGACGAGGTCGCCGCGCCGCTGTCGCCGCAGGCCCAGCTAGCCCAGATGCAGCGGTTCGAGGCCGCCTATTCCCGTGCCCTCGGCGCGGCGGGCTTCGTCGCGCCGAACCTGGCCGAGCGCGCCGCCGCGGCGATCGAGGCGGCGACCTTCGACATGGCCGCCCTGCGCGCGGGCACCGCGCGCGACGGCGTGGTGGTGCCCGACCTGGTGAAGCAGCTGAAGGCGCAGGCGGACGCTGACCTTCACCCGGCGATCCACCGCGGGATGACCTCGCAGGACGTGACCGACACCGCGCTGGTGCTGGCACTGAAAGGGCTGCTGCCGCTTTTCGATGCCCGGCTGGCCGCGCTGGAGGCGGCGCTTTCGGCCCTCATCGCGGAACACGGCGACACGCCCCTGACCGGCCGCACCCGGATGCAGGCCGCCCTGCCCGTCACCTTGGCCGACCGGGCAGAGACCTGGCGCGCGCCCCTGGCCGATCACCGCGCGCGGCTGGCCGAGATGACCCCGCGCCTGCTGCGCCTGCAATTCGGCGGCGCGGTGGGCACGCGGCACGTGCTGGGCGACAAGGGCGACGCGGTGGCCGCCGCGCTGGCCGGTGCGCTCGGCATCGGCAACCCGCCCAAGGCCTGGCACGCCATGCGCGACGGGCTGGGAGAGCTGGCCTCGTGGCTGTCGCTGGTCTCCGGAACCCTGGGCAAGATGGGGCAGGACATGGCCCTGATGGCCCAGCAGGGGATCGACGAGTTGAAGTTGTCTGGCGGCGGCGGCTCCTCGGCCATGCCGCACAAGCAGAACCCGGTGCGCGCCGAGCTGCTGGTCACGCTGGCGCGCTACACCGCCACGCTGCTGCCCGGCATGCACCACGCGCTGGTGCATGAGCAGGAGCGCTCGGGCGTGGGCTGGACGCTGGAATGGATGGTGCTGCCGCAAATGCTGATGGCCACCGGGCGGGCGCTGAAGGTGGCGAACGACACCGTCGGCGCCATCGAGCGGATAGGCGCGCCCTAGCGGGCCTCGGGCGCCCATCGCAGCAGGCGCGGCAGGATCAGCGGCGTCAGGTATATCGGCACCTGGTAGCATCCGACGAACAGCAAGAGCGGCGTGACCGTTTCCGGCGGCAGCGCGGCCAGGAAAAGCGCGAGGTTGCGGTTGCCGGCGGCGATGGACAGTCCCGCGGCCTGCGTCCCGGGCATCGCGCGGCGCGCGGTCCGCCATGTCCCGACGGTCAGGCCGAGGTTCAGCGCAAAGGCCAGCGCCGTGTAGCCGAGCAGGCGAGAATCGAGCGCCAGCACCGCAGGCCCCACCGCCGACATCAACCCAATTGCAACGAGCCCCATGACCAACGCCATCGCCCCGTCGATGGCCGGCCCCGCGGCGGGCGCGGCCAGCGCCGGAACCGCGCGGCGCAGCCAGAAGGCCAGCCCCGTGGCCAGCGCGATCAAACCCACCAGGCGCACGCCCCCGCCGACTACCGACAGCACGTCCGGAAAGACCGGCAGCACCAGGAAGACCGGTACCGCGGTCAGCGGCAGCAGCGCGGTCCCAAGGATGAGCTGGCGCATCGCCGTGCCCGCATCCGCCCCGCACATCGCCGCCAGCCCCGGCGTTCCGGTGATCGGCGCCCCGGCGAAGACCAGCACGATCCCGGTCGCCGCCACCGTCCCCAGCAGCCCCGCCCCGCCAAGCGCGGCACAGGCCAGCAGCGGCAGGCCCAGTTGCAGGACCAGCGTCACCGCAGCGGCCCGCGGCAGCCCCGCCCGCGCGGGCAACGCCGCGGCGGGGCCCAGGCGCAGCGCGGCAAGGAACAGCATCAGGGCCACCAGCGGCACGATGGCCGGGACCATCGCCTCGGCCAGCGCTGGCCACCCGATGCCGAGCACCAGGCCCGCCGGCAGCAACCAGCGCCCATGCGGGGCCAGGCAGGCCAGCAGCCGGATCACAACGAGGCCGCCGCCCGTGCCGCCTGATCATAGATCCCGGACAAAGCGCGCATCAGCGCGGCCAGCCGCGACATCTCTTCCGGGTCCAGCCCGGTGGCGAGCACGCCCTTGACCAGCAGCGCCTCGCGCACCTTGGCGTAGCGCGCGCAGAGCGCCGCGCCCGCCTCGGTGATCGAGACCGTCTTCTCCTTGCCCTTCTTGCCTGTCTCCACCAGCCCGCGCTCGCGCAGCTTGCGCAGGGCGTAGTTGACCAGGTGGGTGTCCTCGACATTGAGGACCAGGCAGATATCGGCCAGCGTCTTGGGCCGCTCGCGGTGGTGGACGAGGTGCAGCACCAGCACCTCCAGCGGCGCCATGCCCGAGGCCCCCGCCGCATCGGCGCAGCGCGTCATCCAGCGCTGGAAGGCGTGATTGGCCATGGTGATCGCGAACTCCACCTCGGACAGCTCCGGCAATTCCGAATTCGCCAGATGCGCCGAGCTCACCACCGGTCCTACGCTGCGCATGTCTTCTCCCTTCCCGCTCATTTCGACAACATCGTTCCCGGCAGCCATAGCGCGATCTCGGGGAAGACCGCCAGCAGCGCCACGGCCAGCACCAAGAGCCCGAAGAACGGCAGCGCGTAGCGGGCGATGGCAAAGATGTCCCGCCCGGTGATGGTCTGCAGAACGAACAGGTTGAAGCCCACCGGCGGGGTGATCTGGCTCATCTCCACCACCAGCACCAGGAAGACGCCGAACCAGATCGGGTCGATCCCGGCCTGGGTCACCATCGGCAGGATGATCGAGACGGTCAGCACCACGATGGAGATGCCGTCGAGGAACATCCCCATGACGATGAAGAACACCGTCAGCGCCGCCAGCAGGGTTAAGGGCGACAGGCCCATCCCCCCGATCCAGGCGGCCAACTGGCGCGGGATGCCGGTATAGCCCATGGCCACGGTCAGAAACGCCGCGCCCGCCAGGATGAAGGAGATCATGCAGGTGGTGACGGTCGCCGCGCGCAGCGCGTCGAAGAAGCCCGCGCGGCTCATCGCGCCGGTGGCCCAAGCCAGGATCAGCGCGCCCAGCACGCCGATCACCGCGGCCTCGGTCGGGCTGGCGATGCCGGCATAGATCGAGCCGATCACGGCGAAGATCAGCCCCACCACCGGCAACAGCCGCGCCGCGGCCCGCAGCGCCTCGCCGCGGTCGGAGGCGGGCTCGGCCTCGGGCATGCGCTCGCCGTTGAAGGCGGACCAGAGCATGATGTAGCCGGAGAACAGCGCCGCCAACATCAGTCCCGGCACCACGCCGGCCAGGAACAGCCGGGCGATGGATTGCTCGGTCGCCGCGCCGTAGACGATCAGGATGATCGAGGGCGGGATCAGGAAGCCGAAGGTGCCCGAGCCCGCCAGCGTGCCGATCACCATGCGCGGGTCATAGCCGCGGCGGGTCAGCTCGGGCACCGACATGCGGCCGATGGTGGCCGTGGTCGCCGCCGACGAGCCCGACACGGCGGCGAACAGCGCGCAGCCGAAGACGTTGACATGCAACAGCCGCCCCGGCAGCCGCGCGGTAAAGGGTGCAAGGCCCGAGAACATGTCGGACGACAGGCGCGAGCGCACCAGGATCTCGCCCATCCAGATGAACATGGGCAGCGCGGTCAGGTCCCAGACGGTCAGCCCGCCCCAGACCTTGGTCGCGAAGACGAGGCCCACCGGCGCGGAGGATGCTGCCGCCATGGCCACGATGCCCACCGCGATCAGCGCGAAACCGACCCAGAGACCGGCGGCCAGCGCCCCGAAAAGAACGACGATGAGGAGCGGGGCAAGAAGCGAGATCTCCATCAGCCATGCTCCCCGCGTTCGGCCTCGGCCTGTTCATGGGCCGGGGTCTCGCCCCGGACCAGCGCGGCCATCGCGTCCAGCAGCGCCACCCCCAGCAGCGCCAGCCCCAGGGTCATCACGCCCTGCGGCAGCCACAGGGGCACCTTGACCATGCCGTAGCTGACCGAGCCGAAGCGCCAGCTGTCCAGCATCTGCACCGTGCTCGACCAGGTGGCGAAGGCGGTCAGCCCCGCCGCGGCGAGGGTCACCGCCAGCCCCAGCAGCCGCGCCGCGCCCGCGGGCAGCACCCGGGTCAGCAGCGTCACCCGGACATGCCCGCCCGCGCGCAGCGTGCCGGCAAGGCCCAGAAACACCGCGCCGATGAACAGGAAGGCCCCGATCTCGGCCAGCGATGGCACGGTCAGACCCGGCGGCGGCGCGCCGACGGCACGGGCGGCGCGGTCGATCAGCCGCCCCGCGATCTGCACCAGAACCAGCAGTGCGATGGCTGCGAAGGTCAGCGCGGCCAGGGCCAGCGCGGCGTCATAGAGTCGGTCCAGGAAACGGCGCATGAGCCTCCCCTCTCTTGCGTCAGGAAAAAGGGCGGGGCCGGTCAGGCCCCGCCCCTATCAGGCTCACTTGGCGGCGTTGTAGGCGTCGATCAGCGCGGCGCCCTCGTCGCCGGCGGATTCAAGCCATTCGGCGGTCATGGTCTCGCCGATCGCGGCCAGTTCCGCCTTCAGCGTGTCCGACGGCGCCGAGACGGTCATGCCGTTTTCCTTCAGCGTGGCGATCTTGGCCGCGGTTTCGGCGGCCGACATCTCCCAGCCGCGGGTCTCGGCGGTGGCGGCGGCCTCCTTGATCGCGGCCTGCTGATCGGCCGGCAGCGCCTCGAGCGCTCCGGTGTTCACGATGACCATGTTCTTGGGCAGCCACGCCTGGGTGTCGGTGTAGTTGCTGGTGAAATCCCAGGCCTGGCTGGAGACGCCCGTCGAGGGCGAGGTGATCATCGCGTCCACGCGGCCCGTGGCAAAGGCGGTGGGGATGTCGCCGGTCTCGATCTGGGTCGGGACCGCGCCCATGAGCTGCGCCAGGCGCTCGGTCGAGGTGTTGTAGGCGCGGAAGGCCGCGCCCTCTAGATCGGCGGTCGATTCGATCGGCTTCTTGGTGTAGATGCTCTGGCCCGGCCACGGCACGGCGAAGAGCAGCGTCAGCCCTTGCGCGGCGAGCTTTTCCTCGACCAGCGGGCGCGAGGCGGCCCACAGCGCGCGGCCCTCGTCATAGCTGCTGGCCAGGAAGGGGATCGAGTCGACGGCGAAGACCGGGTCCTCGTTGGCCAGGCGCGACATCAGCGTCTCGCCGATCGGGGCGAGGCCGCGGCGCACCGAATCCTTGATCTCGGGATGCGCGAACAGCGAGCCGGCCGAATGCACGGTGATGGTCAGCCCGCCATCGGTGGCGGCCGAGACGTCATCGGCGAACTGAATGATGTTCTGGGTGTGGAACACGCTGTCGCCATAGGGCGTGGGCATATCCCAGGTTTCCGCGGCGGCAGGCACGGCAAAAGCGGCGCCGACCAGGGCACCGACCAGCGGTTTGATCATCGGAAAAGTCATGGTTTCATCCCTGTTGGTTGCGGGCGGCCACAAGCGTATGCGGGCCGGCCACCCTTGGCCCGACACAGACACCTTGACCAAACGCTGGCAAAATGTCAACAAAATGTAAATGACATCACATGGCGCGGCCGGGAGGAACATCATGGGCGATCACGCAGAGAACGGGGAACTCTCTCAACGCTGGGATTTCTGGATCGACCGGGGCGGCACGTTCACCGACGTGATCGGCCGCGCCCCGGGCGGGCAGCTCACGGCGATGAAACTGCTGTCGGAAAACCCCGGCGTCTACGACGACGCCGCGATCGAGGGCATCCGGCGCATGCTGAAACTGGCCCCGGCCACGGCGATCCCGCCGCAGCGGGTGGGCACCGTGCGGATGGGCACCACCGTGGCCACCAACGCCCTGCTGGAGCGCAAGGGCGACCGCACCCTGCTGCTGATCACCAAGGGCTTCCGCGACGCGCTGCGAATCGCCTACCAGGACCGGCCCGACATCTTCGCCAAGGAAATCCTCCTGCCCGAGCAGCTCTATGAGCGCGTGGTCGAGGTGGACGAGCGCGTGCGCGCCGACGGCACGGTCGAGCGGGCGCTCGACCCCGCCTCGGTGACCGAGGCGCTGGCCCGGGCCAAGGCCGACGGGATCGACGCGGTGGCCATCGTGTTGATGCATGCCTGGGCCGCGCCCGAGCACGAAAGACAGCTGGTCGCGGCCGCCCGCGACGCCGGGTTCGGCCAGATCTCGGCCAGCCACGAGGTCTCGCCGCTGATCAAGCTGGTGGGGCGCGGCGACACCACGGTGGTGGATGCCTACCTCACCCCCATCCTGTCGCGCTACGTGGCGCGGGTGGCCGGGGCGCTCAGCGCCACGCCGCCGGATCAGCCGGGGCCGACCCTGCAATTCATGATGTCCTCGGGCGGGCTGACCGCCGCCGACCGCTTCAAGGGGCGCGACGCGATTCTCTCCGGCCCCGCGGGCGGCGTGGTGGGCATGGCGCGCACCGGGCAGCTGGCCGGCCATGACCTGGTGATCGGCTTCGACATGGGCGGCACCTCGACCGACGTGGCGCATTTCGACGGCAATTTCGAGCGCGCCTTCGAGACCCAGGTCGCGGGCGTCCGGATGCGGGCGCCGATGCTGCGGGTCCATACCGTGGCCGCCGGCGGCGGCTCGATCCTGCATGCCGAGCCGGGGCGCTTCCGCGTGGGGCCCGACAGCGCGGGCGCCCATCCCGGCCCCGCCTGCTATCGCCACGGCGGGCCGCTGACCGTCACCGACGCCAACGTCATGCTGGGCAAGCTGAACCCCGAATTCTTCCCCGCCATCTTTGGCCCCGGTCAGGACCAGCCGCTGGACCGCGACACCGTGGCCGCCCGGTTCGGCGAGATCGCCGCGGCCGAGGGCAAAACGCCCGAGGAGGTCGCCGAGGGTTTCCTGCAGATCGCGGTGGAGAACATGGCCAACGCGATCAAGAAAATCTCCGTCCAGCGCGGCCATGACGTGACGCGCTACCTGCTCAACGCCTTCGGCGGCGCGGGCGGGCAGCACGCCTGCCTGGTGGCCGACGCGCTGGGGATGACCAGCGTGCTGATCCACCCGCTCTCGGGCTTGCTGTCGGCCTACGGCATCGGGCTGGCGCGCGTGACCGAGGCCCGCCAACAGGGGCTGGAGGTGGAATTGCAGGAGGCCGAGTTGCAGAGCATCGAGGACTCGCTCGCCCGCCTGACCGGCGAGGTAAACGCCGCGCTGTCCGCGCAGGGCGTGGCCGAGGGCGAGATCGGCCTCACCCGCCGCCTGCACCTGCGCTATGCCGGCACCGACACCGCCCTGCCCGTCCTCTGGGACGGCGACATGGCCAAGGCCCGCGCCCAGTTCGAGGCCGCGCATCTCAGCGAGTTCGGCTTCACCGATCCCGACGCCGCACTGATCGTCGAGGCGACCGAGATCGAGGGCCAGGCCGCCGAGGCCGCGGCCGAGCCCGAACCGCAGGGCACGCTGGCCGAGGGCGAGGCCGAGGCCGAAACCCGCGTGCCGGTCTATTCCGGCGGGACATGGCACGACGCGGCCGTGGTGCGCCGCGCCGCGATGGCGCCCGGCCGCACCGTCACCGGCCCGGCGCTGATCATCGAGGCCAACCAGACCGTGGTGGTCGAGCCCGGCTGGCGCGCCCAGGTCACCGCGCGCGACCACATCCTGATGACCCGCGTCGAGGCCGCCGCCCGCAAGAGCGCCGCCGGCACCGAGGCCGACCCGGTCCTGCTGGAGGTCTTCAACAACCTCTTCATGAACATCGCCGAGCAAATGGGCGTGGCGCTTCAGAAAACCGCGCGCTCGGTGAACATCAAGGAGCGGCTGGACTTCTCCTGCGCGGTCTTCGATTCGCAGGGCGCGCTGGTCGCCAACGCGCCGCATATGCCGGTGCACCTGGGCTCCATGGACCGCTCGGTCGAGACGGTGATCCGCCTCAACGCGGGTCAGATCCGGCCCGGCGACGTCTATGCGCTCAACGCCCCCTACAACGGCGGCACCCACCTGCCCGACATCACCGTCGTCACGCCCGTCTTCGATGCCGAAGGCCAGGAGATCCTGTTCTGGGTCGCCTCGCGCGGGCACCATGCCGATGTCGGCGGCATCGCGCCCGGTTCCATGACCCCGCGCGCCACCCGCGTCGACGAGGAAGGCGTGCTGATCGACAATTTCAAGCTGGTCGAGGACGGGCGTTTCCGCGAGGGGCCGCTGCGCGATCTGCTGACCGATCACCCCTACCCCTGCCGCAACCCCGACCAGAACATCGCCGACCTCAAGGCGCAGGTCGCGGCCAACGCCCGCGGCGTGGCCGAACTGCGGCACATGATCGAGGGTTTCGGGCTGGACGTGGTGCAGGCCTATATGGGCCACGTGCGGGACAACGCCGCGGCCGAGGTCTCGCGCGTGATCGGGCGGCTGTCGGACGGCAGCTATGAATACCCGACCGACACCGGCCAGGTCATCAAGGTCAAGGTGACCGTGGACCGCGAGCGCGGCGAGGCCACGGTGGATTTCACCGGCACCTCCGAGGCGATGGAGAACAACTTCAACGCCCCGGCCCCGGTGACGCGGGCGGCCGTGCTCTATGTCTTCCGGGTGATGGTCGAGGCGCCGATCCCGATGAACGCGGGCTGCCTGCGCCCGGTCAAGATCGTGGTGCCCGAGGGCTGCATGCTGGCCCCGCGCTACCCGGCGGCGGTGGTCGCGGGCAACGTCGAGACCAGCCAGCACGTCACCAACGCGCTGTTCGGCGCGCTGGGGGCGATGGCCAACAGCCAGGGCACGATGAACAACCTGACCTTCGGCAACGTGCGGCACCAGTATTACGAAACCATCTGCTCGGGCAGCCCGGCGGGGTGGAAGAACGACGGCACCGGCTTTGCCGGGACAAACGGGGTGCATGTGCACATGACCAACTCGCGCCTGACCGACCCCGAGATCCTGGAACTGCGCTACCCGGTGGTGCTGGACGCGTTCGGCATCGACGCGGGCTCGGGCGGCAAGGGCACGTGGAGCGCCGGCGACGGCACCACGCGGCGCATCCGCTTCCTGGAAAAGATGGACCTGGCGATCCTCTCGTCGCATCGCGAGCACGCGCCGCGGGGCATCGGCACCGGCGGCTCGGGCCGCGTGGGACGGACCGAGATCCACCGCGCCGACGGCACGGTCGAAGTCCTGGCCGCCGCCGACCAGACCCATGTCGACGAGGGGGATTCCGTGGTCATCGTCACCCCCACCTCGGGCGGTTGCGGCTAGGCTCTCCGTCTTGCGCCCGCCCGGCCCCGGCGGCCGGGCGGGCCGCGTTTCACCGCGCGGAACCGGCATTGCCTTGGCGTAGCCGTCCATCCGCGCGCTGCCGCCGCGCGCCCGCCGGCTGGCAAAGAGCACGGGTATCGCGGTATCGTGGCGTATCGGGCGGCAAGACGCCCGCCCTCCGCGAAAGGAGCATCCCATGAAGACCCTCGCCATTGCGCTCGCCACCCTGTGCTTGGTCTCGGCGGCGGCGGCCCAGCAGGCCGGACCCGCCAGCATCACCATGGACGAGAACTCGGGCACGCACACCATCACCTGGCGCGGCACGGCGGGCCGGATCTTCATCCGCTGGAAGCTGATCCCGGTGGAGGGCAAGATCCATGTCTGCGGGAACTACGCCCTGAAGGGCCACTCAATGGACAGCCTCAGCCGCAAGGCCATCCGCGACCTCGAGGTCCGCATCGACGACAAGCCCATCCTGAAGGATCTGCGCTTCTTCACGCGCCTGCCATCCGAGGATCAGCTCGTCGGCGGCACCGCGGCCTGCAAGGCCACCGGCGCCCCGGCACCCAAGACCCGCGGCCACAGGTTCAGCATAGGCACCCGCAAGACCACGTACCGCAACTGACCCGGTCGGGGGGCGCCCGCCCTGCCCCTACTGCATCTCGTAGGGCTGCAGGCAATCGTAATAGGCCAGCCGCGTGAGCTTGGCATCGCCGCAGCGGCGATACTCTTCCAGCTCGTTCAGGTAGGTGTAGTTGATATAGGGGTTCACCAGGAAACGCCCCTCGTGCTCGCGGAAATTGCCGAAGCGGTCGATCTCGCCCTCCAGGTCGGGGTGCTTGGCCAGGATGGCGTCCTTCAGCGCGTCGCCCTCCAGGAAATTGTCCGGCAACTGGTCGAAGGGGCCGTCGAAATAATTGTTATTGTCGACATTCCCGGCATAGACGCCGATCAGGATCTTCCGGTCGAGATAGCGGTCGTCGTAGAAGGCAAAGCCGGTGCGCATGCCGATCAGGATCGACGGGTCGCCGTCGCTATAGGGCAGCAGTTCCTCGGCCTTGGGGCCGGTCTCGTTCAGCACGAACATAAACCGCTTATCGGCCTTGTCGAACATCAGGTAGAACTGCAGGCCGGATTCGTCGAAGACGGGGCCGAGATACTGCTCGCCCTCGCCGACCTGGCCCGTGGCGGGGCGCACATCGCGCAGATCGTTGAGCGCGAAAAGCGTGCTCTTGCCCTCGTAGGTCACGCGGTAGAGCAGGTTCTCGACCTTCTCCACCTTGACGCCATCGGCCATGGACAGGGGGCGGTAGCGTGTCAGCAGCTCGACATTCCAGTCCTCGGTGCGGTTGAAATAGGCGAAATGCAGGACGCCGTCGTCGCGGTCCTTGACGTCCAGCCGCATGTTCCCGGCATAGGTCAGCCCGCCGTAACCGAAGGTGAAATAGTAGTAATTCTCGGTCGGGTAGACCTGCACGCGCTCCGGCAGCGCCGCGAAGACATGGCCGAAGGCCCCCATGACATCGTCGATGGCGAAGCCGGGCGCGGCGCGGACGGAATCCAGGTAATCCTGGTTGCAGACCACGCCGTTCGCGCAGCCGGCCGCCGCCGGCAGCCCGGCGGAAAACAGCAGAAGGGCGCTGGCGGCCGCGGCGCGGGCCGCGGATTTGCAGGCTGGGATCATGACGGGTCTCTCTCCATTCTGAAAAGGCTTGTCGAACTGCCGGGCAACGGGCGGGGCGCCGCCGGCCCGCGCCTCACCGGGCGCCCGGCGGACCGCCCAGCGAACCGCGGAACGGCGCTAGTCACCGAACTCGCGCTGCAGGGTGGTCATGGTGTTGTGTTCCCGCGACTGGTGCGTCTCGTGGAAGGTCGAGAGTGCCGGACGGTGCACCACCCGCTGCCGCGTGGTCGCCGGGTTGTGCTGGGCGGAACGGTGCCTCTGGTGGAAGTTCGACAGCGCCGAGCCGTGCGCGTCGCGCTGGCGCGTGGTGGCGGGGTTGTGCTGGGCCGACTGGTGTGACCGGTGGAAGCTCGACAGCGCGTCGCTATGCACCTGCCGTTGCCGGGTGGTCGCGGGGTTGTGCTGCGCCGAGCGGTGTGTCCGGTGGAAGGCCGACAGCGCCGTCCCGTGCACCTGCCGCTGACGCGTGGTCTCGGGGTTGTGCTGCGCGGATTGGTTCGACCGGTGGAAATTCGACAGCCCCGGCCCATGTGCCTCGCGCACCTGGGTGGTTCTGGCGTCATGCTGCGACGAATGGCGGAGGCGGTGGAAATTGGACAGCGCCGTTCCATGCACCTGCCGCTGACGCGTGGTCAGCGGGTTGTGCTGCGCGGATTGATGCGTCCGGTGGAAGGCCGACAGCGCCGTCCCGTGCACCTGCCGCTGACGCGTGGTCGACGGGTTGTGCTGTGCCGAGCGATGCGTCCGGTGGAAGGCCGACAGCGCCGTCCCGTGCACCTGCCGCTGCCCCGTCGTCGCCGGGTTGTGCTGCGCCGAGCGATGCGTCCGGTGGAAGGCCGACAGCGCCGTCCCGTGCACCTGCCGCTGACGCGTGGTCAGCGGGTTGTGCTGCGCCGAGCGGTGGGTCCGGTGGAAGGCCGACAGCGCCGTCCCGTGCACCTGCCGCTGACGCGTGGTCGACGGGTTGTGCCGGTCGGAGCGGTAGGTCCGGTGGAAATTCGACAGCATCGTCCCGTGCACCTGCCGCTGACGCGTGGTCAGTGGGTTGTGCTGCGCCGAGCGGTGCGTGCGGTGGAAGGCCGAAATGCCCGGCCGGTGGATCGGCCATTCCCGGCTCGTGGCCGGGTTGTGCCGGTCGGAGCGGTAGCTCCGGTGAAACCGCGACAGGCCGGTGCGGTGGCGGGGCCATTCCCGCGTCGTCCATGGGTCGTGCTGCGAGGAGCGGTGGCTCAGGTGGAAGGCGGTCTCGCGCGGGCTGTGATAGGGGCGGCGCAGGCTGGTGAAGGTGTTGTGCAGCCCCGAGCCCAGCGTCAGGTGAAACACCGACAGCGCCGTGCTGTGGCTGGGCCATCGCCGGGTCGTCAGCGGGTCGTGCTGCGAGGATTCCCAGGTCCGGTGGAAGATCGAGCGCGTGGTGCGGTGATAGGGGATCGGCCGCGTGGTCACCCCGTCATGCATCGAGGACCGGTAGCGCAGGTGGAAGGACGAGACCGCCGGGTCGTGCAGGCTGACCGACCCGCTGGTGCTGGGATTGTGCATCGCCGAGACGAAGCGGCGGTGGAAGGCCGACAGCTGCACCCAGTGCTGGGGCGGCGGCGGGATGTCGATATCGGCATACACGCAGGCGCGGTTGTTGCTGGCGATGGCGTCGCCGCGGCGCGCGCCATCGTCGCCGAACAGCGCGACCAGCAGGTCGTCGGACACCGCCCCCGTCTGGCGCAGCCCCAGGGCCTGCTCGGCCGAGCGGATCGCCTGGGCGGTATTGGGCCCCATGATTCCGTCCGCCGCGCCGGGGTTGAAGCCCCGGGCGGCCAGTTCCATCTGCACCACCCGCAGCGCGTCGCGCCCGCCGCGGCCCGGCCAGGCGATCTCGGCGCAGTTGCGCACCCGCGTGGCCACGATGTTGCGCGGGGCCAGGAAGTCGAGCTCCAGCGTGGCCGCCGCGCCCGGCGCCAGCACCGCCGCGGGATCGTAGCAGGCGACATGTCCGCCCGTCCCGGCGCAGGACCAGCGCCCCTGCGCCCCGCCCTGGTAGAGCAGCCCGCCGCCCACGTCGTCGGACAGGGCAAGCGGCCCGGCAAAGGGAATCGTGCCGGCATTGCGGATAGTGACTCGGAAGCGGCACGTCTCGTTCGGGCCGCACTCGGCCAGGACGCTCTTGGCAACCGCCAAATCGGGCATGGCCGGCGGCAATGCCGCCTCGGCCTCGCCGCCGCCGAAAATCTCGACATCGCCGACATGACCGGCGGCCAGCGGGCCGGCCCCGCCGCCGAGCGCGATCATGTAAGAGGCATCCGGCCCTTCCGGGGCCGTTACCGGCCCGGGCCCGGACATGGCGGAATAGGCCTCGGCCGGGGACAGCGGCGCCAGCACGGACAGCGGCGCGCCCTGCAGGCCGGTGGCCGGGCGCGGATCGGCGCCCGCGCCGCCCCGTCCCGGACAGGGCGCGCCCGCCGAGCACAGGGCATCGCCCGTCATCCAGACCATGGCCTCCGGCGCCTGCGGGTCGCGCTGCCCGGCCCCGGTATAGCCAGCGCCAAGCGCGATGCCGCCGGCCGAGGAGGCGCGCAGGCGGGGCGGGCCGAG
This sequence comes from Paracoccaceae bacterium, assembly GCA_049974865.1. Classification (GTDB taxonomy): domain Bacteria; phylum Pseudomonadota; class Alphaproteobacteria; order Rhodobacterales; family Rhodobacteraceae; genus JAGSOU01. The sequence goes on from JBNGCX010000005.1 coordinate 23,198, forward strand.
ATCGCCGCGCTCGTCATAGCCCACGTCGAGACGTCCCTGCGCCGCCCAGGCGCCCTCTTCGTCGCGGGCGAAGACCAGCACCCGCGCCCCGTGCGGCGCCACCGCCACGTCGTCCTGCGGCAGCGCGACGCCGTCGGTCCCGCCGCGTTCGGCCAGGACCATCGCGCCGGTCTCGGTGAAGGCGATATCGGTGACGGGGTGGCTGGGGCCGTAGGCCGCGACATCCCGCTCGGCCATGAAAAAGGGCGGCACCGCGAATTCCCGCCGCACGCTGTCCAGCGCGAAATCGCCGGAATCGTCGAGGCCCACCGACCAGATCGCGTTCCGGGCGTCCTCGCTGGCCTCGTCCCAGTCCGGGTTGCCGAACCCCTGCGAACCCCAGACCGAGTAGTAGAGCCGCACCGCCCCCGTCTCGGGATCGGTCTGCACGCCCAGGCCGTAGACGCGGCGGCGGAAGTCGGCGAAGTTCCAGCAGGCCGGTTCGGCCATGAACCGCGCCGCCGCCGTCTCGGCCGTCCCGGCGTCGCAACTCGCGATCTGCGGCGCGTCGGTCGGCTCGAAAGGCACGACGTCACTGAACCGGTATTCGGCCGTCTCGCTGTCGAGGTAATAGCTGCGCCCGTCCATCCCGTGGTCGAAATGGCCCAGCACCGTGCCGCTGGCCGCGTCGATGCGGTAGATCATGCCGTTTTCCAGGTCGGACACGAAGAGCTGGTTGTTGACCGCGTCGAAAGCGATGTTGCCCAGCCCGGCGCCGCCATTGGGCCGCCCTTCCAGCGTCAGCCTGGCAAGCACCTCGGGCCGGTAGCCGTTCCGCGCGCTCAGCCGGTAGACCGTCCCGGGGCCGCCGCCCCTGCCCCACATCGCCGGCATCCAGCCGGAATTGTCGGGCGTGCGGAACAGGCCGAAGGCCGAGCTGGCGGCGAGGTAGATATTGGCCGGGCGCGCCGCGTCCACGGCGATGCCGAAGACCTGGCCCAGGTCCCGCGCCGCGACGTTCAGGCGCTCCGGCACGCCCTCCCAGCGGCTGCCATCGGCCCGGTAGCCGGGGGAAGAGACATCGAGCACCCGCGCGACCGTGCCGCCGGGATCGAGCACCGCCGCCCCCGAGGCCGGATCGCGCATGGTGCCCGAGAAGCTGGTGATCACCGCCGCCCCTTCGGGCAGGCCGGTCTGCTGCGCCCCGGCCCCGGCGCCCAGCGCGACGAGGCAGGCGGCCAGGATCGGGAGCCGTGCCGTTCGGAAAAGCGCCGGCCTGTGAAATCCCCGAAGAACTGAAAATGCGACGCGATTCAAATGCGTCCGCGCCCGATCAAAACCATCCACGGCGCAGCCTCCCGACAGAAAATATCCGAAACAAGGGTCAGTCATAATACCGGCTCAATCAACGCACGGGCGCAGCCGCACCCGAAACTCCCGCCGGCGGGCGGCCCGCGGGCGGCGCGGCCGCGCGGGCCGACGCCTCTGCGTGCATTAAAGCATTTTGCCCGGCCGCCGAGTTTGACCCCGATCAAATCCCGGCCTCCCGATCCGTGTTACAGGCATTGCATTATTACACGCGTCTCCGCCTTGTCCGCGAGGAGGGTCAAGCGGGACGTCAGGCCGGCGGCGGCACATTCGCAACCGCTTATTTTTCGGGAGGAAATCGTATGTTTCATTCAAAGACTGTTCTGCCGCTCGTTGCCGCGGCAAGCGTGGCGTTCGGCACCGCGGCCCGGGCCGAGGGCACGGTCGAGGTGCTGCACTGGTGGACCTCGGGCGGCGAGGCCAAGGCCGTGGGCGAACTGAAGAAGAGCTTCGAGGCCACCGGCGGCACCTGGATCGACTCGCCCATCGCGGGCGGTGGCGGTGACGCGGCGATGACCGCGCTGCGCGCCCGTGTGGTGGCCGGCAACCCGCCCACCGCGGTGCAGCTCAAGGGCCCCGGCATCCAGGAATGGGCCGAACAGGGCGCGCTGAACGACGTGCAGGACGTGGCCGAAGCCGAGAACTGGGATGCCGTGCTGCCGCCGGTGCTGGCCGGGATCATGAAATACGAGGGCCAGTACGTGGCCGCCCCGGTGAACATCCACCGGGTGGACTGGATCTGGGCCAACCCCGAGGCGCTTGAGAAGGCCGGCGTGGGGGCCATGCCCACCACCTGGGAGGAGTTCAACGCCGCCGCCGACAAGCTGCAGGCGGCGGGCATCGTCCCGCTGGCCCATGGCGGCCAGCCTTGGCAGGACGCCACCGTTTTCGAGGACGTGGTCCTGGGCATCGGCGGGGCCGAGTTCTTCCGCAAGGCGCTGGTGGAGCTGGACCAGGAGGCGCTGACCAGCGACACGATGATCGCGGCCTTCGACCAGCTGCGCAAGCTGCGCGGCTATGTCGATCCCAACTTCTCGGGGCGTGACTGGAACCTGGCCACCGCCATGGTGATGCGCGGCGAGGCGGGCTTCCAGATCATGGGCGACTGGGCCAAGGGCGAGTTCCTGGCCGCGGGCAAGGTGCCGGGCAAGGATTTCCTCTGCGCGCCGACACCGGGCAACGGGTTCGTTCTGAACTCCGACAGCTTCACCTTCTTCAAGGTCGAGGGCGACGACAAGCTCACCGGCCAGAAGGTGCTGGCCAGTCTGATCATGTCGCCGGATTTCCAGAAGACCTTCAACCTGGCCAAGGGCTCGATCCCGGCGCGCACGGACGTGCCGCTGGACGATTTCGACGACTGCGCCAAGCGCTCGCACGCCGATCTGGTCAAGGCGATCGAGAGCGACTCGCTGGTGCCCTCGATGGCACATGAGATGGCGGTGCCGCGCTCGGTCCGGGGCGAGTTCCTGGACCTGGTGACCGAGTTCTTCAACTCCGACATGAGTTCGGAGGACGCGGCCAAACGGCTGGCCGACGCGGTCAAGCGCGCGATGTGAACGCGACCGGCCGGGGGTGACGCGCCCCCGGCCGCCCGTGCGCCCCATGCAGCAGGCCTCCCTCTTCCGAACCCTCGGCCAGACCCTCGAACGGCGGCTTCCGCTGCTCGTCGTCTCGCCGCTTTTCGCGCTGAGCCTGTTCTTCGTCTACGGGTTCATCCTCTGGACGGCCTATATCTCGATGACCAAGTCGGGCGTGATGCCGGTCTACACCTTCGACGGGCTGGCGCAGTACGAACGCCTCTGGGACACGCCGCGCTGGTACGTGGCGCTGAAGAACCTGTTCATCTTCTCGTCGCTCTTCATCGCGATCAGCATGGCCATCGGCATCCTGCTGGCGATCCTGCTGGATCAGCATATCCGGCTGGAGGGAATGATCCGCACCATCTATCTCTACCCGATGGCGCTGTCCTTCATCGTCACCGGCACGGTCTGGAAATGGATCCTCAACCCCGGCCTGGGGATCGAGCGGCTGGTGCGGCAGGCGGGGTTCGAGAATTTCACCTTCGACTGGCTGGTGAACTCGGATTACGCGATCTACACCATCGTCATCGCCGCGGTCTGGCAATCCTCGGGCTACGCGATGGCGCTGTTCCTGGCCGGGCTGCGCTCGGTCGATGACGAGATCCTCAAGGCCGCGGCGATCGACGGCGCGCGGCCCTGGCGGGTGTATACCGGCATCGTGCTGCCCATGCTGCGGCCGGTGTTCCTCTCCACCGTCATCATCCTGGCCCACCTGGCGATCAAGAGCTTCGACCTGGTGGTCGCGCTGACCGGCGGCGGCCCCGGCTATGCCACGGACATGCCCGCCACCTTCATGTATGCCTTCGCCTTCCAGCGCAGCGAGCTGGGCGTGGCCGCGGCCAGCGCGGTGATGATGCTGATGACCGTGACCGCGATCATCGTGCCCTATCTCTATTCCGAACTGCGGGGGACCCGGAAATGAGGCAGCGCACCACATCGGGCATCGTCCGCCCCTCGGGCGCGGGCGCGGTGCTGCTGCGGGGGCTGCTGTTCGCCGTGCTGGCGCTGTTCTGCTTCTATTACCTGGTGCCGCTGTTCGTGATGGTCTCGACCTCGCTGAAATCGCTGGAGGAAATCCGGGCGGGCACCTTCCTCAGCCTGCCGCGCGAGGTCACCTTCGGGGCCTGGGGCAAGGCGTGGAACGCCGCCTGCGTCGGCGTTCGCTGCAACGGGCTGGAGCCCTATGTCTGGAATTCTGTCCTGATGACGGTGCCGGCGGTGGCGATCTCGACCATGCTGGGCGCGCTGAACGGCTATGCCCTGACCAAGTGGCGGTTTCCCGGCGCCGACATCATCTTCGCGTTGATCCTGTTCGGGGCCTTCATCCCCTTCCAGGTGATCCTGCTGCCGATGGCGCGCACGCTGGGGCAGCTGGGGCTGGCGGGCTCGGTGCCGGGGCTGATCCTGGTGCACACGGTCTACGGGCTGGCCTTCACCACGCTGTTTTTCCGCAATTTCTTCGTCGGCGTGTCCGACGGGATCATGCAGGCGGCCAAGGTGGACGGCGCGGGGTTCTTCGGCATCTTCTTCCGCATCGTGCTGCCGATGTCGCTGCCGGCGATCGTGGTCACGGTGATCTGGCAGTTCACCCAGATCTGGAACGACTTTCTGTTCGGGGTGGCCTTCACCGTTGGGGACTCGAACCCTGTGACGGTCGCGCTGAACAACGTGGTGAACACCTCGACAGGGGTGAAGGAATACAACGTGGACATGGCCGCGGCGATCATCGCCGGCCTTCCCACGCTTTTGGTTTACGTCGTCGCCGGCGCCTATTTCGTGCGCGGGCTGTCGGCCGGGGCGGTCAAGGGGTAGCGGAATGGCGGAAGGAATCCGGCTGCAGTCGGTGCGCAAGTTCTTCGGCGCGAACGAGGTCATCAAGGGCATCGACCTGGAGATCGAACCGGGTGAGTTCGTGGTGCTGGTCGGCCCCTCGGGCTGCGGCAAGTCCACGCTGCTCAACCTCATCGCCGGGCTGGAGACGCTGAGCGGCGGCGACGTCTTCATCGGCGACGAGAAGGTCAACACCACCCCGCCGCGCGACCGCGACATCGCCATGGTGTTCCAGTCCTATGCGCTCTACCCCACCAAGACGGTGCGCCAGAACATCACCTTCGGGATGGAGACCCGGCGCATCCCCAAGGCCCGGCAGGAAGAGGCGGTTACCGAGTTCACCCGGCTTTTGCAGATCGACCGGCTGCTCGATCGCAAGCCGGGGCAGCTGTCGGGCGGGCAACGGCAGCGCGTGGCGATGGGCCGGGCGCTGGTGCGCAACCCGGCGGTGTTCCTGTTCGACGAGCCGCTGTCCAACCTCGACGCCAAGCTGCGCATCGAGATGCGGACCGAGATCAAGAAGCTGCACCAGCGGCTGGGCAAGACGGTGGTCTATGTCACCCATGACCAGATCGAGGCAATGACCCTGGCCACGCGCATCGCGGTGATGGACAACGGCCATATCCGGCAGGTGGCCGACCCGGGCACGATCTATGAAAACCCGGCCGACCTGTTCGTGGCGGGTTTCATGGGCTCGCCGCCGATGAACATGATCCGCGGGCGGCTGCTGCGCGACGGTGGGCTGCGCGTCGCACCCGACGGGGACGAGGACGGGCTGCTCTTCCCCCTGCCCGAGGGCGAGGCCGCGCGGATGGACGCGCCCGACGGCCATGAGGTCGTGCTGGGCCTGCGGCCCGAGACGATCTTTGCCGCCGGGACCGAGCTGCCCGGCCCCGACCGCTATGTCTTCGAGCGCCGGGTCGAGGTCGTCGAGCCCACCGGCCCCGACACAATGATCGTGTTCCAGATCGGCGGGCAGGACGTGATCGCCCGCGTCCGCCCCGAGGACGCCCGTGCCACCGGCACGCCCTTTTCCTTCGAGGTGGACATGGGCAAGGCCAAGCTGTTCGACGCGGACACCGGCAAGCGGCTGTAGCCCCGCTCAGCCCCCCGCGCCCAGGCGTTCGGCTGCGTCCTTCAGCAGGGCCTTGGCCCGCGCGATCAGGGCGTCGTCGAACCGGCTGAGCATCCCGAACGCGGACAGGGTCATCTGAACCCGTCCGTCGCCGCCCACCACCGGCACCGCCACCGCGCCGATATCCGGCTCGTTATCGCCGTCGTTCACCGCAAACCCCGCCGCGCGGATCCGGGCGAGGTCCTGTTCCAGCCGGTCCATCCCGGCCGCGTCGGGCGCCTGGCCGGGATGGGCGCGGAACCATGCCCGGCGCTCAACCTGACCCATCATGGCCAGCCACAGCCGGCCCTGCGCGGTGGGCAGCATCGGCAGCACCGTGCCCACCTTGATATTGACCGAGATCGGCCGATCCGCCGTGGCCACGGCCATGCAGGTCGGGCCCTCGCGCCCCAGCCGGCAGGCCATGACCGATTCATTCACCTGCTGGCTGATCCCCTCGATGACCGCCTGCACGCGGGCCGCCATCGGGTTCACCGCCTCGGCCATCCGGCCCAGACGCTCCAGCCGCGGGCCGAGGGTGAACCGCCCCCGCTGGCCGCTGACCAGGACGCCCGCCGCCTCCAGCGTCAGCAGGAAGCGGTGCGCGGTGGCCGTGTTCATCCCCAGCTCCGAGGCCACGACCGCCGCCGTGACCTCGTGGCGCTCGGGCGTGACCAGGTCGAGGATATCGAGGGCCTTGAGCACGGATGAATTCAGCGGCGTCGCCATGGTGTCTGCTCCGTCATGGGGGGCGGCTTGACAAGCGCAAGCCGCAACGTTCACAATTTAAGTTATTCGTCTCATTTTTTGAGATCAAGGGAGGGGATGGGAATGCCGGACGACAGCCGCGCGCAGGGAACGCTCACCGCCGGGGGCGCCATGTTCGGAAAGCTCAGGGCGCTGGGGGTGGAGTATGTCTTCACCAATTCCGGCACCGACTTTCCGCCCATCATCGAGGGGCTTATCGAGGCGCGCGACCGGGGGCTCGACCTGCCCACGCCCGTGACCGTCCCGCATGAGCACGCGGCGCTGGGCATGGCGCATGGCTACTACCAGATCTCGGGCCGCGCCCAGACGGTGATGCTGCACACCAATGTCGGGCTGTCGAACGGGGCCACGGGCGCGATAAACGCCTGGTGCGACCAGATCCCGATGATCCTGATGTCGGGCCGCACGCCGGTGACCGAAAAATCCCGCTTCGGCGCGCGCACCGTGCCCATCGGCTGGGGGCAGGAGATGTTCGACCAGACCGCCATGGTGCGCGAAACCACCAAGTGGGATTACGAGCTGCGCTTCCCCGAACAGGTGGCCGAGCTGTTCGACCGCGCTTGGGCGATCTCCAACTCCACGCCCAAGGGGCCGGTCTACCTGAGCCTGCCGCGCGAGGTGCTGTGCGAACAGACCCGGCCCGAGGGCCTCGACCAGCCCTCGTCGATGGTGCCGGTGACGACGGCGCCCGACCCGGCGGCGCTGGCCCGCGCGGCGGAACTGCTGGCAGGCGCCAAGGCGCCGCTGATCGTCAGCCAGCGCGGGGCGGGGTCGCCCGAGGCGTTCGCGGCGCTGTCGCAATTCGTCCAGGACTGGGCGATCCCGCTGTCGCATTACTGGGCCAACCAGCTGTCGATCCCCATGTCGCACCCGATGCAGGTCGGCGTGGCGCCCGAGGCGCTGCTGGCCGAGGCCGACGTGGTGCTGGTGATCAACTCGCTGGCGCCGTGGTGGCCCGACAAGGTCGCGCTGCGCGAGGATGCGACGGTGATCCAGATGGGGCCCGACCCGCTGTTTTCGCGCACGCCGGTGCGCAATTTCCCCGCCGACGTGACGCTGGCGGGCGAAACCGCCCCCACCCTGATGGCGCTGATCGCGGCGATGGCCGCCCTGCCCCGCGACGAGGCCGCCCTCGCCCCCCGGCGCGAAAAGATCGCCGCGTTGGCCGCTGCCGAGCGCCGGCGTGTGACCGAACTGGCCGAGCGTGGCTGCGCATCGCCGATGAGCAAGGACTGGGTCAGCCTTTGCCTCGGGCGCGCGATCAAGGGGCGCAAGGCCAGCGTGTTTCACGAGCTTGGCTGCCCGCTCTCGCCGCTCGACCTGGAGGATCACAACAGCTATTTCCAGGAGCCGCATTCGGGCGGCCTGGGCTGGGGGCTGCCGGCGGCGCTGGGGGCGCAGTTGGCCGACCGCGAGCGGCTGGTCTTCGCCACCATGGGCGACGGCAGCTACATGTTCGCCAACCCCACCGCCTGCCACCAGGTGGCCGAGGCGCTGGAGCTGCCGGTGATCACCCTGGTCCTGAACAACGAGGAATGGGGCGCGGTGCGCCATTCCGTCGAAGGGCTCTACAAGGGCGGGCGCGCTGCGAAATCGAACGACGTGCCGCTGACCTCGCTGCGGCCCAGCCCCGATTTCACCCTTACCGCCGAGGCCAGCCGCGCCTATACCGAGACGGTGACCGACGGCCGCGACCTGCCCGCCGCGCTGGACCGTGCGATCAAGGTCGCGACCGAGGAACGGCGGCAGGTGCTGCTGAACATCGCCATCGCGCGGGTCGGCCCGGGCTGAGGGCGCTCAGAAATCCTTGAGCCGGCGGGTGGTTTCGGGGTCGAGGAAGCCGGCCACGGTGGCGTCGGTCTCCAGCTGCAGGGCGCGGTGCAGGTCGGGCAGCGCGGCGCTGTTCAGCACCCGCTTCATGGCGCGCACGGACAGGGCCGGCAGGTCTGCCAGCCGCTGCGCCGTTTCGGCCGCGCGGTCCATCAGCCGGGCATCCTCGACCACCTTCCACGCCAGGCCGATCTCGCCCAGTTCGCGCGCCTCGTAGCGCTCGCCGAAGAACAGCATCTCGCGCGCCTTGTTCAGCCCCACCAGCGCGGGCAGCAGCGCGGTCACGCCGCCGGTGACGAACAGGTTCAGCGACACTTCGGGGAAGAATCCCTTGGCGCTTTCGGCCCAGATCGGGAAATCGCAGTTGATCGCCCATTCAAAGCCGCCGCCGACCGCCCAGCCGTTGATCGCGCCGACCACGGGCTTGGGCCCCAAGGCGATCGCGTGGGTCGCCCGCTGGATGGCGAGGACGAGGTCGCGGGCCTCCTCCTCTGTTTCGGGATGCACATGCGCGTGCCGGTCGTCCCCGGCGCAGAAGGCCTTGCCCGCCCCGGTCAGGATGATCGCGCGCGTGTCCGCGTCGGCATTGGCGTCGGCGAAGGCGCGGGCCACGTCGTCGATCAACTGCCGGTTCATTGCGTTCAGGCTGCCCGGACGGTTCAGCGTGATGGTGCGCACGCCCTTGTCGCCCAGCGAACTGAGCACGGTTTCATAGGTGAAATCGGTCATTGATACCCCCTGATGACACGCCGGGTCTTGCCCTCGGTCCGCGGCAGGCTGCCCGGCGGTTGCAGCGTGACCCGGGCGCTGGCCCCCAGCTTGGCCTTGATCGCCGCCTCGACGCGCTGCGCCAGGGCCGGCCCCGCCGCCGCCCCCTCGGCGCATTCGGCGATGACGGGCAGGGTGTCATGCGGCGGCGGCGTGTCGAGCTGGATGCGGTATTCGCCCGACAGCTCCGGGAATTCGTTGATCACCGCGGCCACCATCGTGGGGAACATGTTCAGCCCGCGGACCACCACCATGTCGTCGGACCGCCCGACCACGGCAAAGCGGAAACCGGTGCGCCCGCAGCGGCAGGGCTCGGTCGCCGCCACCCGGATGATGTCCCCGGTGCGAAAGCGCACCAGCGGCTGGCAGTCGCGCACCAGGTGGGTCAGCACCAGCTCGCCGCTCTGCCCGGCCTCGAACGGCAGCGGCGCGCCGGTATCGGGGTCGATCAGCTCGGGGTACAGCACGTCGGCGGCCATGAAATGCAGATGCGTGTCATGCGGGCATTCGGCGGCGAAGTTGGAAAAGACATCGGACACGCCGTAGTTGGCATTGCGCGGCTCCATCCCCCAGGTCTCGCGCAGGCGGGCGCGGAAAGCCGGATCGTCGAGCCCCGGCTCGCCCCCGAACAGGCCCAGCCGCAGGCCCAGGTCGCGCGGCGCCAGCCCCGGGAATTTCTCGGCGATCACGCGCTCCAGCACCGCCGGGTAGGACGGGGTGCAGGAAATCGCGGTGATCCCGACCTCCTGAATGGTGCGCACCAGCAGCTCGGTCGAGCCGACGCCGAAGGGCACCACCAGCGCGCCGGTGGCCTCCAGCGTCAGGTGGTCGGTCAGGCCGCCCATCCACATCTGGTAGTTCAGGCAATGCACCACCGTGTCGTCGGGGCCCAGCCCGGCGGCGCTGTGGCAGCGCCCGCCGACCTCTTGCGTGATCTGCGTGTCGCGGGCCGACAGCGCCAGGTTCATCGCCTGCCCCGTGGTGCCCGAGGTCCGGTGCAGGCGGTTGGCCACGCTGCGCGGCGCGGCGAGGTAGTCGCCGAAGGGCGGGTGTTCGGCCTGCGACAGGCGCAGCTGCGCCTTGTCCGACAGCGGCAAGTCGGGCAGGTCGCGCAGTGTTCCGGGCGGCATGCGCCCCTGCCAAAGGGCTTGGTAGAAGGGCGAGCTGTCCGCCACATAGGCGCGCTGGCGCTGCCAGGCATCCTCGATATGGGGGTGCAGCTCTGCCGCTGGCCGCCGGTCGGCGTCTTTCAGGGTGCTCATATCGCCATGCCCCGCTTCCAGATGAGGGTGAGTGTGTCCAGCACCGCCGCGCGGTCCTGCGAAATGGCGGTCAGCGCCGGGTCCTCGGACAGCAGAAGGCCCGAGAGATACTGGTCCACCATGCCGCCGAGCGCGTAGGCCCGGCGCAGCAACTCGTCGCGCGGCACGGCGTCCGCCCGCCCCTCGCGCCGCAGCCGCCGCTGGATCGAGGTGACCACGGCGTCCAGCCAGTCGCGGTTCAGCCGGTGGAACGCCTCTTTCGCCTCGGGGAAACTGTCGAGGTGATGCACAAGGCAGCGCATCAGCCCGCGGTTTTTCCGGAACAGCTCGTAATAGGCGGTGGTGGCCGCACGGTCCGGGTCATCCGCCCCGGCCCGGCTGGCCGCGCGCATGGTGGTCTGCAGGAAGCCGACGAAACCGATCAGCAGCTCTTCGAGCAGCGCGGTGCGGTCGGCGAAATAAATGTAGAAGGTGCCGTTCGAAATCCCGGCGTTCTCGCAGATCGCGGCCACGGTCAGCTCCTGCGGGCCCGTGCCTTCCAGCACGGCACAGGCCGCTTTCTGGATCTGAGCCCGGGTGCGTTCACCCTTGGGCCGCCCCTGGCTGCGGGCGACGAGGGTTTCGGGGAAGGAGAAGACCTGATCCTCGGTCGATGACAGGGCGCGGGCCGGTTCCATGCGGGCTCCTGAAATAAAACTGACGTCAGTTTCATATTTGGATTCCACGATTCTGTCAAAGCCGGGTTTTTCGCCCCTTTCGGCGCCGGTCCCGTGCCCTGTTACGCCACGACACGCAAAGACCGGCTTGGCAATACGGGGCCGCTTGCCCGACACTGGAGTGGACGGCCGCGCCCGCCGACGATGAACGGAGAGGCCCGATGACCACCGCCCCCCGTGCCGACCTCGGCACCCATGACGTGCACAACCAGCCGCTCGACCGGGGCGACGCTGACCTGTGGCAAGGCGATCCCGTGCTGCGCGAAGCGGTCGCGCGCGAAGGCGGACAGGTGGAACCGCTGGCGGCCTACGGCAAGGCGCTTGGACGCGCGGAGATGCGCGAGGCGGGGCGCGAGGCCAACCGCTGCCCGCCCGAACTGCGCCTTTTCGACCGCGGCGGACGGCGCCTCGACGAGGTGCGGTTTCACCCCGCCTATCACCGATTCATGGAGGCCGGGATTTCCGCCGGTTACGCCGCCCTCGCCTGGGAGGGCGCGGCGGGCGGCCACGTGAGCCATGCGGCGATGGTCTACCTCGCCAGCCAGGTCGAGCCGGGCCATTGCTGCCCGCTGACCATGACCTATGCCGGCGCCCCCGTCCTGGCCGGCGCCGGGGGCGCCGCGGCGGGCTGGCACGGCAAGCTGCTGTCGCGCGACTACGACCCGTCGACGCGGCCCGTGGGCGCGAAAAAGGGCGCGACGCTGGGCATGGCGATGACCGAGAAACAGGGCGGCTCGGACGTGCGGGCCAACACCACGCGGGCCGAGCCGGACGGCGACGCCTGGCGGCTGACCGGGCATAAATGGTTCTGCTCGGCACCGATGTCCGACGGTTTCCTGACGCTGGCGCAGGCGCCGGGCGGGCTGACCTGTTTCCTCGTCCCCAGGTGGCTGGAGGGCGAACGCAACGGCATCCGCATCCAGCGGCTGAAGGAAAAGCTGGGCAACCGCGCCAACGCCTCGGCCGAGATCGAGTACGACCGGGCGCTGGCCTACCAGGTCGGGGACGAGGGGCGCGGCGTCCGCACGATCATCCGGATGGTGCATCACACAAGGCTCGACACAGCGATGGCGCCGGCCGGGCTGATGCGGGCCGCGCTGGCCGAGGTCCATCACTGGGTCACCCATCGCAGCGCCTTCCAGAGACGGCTGATCGACCAGCCGCTGATGCGCGCGGTCCTGGCCGACCTGGCGCTGGACTGGGAGGGCGCGCTGGCACTGGGCCTGCGCGTGGCGCGGGCCTATGACGGCGCGGGCCAGCACGACCGCGCCTTTGCCCGGATCGGCGTGGCGCTGGCGAAATACCTGTCCAACAAGCTTTGCCCGCCGGTGGTGGCCGAGGCGATGGAGGCGCTGGGCGGCATGGGATATGTCGAGGACACGCCCCTGCCCCTGCTCTACCGCGAGGCGCCGCTGAACGGGATCTGGGAAGGCGCGGGCAATGTCATCTGCCTGGACATCCTGCGCAGCCTGGCGCGCGACGCGGCGGCGGGCGAGGCGCTGACCGCGGAAATCGCCGCCGCCTCGGGGGCCGACCGCCGCTTCGACGCCGCGCTGCAGGCCCACCGCGCGCGATGGCCCGGCCTGCCGCCCGAGGCCGAGGCCCGCTGGTTCGCGGAACGCTCGGCACTGCTGCTGACGGCCTCGATCCTGATCCGCCACGCCCCGCCCGAAGTGGCCGACGCCTTCGTCGCGACCCGGCTGTCGGGCGAACGGGGACGGTTCGCCGGGGCAATGGACGGGGCGGAGGTGGCGGGGATTCTGTCACGGCTGGCGGCCGAAGGATAACCCGCGCCGGAGGCAAGCACCGCCCGTCCCGGTGGAAAGCTGCGCGGGCCCCGGCCGTCTATTCCGCCCCCGCGTGCCGCCCCAAGAACGACATGACGCGTTCGCGGACGCGCTCGATATGCCCCAGCAGCAGATGCCCCCCCGTTTCCAGGGCCATGAACTCGGCGCCGGGGATGTTTTCGGCCGCATAAGCGCCGAACGCGAACGGGTTTATGCCATCATCGCGCGCATGAACGACCAGCGTCGGCGTGGTTATTCCAGCAAGGTCATAGACCGTCCCCGGATCGACCGCCGCGCCTTCGTTGCGCAGCCCGGCGGTTCGGTCGGTGACCGGCAGAAACGCCGCGACCAACCCCTCGACAAAGGCCCTGTCCGCGCCGCTCAGCCGGGCGCGGGCCTCGGGGCTCACGTCGAAGATCCGGTCCAGGCTCGAGGGCGCCAGCTTGATCGCCGCCCAGAACAGGAAGTCCGAGCCGAACAGCGCCTGATACAGCCAGGCGGGAATGGGCAGGTCCTGCTGGCTGGCCTCCAGCGGCGAGAAGGGCGCGCTCGAAAGCAGGACGAGGGCGGTCGTCCGCCCTGGAAACAACTGCGCGAACTGCAGCGCCGGCGGCACGCCGCCGGACATCGCGACAATCGCGACGCGGTCAATACCCAGCTGGTCCAGAAGGTCGGCCACGGCTTCGGCCTGCGCGGGTGTCGAGGCGTCCTCCGGCAAAGGCGACCGCAGGTAGCCGAAGCGCGAGATCGATATCCAGTCGTATCCGTCGCCGCCGAACGCCATCGGGATCAGGCGGCCCTGATCGTAACCGCCTCCCGCGCCGTGCATGACGACCACCGGCGGCCCGTCGCCCCAGCGGGCATATTCCATAGGGCCGTGGCGCGTCCCGGCGATTTGGCTTTCCCGCGCCACGCGGTCGCGGATCGCTTTCATGTCGCGGACATAGACCCCATAGACCGCGGCGCTCGAGAGAAGGAGAACGCCGAGGATCGCGATCGGCAGAGCTCGCCATTTGTTCGGTTGCGGGGGCATCGCTTGAGATTCCGGTCGAAAGCACCGCTGCCATCATGCCGGATCCGGCGCTTTCCCGGGTTGAGCCAGATCAAGGGTTGAGCGCCTCGGAAAGGCCACCGCGCCGGCCGGTCCGCCGCCGATATCCTATTCCAGCTCGCCCAGTTCCTCGCGTAGCTCCTCGACCGCTTCCAGGTGATTCCGCCCGCCCTCGCCCAGCGCGCGGCCGGTTTCCAGGATCAGCAGCCGCAGCGCCGAGATCGCGCCGACATAGGAATCCGCGAATTGCGGCGTGTCCACGACGCAGTCGAGCGTCCATGTCGCATGCGCCGGCGCCTCGCGCACGGTCTGGTCGGCGAGCAGCAGGACCCGCGCCCCGCGCGCCGCCACCGCCTCGACGATCCGCGCGAACCCCGCCGGGCGCCGCCGCAGCCCCACGATGATCGCCAGGTCGCCCGCACCCAGCGTCGAAATGCCCTCGGCCTGGGTCTGGCCCGGCAGCAGCATGGGCGCCACGCCCGGGCGCATCTGCGCCAGCTGCGCGGTCACGTATTGCGCCAGGAAATGGCTGTTGCGGAAACCCAGCGTGCGCACGCGCGGGGCCTGCGCGATGGCCTGGCCGATCTCCTTGACGGTCAGCGGGTTCAGCCGCGACAGCGTCGCCTCGACCAGCGCGGTCTCTGCGCGGATCAGCTCCGAGATGGGATCCCCCGCCGCCGTGCCGGTGCGGCCGGTGAACAGCGGCGAGCCGGTGGCGCGCAAGCGGCGCGCGTCCTGGCGGGCCTCTTCGAAATTTCCGTAGTCGAGCCGCTGGAAGAAGCGGCTGACGGTGGCGTTGGAAACGCCGGCGCGCCGGGCGAGCTCGGAGGCCGTCCAGACCGCCAGCTCTGCCGGGGCCTCGAGAATCGTCTCGGCGATCCGGCGCTCGCCCTCCGGCAATGCCGCATATGCCTCATGAATGCGCCGGGAGATCGGCCGGGGCGCGGTTTCTGCATCATTTTTGGGCATTTTTCGTTTCCATTGGGAGAAAACCTGTTTTCTTTTTTTCAATTTCGATGAAAGATGGTTTTCGTTACTTCGTCAAGCCGCACATCGCCGGGGAGATTCGAGGAATGACGACAATCGCCGCCAAGGCAAAGGGCTGGAGCCTGCGCATCAACTGGCTGATCGAGCGCATCTGCGTGGCGCTGCTGGTGGTGCTGGTGCTGGATGTCTGGCTGGGCGTGCTGGTGCGCTACGTGATCCCCCTGCCCCTGACCTTCACCGAGGAACTGGCGCGCTACCTGATGATCTGGATGGCGCTGCTGGCCGTGTCTTCGGGGATCGCGCATCGGGAACATATCGGGGTCGAGTTCATCTTCGGCCGCCTGCCCGCCCCGGTCCGGCGCTGGCTCGCGGTGGCGTTCGACGTGATTGCCTTCGCCTTCTTCTTCGCCCTCTTTTTCTACGGGATCGGCTTCGCCGTGAAGGGGTTTTCGCGGCTGACCATGATCTACGCCATCCCCAAGGGCTATCCGTTCATGGGCGTGCCGCTGGCCGCGGCCATGGCCTGTGTCCAGCTCGCCCTGACCGGCCTCCACGACTTCTTCGCCGAGCGCGCCCCCGAGGCGACCGGCGCCACGCTGGCCATGCCGGGGGGTGACTGATGGGCACGCTTTTCGTCGCAGTCGCGTTTTTCGGCCTGCTGGCCTTCGGGATGCCCGTGGGATTTGCCATCGGCGTGGCGGGGATGATCGGCATCATCGACATGGGGCCGCGCTTCATGACCATGGCGCCCGACCGGGTGTTCGCGGGGCTCGACCTGTTCCCCTTCCTGGCCATGCCCTTCTTCATCCTCGCGGGCGAGATCATGAACCGCTCGGGCATCACGCAGGGGCTGGTGAAGCTGGCCGATGCGCTGGTGGGCTGGATGCGCGGTGGCATGGCGCATTCCAACATGGTTGCCTCGGTGATGTTCGCGGGCATCACCGGCTCGGCCACCGCCGACGCGGCGGCCTTCGGCAACACGCTGGTCCCGGCGATGGAAAAGGCGGGCTACACCCGCCGCTACGCCTGTGCCGTGACCGCCGCGGGCTCGATCATCGGGCCGACCATCCCGCCCTCGACGCTGGCGATCATCTACGGCTCGATCATGGGGGTGTCCATCGCCGGGCTGTTCGCGGCGGGCATCCTGCCGGGGCTGCTGATCTGCGGCATCTGCATGGGCGTGATCGCGCTGACCGCGCGGCGCAAGAACCTGCCCAAGGGCGAGGGCCGCCCGAGCCTCTGCGCCGTCTGGGCCGCGCTGCGCGAGGGATTCCTGGCGGCGCTGCTGCCGATCTTCATCCTCGGCTCGATCCTGGGCGGCTTCGCCACCCCGACCGAGGCCGCGGCCATCGCCGTTGCCTATGCGCTCTTCGTCGGCGGCGTGGTCTACCGCGCGCTGAGCTGGCGCGACCTCTACCAGATCGGGGTGCGCACCACCCGTATCACCGGGGTGATCTTCCTGATCATCGCCTCGGCCTCGATCCTGGGCTGGTGGATGACCTTCAACCGCATCCCGCAGGCCATCGCCGAGGCGCTGCTGTCGGTCTCGGACAACCCGCAGATCATCATCGCCCTGATCGTCGTGCTGCTGCTGCTGATCGGTCTGGTGATGGACATCAACGCGACGCTGATCATCCTGGCCCCGGTGCTGGCGCCCCTGACCGTGCAGATCGGGATGGAGCCGGTGCATGCCGGGATCATGATCATCCTCGCGCTCAACATCTCGCTGATGACGCCGCCGGTCGGCGCCTGCCTTTTCGTGCTGGCCTCGGTCACCGGCGAGAAGGTCGAAGGGATCACGCGTGAGCTGTGGCCCTTCATCGTCGCGGAGGTCGGGATCCTGCTGGTGATCGCCTTCTGGTCCGACCTCACGCTTTTCATACCAAGAATGCTGGGGCTTTGACCCCGGCGCCCCTCCCAACAGGAAAGGAAAGACCATGACCTTCATGAAAACCGCCTCCATGGCCCTGGCCGGGCTTTGCCTCGCCGCGCAGGCCCATGCCGCAGACGTCACCATTCGGCTGGCGCATCTGAACCCCGAGGACCCGTTCGCCAGCCATTCCGGCGCGATGGCCGCGGTGTTCAAATCGCTGGTCGAGTCGAACTCGAACGGCCGCATCGAGGTGCAGCTCTTCCCCAACGGCCAGCTCGGCAAAGACAACGAGGTGATCGAGCAGGTCCGGTCGGGCCTGGTGGAAAGCACCATCTCGTCCTCGGGCGGCATGGCGCAGCACTACCCGCTGGTGGGCGTGTTCGACATCCCCTTCGCCTTCCCCAATATCGGCGTGGCCTCCAAGGTGATCACCATGGACAGTTCCTTCGGCGAGAAATTCGCGGGCGACCTGGAAGAGAAGACCGGGCTCGAGGTTCTGGGCCTGCTCGACTCGGGCGGCTTCTTCGCCTTCACCGACAGCAAGCGCCCGATCGAGACGGTCGAGGACATGGACGGGCTGCGCATCCGCACCATGACCCTGCCCACCCATGAGGCGATGATCTCGTCGCTGGGCGGCCAGCCGACGCCCCTGCCCTGGGCCGAGGTCTACACCGCGCTGCAGACCGGCGTCGCCGACGGCCAGATGAACCCCGTGCCGATCATCGCCTTCGCCAAGTTCGACGAGGTGCAGAAATACCTCTCGATCACCAACCACCTGATCACGCCCTATGTCTGGACGATGAATGCCGAGTTCTTCGACGGGCTGAGCGAAGAGGACCAGTACCTGGTCAAGTGGGCCGCCGACGTGGCCACCGATGCCGGCCGCGCGATGAGCCGGGTGATCGAGGCCTCGGACAAGGGGCTGCCGGCGCTGGCCGAGAAGATGGAGGTCAACGTGGTGACCCCCGAGGAGCAGGCCAAGTTCGCCGCCGCCGCCCAGCCCGCCGTGCGCGCCCTGATCGAAGAGAAATACGGCGCCGAGGGCGCCGAGATGCTGGAGGCCATGCTGGCCTCGATCGAGGAAGAGAAGACCGACTTCTGATGACACCACCGTCCCGGGCGGCCACGCGCCGCCCGGGGTCCGCCCCTCGGGGCAAGAATTTTCGAGGATTCCATGACCACAGAGATCACCCGCTCCCCCGGCACGCCCGAGGCCTTCACGCTTTCCCTCAACCCCCAAGCCGCGCCCGGCGCCCCCTGGACCGAGGCGCAGGACGCGATCCTCAGCGATGCCGGTCTGGCCGCGGCCCGCGCCACCATCTCCGGCTGGCCGGGCTACGCGCCCACGCCGCTGGTGGCGCTGCCGGGGCTGGCGGCCGAGCTGGGCGTCGCGGCGCTGCATTACAAGGACGAGGGCGGCCGGTTCGGGCTGGGCAGCTTCAAGGCGCTGGGCGGTGCCTACGCGGTGGCCCGCCTGCTGCAATCCGAGCTGTCCAAGGCCCTGGGTCACGCGGTCTCGATGGACGAGGTCACCGGCCGGGCCTATCCCGATGAGGCCGCCAGGATCACCGTCTGCTGCGCCACCGACGGCAATCACGGCCGCTCGGTCGCTTGGGGGGCGCAGAATTTCGGCTGCAACTGCGTGATCTTCATCCACGCCACCGTCTCCGAGGCCCGCAAGATGGCGATCGAGGCCTATGGCGCCGAGGTCCGCCGCTGCACGGGCAACTACGACGATTCCGTCCGCGAGGCGCAGGAAACGGCCACGCGCGAAGGCTGGTTCGTGGTCTCCGACACCTCCTACCCGGGCTACATGGACATCCCCAAGGACGTCATGCAGGGCTACGAGGTGATGGCGGCCGAGGCCTTCGATGCGCTGGACGAGGCCCCCACCCATGTCTTCCTGCAGACCGGCGTCGGCGGCATGGCCGCGGCGGTGACGGCGCAGGCGGTGCGGCGCTGGGGCGCCGGGCGGCCGAAAATCGTGCTCTGCGACCCCGACCAATCGGCCTGCTGGCTGGACTCGATCCGCGCCGGGCAGCCGACCGCGGTCGAGGGCGACCTGGACACGTTGATGGCGGGGCTGGCCTGCGGCGAGGTCTCGGCGCTGGCCTGGGAGATCCTGCGCGACCATGCCGACGCGGTGATGGCGCTGACCGACGCGGCGGCCGTGGCCGAGATGCGCCGCCTCGCGCGGCCCGTGGCGGGCGATCCTGCCGTCGTGGCCGGCGAATCCGCCGTGGCGGGGCTCGCGGGCCTGGCGGCGGCGATGGGAGACGACGAGGCGCGCGCGATGCTGGGCCTCGACGCCGGTTCCCGCGTGGTCGTCTTCGGCACCGAGGGCGACACCGACGCCGCGCTTTACGAAGAACTGGTCGGGCTTTCCGCCGATGCGGTGCGGAGGGCGGCCTGATGCGTCCGGAAATCTCCCCCTCCCGCCTTATTGGGCGGGTGTTCGACCTGGGCCGGATCGGCGCGCTGGAGGGCGGCGGCGTCTGCCGCCTCGCCCTGACCGACGCCGACCGCGCCGGGCGCGACTGGTTGGTCGCGCAGATGGAGGCGTTGGGGCTGACCGTCTCGATTGACGCCATCGGCAATATCTGGGGCATCCGCCCCGGAGCGCAGGACGGCCCGCCGGTGATGATCGGCTCGCATATCGACAGCGTGGCGACCGGGGGCCTCTATGACGGCGCGCTCGGCGTGCTGGCAGGGCTGGAGGTCGTCGCGGCGCTGAACGCGGCGGGGCTGCAGACGCGGCACCCGGTGGCCGTGGCCGCCTTCACCAACGAGGAAGGCGCGCGGTTCGCCCCCGACATGATGGGATCGGGCGTGCACCAGGGCGCGCTGGACCTGGACGAAATGCTCGCCACCCGCGCCACCGACGGCAGCGCCGTGGTCGGCGAGGAGCTGGACCGCATCGGCTATCGCGGCACGGCCGCCCCGATCACCCCCGCCGCCTACCTGGAACTGCATGTCGAGCAGGGCCCGGTGCTGGAGCAGGAGGGCATCCGCATCGGCGCTGTCACCGGCGTGCAGGGCATCCACTGGACCGAGTTCACCGTGACCGGCCAGACCAACCACGCGGGCACCACACCCATGGCGCTGCGCCGCGACGCGGGCCAGGTCGCCGCGCGCATCGCGGTCGCCGCCGACCGCATCGCCGCCGAGAACGGCCCGCCGCAGGTCGCCACCGTGGGGGTGTTCGAACTGTCCCCCGGCCTGGTCAACGTGGTGCCCGAGCAGGCACGCCTGACGGTCGACCTGCGCAACACCGACGGCGCGGTGCTGGAGGCCGCCGGCGACCGCCTGCTGGACGAGGCCGAGGCCGCGTCGCGGGCGGCGGGCTGCACCCTGGCCCACCGGCCGCTGGCCCGGTTCGCGCCCGTCGCCTTCGACGACGGGCTCGTCGGGAAAATCGAGGCGGCGGCGCGGGCGCGGCAGTTCAGCGTCAAGCGGATGCCCTCGGGCGCGGGCCATGACGCGCAGATGTTCGCGCCGAACTGCCCGACCGCGATGGTCTTCATCCCCTCCGCCAAGGGGCTGAGCCACAACATCAACGAACACAGCGAAGAGGACGACATCGTGGCCGGTGCACAGGTGCTGCTGGATGTCGTCTGCGACCTGGCAGGAGGGCAAGCATGAGCCGGAAATTCATCGTCGCGGGCGCGCAACTGGGGCCGATCGGCCGGGACGAGCCGCGCCGCTCGGCCGTGGCACGGATGTGCGCCATGATGCGAGAGGCGCATGCGCGCGGGGCCGAACTGGTGGTCTTCCCCGAACTGGCCCTCACCACCTTCTTCCCGCGCTGGTACACCGAGGACCAAGCCGAGATCGACACCTGGTTCGAGACCGAGATGCCCAGTGGCGCGGTGCGCCCGCTGTTCGAGCTGGCCGCCGAACTGGGCATCGGTTTTCACCTAGGCTATGCGGAACTGACGCCGGAGGGGCGGCATTTCAACACCGCGATCCTGGTCTCGCCCGAGGGGCAGATCGTGGGGAAATACCGCAAGATCCACCTGCCCGGCCATCGCGAGAACGAATCCTGGCGCCCCTTCCAGCACCTCGAAAAGCGCTATTTCGAAAAGGGCGACCTGGGCTTCCCGGTCTTCGATGCCTTCGGCGGCAAGCTGGGCATGTGCATCTGCAACGACCGGCGCTGGCCCGAGACCTGGCGCGTGCTGGGCCTGGGCGGGGCTGAATTGGTGGTGCTGGGCTACAACACCCCCCTGCACTACCCGCCCGCGCCCGAGCACGACCACCTGCAATATTTCCACAACGAGCTGTCGATCCAGGCGGGCTGTTACCAGAACGGCCTCTGGGCCGTGGCCGTGGCCAAGGCGGGGATGGAAGAAGGCAGCGAGCTGATCGGCGGCAGCATCATCGTGGCGCCGACCGGCGAGATCCTGGCCCGCGCGGCCGGCAGCGGCGACGAGGTGATCACGGCCGAGATCGACCTCGACCGCTGCGCCGAGATCCGCCGCAACGTCTTCGATTTCGCCCTGCACCGGGAACCCGAGGAGTACGCCGCGATCACGGCGCCCAAGGCCGCCGAGTGAGGCCGCACCGAGAGGGCGCCGGGGCCCTCTCGTCCCGGCCGGTCAGGGCTTCCACGCGGCGTCCTGCCGCCAGCCGATGAGGCCGGTCTGCAGGACCACCACGTTGTCGCGCCCGGCCACCCGCAGGGCAAAGGCGGCCTGGGCCGACAGGCTGCCGGTGTTGCAGAACAGGACCGCCTTGCGGTCGGTGGGGATCTCGTCGATGCGGTCCAGCACCTCGCGCCATTCGATGTTCACGGCGCCGGGGATGGTGCCCTCCTCGAACTGGCCGGCGTCGCGGGTGTCGACGAAAAGCACGCTTTCGAAGACGCCCTGGTCGATCTGCTGCGGCAGGATGATCCCGGCCTCGTATTCCGAGAACATCATGTATTCCTGCATCGCCTCGATGGCGGCCTCCTGCGCCACCGCGCCGGGCGCGGACAGGCAGAGCGCCGCCGCGCAGGCGGCGAGTGTGGTTTTCAGTTTCATTGCGGTCCTCCTGGGGTTCCTTTGTTTCCCGCCGCCCTGGGCGCGGGACGTTCGATATCTGATTTCGCGGGGCCGTTCCCCATCTTATCTCGCCGCCCCGGCCCGGGACGCGAGATCGTCCAGGAAGGCCGTGATCCGGCGGGCATTCGCGCCCCGGTCGATTTGCCCGATGCGGGAGCGCGAGCGCATGTCGATCCGCGCACCGGTGTCCGTCTCGCTAACCCGGATCACCACCTCGTCCGGGAAACCGTAAAGAAACGAGGTCGCCACGGCCTCGATCTGCACGCCGTCCTCCGACAGGATCTCCCAGCCCCGCGCGCGCACTAGGTCCGCGGCCAGATCGAAGGCCTCCGCGGCCGGGACCGGCAGGTCGAGCGGCACGACGCGCGGATAGGCGGCCCGTTGCGGCCCGGCATTGGCGGCCGGGTAGTCGGTCGGCGTGGGCGTCTCCCAGAACACCGGCGGGTCCTGCGTATCGGTGCTGATGTCGTTGATCGGCGGCGTGGTCCGCGTCGCGTAGTCCCAGCCGATCCCCATCACCAGCACCGGCAGGCTGACCAGCAGGCCGATCACGGCCAGCACCCGGCCGCGCCGCCGCACCACCAGCGCCAGCAGCGACAGCAGCACGCCCAGCCCCGCCACGTAGACCGCGTATTCCGAGAAGGACAGCGCCTGTAACACCGGCCACCATCCCTGGCGGTAGCTCCAGGCCGAGACCATCACCATCTCGATCGAGACAACACCGAGGATCAGGCCGACCAGGCCGGGGCGGAAAAATTTGCTGTCAGGCATGCGATAGCTCCGTTTCAGGGGCGGGGTTGAGACGCGGATGGGTTTCCTCCATGGCCAGCCACAGCCAGAGGCCGGAACCCGCCATGGCCAGCGCGGTGACCCAGAACCCGGCCGCCAGCGTGCCGGACACGTCGGCGATCAGCCCCATGGCCAGCGCGCCGACAGCATAGCCCAAGTCGCGCCAGAAACGATAGACGCCCAGGGCCGAGCCGCGCCAGGCCGGGTGGGCGATATCGCTCATCGCCGCGATCAGCGTCGGGTAAAGCAACGCCATGCCCACGCCCGTCACGGCGGCCGCGATGCCCCAGGCCGCGACCGAGGCGGCAACCGGGAAGGCGGCCACGCCCGCCGCGCAGAGGAAGAACCCGGCAACCGCGGGCCCCTTTCGCCCGATCCGGTCCGACAGCGGCCCGGTCCAGAGCTGGCTCGCCCCCCAGACGAGGCCGTAGATTCCCGTGACCCAGCCGATCTCGATCAGCGTGGCCCCCTGCGCGACCATGAAGACGGGCACCAGCGCCCACATCAGCGCATCCACGAATTTCTCGACGCAGCCCGCCTGGGCCAGCGCCTGGAAGGTGCGGTTGCGCAGGGTGACGAGGGCAAAGACCTGCCCGGCCGTGGGCGCCTCGGGCGCGGCGGCATAGCGCGGGCGCGGGCCGGTCGCCTGCCCGGCCCTGTGGCGCGCGGCCTCGGCCCGGGCGAACGGCAGCGTCTCGGTAAAACCCGTCAGCGCGGCGGCCAGCGCGATCAGGATCACGGCAAGGCCGAAGGCGAAAAGGCTGACCCGCGGGTCAAAGAAACTGGCCAGGTAGCCGGTGGCGAGCCCAGCCAGGGCCACGCCGCCATAGCCCGCGAACTCGTTGAATCCGGTGGCCAGCCCGCGCTGGTCGGCGCGCACGATGTCCATCTTGGCGGTCACCGTCATCGACCAGCAGAAACCCTGGTTGACGCCCAGCAGGATGTTCGCCGCCACGATCCAGCCCCAGCCCGGCGCCCAGAGGATCAGGAAGGGGATCGGCAGCGCCACGATCCAGCCCCAGATCAGCACCCGGCGCCGCCCGGCCCGCTCCGATATCCGGCCCGAGGCGAAATTCATCACCCCCTTCACCACCCCGAAACTGACCACGAAGGCGAAAAGCGCAGTCACCGAGCCCGCGGCCAGGCCGAACTCCGCCTCGGCCAGCGCCGGGATCACCGTGCGCTGCAGCCCGATGGTCAGCCCCACGAAGAACACCTGCAGAAGCTGTTGCAGGAAGGGCCGCAGGTTTTCGCGGATGCCGGGGGCGTGGGTCATTTCCGGCCCCGCCTGGCCGGCTGCAGGGGGTCGCCGTGGGCCGGGCCGCGCAGCGGCTGGACCAGCATCCGGTCGAGCCAGAGGTCGCGTCGGGTGCGGAACTGCTCGATCCCGATCGCCATCCCCTCGTGCCCGTCCAGGGGCTGGGCGCGGTAGGTGCCCAGCAGGCGGTCCCACCAGGGCAGGTTGAAGCCGAAATTGCTGTTGGTCTCGGCCGGGATGACCGAGTGATGCACCCGGTGCATGTCGGGGGTCACCACGACCAGGCGCAGCAGTCGGTCCACCGCCGCCGGGAGGCGGATGTTGGAATGGTTGAACATCGCGGTGGCGTTGAGCAGCACCTCGAAGACCAGCACCGCCACCGCGGGCGGGCCGAGCGCGGCCACCACCGCCAGCTTGATCCCCATCGACAGCAGGATCTCCACCGGGTGGAAGCGCAGCCCCGTGGTCACGTCGAATTCCAGGTCCGCGTGGTGCATCCGGTGCAGCCGCCACAGCGCGGGCACCGCGTGGAACATCACGTGCTGCAGGTAGATCACCAGGTCCAGCGCCGCGATGGAGACGAGGACCGCCAGCCATCCCGGCGCGCCCAGCACGTTGAACAGGCCCCAGCCGCGTTCCTCGGCCATCACGGCCAGGCCGACCGCGAGGATCGGGAAGCTCAGCCGCAGGATGACCGTGTCGATAACCACCAGCGCCAGGTTGTTGGTCCAGCGGATCACCCGCGGGATCTCGCGCCGCCGCCGCGGCGCGGCCAGCTCCCACAGCGCCATCGCCGCCAGAACGCCGAGAAAGACGACGAGGCGGAGCTGGGGCTCGGCGGCAACAAGGGCGTCGGACATGAGCGGCTCGGGGTTGCGGGGCGCGATGGAATCGCTATCATTCAATTGTTCACTTGATTGTTTTAGATTTCGAGGCCACGCCGTGTCAACCAGCCCCAAGATCGCCCTGCTCGAGGAATACGCCCTTGTCGCCCGCGCCCTGTCGGCGCCCCCCCGGCTGATGATCCTGGAGCAACTGGCGCAGGGCGAGCGCGGGGTCGAGGCGCTGGCGGGCAAGGTCGGCCTGACCGTCGCCAACTGCTCGCAGCACCTGCAGCAGCTGCGCCGGGCCGGGCTGGTGACCAGCCGTCGGCAGGGGAAATCGGTGATCTACCGGTTGAGCGACGACCGCACGCTGGCCCTGATGGACCTGCTGCGCGAGGTGGCCGAGCGCAACCTGGCCGAGGTGGAGCGGATCCTGCGCGGGCTGTCCGACGGGGCCGAGGCGCCCGAGCCGATCAGCCGGGCGGAACTGGAAAAACGGCTGGCCGACGGCTCGGCCACATTGCTGGACGTGCGCCCGGCGGACGAATACGCCATGGGCCACATCCCCGGCGCGATCAACGTCGAACTGCCCGACCTGGACGCGGTGCTCGACCGGCTGGGCGGGACCGAAACGGTGGTCGCCTATTGCCGCGGCCCCTACTGCATCTACGCGCACCAGGCGGTGGCGCATCTGCGCGGCAAGGGGATCGACGCCCGGCGCCTGGAGGGCGGGCTGCCGGAATGGCGCTCGGAGGGGCGCGAGGTGGAAAAGGCGCCGTGACGCCCATCCGGGCACATTAATTTCGCGGCACAATAATCTGATATGAAAATGTTTTGAGGATTCGCGTCCGGCCATTCAGGCAAGAAGAAGGGGCGCCCGGTGGGCGCCCCAGTTTCGCGGGATCGAGCTCATCGTTCATACCGCCCGGTTCACTGCCTGCGGCCCGATCCGCGTCAGGGGCGAGCGCACCCGCCCCGGTGACTTGTCAGCTGCAGCCGCTCGTTCCGCCGCAGGTGTTGCACTTCATGCAGGTGCCGTTGCGCACCAGCGTGTAGTTGCCGCATTCGCCGCAGGGGTCGCCCTCGTAGCCCTGCATCTTGGCGCGGGTCGCGGCATCCATGGCCACCGCGCTGCTGGACATGCCCGTGCTGGCCTCCTTGGCTTCCGGCACCAGGGTCTGCAGCGTCGCCTCCGGGTCGCCCGCGCCGCTCAGCGCCGTGGCGCCCATGCCGCCCTGCAGCACCACCAGTTCCTGCGGGACCCGCTTGCGCAGGTAGCCCGACGAGCTGATCTGCTTGAGCACCTCCAGCGACTTCGACGCGGCGCTTTCCGACACTTCCTTGAGGTTCGACACGCCCTCTTCCTGGCCGCCGCCCAGGTCGTCGAAGCTCGCGCCCTGCGGCTTCACATGGGCCAGGTCGGTGCGGTCGAGATAGCTGACCGCCAGCTCGCGGAAGATGTAGTCGAGGATCGAGGTGGCGTTCTTGATGCTGTCATTGCCCTGCACCATGCCCGCCGGTTCGAACTTGGTGAAGGTGAAGGCATCGACGAACTCCTCCAGCGGCACGCCGTATTGCAGGCCCACCGACACCGCGATGGCGAAGTTGTTCATCATCGCGCGGAAGCCGGCGCCTTCCTTGTGCATGTCGATGAAGATCTCGCCCAAGGAGCCGTCGCCGTATTCGCCCGTCCGCAGGTAGACCTTGTGGCCGCCGACGATGGCCTTCTGGGTATAGCCCTTGCGGCGTTCGGGCATCTTCTGGCGACCGCGGGCGACCTCCTTGACCACCACCTTCTCGACGATCTTCTCGGCCAGCGTCGCCGCCTTTTCCTGGTTCGAGCCGGTGGCGAGGATTTCCTCGGCCTCCTCGTCGTCCTCGACCAGGCTCGCGGCCAGCGGCTGGCTCAGCTTGGAGCCGTCGCGGTAGAGCGCGTTGGCCTTGACGCCCAAGCTCCAGCTCAGCTCATAAGCCTTCTGGCAGTCCTCGATGGTGGCGTCGTTGGGCATGTTGATCGTCTTGGAGATCGCGCCCGAGATGAAGCTCTGCGCCGCCGCCATCATGTAGATGTGGCTGTCGACGCTGAGGAAGCGCTTGCCCTTCTTGCCGCAGGGGTTGGCGCAGTCGAAGACCGGCAGGTGCTCTTCCTTCAGGTGCGGCGCGCCTTCCAGCGTCATCGTCCCGCAGACATGGTCGTTCGCGGCCTCGATATCGGCGCGGGTAAAGCCCAGGTGCCGCAGCATGTCGAAGGTCGGGTCGGCCAGCTTGGCCGCCGGGATGCCCAGCGTCTTGGTGCAGAATTCCTCGCCCAGGGTCCACTGGTTGAACACGAAGCGGATGTCGAAGGCCGAGGGCAGCGCCGCCTCGATCTTGTCCAGCTCGTTCTGGCCGAAGCCGTGGCCGATCAGCGAGGTGTGGTTGATGCCCGGGCAGTTGCCCAGCGTGCCGTGGCCCACCGCGTAGGCGATGATCTCTTCGATCTGGGCCGAGTCGTAGCCCAGCTTCTCCAGCGCGGCCGGAACCGAGCGGTTGATGATCTTGAAGTAGCCGCCGCCGGCCAGCTTCTTGAACTTCACCAGGGCGAAGTCGGGCTCGATGCCGGTGGTGTCGCAATCCATCACCAGGCCGATCGTGCCCGTGGGCGCGATTACCGAGACCTGGGCGTTGCGGTAGCCGTGCTTCTCGCCCAGTTCCAGCGCCTGGTCCCAGGCGCTCATGGCCAGTTCCACCAGCCGCGCCTCGGGGCAGTTGGCATGGTCGAGCGGCACCGGCTTGACCGCCAGTTCCTCGTAGCCGTGGCCGTTGCCCTGGGCCGCGTTGCGGTGGTTGCGGATGACGCGCAGCATGTGCTGGGCGTTGCGCTCATAGCTGGGGAAGGCGCCCAGTTCGCCGGCGATCTCGGCCGAGGTGGCGTAGGCCACGCCGGTCAGGATGGCGGTCAGCGCGCCGGCCAGCGCCCGGCCCTCGTCGCTGTCGTAGCCCAGCCCCATGTTCATCAGCAGGCCGCCGATATTGGCATAGCCCAGGCCCAGCGTCCGGAAATCGTAGGAAAGCTGCGCGATCTCCTTGGACGGGAACTGCGCCATCATCACCGAGATTTCCAGCGTCAGCGTCCACAGCCGGGTGGCGTGGATGTAATCCTCGGCCTGGAACTCGCCGTCCTTGTGGAAGGTCAGCAGGTTCATCGAGGCCAGGTTGCAGGCCGTGTCGTCGAGGAACATGTATTCCGAGCACGGGTTGGAGCCGCGGATCGGGCCGTCCTCGGGGCAGGTGTGCCAGGCGTTCACGGTATCGTGGAACTGAATGCCCGGGTCGGCGCAGGACCAGGCGGCATGGCCGATCTGCTCCCACAGGTCGCGGGCCTTGACGGTCTTGGCCACGGAGCCGTCGGTGCGGCGGATCAGCTCCCAGTCGCCGTCATTCTTCACCGCCTCAAGGAAGGCGTCGGTGACGCGGACCGAGTTGTTCGAGTTCTGGCCCGAGACCGAGCTGTAGGCCTCGGAGTCCCAGTCGGTGTTGTAGGTCGGGAACTCGATGCTGTCATAGCCCTGCTTGGCGTAGTCCAGCACCCGCTTGACGTAAGCCTCTGGGATCGCGCGTTTTTTCGCGGCGCGGATCGCCTCTTTCAGGCCCTCGTTGACCTTCGGGTCATAGGCGTCCTCTGCCTTGCCATCCCAGGCGCGGATCGCGGCGAAGATCGCGTTCAGGCGCTCTTCGTGCATCTTGGAGCCGGCCACCAGCGAGGCCACCTTCTGCTCTTCGGTGACCTTCCAGTTGATGAACTCCTCGATATCGGGGTGGTCGGCGTCGCAGATCACCATCTTGGCCGCGCGGCGCGTGGTGCCGCCCGACTTGATGGCGCCCGCCGCCCGGTCGCCGATCTTGAGGAAGCCCATCAGGCCCGAGGACTTGCCGCCGCCCGACAGCTTCTCGCCCTCGGCGCGCAGGGACGAGAAGTTGGTGCCGGTGCCCGAGCCGTATTTGAACAGCCGCGCCTCGCGCACCCACAGGTCCATGATGCCGCCCTCCTGCACCAGGTCGTCGCTGACCGACTGGATGAAGCAGGCATGCGGCTGCGGATGCTCGTGGGCCGACTTGGACTTGGTCAGCTTGCCGGTCTTGTAGTCGACATAGAAATGCCCCTGCCCCGGCCCGTCGATGCCGTAGGCCCAGTGCAGGCCGGTGTTGAACCACTGCGGCGAGTTGGGCGCGGCGCGCTGGGTGGCCAGCATGTAGCGCATCTCGTCGTAATAGGCGCGGGCGTCTTCCTCGGTCGAGAAATAGCCGCCCTTCCAGCCCCAATAGGCCCAGGCGCCGGCCAGGCGGTCGAAGACCTGCTTGGCCGAGGTCTCGCCGCCGAAGCGCTCTTCCTCGGGCAGCTTGGCCAGCGCCGCCTCATCGGGGGCCGAGCGCCACAGGAATTCCGGCACGTCCTTCTCGCGCACCTTCTTGAGCCGCGCGGGCACGCCGGCCTTGCGGAAGTATTTCTGCGCGATCACGTCCGAGGCCACCTGGCTCCAGCTTGCCGGAACTTCGACGTTGTCCAGGCCGAAAACGACGGTGCCGTCGGGGTTGCGGATCTCCGAAGAGGTGGTGTTGAAATCCAGCTCTCCGTAAGCCCCGGTCTCGGCCTTGGTGAATTTGCGTTCGATCTTCATGTTCTGCCCCGTCCTGTGACGTTCTTTTTCGCAACCCCGGACATGGGCGAAACGCGCGCCCTGTCCCCTGTTTCCGCCGGCCGCAAGGCACAAACCCCCTGTCCGCAGCCCCGCAGGGATGCGCCGTTCTCCGGACGGACGCCGAAGCCTGAGTTGAGGAGTTCTGTTCCTTGCCAGGCGGACACTAAATCTAGTGCTGCACCCGCCGGCCAACACAAGGTGACGTATTTTCCGCCCTCCGGTCAACGGATAAATTTGCGTTTTGGACGGGTTTTTTCCGTTGACGCCCGGTTCCGACTCGAGGCGTTAAGGCGCAGTAAACGATTCATCCCGGCGGCCGGGGAAGAGGATAAATCTGGGGATATGACAGTTTTGTGACCACCAGATATAGACTTAACGGGCAAAACTCAGCCCACGCATGAATGCGGGCGGGACGCTCGGCGACCCGCCTTCCTCTGCGGACCCAGGTCAGACGGATTTCACGGCCTCCGTGAAACGGTCGATCTCGGTATCCGTGTTGAAGTAGTGCACCGATGCACGCGCCAGGGCGGGGATGTTGCGCTGACCGAGATCGAGGCGCGCATAGGCCAGCGCCGAGACCGATATGTTCATGCCCCGCTCCCGCAGGCGTTCGGACAGGGCCTGCGGCTCTGTCCCGTCCTTGGTGAAAGTGACGATTCCGCATTTCCTGACGCCAAGATCGTGAACCGTCACGCCCGGAACGCCCTGCAGTTGGTCCCGCAGGCGCGCGCCGAGCTGTTCGACCCGCCTCTCGATATTGTGCAGACCGATATCGTTGGCATAGCGCACCGCGGCCATCAGGCCCACGCGGCCGGCGACGTAACTTTCCCAATTCTCGAAACGCTTCGCTCCGGCTGCGTACTCGAAACCCTGATTCTCGGTCCATGTCGCCGAGAGCAGATCGACGAAGGGCGGCTCGATCTTGTCGATCATCTCCTTCCGGACATAGAGAAAGCCCGTCCCGCGCGGGCCACGCAAAAACTTCCGCCCGGTGCCGGACAGCACGTCGCACTGTAGCTCCTGCACATCCAGGGCGATCTGTCCTGCCGACTGGCAGGCATCCAGCATGTAGATCAGCCCGTGCTGCCGGGCGATCTTGCCGACCTCGGCGGCAGGATTGACCAGGCCGCCCTGCGTCGGGACATGGGTGATCGCGATCAGCCGCGTCCGGTCGGCTATCAGCCCCGGGATCGCCGCAACGTCGATCTGCCCATGCCGATCGGATGGAATGAGGTCGATATTCAGCCCCCGGCGCCTGGCCTGTTGAAGCAGGGCCAGGTAGTTGGAAGCATATTCCGATCCATGCGTGAGAATGCGGTCGCCTTCCTTCAACGGCAGGCCGTAGAAAGCCATGTCCCAGGCCCGCGTGGCGTTTTCGACATAGGCGATTTCGCCGGGCGTGGCATTGAGCAGACGCGCAAACTCGGAATAGAAGGCCACCAGTTGATCTGCGGCGCGCCTTTCGGCCTCATAGCCGCCGAGGGCGTTCTCCAGGTTCAGATGGTTCGAAACCGCCTCGAAGACCGGGCGCGGCATGAGCGACGCGCCGGCGTTGTTGAAGTGAAGAACGCTCTCGCAAGCCGGGGTGTCCGCCCGCACCTTTTCGATATCTATCATGCGTATCTCCCCATCCGCCGGAAGGGTAAAACGCGGGCTCGCGCTGCGCAAACAACAGACTCACGGAACCGGGCCGGGAAAAGTGTCCGCACGGGCCGTCCATCCCCGGGGACTACCGGAATGGTCGGGACGGCAAGATTCGAACTTGCGACCCCCTGTACCCAAAACAGGTGCGCTACCAGACTGCGCTACGCCCCGGACCTGCGCCTCAATAGCGGCGCGGCACGGCAAAGAAAAGGGCTAAGGTGCGTCGCAGGGCCACGCCGCCCGCGGGCCGAAGAAGGGGTGGCGCATCTCGCTGCCCTCGGCGATGCCGATGCGGCGCGCCAGCCCGCCATTGATCTCCAGCACCGCCGCCACGTCGGGGCCGCCGTCGATGGTGGTCTCGTCCAGCGGTTGCGCGTTCTCGTGGACCCGCGTGACCCGGCCCCGCGCGTCGAGGAAGATCATGTCCAGCGGGATCAGCGTGTTGCGCATCCAGAAGGTGGCGCGGTGCGGCCGTTCGTATAGAAACAGCATGCCGCGGCCGGTGCCCAGGCTCTCGCGGTGCATCAGGCCCTGCGCGCGCTCGTCGGCATCGTCGGCGATCTCGACGGTGAAGCGCGCCTGCCCCCAGGGCCCGCGCAGCTCGGCCACCTCCGGCGCGCAGGCCAGGGCCGCGCCGGCGCCCAGCCAGAGCGCGGCCAGGAACATCAGCCCTCGTCGCATCGCGGCGCGCTTTCCCAGGAACAGACCTCGGCGGCCATGCGCCCGCGCTTGCCGCGGACCACGCGCAGGCAGACCGCCTCGCCCGGCTGCAGATCGGCCAGCCCCGAGCGGCGCAGCACCTCGACATGGACGAACACGTCCTCTTCCTTGCCGAAGACATTGGCAAAACCGAAGCCCTTGGCCTTGTCGAACCATTTCACCCGGGCCGGCTCCAACGGAATCCGGGCCAGGTTTTCGACATCCTCGTGGAGGAAACCGTCCAGCACCGGGGCGCTGTCGACGGCCGGCGGCTCGATATGCAGCACCTCGGTGGCCTGCATGCCCCGCTCCGTCATCTGAACAACGACCTCAATCCCGGCCGAATCCGCCACCGAGCTCTGACCGAAATTCCGAAGCACGTTGGCATGCAGCAGGATGTCGGGCCCACCCTCTTCGGCGAGGACGAAC
Source organism: Paracoccaceae bacterium (assembly GCA_049974865.1). Classification (GTDB taxonomy): domain Bacteria; phylum Pseudomonadota; class Alphaproteobacteria; order Rhodobacterales; family Rhodobacteraceae; genus JAGSOU01. The sequence continues at coordinate 55,478 of JBNGCX010000005.1, forward strand.
CCGAAACCCTTGGCGGGGTCGAACCATTTCACGCGGCCGTTGACGGTGCGCGTTAGCTTGCTGTTGTCGTTATTCATTTATCTGCGTGCACGTCTCTTGTCCTTCCCCACCCCATCCTCTTTTTGACAGAGAGCGCACGGGTTTCAAGCGGAATTTCCACTTTGAATACAATTATTTGCATTTCACGATGCGTGAGCGTCAGGGGTTCAGCCGTTGAATTTCCCAACTATCCCGAGGGCTTGCGCGCCGCCATTGAAAGCGATCGTGCAGGCGGAACGCACCGTCGGCCCAGAACTCAACCTCCAGTGGAATCAGGCGATAACCGCCCCAGAACGGCGGACGCTTGGGCGCAACACCGTGTTCGGCGGTGACCTGCGCAACCCTGGCCATCAGCGCCGCGCGCGAGGCCAGCGGCCGGCTCTGCTCCGAGGCCCAGGCGCCCAGGCGGCTTTTCAGCGAGCGCGAGGCGAAATAGGCGTCGGCCTGCGGCCCCTCCTCGCGCTCGACCAGTCCGCGCACGCGAATCTGGCGGCGCAGCGATTTCCAGTGCATCACGAAGGCCGCCTTGCCGCTGACCTCCAGCTCGCGGCCCTTGGCGCTCTCGTAATTGGTGTAGAAGACGAAGGCCGCGGGCTCGATCTCCTTCAGCAGCACCATGCGCGCATTGGGCAGCCCGTCGGCATCGACCGTGGACAGCGCGATGGCGTTGGGGTCGTTGATCTCGGTCTGCTCGGCCTCTTCCAGCCAGCGCCGCGCGATGACGAAGGGATCGTCGCCCGCAAAAATCCCGCCTCGGTCACTCATCTTCTTTTTCTCCTTCGTGGCCCTGCGCGCCTAGGCGTTCCGGACAACGCCGTCAAGCAAAGCGCCGAGCACCGCTCTTGATGGCCGTATGCAATTGGCCTAAAGGTCTCCTAACACAAAAAATGGTGGTCGAGGGGCGCCGAATGTCAACAAAACTGATGGACGGAAAACGCGGCCTGATCATGGGCCTGGCGAATGACAAATCCATTGCATGGGGAATCGCCAGGGCCTGCGCCGAGCACGGGGCCGAACTGGCGTTTTCCTATCAGGGCGAGGCGCTGCTCAAGCGCGTCGCGCCCCTGGCCGAACAACTGGGCTCGGACATCGTCCTGCCTTGCGACGTGACCGACGAGGCCTCGGTCGACGCGCTGTTCGCCGATCTGGAAAAGCGCTGGGGCAAGCTGGATTTCATCGTCCACGCCATCGGGTTCTCGGACAAGAGCGAGCTGCGCGGCCGCTATGTCGACACCAGCGCCGAGAATTTCCGCATGACCATGGATGTCTCGGTCTATTCCTTCACCGCCGTGGTGCGCCGCGCCGAGAAGCTGATGACCGACGGCGGATCGTGCCTGACGCTGACCTATTACGGCGCCGAGCAGGTGATGCCGCATTACAACGTGATGGGCGTGGCCAAGGCGGCGCTGGAGGCTTCGGTCAAATACCTGGCCGAGGACCTGGGCAAGCAGGGCATCCGCGTCAACGCGATCTCGGCCGGCCCGATCAAGACGCTGGCCGCCAGCGGCATCGGCGATTTCCGCTATATCCTGAAATGGAACGAGCTGAACTCGCCCCTGCGCCGCAACGTGACCATCGACGACGTCGGCAAATCGGCGGTCTACCTGCTGTCGGACCTGGGTTCGGGCACAACGGGCGAGAACCTGCACGTGGACGCAGGCTATCACGTGGTGGGCATGAAGGCCGTGGACGCGCCGGACATCGACGCAACCACCGGGCGCAAGTGAGGAGGCGCTGAGATGGCCGACCGCCTGCCGCACGAAAAGGGATTCCACATCAGCTGGGACCAGATCCATCGCGACAGCCGGGCGCTGGCCTGGCGGCTGGACGGACAGGGCCCCGACGACGGCGCGTGGAAGGCCATCGTCGCCATCACCCGCGGCGGCATGGCGCCCGCGATGATCGTCGCGCGCGAACTGGACATCCGGGTGATCGACACGATCTCGGTCAAGTCCTACAACCACCAGGACCAGATGGACGCCAAGGTGCTCAAGGCCCCCGACGCCGATCTGGTCGGCGATGGCGAGGGCATCCTGGTGGTCGACGACCTGGTCGATACCGGCAAGACGCTGGAACTGGTGCGCAAGCTTTATCCCAAGGCGCATTTCGCCACCGTCTATGCCAAGCCCCAGGGCCGCCCCACGGTGGACACCTTCATCACCGAGGTCAGCCAGGACACCTGGATCTTCTTCCCTTGGGACATGGCCCTGCAATATGTCGAGCCCTATCGCGGCACAGACTGAGCCATCGTGATGGCGCGCCCGCTCTCGCATGCAGGCGGCGTGCTGCACGCAGCCTTCGAAACGACGCTTGCCCTGAAGGCGCTGGAGGCGGTGGCGGAACTGGTGGCCGGTTTCGGCCTCTACCTGGTGCCGGGCGGCGGGATCGGGCGCTTCGCGGGGTGGCTCACCCGGGCCGAGTTGGCCGAGGACCCCAAGGACTGGCTGGCCAACACGCTGCTGCGGCTGGCGCAGGGCCTCTCCGTCGACACCACGCATTTCTACGCCGCCTACATGGCCAGCCACGGCGTGCTCAAGCTGGCGCTGGTGGTGCTGCTGTGGCAGCAGGTGCGGTGGGCCTACCCGGCCTCGGTGGCCGTGTTCATCGGGTTCATCGCCTACCAGATGCACCGCTACGCGCTGACCCACGCGCCGATGATGATCGTGCTCACGCTGCTTGACCTAGCGATCATCTGGCTGACCCTTCGGGAATACCGGTTGCTGCGCGCCCGGGACGCCGGCTGACCGCCCGCCCAAAAGACCCCTTCGCGAAAGCCCTTGCCATGCCCCTGCCCCTCAACCATCTGATCGCCGCCACCGCCCGCCCCCCGGTGATGGAGGCCGCGCGCTGGCTGCGCGAGACGCCCCTGCCCGCAGGGCTGCCGCTGATCAATGTCAGCCAGGCCGCCCCGGCCGTTCCGCCGCCGCTGCCCCTGCGCGAGGCGCTGGCCGAGATCGTGGTCAAGGACCCCGCCGCGCATCTCTACGGCCCCGACCTCGGCCTGCCCGAACTGCGCGCGCGGCTGGCCGCCGACTGGTCGGGCGCCTATGGCGGGCAGATCGACGCGGACCAGGTGGCGATCACCGCGGGCTGCAACCAGGCCTTCACGGCCGCGATGATCACGCTGGCCGGCCCGGGGGACGAGGTGATCCTGCCGACGCCTTGGTATTTCAACCACAAGATGTGGTGTGACATGACGGGCGTGCGGGCCGTGCCGCTGCCCACCGGCGACGACCTGCTGCCGGACCCCGAACAGGCCGCCGCCCTGATCACCGACCGCACCCGCGCGCTGGTGCTGGTCACGCCCAACAACCCCGCCGGGGTGGAATACCCGCCCGAGCTGATCCGCGCCTTCTACGACCTCGCGCAGGCAAGCGGGATCGCGCTGATCGTGGACGAAACCTATCGCGACTTCCACGCGCAAAGCGGCGCGCCGCATGACCTGTTCGCCGACCCCGGCTGGGCGGACACGCTGATCCACCTCTATTCCTTCTCCAAGTCCTACCGCCTGACCGGGCACCGGGTGGGCGCGATGGTGAGTTCGGCCGACCGGCTGGCCGAGGTCGAGAAATACATCGACAGCACCACCATCTGCGCCAACCAGATCGGCCAGCGCGCCGCCCTGTGGGGGATGGAAAATCTCGGCCAGTGGCTGGCCGGCGAACGGGACGAGATCCTCGACCGCCGCGCCGCGATCGCGCAGGGCGCGCAGCACCTCGACGGCTGGCGCCTGCGCGGCGTGGGCGCCTATTTCGCCTGGGTCGAGCACCCGTTCGACCTGCCCTCGGACCGGCTCGCGCAGCGGCTGCTGGCGGATCAGGCGGTGCTGGCCCTGCCCGGCACCATCTTCATGCCCGAGGGCGGCGGAACCGGCGCCCTGCGCCTGGCCTTCGCCAATATCGACCGGGCCGGGATTTCGCGGCTTTTCGATAGGCTCGCCGCCTTCGCCGCATGATGCTTGCGGCTCTGGGCGCAACCTTCTACACATCACCGGCGGAACATGCATTTAGGGGGCGAGGACCATGTCGAGCGCAGCCAAGAAAACCGGAAACGTCGTGGTCTGGATCCTGCTTTTGCTGCTGATCGTGGGCCTGGCCGGTTTCGGCGTGGGCAATTTCGGCGGCTCGGTGGGCGCGATCGGCACCGTCGGCGACGAGGAGATCACCGTCGACGACTATTCGCGCGAGTTGCAGCGCGCCCTGCGCGAGCAGTCCGCCGCCCAGGGCCGCTCCATCACCCTGGCCGAGGCGCAGGCACAGGGCATCGTCGGCCAGGTCCGCGCCAGCGTGGTGGCCAACGCCGCCATGGACAACGAGGCCGGCCGCGTCGGCCTGTCCGTGGGCGACGCGGCGGTGCGCGACCAGGTGCTGGCCGTGCCCGCCTTCCAGGGCGTCGACGGCAGCTTCGACCGCGAGGCCTATCGTTTTGCGCTGGAACAGAACGGCCTGACCGAGGCCGAGTTCGAAGAGCAAATTCGCGAGGAGACCGCCCGCTCGCTGCTGCAGGGCGCCATCGTGGCAGGGGTGAAATCGCCCAGGGGCTATTCCGACACGCTGTATGACTTCATCGCCGAGCGGCGCAGCTTCACCTTCGCCGAGTTGGGCGAAGAGGCGTTGGACGCCGCCGTCCCCGACCCCACCGACGAACAGGCCCGCGCCTATTACGAGGCCAACGAACCCGCCTTCACCGCGCCCGAAACCAAGCGCATCACCTATGCGTGGCTGACGCCCGACATGATCCTCGACGCCGTCGAGGTGGACGACCAGATGCTGCGCGACCTCTACGAAGAACGGATCTCCGACTATGTGATCCCCGAGCGCCGGCTGGTCGAGCGCCTGGTCTTCGGCTCCGAGGACGAGGCCAATGCCGCCGCCGCGCGGCTGGAGGCCGGCGAGGTCACCTTCGAGGCGCTGGTCGAGGAGCGCGGCCTGACGCTGGACGACATCGACATGGGCGATGTCAGCGAGGCCGAACTGGGCGCCGCCGGCGCCGCGGTCTTCGCGCTGGACGAGCCCGGCGTCACCGGCCCGCACATGTCCGACCTGGGCCCGGCGATCTTCCGCATGAACGCGGTGCTCGCCGCGCAGGAGACGACCTTCGAGCAGGCCCGCGACGAGTTGCGCGCCGAGCTGGCGCAGGACCGCGCCCGCCGCATCATCGCCGACGACGTCACCGATATCGACGACCGCCTCGCCGCCGGCGCCACGGTCGAGGAACTGGCGCAGGAAACCGACATGGAACTGGGCGAGATCGCCTATTTCCCCGGCCAGCAGGACGGCATCGCCGCCTACGGCGCCTTCCGCGAGGCGGCCGAGGCGGTGCAGGAGGGCGATTTCCCCGAGGTGATCGAGCTGGAGGACGGCGGCATCTTCGCCATGCTGCTGGACGAGGTCATTGCCCCGCGCCTGCGCCCCTTCGACGAGGTCGAGGACCAGGTCGCCGCCGGCTGGCAGGCGGAGGAGACCCGCCGCCGCCTGGCCGAGAAGGCCGAGGCGCAGAAGGCCCTGCTGGAGGCCGGCGACGCCTTCGAAACCCTGGGCCTGACCGTCGAGAAGGGCGAGGCGCTGACCCGTCGCGCGATCACGCCGGTGGCGCTGGCCAGGCGCGTCTTCGAGATGGAACAGGGCCAGTCGGCCGTGGTCGAGGACGCCAGCGGCGTCTACCTCGTGCGGCTGGACGCGGTGCTGCCGCCCGACGACGCCGACCCGGCCACCGCCTTCCTGCGCCAGACGCTGGCCAGCCAGGCCGCGCAGGCCCTGTCGCAGGACATCTACGGGTATTTCGCCGAAAGCCTCGTCTCGAGCGCGGGCCTGACGCTGGACCAGGCGGCGATCAACGCCGTGCACGCGCAATTCCCCTGAGCCGAGACCGACATGGCCAACCTGACCCCGTCCTTCGCCGAATTCGAGGCCGGCTTCAACGCCGGCAAGACCCAGCTTGTCTATGTGCGCCTGGCCGCCGACCTGGACACGCCGGTCAGCCTGATGCTGAAGCTGGCCGAGGCGCGCAAGGACAGCTTCATCCTGGAATCGGTCACCGGCGGCGAGGTCCGCGGGCGCTATTCGATCGTGGGCATGAAGCCCGACCTGGTCTGGGACTGTCGCGGCACGCAAAGCCGCATCAACCGCCAAGCCCGGATCGACCCCGACGCCTTCGAGCCGCTGGACGGCCACCCGGTGGACACGCTGCGCGCGTTGCTGGCCGAATGCCATATCGACGAGATGCCCGACGACCTGCCGGCCGCCGCCGCGGGCCTGTTCGGCTATCTCGGCTATGACATGATCCGGCTGGTGGAGCACCTGCCCGACGTCAACCCCGACCCGCTGGACCTGCCCGACGCGGTGCTGATGCGCCCCTCGGTGGTCGCGGTGCTGGACGGGGTGAAGGGCGAGGTGACGCTGGTCTCGCCGGCCTGGGCGGGCACCGGGCTGTCGGCCCGCGCCGCCTATAACCAGGCGGCCGAGCGCGTCATGGACGCCCTGCGCGACCTGGAGCGCGCTGTTCCGGATGCCGCGCGCGAGATGGGCGCGGCCGCCCCCGCGGGCGAGCCGGTGTCGAACTTCACCAAGCAGGGCTACATGGAGGCCGTCGAGAAGGCCAAGGAGTACATCCGGGCCGGCGACATCTTCCAGGTGGTGCCCGCGCAGCGCTGGAAGCAGCCCTTCGCGCTGCCGCCCTTCGCGCTCTACCGCAGCCTGCGGCGCACCAACCCCTCGCCCTTCATGTTCTTCTTCAATTTCGGGCCCTTCCAGGTGATCGGCGCCAGCCCCGAGATCCTGGTGCGGCTGCGCGGCGACGAGGTCACCATCCGCCCCATCGCCGGCACCCGCCCCCGCGGCGCCACCCCCGAGGAGGACCGCGCGCTGGAGGCCGACCTGCTGGCCGACCAAAAGGAACGCGCCGAGCACCTGATGCTGCTCGACTTGGGGCGCAACGACGTGGGCCGGGTGTCCAAGATCGGCACCGTGCACCCGACCGAGGAATTCATCATCGAGCGTTACAGCCACGTGATGCACATCGTCTCTAACGTGGTGGGCGAGATCGCGGATGGCGAGGATGCGCTCTCGGCGCTGCTGGCGGGCCTGCCCGCGGGCACGGTGTCCGGCGCGCCCAAGGTCCGCGCGATGGAGATCATCGACGAACTGGAGCCGGACAAGCGCGGCGTCTACGGCGGCGGCGTGGGCTATTTCGCGGCCAATGGCGACATGGACATGTGCATCGCCCTGCGCACCGCAGTGCTGAAGGACGAGACGCTCTATATCCAGGCCGGCGGCGGGGTGGTCTATGACAGCGACCCGGAGGCCGAGTTCCAGGAGACCGTGAACAAGTCCAAGGCGATCCGCCGCGCAGCCGAGGATGCCGGGGCCTTCGCCCGCGGCAACGGCTGACCCCGGCCCCGATTTTTCTGCGAAAAATTGCGCGCGCAGGGCGCGGCGCTCACCCGCCTTGCCCGGCGCTCACTCGGCGCGCAGCACCGCCGAGATCGGGGCGAGGTTGACCTCCGTCCCCTTGCCCTCGATCGCCCAGGAGAACAGCGCCGTCACCGTGTCCGGGTAGCTGTGGCCCAGCATCACCACCTGCCCGTCCTGCTCGGCCTTGAACACCGCGCGGTCGAGGTAGCGCTTGATCACCGGCGCCGACTCGCGCTCGGCATCCAGCCGGCGGAAGATGGTGGCGGTGGGGATACCGTCGGATTGCGCCAGGTGGGCGGCGGTGTTCAGCGCCTTGTCGAAGGCAACGAAGCCATGCCCGCTGTCGCCCAGCAGGCCGGTGAAGGCGCCGAGCAGGCCGCGGTTGGCGTGAAGGCCGCCCCGGCGCCCCTCCAGCACGGCCACGGCCTCGGGCACGGTGCCGAAGGCCTCGGACATCTTGGCGTCGAGTTCCTCCTCGGTGGCGCCGGCCTCGATCGGGCCGGGCAGCAGGATCACCTCGAACCCGGCGGCGCGGTATTGCGCCATCGCCTCGGCGGCGTCGGGCCGGGTGGCGTCGATGGCAAAGGTCACCGGGAAGGAGAAGGTGGTCAGCGCGGCGCGGTCCAGCCCGGCCTCGCCGGTATCGACCAGGATCACCGAGAACAGCGGCTTGCCGGGCTCGGGCGTGAACGGCACCGCATGGCGGGCAAGCGCCCCGAGATCGGCGGCAGGCGCCGCCTCTTGCTTGGCGCCGATGCTGGGCAGGCGGCCGGTGACGACATCGGGCTTGGCGATTTCGGCGCCGGGCGCGGGCACGCGGATCGCCTCGGGCGCCTCGCCGATCATCCCGGCGGGCACGGGCCCGCCGGAGGCGACCTCGGGGCCGGTCCCGGGGTCGGGGGCGGCCTCGCCCCGTTCGCCGCCCTCGACGGGTTCGACGGGTTCCGGCGCGGGCTGGGTTTCCGGCTCCGGCTGGGGCTGCATCTCGGGTTCCGGCTCCGGCGCAGGCGTGGGCGCGGGCGGCACCTCGGGGACGGTCTCGGCCTCCGGCGCCTCGGGCTCGATGGCCGCCGGGCTGGGCAGGACCGGCTGTTCCTCGCCGGTGGCAAGGGCCGGCGCCTCTTCCTCGGCGGGGGGCGGCGCGATCGCGGCCGGGGTGTCGGCCACGGCCTCGGGCGTTTCGGCCGGTGTCGTGTCAGGCCGCGGGGCCGAGGTGATCTCGGCGGCGTCCGGGGCGCTGACCGCGGGCGCGGGGCCGGGCGCGGGCTGGGCATCGGTGCCCGGCAGGCGCGCCTCGCCCTCCGGCTTGGGCCGGTTGAATTCCGAGCCCGGCGGCAGCTCCACCCCGCCGGTCACCGGCGGCGTTCCGGGCGCGGGGGCCGGCGCCTCCAACGGCGCCTGCGGCGCGGCGTCGGGCGCGGGGGCGGGTTCCAGCGCAGGCGGGGCCTCCTCGGGCGCGTCGGCGGTGGAGCCTTTCGCAGCATCCGCGGCGGGCGCTTCCGGCGTTTCGGCCACCGGCTCTGCCGCGGCTTCCGCGGCGGTTTCATCCGGCGCTTCGGCCGCCGGTTCCGCTTCGGGCTCTTCGGCGGGCTCTGCCGGGGCCTCGGCTGCGGGCTGCTCGGCGGCGGGCTCCTCGGCACGCCCCGTTGCGGGCTCGGCCGGGACTTCCCCCGCCGGGGGCGACACCGTTTCCCTCTGCGGCAGCGGCGCCATCAGCGACAGCGCGCTCAGCCCCAGCGCAGACACGGCAAAGCCGACCACGATTCCGCTGACAACCCCTCTGCTCATGTTTCGCCTCCGCCTTTCCGGCTGTCTCACCGAGGTTATGTTTCGCTGCCCGCGGGGGCCTTGACCCCGGGGCGGCGCTCTGAACATGTATAGCCCGACCACGCACCGGGTTCACCCCCTTTCACGAAGGCGCCGCCATGCTGCTCTTGATCGATAACTACGACAGTTTCACCTACAACCTCGTCCATTACCTGGGCGAGCTGGGGGCCGACGTGGTGGTCAAGCGCAACGACGCGCTGGACGTGCAGGAAGCCATGGCGCTGCGCCCCTCGGCCATCGTGCTCAGCCCCGGGCCCTGCACCCCGGACCAGGCCGGGATCTGCCTGGCGCTGACCCAGGCCGCTGCCGAGACCGGCACGCCGCTGCTGGGCGTCTGCCTGGGCCACCAGGCCATCGGCGAGGCCTTCGGCGGCAAGGTGGTGCGCGCCGGCGAGATCGTGCATGGCAAGACGGATGCGGTGCATCACGGCGGCAGCGGCGTCTTCGCCGGGCTGCCCAGCCCGTTCGAGGCCACGCGCTACCATTCGCTGATCGTCGAGCGCGACAGCCTGCCCGATTGCCTGGAGGTCAACGCCTGGCTGGAAGGTGGCATGATCATGGGGCTGCGGCACAGGACGCTGCCCATCCACGGGGTGCAGTTCCACCCCGAATCCATCGCCTCGGAACACGGGCACAAGCTGTTGAACAACTTTCTGGACATGGTGAAGGAGCCGGCATGAGCGAGGCGCTGAAACCCCTGATCGGCACCGCCGCCGATCATCCGCTGACCCGCGACGAGGCCGAGGCCGCCTTCGAGATCCTGTTCACCGGCGACGCGACGCCGGCGCAGATCGGCGGGCTCTTGATGGCGCTGCGCACGCGGGGCGAGACGGTCGAGGAATACGCCGCCGCCGCCTCGGTCATGCGGGCGAAATGCAACCGCGTCCATGCGCCTGCGGGCGCGATCGACATCGTGGGCACCGGCGGCACCGGCAAGCCGACGCTGCAAATCTCCACCGCCACGGCCTTCACCGTGGCGGGCGCAGGCGTTCCGGTGGCCAAGCACGGCAACCGCAAGCTGTCGTCCAACTCCGGCGCGGCGGATGCACTGGATCAGAACGGCATCAACGTGATGGTCGGCCCGAAAGTGGTTGAAAAGGCTCTGAAAGAGGTCGGCATCGCCTTCATGATGGCGCCGATGCACCACCCGGCGATGAAGCATGTGATGCCCGCCCGGCAGGAGCTGGGCACGCGCACCATCTTCAACATCCTCGGCCCGCTGACCAACCCCGCGGGCGTCAAGCGCCAGCTCACCGGGACCTTTTCGCAGGCGCTGATCCGGCCGATGGCCGAGACGCTGCTCAAGCTCGGGTCGGAAAAGGCCTGGCTTGTGCACGGCTCGGACGGCACCGACGAGCTGACAATCACCGGCATCAGCTGGGTGGCGGCGGTCGAGGATGACAAGGTGGTCGAACGCGAGGTTCACCCCGAGGACGCCGGCCTGCCCGTCCACCCGTTCGAGGCCATCACCGGCGGCACGCCCGAGGAAAACGGCCGCGCCCTGCGCGCGGTTCTGTCGGGCGAGAAAAACGCCTATCGCGATGCCGTGCTGCTGAACGCCTCGGCCGCGCTGCTGATCGCGGGCCGGGCGGAAACCCTGCCCGAAGGCGTTGAAATGGCGGCCGAAAGCATCGACAGCGGCGCGGCGCTGAAGAAACTCGAGGGCCTCGCCCGCATCACATCGGAGGCGGCATGAGCCAGACCATCCTCGACAAGATCAAGGCCTACAAGCTGGAAGAGGTCGCCGCCGCCAAGGCCGCCCGGCCCCTGTCCGAAATCGAGGCGCAGGCGCGCGCGGCCAGCCCCACCCGCGGCTTTGCCGAGGCGCTGCGCAACGCCAGCCGCAGCGGCTATGGCCTGATCGCCGAGATCAAGAAGGCCAGCCCCTCCAAGGGCCTGATCCGTCCCGATTTCGACCCGCCCGCGCTGGCCCGCGCCTATGAGGCGGGCGGCGCCACCTGCCTCAGCGTGCTGACCGACGCGCCCTCGTTCCAGGGTGCGCCGGAGTTCCTGACGGCGGCGCGCGAGGCGGTCTCGCTGCCCTGTCTCCGCAAGGATTTCATGTATGACCCCTACCAGGTGGCCGAGGCGCGTGCCTGGGGCGCCGACTGCATCCTGATCATCCTGGCCTCCGTCTCCGACGCCCAGGCGGCGGAGCTGGAGGAGGCTGCCTTTGGCTGGGGCATGGATGTGCTGCTGGAGGTGCATGACGCCGAAGAGCTGGAGCGCGCCTGCAAGCTGAAATCGCCCCTGATGGGTATCAACAACCGCAACCTCAAGACCTTCGAGACCACGCTGGACACCACGCGGGACCTCGCGCCGCGCGTGCCCGAGGGCCGGATGATCGTTTCGGAAAGCGGGCTGAACACCCCCGCTGATCTCGCCGCCATGGCCGCATACGGCGCGCGCTGCTTCCTGATCGGCGAAAGCCTGATGCGGCAGGACGACGTGACCGCCGCCACCAAGGCCCTGCTGGCGGGCGCGGTTGCACCGGAGGATGCATAATGGCCGAACTCACCCATTTCGACGCCAAGGGCGACGCCCACATGGTCGATGTCTCGGACAAGCCCGCGACGTCGCGCATCGCGGTGGCCGAGGGCGCGGTGCGCATGGCGCCCGAGACGCTGGCCATGATCACCGAGGGCCGCGCGAAAAAGGGCGACGTGCTGGGCGTGGCGCGTCTGGCGGGCATCATGGGGGCCAAGAAGACCGCCGAGTTGATCCCGCTCTGCCACCCGCTGCCTATCACCAAGGTCGCGGTTGAGTTGACCCCGGACGAGGATCTGCCCGGCGTCCGCATCGAAGCCACGGTCAAGACCGCCGGCCAGACCGGCGTCGAGATGGAGGCGCTGACCGCGGTCTCCACGGCCGCGCTGACGCTTTATGACATGGTCAAGGCCGTGGAAAAGGGCATGGTCATCGAGGGCATCCGCCTGAAACTGAAAGAAGGCGGCAAATCAGGCCGTTACGAGGCGACGTGATGATCTCGGTCGAAGAGGCTCTGTCGCATGTCTTCGACCTGGTCGCGCCGGTCGACATCGAAACCGTGCCGCTGGCCGAGGCCGCGGGCCGCGTGCTGGCCGAGCCGGTGCGGGCGAAACGCAGCCAGCCGCCCTTTGCCGCCTCGGCCATGGACGGCTACGCGCTGAACGGCACCGAGGCCGAGCCGCACGCCATGTTCAAGGTCATCGGAACCGCCGCCGCCGGGCATGGTTTCGACGGCCGCGTGGGCGCAGGGCAAGCGGTGCGCATCTTCACCGGCGCGCCGGTGCCCGAGGGCGCCACCCGGGTCATCATCCAGGAGGATGTCACCGCCCGCGGCGACATGATCACTCTGGGCGACGCCCTCGACGCCGGCCCGCATATCCGCACTGCGGGCAATGATTTCGCCGAGGGCGCCACCGTGGAGGCCCCCCGCCGCCTGAGCCCAGCCGACCTGTCGCTGCTGGCCGCGATGAACGTGCCCGAGCTTCCCGTGCGCCGCCGCCCCGTGGTGGCCATTATCGCCACCGGCGACGAGCTGGTGATGCCCGGCGAAGAACCGGGCCCGGACCAGATCATCGCCTCCAACAGCTTCGGCCTGAAGGCGCTGGTCGAGGCCGAGGGGGCCGAGGCGCGTCTGCTGCCCATCGCCCGCGACACCCGCGCCTCGCTGGAAACCGTGTTCGGCCTGGCCGAGGGGGCCGACCTGATCCTGACCTCCGGCGGCGCCTCGGTCGGCGATCACGACCTGGTGGGTGACGTGGCCGCCGGGCTGGGGATGGAGCAGAGCTTCTACAAGGTGGCCATGCGCCCCGGCAAACCGCTGATGGCGGGGCGGATGGGCGGCGCGGCGATGATCGGCCTTCCCGGCAACCCGGTCTCGTCGCTGGTCTGCGGCCATGTTTTCGTGCGCCCCGCGCTGCGCGCCATGCTGGGGCTGGGCGCGGCCCCCGCCCCGCGCCACAAGGGCGTGCTGGCGGCCCCGATCGGCGCCAACGGCCCGCGCGAGCATTACATGCGTGCCAGGGTCACGCCCGAGGGGCTGTCGGTGTTCGACCGGCAGGACAGCGCCCTGCTCAGCGTTCTGGCCGAGGCCGACGCGCTGGTCATCCGCCCACCCCATGACGGCCCGCGTGACGCGGGGGACACGGTCGACTACCTGCCTCTCTGACCCGCGGTTGACACAAAACGGGAACATGCGTAGAACACGGGAGAACAAATCTCCCGCCCCTTCAGGGCCTTCTGCGCGAGGATCACGGGCATGCTGACACGCAAGCAGCTGGAATTGCTGGACTTCATCCACAAGCGGATGCAAAGGGACGGCGTGCCGCCCTCTTTCGACGAGATGAAGGACGCGCTGGACCTGCGCTCCAAATCCGGCATCCACCGGCTGATCACGGCGCTGGAGGAGCGCGGCTTCATCCGCCGCCTCGCCCACCGCGCCCGCGCGATCGAGATCGTCAAGCTGCCCGAGGCGCTGGAGGAAAAGGGCTTCACCCCCCGCGTGATCGAGGGCGACGCACCCGCCGCGCCGCCCCCCGCCGGCGCCATGCCGGTGGAGGCCGTGCATGCGATGGAACTGCCCGTGATGGGCCGCATCGCCGCCGGCACCCCGATCGAGGCGATCAGCCACGCCTCGCATAACGTGGCGGTGCCGGGCTCCATGCTGTCGGGGCGCGGCCATCACTACGCGCTGGAGGTCAAGGGCGACTCGATGATCGAGGCCGGGATCAACGACGGCGACGTCGTGGTGATCCGCGAACAGGACACCGCCGAAAACGGCGAGATCGTGGTCGCCCTGGTCGAGGGGCACGAGGCCACGCTGAAGCGCTTTCGCCGCAAGGGCGGCATGATCGCACTGGAGGCGGCCAACCCGGTCTACGAGACCCGCGTGCTGCGCGCCGACCAGGTGCAGGTGCAGGGCCGCCTGGTCGGGCTGATCCGCAGCTACTGAACCCAGGGCCGGCGCCCGGCCCGGGACGCGGCAGTCCGCAGGCGGAGGCCGAACCTTTCCCGATAGACGGCGATGGATCCGCTGCGCCGGAGGAAATCCGCGTCGATCAGGCGGCATCCGCCCGGCGGGGGATGCTCCAATTCATGCGGGATGACCAGCCAGCCCTTTCCGCAAGCGGCCTCCAGCCGCCCCTCCCATCCCCGGCCGGACAAGAAAACAAAGGCGGCATCGCCCAACTGAACGCGCTGCGTGTCTCGTGCGCCGGAAAACCCGCCGCGCCGGGCGGCCGCGGCCTGCAGGGCAACATCCCCGTCATTCTCCAGCCAGTTGTCGGCCACGAACCCCTCGCCGCGCGGCTTGTTCAACGCGCGGCCCTCGGCGGTCATCACCCCGGCCAGCCGCCCGCTGGCCGAGATCAGCAGCACCGGGCGCTCGGCCTGGTGCCACAGCGCCAGGGCCAGGGCCACGGGCCCCAGCCCGGCCCACCGCGCGCCGCCGCGCCACAGGATCAGCCACAGCGCCCCCAGCGCCAAGATCGGCAGGACCGCCGCCCCCGGCGCGACCACGGGCCAGACCGCACCCTCCAGCCCCGCCACCCAGCGCGCCACGCCAAGGATCCACAGGATGCCCAGCCGCATCACGGCCAGCCCCACCCAGGCCAGCCCCAAGGGCGCCAGCAGCCCGGCGATCACCGCGGCCGGGATCACCAGCGCGCCCATCAGGGGCACCGTTAACAGGTTGGCCAGCAGGCCGAACTGCGCCACCTGGTTGAAATGCGCCGCCGCCACGGGCGCCGTGGCCGCCCCCGCCACGGCCGAGGACAGCACTGCCGCCAGCACCGGCCGCAGGGCCCGCGGCGGGCGCCAGCGCCCCTCGGGCCAGTCGCGCAGCGCGCCGAAGGCGGCCACCAGCGCCGTGCTGGCGGCAAAGGACATCTGGAAACCGGCCTCGGTCAGGCTCTCGGGTTCCAGCACCAGGATGAGGGTGGCGGCCAGCGCCACGGCGCGCAGGGTGACGGCCCGGCGGTCGGCCAGCACCGCGACCAGCATCACCGCCACCATGACGAAGGCGCGCCGCGTGGCGACATTGCCGCCCGACAGCGCCAGGTAGACCGCTGCCGCCGCAAGGGCGACCACCGCCGCGATCTTCTTGGCCGGCAGGCGCAGCGCGACGGGCGGGATCAGCGCCAGCCCGTAACGCAGGGCGGCAAAGACGAAGCCCGTCAGCAACCCCATATGCAACCCCGAGATGGCCAGAAGATGCGCCAGGTTGGCGGCACGCAGTTCCTCGAGCCGCGCGCGCGGCATGGCCGAGCGGTCGCCGGTCAGGATCGCCGCGGCGAAGGCCCCCGCATCGCCCGGCATCCGCGCCTGCAGCGCCCGCGACAGCGCCAGGCGCGCGCGGTAGACGGACAGCCCGGCACGCCCGCCCTCGGCCGGGGCGATGGCCAGCGCGGGGCTGCGGGCGTATCCCACCGCGCCCAGCCCGTCGAACCAGGCGCGGCGTCGGAAATCGAAACCGCCCGGTTCGGCCGGTCCGGCGGGCGGCGAAAGATGCGCGGTCACCGCCACGCGCAGGCCCGGCTCGGGCCCGAGGAATCCCCGGTCGCCATGCAGGCTCACCCGGACGCGGCGGGGCGTGTCTGCGGGCGCGGCACCCTCCAGCCAGACCCGGTCCAGCGTCAGGCGGGGCACGTCGGAATGGGCCCGGTCTATCCGGATGATCCGCCCCTCGACCGCGCCGTAGAAACGATGCTTCAGCACCGGGGCGGCCACCAGATGCGTGCGCAGCGCCGCAACGCACAGCCCGGCCAGCACCAGGGCGCCCAGCATCGCCAGCGGGACCAGCGCCTCGCCGCACCGGCGTCCGAGGCCCGCCAGGCCCAGCCCCGCCAGCGCGCAAAGCGCCAGCGCCAGCCCGCCGGGCTCGGCCGGCAGGGAGAAATAACCGCCGATGCCCAGCGACAGTGCCACCGGCACCCAGTGAAACAGGTGTCCGCGCTGTGCCGCGAGGGCCTGCAGGGGCCGCATGGCTTGTCACCCCTTCCGCGATTGCTTAATCAGGCGGCAAAGCTATCTCCCCAATGGTTACGAGAAGGTTAAGACGCATGTCTGCTGCACAGGTCGTCACCCGGTTCGCCCCCTCGCCCACCGGCTATCTCCACATCGGCGGCGCCCGGACGGCGCTGTTCAACTGGCTCTACGCCCGCGGGCGCGGCGGCAAGTTCCTGCTGCGGATCGAGGATACCGACCGCGAGCGCTCCACCCCCGAGGCGACCGAGGCGATCCTGGAAGGGATGGAATGGCTGGGCCTGGATTACGACGGCGAGCCGATCAGCCAGTTCGAACGCGCCGGGCGCCATGTCGAGGTCGCCGAGGCTCTGCTGGCCGCGGGCAAGGCCTATAAATGCTTCTTGACCCAGGAAGAGATCGCCGCCTTCCGCGAGGCGGCCAAGGCCGAGGGCAGGTCGACCCTGTTCCGCAGCCCCTGGCGCGACGCCGACCCGTCCACGCACCCCGACGCGCCGTACGTGGTGCGCATCAAGGCCCCGCGTGACGGCGTCACCGTGATCCCCGACCAGGTGCAGGGCGACGTGAGCATCCGCAACGACCAGCTCGACGACATGGTTCTGCTGCGCTCGGACGGGTCGCCGGTCTACATGCTGGCGGTGGTGGTGGACGACCACGACATGGGCGTGACCCATGTGATCCGGGGCGACGACCACCTGAACAACGCCGCGCGGCAGATGATGATCTTCGACGCCATGGGCTGGGACGTGCCGGTCTGGGCCCATATCCCGCTGATCCACGGCCCCGACGGCAAGAAACTGTCCAAGCGCCACGGCGCCCTGGGGGTCGATGAATACCAGAAGATGGGCTACCCGGCCGCCGGCATGCGCAACTACCTGGCCCGCCTGGGCTGGAGCCATGGCGACGACGAGTTCTTTACCGACGAGCAGGCGAAAGAATGGTTCGGATTCGACGGAATCGGCAAATCCCCGGCCCGGTTCGACTTCAAGAAGCTGGAAAATCTCTGCGGCCAGCACATCGCCGCCACCGACGATGCTGCGCTGCTGCAAGAGCTGGAGGCCTTCCTTGCGGCCACCGGCCGGCCTGCCCTTACGTCAGGGCAAAAAGAGTTGATGTCGCGGGCGATGTACTGCCTGAAGGACCGCGCGCGCACTTTCCCGCAACTTCTTGAAAAGGCGCATTTTATCCTTGGGGATCGACCTTTTGAGCCGGATGAGAAAGCGGCGAAATCCCTCGATGCAGTATCCCGTGGTATACTGGAAGAATTGACGCCGCATCTGCAAAGTGCTAGCTGGACCCGCGACGCACTGGAGGAGGCTGTCGGCGCATTCGCCGAGGCCCGCGAGCTGAAGCTCGGCAAGCTGGCCCAGCCCTTGCGTGCAGCGCTTTCCGGGCGGACCGTTTCGCCCAGCGTGTTCGACATGATGCTTGTCATCGGCCGGGAAGAAACGTTGGCCCGGCTGGCTGACATTGCGGCCTGAGGGGGCACCTGCCCCTCGAACAGCGCAATGCCACTGACCGGTGCGACCCGCGCGCCGGTCTCTCAAGAGAGGGACATACATGGCTGACAGCACCAAGACCGCGACTCTGAGTTTCGGCGACAAGACGCTTGAGCTTCCGATGCTCAGCCCCACGGCGGGCCCCGATGTCATCGACATTTCCAAGCTCTACGCACAGGGCGGCGTGTTCACGCATGACCCGGGCTTCACCTCGACCTCGTCCTGCGAATCCACCATCACCTTCATCGATGGCGACGAGGGCGAGCTGCTGCACCGCGGCTACCCGATCGATCAGCTGGCCGAGAAATCGCATTTCCTCGAGGTCTGCTACCTGCTGCTCTACGGCGAGCTGCCGACCGCGGCGCAGCTGGAGGATTTCGAGAACCGCGTCACGCGCCACACCATGGTGCATGAGCAGATGATGAACTTCTTCCGGGGCTTCCGTCGCGACGCGCACCCGATGGCGGTGATGGTCGGCGTGGTGGGCGCGATGTCGGCCTTCTACCACGATTCGACCGACATTTCGGACCCGTGGCAGCGCGAGGTGGCCTCGATCCGGCTGATCGCCAAGATGCCGACCATCGCGGCCATGGCCTATAAATACACGATCGGCCAGCCCTTCGTGTATCCGCGCAACGACATCGACTACGCGTCGAACTTCCTGCGCATGTGCTTTGCCGTGCCGGCCGAGGATTTCGAGGTCGACCCGATCCTGTCCCGCGCGATGGACCGGATCTTCACCCTGCACGCCGATCACGAGCAGAACGCCTCGACCTCGACGGTGCGCCTGGCATCAAGCTCGGGGGCGAACCCGTTCGCCTGCATCGCGGCCGGCATCGCCTGCCTCTGGGGCCCGGCCCATGGCGGCGCCAACCAGGCCTGCCTGGAGATGCTGCGCGAGATCGGCTCCGTCGACCGCATCCCCGAGTTCATCGCCCGCGCCAAGGACAAGAACGATCCGTTCCGCCTGATGGGCTTCGGCCACCGGGTCTACAAGAACTTCGACCCGCGCGCCAAGGTGATGAAGCAGTCCGCCGACGAGGTGCTGGACCTGCTGGGAATCGAGAACAACCCCACCCTCCAGGTCGCCAAGGAACTGGAGAGGCAGGCGCTGGAAGACCCCTATTTCATCGAGAAGAAGCTGTTCCCGAACGTGGATTTCTACTCGGGCATCATCCTCGAGGCGATGGGCTTCCCGACCTCGATGTTCACCCCGATCTTCGCGGTCAGCCGCACCGTGGGCTGGGTCAGCCAGTGGAAAGAGATGATCGCGGATCCGGCGCTGAAGATCGGCCGCCCGCGCCAGCTCTATACCGGCCCTGCCCGCCGCGATTACGTGGACGTGGAAAACCGCTGAGCCCCGCACAGATGACACGGACGGCCGCCACCGGGCGGCCGTTTTCGTTTGCGGGAGTGTCGCGCGGCGGCTTGTGCGGCGCGGCCGGTCCGTGACAGTCTGGGGCCAGCATTCCGGAGCCGCCGATGCCCCACGACCCGCCCATTCACGCCTCTCCCCCCTGCTTCGCGCATGAACTGTCCGGCGGCCAGCCCGTCGATCCGCAGACCACGCGCGACGTCTCGCGCTTCCGCAAGGCCGAG
Organism: Paracoccaceae bacterium; assembly: GCA_049974865.1. GTDB lineage: Bacteria > Pseudomonadota > Alphaproteobacteria > Rhodobacterales > Rhodobacteraceae > JAGSOU01. The sequence goes on from JBNGCX010000005.1 coordinate 74,820, forward strand.
CGGGCAAGGCTGATCGCCGCCCGCCTGGCCGTCCCCGCCACCGAGCGCGCCGCGCTGGCCGACGAGGTCGCCGGGGCGTTGGACAGCCTGCTGGAGGGGTATCAGGGCGTCCCGGTCAGCCTCTACTGGCCGTTCAGGGGCGAGCTGGACCTGCGCGGCTGGATGGCCCGCGCCCATGCGCGCGGCCATCCCGTCGCCCTGCCCGTCGTCGAGGGGAAGGCACGGCCGCTTGTCTTCCGCGAATGGGCGCCGGGCCGCGCGATGGCGCGCGGGGTCTGGAACATTCCCATCCCCGCCGACGGCCGTGTGCTGCGGCCTGGGGTGGTCATCGCGCCGCTGGTGGGCGTCGATGCGCAGGGCTACCGGCTGGGGTATGGCGGCGGGTTCTACGACCGCACGCTGGCCGCGCTGGAGCCGCGCCCGCTGGTGATCGGGGTCGGCCACCCCGTGGCGGTGATGCCCACGATCTTTCCCCAGCCGCATGACATCCCGATGGACGTGGTGGTGCTGGGGCGCGGCGAGGTGCGCCGCCGCGTCGCCGGCTAGCGCCCCTCGAACCGTGCCTTGCGCTTTTCGAGGAAGGCCACCACGCCCTCCTGGAAGTCCCGGGTGTTCCCTGCCTTGCCCTGCAGCTGCGCCTCCAGCGTCAGCTGCTCCTCCAGGCTGTTGTCGAAGCTCGACCTGAGCGCCTGTTTCACGTGCGAATAGGCCTGTGTCGGCCCCTGCGCCAGATGCGCCGCGCGGCCGCGCCAGTGGGCCTCGAAGGCGTCGTCGGCGATGGCCTCCCAGATCATGCCCCATTGGGCGGCCTGGGGCGCGCTGACCGGCTCGGCAAACAGCGCCGCCCCCATGGCGCGGGCGAACCCCACCTGGCGCGGCAGCCAGTAGGTGCCGCCGGCGTCCGGGATCAGCCCGATCCGGGTGAAGGCCTGCAGGAAGACCGCGCTTTCCGCCGCGATCACCACGTCGCAGGCCAGCGCCAGGTTGGCCCCCGCCCCCGCCGCCGCGCCGTTCACCGCGGCCAGCGTTGGGATGGGGCTGTCGTAGATCCGGCGCAGCATGGGCTCGTATTCGTCGCGCAGCACCCGCTCCAGGTCGATGGCCGCGGGGTTGGCCCCGTCGCCCAGGTCCTGCCCCGAGCAGAACGCCCGCCCCGCCCCGGTGATCACCAGCGCGCGCGCCTCTTCGCCGGCACGGCGCACCGCGTGGTCGATCTCGGCCCGCATCTGGGTGTTGAGCGCGTTCATCACGTCCGGGCGGTTCAGGGTCAGGACCGCCAGGTCGTCCTCGATGTCCAGGGTGATGGTCTGGTAGATCATGGGCTGCTCCGCTTGTCCCGTTCGCCCGCCAGCATAGGCAAGGCGGCGGGCAAGGAAAGCGGAACGCCTCGTCACTCGCCCATGATTTCCTTCAGCCGCGCCTCCTCCTCGGCGCTCAGCCCGCCGGCCGAGGGCTCCTCGCCCCGGCGCCGGGTCAGCACATAGCCCGCCCCGATGCCAAGCGCCACGATCAGCAGCACCGGCCCGGCGACCCAGAGCACCAGGTTCGCCCCGGTCGCCTTGGGCTTCAGCAGCACGTATTCGCCGTAGCGGTCGACGAGATACTCCACGACCTCCTCGTTCGTGTCGCCCTCGACCAGCCGCTCGCGCACCAGCACGCGCAGTTCCTTGGCGAGTTCCGCGTTGGATTCGTCGATGCTCTCGTTGCGGCACACCAGGCAGCGCAGCCCCTTGGAGATTTCCCGCGCACGGGTCTCCAGCGCCGGGTCGTCCAGCACCTCGTCGGGTTCCACCGCGAAGGCGGGCACGGCCAGCAGCAGGCCCAGGGCCAGGAAAAGGTGTTTCAGCATCGCGTTCACTCCGCCGGCACGGCGTCGGTGGGCGCCGCCTTGCGCGCGCCTGCGGCGACGCGGTAGCGCCGGTCGCTGAGGCTCAGCAGCCCGCCAAGCGCCATGATGATCGCGCCGGACCAGATCCAGTTGGCCAGCGGCTTGATATAGGTGCGCACGGCCCAGCTGCCGTCATCCTGCGGATCGCCGATCACCAGGTAGACGTCGCGCAGGAAGCCGTTGTCGATCCCGGCCTCGGTGGTGGGCATCGCCGCCACCGGATAGACCCGCTTTTCGGGGTGCAGCGTGGCCACCTGCCTGTCGCCGCGCCAGACCGTCATCGTGGCCATGGTCGAGCGATAGTTCGGCCCCGGAACGCGCTCCACCGCATCGAGCTGGATGCCGTAGCCCGCCACCTCGAACCGGTCGCCGATATTGGCGGTGCGGATATCCTCCACCTCCCAGGCCAGCAGGCCGGAGATGCCCAGCATGGTGACGCCGAGGCCGGCATGGGCCACCGCCTTGCCCCAGTCGGCGCGCGGCAGGCGCAGCATGCGGCCCAGCTTGGCGCCCACCGCGCCGCGACCGGAACGGCTCCACAGATCGACCGCCGCGCCGCTGATCAGCCAAGTGCCCAGGAACATCCCCACCGGCCCAAGCGCCGAGCGGCCCGTCTGCATGGCAAAGACCAGCACGCCCACCGCCAGCGCCAGCACCAGTGCTCCGCGCAGCTGCCGCAGCGCCCGGCCAAGCCGCGCGCGTTTCCACGGCAGGATCGCGCCAATGGGCAGGATCAGGGCCAGGATCACCATGAAGGGCGTGAAGGCCATGTTGAAGAACGGCGGGCCCACCGACAGTTTGCGCTCAAAGAACATCTCGGCCACCAGCGGCCAGATCGTGCCGATGAAGACCACCAGCGCGGCCACCGCCAATAGCACGTTGTTGAACACCAGCGCGGATTCGCGGCTGACCACGCCGAAGACGCCCTTGGCCTCCATGATGCCGGCGCGCGCGGCGTAGAGCATCAGCGCCCCGCCCATGAACACGCCCAGGATCAGCAGGATGAACACGCCCCGCTCGGGGTCGTTGGCAAAGGCATGCACGCTGGTGATCACGCCCGAGCGCACGATGAACGTGCCGATCAGCGAAAAGCCGAAGGCCATGATCGCCAAGAGGATCGTCCAGCTTTTCAGCGCCTCGCGCTTTTCCACCACGATTGCCGAATGCAGCAGCGCCGCGCCGATCAGCCAGGGCATGAACGAGGCGTTCTCGACCGGGTCCCAGAACCAGAAGCCGCCCCAGCCGAGCTCATAGTAGGCCCACCAGGAGCCAAGCCCGATGCCGATGGTCAGGAACAGCCAGGCGGCCAGCGTCCAGGGCCGCACCCAGCGCCCCCAGGCGGCATCCACCCGGCCCTCGATCAGCGCGGCCACCGCGAAGGAGAAGCAGATCGAAAGACCCACGTAACCGAGGTAGAGGAAGGGCGGGTGGAAGGCCAAGCCGGGGTCCTGCAGCAGCGGGTTCAGGTCCTCGCCGTTGAAGGGCGGCACGGCCAGCCGTTCGAACGGGTTGGAGGTGAACAGGATGAAGGCGTAGAAGGCCGCCCCGATGGCGGACTGCACCGCCAGCACCCGCGCCCGCAGCGTCGGCGGCAGGTTGCCGCCGAACCAGGCGGCCATGGCGCCGAACAGCGTCAGGATCAGCACCCAGAGCAGCATCGAGCCCTCGTGGTTCCCCCACACACCCGAGACCTTGTAGAGCATCGGCTTGTCGGTATGCGAGTTCGCCACCACGATCCGCAGCGAGAAATCCGAGACCACGAAGGCATAGGTCAGCGCGGCGAAGCTGAAGGCCGTCAGCAGGAACTGGGTGGTGGCGGCAGGCTCGGCCACGGCCATCCAGCCGGTCCAGCGCTTATGCGCACCGATGAGGGGAACCACCATCTGCACGAGCGCGACGGCGAAGGCGAGGACGAGGGCGAAGTGGCCGAGTTCGATAAACATGCGGCGGATAATAGATTTATCCGCGGGGAACGCCAACGCTTTCGCGCTGCGTTACCGCGCCACAGGCGATGACGAAATCGTGAGCGCCCGGGCTCAGCCCGCGGGCCAGCAGGCCAGCATCGCGCCCGCCGCCAGCATGGCCAGCGCCAGCGCCTCGCGCCGCGGCTTGCGGCACCACGATTCGGCGAAACTGACCGCGCTCAGCCCCGCCACCAGGGCGGCCAGGCGGGCGATATCCATCGCATTCATGCGCCCGCCCTCCAGTCCTCCAGCGCCGCGTTGCGCTCGGCCTGTTCGGGGGCGGGCGGCGCCCCTGCCCCGGCCTCCAGCGCGCGCAGCGCGTGAAGGTTGCCGGTGACCTCGCTCGCCCGGGTCATGGTCTCGGCGATGGAGCGCTGGAATTCCTGCCCCTTGGCCTGGTGCCGCGCCCCGAAATAGAACGAGATGATCGCGCCCAAGAGCCACCACAGCGGCTCGGGCACCAGCGCGATTCCCTGCATGCGGGCGGCGAACCAGATCGGGTCGGTCATGGCGGCGGCGAACAGCCCCACCGTCCCCAGCGCCAGCGCCGGGCGCGGCAGGCGGTTCAGCCCGTCGATCATCCGGTCGAACAGCCCGCGCCGGGGCCGGGCGAACTCTGCCGCGAACTGCTCCAGCACCGCCTCGTGCAGCCCCGCAGCGCGCGCCGCCGCGCCTTCGGCGTTTTCGCGGAAGACCTCGGCCGTGTCGCGCACCACGTTGCGGCCATTGCCGAACAGCAGCGTGAACATCCCGTCGATCAGCCCCATGCCGCCACCCTTTCGCTGAACTCCGCGTCGCTGAGGTGGAACCGGGGCGAGATGAACTCCTCGGCCCGCCGGATCCAGCCGCCCTTGCCGCCCGCCCTTGTGCGCGCGAATTTGCGCGAGGCCGGGCGCCGGTCGGCCAGCCGGAAATAGAAATTGCGCCGCGCGATCCCGTAGGCATCGGCGATGTGGTCGGGCGCGGCCGCTGCGGCGGCCCGCGCCGCCGCGAGGGTCTGTGGGCCGATCACCCCGTCCACGGCCACGCGCTCTCCCATGTCGTTCAGCAGCCGCTGCAGGATGCGCACCGCGTTTACCCCGGCGTTCACATACATGTCGAAGACCGAGGGCCGCAGCGCCTCGGGCAACTCGCCGATCCGCGGGCGGCGATAGTAATGCTCGATGAAAATCTCCACCGCTTGCGCGCGGCTCAGCCGTTTCACGTCGGCCGCGCCGACCTGCCCGTCGCCGGTCAGGTCCAGCCCCAGCCGGCGCATGGTCTGCAGCGTGACGCCGTATTTCGTGGCGCCGCCCGGATCGTCCGGGTCGTTCACATAGCCGCCCTCGCGGGCGACGATCTCTTCGGCGATCTGTTGGACTGTCAGCATGAAAAACCCCCGAGGCCGATTGGCATCCCGGGGGTGATTTCGCGCCGATTTCGTTAAGATGCGGCTTAGCTACCGTTCGCAGCCGTCTCTTCGGGGGCCTCGTAGACGCCCTGTTCCTTCAGCGCGTCCATGACCTCCTTGGGCATGTAATCCTCGTCGTGCTTGGCCAGGATCTCGGTCGCCACGAAGGTGCCGTCGACCAGCGATCCGGTGCCGATCATGCCCTGGTTCTCGTCGAAGAGATCCGGCAGCACACCTTTATAGCTGACCGGGATCGAGGCGCCGCCATCAGTGACCGAGAAGGTCACCGTCTCGCCCTGCCCGCGCACCAGCGTACCGTCCTCGACCAGCCCGCCGAGGCGGAACACCTCGTTCGGCGAGGGCGGCTCCTCGGCCACCTGGGTGGGCGAGCGGAAGAAGTTGATGCCGTCGCGCATGCCATAGCCGATCAGCGCGGTGGACACCGCCAGCGCCACGAAGGCGACGATGATGATCTGGATGCGGCGTTTCTTCTTCAGTCCACGCATCTCGGTTCCTCCTTAGGGGAAGACAGGCGCCAGCATCAGCCCCGTGCTCTCCCCGATCCCCAGCATCAGGTTCGCGTTCTGCAGCGCCTGCCCGGACGAGCCCTTGGTCAGGTTGTCCAGCGCCGCCACCACGATGGTCCGCCCTTCGATCCGGTCCGCGACCACGCCGATGTGGCAGAAATTGGATCCGCGCACATGCTTGGTCGAGGGCAGCTCGCCGAAAGGCAACGTTTCGATGAATATTTCATCGGCGTAGGCCTTTGCCAAGGTTTCATGAACCTCTGCGGCATTGCCACGCACGTAGACGGTAGCCAGGATGCCCCGGTTGGCGGGGACCAGGTGGGGGGTGAACTGCACCCGCACCGGGCGCCCGGCGACGGCCGAGAACTCCTGGTCGAACTCGCCCAGGTGCCGGTGCTTCCCGCCCGCGGCATAGGCGTGGTAGCCCTCGCTCAGCTCGGCATGCAGCAGGTTTTCCTTCAGCGACCGGCCCGCGCCGGACACCCCGGCCTTGAGGTCGATGACGATCTCGTCGAGGTCGATCACCCCGGCCGCGATCAGCGGGCGCAGCGCGTATTGGCCGGTGGCCGCGTTGCAGCCGGTGCCGGCGACCAGCCGCGCGGATTTGATCTGGTCGCGGTAGAACTCGGTCAGCCCGTAGACGGCGGTCTTCTGCAGCTCCACCGCGTCATGCGGCTTGCCATACCACTTCTCGTATTCGGCCGGGTCGCGCAGCCGGAAATCCGCCGAGAGATCAACGACTTTCAGCGTCTCGGGCAGGGTCTTGATCACCGCCTGGCTGGTGGCGTGCGGCAGCGCGCAGAACACCAGGTCGATGCCGGAGAAGTCGATCTCCTCGATCTTCACCAGTTTCGGCAGGTCCAGATGGCGCAGATGCGGGAACACCGCGCCCATCTCCAGCCCGGCCTTGCGGTCGGCGGAAAGGGCGGCGATCTCGATCTCCGGGTGGGTGGCGATCAGCCGGACAAGTTCGGCCCCGGTATAGCCCGAGGCGCCAAGGATGGCGATTTTATGCGTCATGGATGCATCCTGTCATTGCAGGGGATGTAGGAAGGGATCAGCGGGGCCGCAATCAGGCGGCCTGAAATTCGATCCTTCGTCGCAGGAACTGGGTGGCCTTGTTGGACACGGTGCGCGGGTCGCCCGTGGTCAGGAACAGCGACTCGGCCCCCTCGCCCAGCATGTCGGGATGGCGCTGCAGGTAGTCGGCCAGGCTCTCGGCCACCAGGTTGGCCTGCGAATAGACCGCCACATCGGGCCCCAGCGCCTCTTGAAACGCCTTTTCCATCAGCGGGTAATGGGTGCAGCCCAGGATCGCCGCCTCGGGATGCGGCATCCGCCGCTGCAGCGCCTCGACATGGGAGCGCACCAGCGCCTCGGCCAGGATCTCGTCGCCCTCCTCGATGGCGTCGACAAGGCCGCCGCAGGGCTGCGCCTCGACATCCACGCCGATGGCGCGGAAGGCCAGTTCGCGCTGGAAGGCGCGGCTGGCCACGGTGGCGGGCGTGGCGAACAGCGCCACATGCTTGACCGCCACCTCGCGCGGCGGGGAATTGTCGCCCCACTGCCGCTCGGTCAGGGCCTCGATCAGCGGCACGAAGACGCCCAGCACCCGCTTGTCCCCGGGCACCCAGGTTTCCTGCATCCGGCGCAGCGCGGCGGCCGACGCGGTGTTGCAGGCCAGAATCACCAGGTCGCAGCCGGCCTCCCACAGCCGTTCGACCGCGCCCGTGGTGAGGGCGTAGATGTCATCGGCATCGCGCACGCCGTAGGGCGCATGCGCGTTGTCGCCGAAATAGACGAAGGGAACATCGGGCAGCCGCTTGACCGCCGCGTCCAGCACGGTCAGCCCGCCCAGCCCGGAATCGAAAATGCCGACAGCCATTACGCCTTGTATCTCTCCTCGAACTCGAAGCCATAGTCGTAGGACTTCAAGGGTTTCGGAGAAAGCTCATACGTGGCTTTGCGCAGGAAATCCATCATTGCTTTGGGGTCGCGCGCATGGGCGTCGATCTGCTGTTGCGGGATCGGCTGTCCGATCACCACGCGGACCGGCGTATCGACCCGCGCGCGGAACTCGTTGATCAGCAGCGCCAGCCGCAGGGTTTGGTGCAGATGGCTGGCCATCTGGAACAGCCGCGAATTGTGCCCCTCGAAGAACACCGGCACCACCGTCGCCCCCGATTTCGCCACCATCCGCGCGGTAAAGCTGCGCCAGCCCGGGTCCATCGGCGGCGAGAACCAGCGCGCCGAGGTCGAGACCGTGCCGCCGGGGAATATCCCCACCGCGCCGCCCTGCCCCAGGTAATCCAGCGCCGCCCTGCGGGTGGCGAGGTTGACCGCCTGCGCCTCGCGCGTGCCGTCGAAATCGATGGGCAGGATGATGCGGTTCAGCTCCTCCGCCTTGCGAAAGACCTGGTGGGCGAGGATACGGAAATCGCCCCGCGCCCGCGATAGGATATGCCCCATCATCAGCCCGTCGAGAATGCCGTAAGGGTGGTTGGCCACCACGATCAGCGGGCCGTTGGCGGGGATGTTGGACAGGCTGCCGCCGGTGACCTGCAGGCTGCGGCCGTAGCGTTCGACCATCACCTGCCAGAAATCGCGGCCCTCCGCGACCTCGCGCTCGTATCCCGCGGCGCGGCGGATCAGGCGCAGCCGCCCGGTGGCGTTCTCCAGCACGCGGATCACCGCCCGCCCGCCCCTGGAGCGGGCGGAATGGGCATAGCTGATCTCGCGTGTGGCTGTGTGGCGCGGCATGGCCCACCTGTGCTGCGTTGCGGCCTGCCCCCGCATAGCGCCCTTCGCGGGCGCTATCCAGAGGGCATGCGAAGGGCCGCTAGGGCGGCGGGGCTATTCCGCCGCCTCGGCCGCCGTCCCGCGCCCGCCCGACGAGAAACCCGCCAGCAGTTCTTCGCGCGTCTTGGCGGCCTTGCGCTCGTTCGCTTCCTTGACCGGGCCGAAGCCGCGGATCTGCAGCGGCAGCTCGGCCAGGGCGATGGCGATGTCGCGGGTTTCGGCCGTGACCTGGGGCAATATGGTTTTCATATCCTTTTCATATTGCCTGATCAGCGCCCGCTCCATGCGCCGCTCGGCGCTGTAGCCGAAGATGTCCAGCGGCGTGCCCCGCAGCGCCTTCATCCGCGCCAGCAGGCCGAAGGCGCGCAGCACCCAGGGCCCGAATTCGCGCTTCCTCGGCCGCCCGTCGGCGCCCTTGCCCGACAGCATCGGCGGGGCCAGGTGGAAGGTCATCCTGAAATCGCCGCCGAACTCCTTGGCTGCCTTCTCGGCGGTCTCCAGGTGCAGCCGGGCGACCTCGTATTCATCCTTGTAGGCCAGTAGCTTATGATAGCCTTTTGCCACGGCCTCCTTGAGCTCGGCATCCTCGATCCCGTCCACCAGCTTGCGGAAGCGGCGCGCTAGCCGCTTGCCCTGATAGGCGGTCAGGTGATCGGCGCGGAAGGCGATTTTCTGCTCCGGCGACTTGGGCTTTTCCACCACGTTGGGCGTGGCGATGCGCGCGGCCTCCTCCGGGTTCAGAACCGCCCAGCGGCCCATGTGGAAGGCCCGCGTGTTGCCCTCGACCGCCGCCTTGTTCAGCTCGATCGCCCCCAGGATGGCCTCCTCGCTCAGCGGGATCAGCCCCCGCTGCCAGGCCGCGCCCACCAGCATCATGTTGGAGAAGATCGTGTCGCCCAGCAGCGCGCGCGCCAGTTCCGAGGCGTCGAACAGGTGCAGCTTGTCCTGCAGGCGGGCCTGCAGCGCCAGTTCCAACCGGTCCGAAGGGATACGGAACTCGGTATCGCGGGTGAAATCGCCGGTGATGATCTCGTGATTGTTGACCACCGCGCCGGTGCGCCCCGTGGTCATCAGGCCCAGCGTCTTGGCCCCCGCGGTGACCACCAGGTCGCCGCCGATCACCGTGTCCGCCTCGCCCGTTGCGACGCGGATCGCGTTGATATCGGACGGTGTTTCCGCCAACCGGCAATGGATATGCACCGCGCCGCCCTTCTGGGCGAGGCCCGCCATTTCCATCATGCCGGCGCCCTTGCCGTCGAGGTGGGCGGCCATGGCCAGCACCGCGCCCACGGTCACCACACCGGTGCCGCCGACGCCGGTGATCACCACGTTATGGGTGCCGTCGATGGCGGGCAACTCGGGCGTCGGCAGGTGGCCGATGTCCAGCTCGGCCGTGGCCTCCTTGCGGATCTTGGCGCCCTGCAGCGTGACGAAGGACGGGCAGAAGCCCTTCAGGCAGCTGAAGTCCTTGTTGCAGCTCGACTGGTCGATGGCCCGCTTGCGGCCCAGCTCGGTCTGGACCGGCACGATGGAGACGCAGTTCGACTGCACGCCGCAATCGCCGCAGCCTTCGCAGACATCGGTGTTGATGAAGACCCGCTTGTCGGGGTCCGGAAAGGTGCCGCGCTTGCGCCGGCGACGCTTCTCGGCCGCGCAGGTCTGGATGTAAAGAATGGCCGATACACCCTTGATCTTACGAAACTTATCCTGAACCGACATGATCTCGGCGCGCTCGTGCCATTCCAGGCCCGGCGGGAAGGGCTTGCGGTCCGGCTCTTCCTTCTGGTCGTAGACCACGGCGATGTGCCGCACGCCCATGGCCTGCAATTCGCGGGCGATGCGGTCGGGGGTCAGGTGGCCCTCGTTCTCCTGCCCGCCGGTCATGGCCACGGCGTCGTTGTAAAGGATCTTGTAGGTGATGTTCGTCCCCGCGGCGAGCGCGGCGCGGATCGCCAGCACGCCGGAGTGGTTATAGGTGCCGTCGCCTAGGTTCTGGAACACGTGGTCGCGGTTCGAGAACGGCGCCTCGCCGATCCAGTTGGCGCCCTCGCCGCCCATATGGGTGAAGCCGCTGGTCGAGCGGTCCATCCACAGCGCCATGATGTGGCAGCCGATCCCGGCATAGGCGCGGCTGCCCTCGGGCACCTTGGTCGAGGTGTTGTGCGGACAGCCCGAGCAGAAATAGGGAACCCGCGCCGCGATATCCTCGGCATTGTCTGCTTTCTTGGCCTCTTCAATGGCTTGCAGTCCGGCCTTCACGCGCTCGGTGCCGCGGCCTTCCTCGATCAGGATGCCGCCGATCTTCTCGGCGATCATCACCGGGTCGAGCGCCATGCGGGTCGGGAACAGCTCTTCCTGGTGCATCCCGCCGGCGCCGCCCTTGTACCAGCCATAGACGCGGCGGCCGCGGCGGTCGTCAAAGATCGCCTCCTTGATCTGCACCTCGATCAGCTTGCGCTTCTCCTCGACCACCACGATCAGGTCCAGCCCCTCGGCCCATTCGTGGAAGCTGGCCATGTCCAGCGGGAAGGTCTGGCCGATCTTGTAGGTGGTCAGCCCGAGGCGCTCGGCCTCCCCGGCGTCGATGCCCAGCAGGTCCATCGCGTGCACCAGGTCGAGCCAGTTCTTGCCCGCGGCGACAAAGCCGATCTTGGCGCCCGGCTTGCCCCAGATGCGCTTGTCCATCTTGTTGGCGCGCGAGAACGCCTCGGCGGCGTAGCGCTTGTAGTCGATCATCCGGGCCTCTTGCGGGATCCAGTGATCGTTGAGGCGGATGTTCAGCCCGTCCTCGGGCATCTCGAATTCGGGCGTGACGAATTGCATCCGGTCGGGCCGGCCATCGACGACCGAGGTCACCTCGATCGTGTCCTTCATGGTCTTCAGCCCCACCCAGACGCCCGCGAAGCGCGACAGCGCGTAGCCGTAGAGGCCGTAATCCAGGATTTCCTGCACCCCCGCGGGCGAAACGATGGGCATGTAGGCATCCACCATCGCCCAGTCGGACTGGTGGCAGACGGTCGAGGATTCGCCGGTGTGGTCGTCGCCCATGGCCATCAGCACCCCGCCGTGGCGGGAGGTGCCCGCCATGTTGGCATGGCGCATCACGTCGCCGGAACGGTCCACCCCCGGCCCCTTGCCATACCACAGCGAGAACACGCCGTCATACTTGCCCTCGCCGCGCAACTCGGCCTGCTGGGTGCCCCAGATGGCGGTGGCGGCAAGGTCTTCGTTCAGGCCGGGTTCGAATTTCACATGCGCGGCCTCCAGATCGGCCTGCGCGCGGCTCATCTGCAGATCGACCGCGCCCAGCGGCGAACCGCGGTAGCCGGTGACGTATCCTGCGGTGTTCAGCCCTGCCGCCCGGTCCCGCGCCGATTGCATCAGCATCAGCCGGACCAGCGCCTGCGTGCCGTTCAGCAAGACCGTCGATTTCCCGAGATCGAAACGATCGTGCAACGTCACATCCTGCTTACTCATCGCGCACCTCCCTGCAAAAACGAGCATAGCACGATAATAGGTCAAAATTCCTGACCTACAAAATCAAAATTCGGAAAGTTGTCGTTTGCAAAAGGCGTTTGGGTCCTTGTAGGTATCTTGCGAAAACCTGCATGGCAGCTATGCGAGAATTGCAATATGGATTGGGACAAGCTCAGAATATTCCACGCGGTGGCCGATGCCGGCAGCCTCACCCATGCGGGCGAGGTGCTGCACCTGTCGCAATCCGCCGTCTCGCGGCAGGTTCGCGCGCTGGAAGAGAGCCTGAACACCACCCTTTTCCACCGCCATGCAAGGGGGCTGATTCTCACCGAACAGGGCGAGCTGCTGTTCGACGCCACCTCGGCCATGGTCAAGCGGCTGGATGCCGCCTCCGCCCGCATCCGCGACAGCGAGGAGGAGGTGTTCGGCAAGCTGCGCGTGACCACAACCACCGGCTTCGGCACGCTGTGGCTGGCCCCGCGCCTGACCAAGCTCTACGAGAAATTCCCGGGCCTCAAAATCGACCTGATGCTCGAGGAGCGCGTGCTCGACCTGCCCATGCGCGAGGCCGATGTCGCGATCCGCATGAAAGAGCCCAGCCAGGCCGACCTGATCCGCAAGCGCCTGATGAGCGTCAAGATGCGCCTCTATGCCTCGCCCGGCTACCTGGAGGAGCGCGGGACACCCGAGAAGCTGGAAGATCTATCCGGCCACCGCCTGATCTGCCAGAGCACGACATCGGCCCAGGTGAGCGCCGGCGCGATGCTGGTGCAGGAGCTGATGACCTATGACATCCCCTCGACGCTGACGGTGAACAATTACTTCGGCGTTCTGCAGGCGGTGCTGCACAACCTGGGCATCGGCGTTCTGCCCGACTACCTGACCGAGGACTTCCCCGACCTGGTCCGCGTGCTGCCCGATGTCGAGAGCAACGAGGTCCCGGTCTTCCTCGCCTACCCCGAGGAACTGCGCCAGTCGAAACGGATCTCCGCTTTCCGCGATTTCGTGATGGAAGAGATTTTCGAACACAGAAAGCGTATGAAAGAGGCGGTCTGAGCGGCCCTCGGCCCAACAAATCATCGCTCTTAGATGTGAGATATGCGCAACACGCATGACGGCCATGTTGCAGGTGCGGCATTTTTGGACTTGCACGAGTCGTGTGCCCCCCATACATCGGGCTTCGAAGAACGTGGCGAGAGCTACTATCTTCACCTCCCTGTTGGACTTTGGCCGAGCTTCTGCTCGGCCTTTTTTTTGGCCGTTTTTCCGCCGTCGCCTGAACGCGGGATGAGGCAAGATCGCCATTCGTCCGGACGACACGCAGCCGCCCCTTGCGGCCGCAGCCCAGGGCCCCCGAACTCGCGCCAGGGCGCCGGTCATGCGCGCCGCCGCACGGCAGGGTCCTCGAACCCGCCCCTGTTCCGGCCGCCGCGCGGCGCCATTGCCCCTTTTCCCGGCAGCCCCCATGCAATATGACGCACGCAAGACGTGGCCGAAGGGAACACAGACGCGATGCAAGAGCCCCAAATCACCGAAGAGCTGATCGAAGCCCACGGGCTGAAACCCGAGGAATATGCCGAGATCATCCGCCTTCTGAACCGAGAGCCCTCCTTCACCGAGCTGGGCATCTTCTCGGCCATGTGGAACGAGCATTGCTCCTACAAGTCGTCCAAGAAATGGCTGCGCACCCTGCCCACCGAAGGCCCGCAGGTCATCTGCGGCCCCGGCGAGAACGCGGGCGTGGTGGATATCGGCGACGGCCAGGCCGTGGTCTTCAAGATGGAGAGCCACAACCACCCCTCCTATATCGAGCCCTACCAGGGCGCGGCGACCGGCGTGGGCGGCATCCTGCGCGACGTGTTCACGATGGGCGCGCGCCCCATCGCGGCGATGAACTCGCTCAGCTTCGGCGCGGTGGACCATCCCAAGACGAAACAGCTGGTGCATGGCGTGGTCGAGGGCATCGGGGGCTACGGCAACTGCTTCGGCGTGCCCACCGTGGGCGGCGAGGTGCGCTTCCACGCCGCCTATAACGGCAACTGCCTGGTCAACGCCTTTGCGGCGGGCCTGGCGGACACCGACAAGATTTTCTACTCCGCCGCCTCGGGCGTCGGCATGCCGGTGGTCTATCTCGGCGCCAAGACCGGGCGCGACGGCGTCGGCGGCGCCACCATGGCCTCGGCCGAGTTCGACGACACCATCGAGGAAAAGCGCCCCACCGTTCAGGTCGGCGACCCCTTCACCGAAAAGCGCCTGATGGAGGCCACGCTGGAGCTGATGGCGACCGGCGCGGTGATCTCGATCCAGGACATGGGCGCGGCGGGCCTGACCTGCTCGGCCGTGGAGATGGGCGACAAGGGCGACCTGGGCGTGGAGCTGGACCTCGATTGCGTGCCCTGCCGCGAAGAGAACATGACCGCCTACGAGATGATGCTCTCCGAAAGCCAGGAGCGGATGCTCATGGTCCTGCGCCCCGAGAAGGAGGACGAGGCCAAGGCGGTGTTCGAGAAATGGGATCTCGACTTTGCCATCGTCGGCCACACCATCGACGAGGACCGTTTCGTGGTAAAGCATTGCGGCGCGGTCAAGGCCGACCTGCCGCTCAAGGCGCTGTCGGGCACCGCGCCGGAATATGACCGCCCGTGGGAGGAAACCCCCGCCGCCGCCGAGCTGGAGGACGTGCCGGGCATCGACCCCATCGACGGGCTGAAGGCGCTGATCGGCTCGCCCAACTACGCGGCCAAGCAGTGGGTCTATGAGCAATACGACCACATGGTCATGGCCGACACGGTGCGCGTGCCGGGCCTGGGTGCGGGCGTGGTGCGGGTGCACGGCACCGACAAGGCGCTGGCATTCACCTCGGACGTGACCCCGCGCTATGTGCGCGCCAACCCGTATCAAGGCGGCAAGCAGGCGGTGGCCGAGGCCTACCGCAACCTCTGCGCCGTGGGCGCCAAGCCGCTGGCCACCACCGACAACCTGAATTTCGGCAACCCCGAAAAGCCCGAGATCATGGGCCAGTTCGTGGGCGCGATCAAAGGCATCGGCGCCGCCGTGGCGGCGCTGGACATGCCCATCGTGTCCGGCAACGTCTCGCTCTACAACGAGACCGACGGCAAGGCCATCCTGCCCACGCCGACCATCGGTGCGGTGGGCCTGCTCGACCATCTCGGCGACCTGATCGCGGGCGAGGTGCGCGACGGCCATGTGGCGCTGTTGATCGGCGAGACCAAGGGCCACCTGGGCCAGTCCGCCCTGCTGTACGAGGTGTTCAACCGCGAGGACGGCGACGCGCCCGAGGTGGACCTGGAGGCCGAGCGCCGCAACGGCGAGTTCATCCGCGCCAACCGCGCCCTGATCAAGGCCTGCACCGACCTGTCCGACGGCGGCCTGGCGCTGGCGGCCTTCGAGTTGGCCGAGGCCGCGGGCATCGGCGTCCAGCTCGATGCCGGCGACACCCCCACCCTCTTCGGCGAGGACCAGGGCCGCTACCTGGTGGCCTGCAACTTCGACCAGGCCGAGGCGCTGATGGTCGCCGCGGGCCAGGCCGGGGTGCCGATCGAGACCGTGGGCCGCTTCGGCGGCGACAGCGTGCGTTTCGACGGCGCCGAGGCCCCGCTGGAGGAGCTCTCCGCGCTTTACCGCGGTGCCTTTGCCGCTGCGATCGACTGATCGCGGCGTGCCGCCTTTGCTGGGCAACTGTGGTTTTCCACGCCTTGCACGTGTCGCGGGGCCGCTCTATCTCTGAATCGACAACAAGGAGACAGCGATGGCCATAGAAGCCCAGGAAATCGAGGACCTCATCCGCGCGGCCTTTCCCGACGCGAAGATCACCGTCACCGACCTTGCCGGTGACGGGAATCACTATGCCGCCGAGGTCATCGACGAAAGCTTCCGCGGCCAGAACCGGGTGCAGCAGCAACGCGCCGTCTATGCCGCGCTGAAAGGCAAGATGGACGGCAAGGCAGGAGAACTGCACGCGCTGGCCCTGACCACCAAGGCGCCCGACTGAGGCGGCCCGAACCCCGAAGGATTGAAAATGACCGCGCAAGACCAGATCAAGGACACCGTCACCAGCAATGACGTGGTGTTGTTCATGAAGGGCACCAAGGACATGCCGCAATGCGGCTTTTCCAGCCGCGTGGCCGGCGTTCTGAATTACATGGGCGTGGAGTACCAGGACGTGAACGTGCTGGCCGATGACGATATCCGCCAGGGCATCAAGGATTTCTCCGACTGGCCGACCATCCCGCAGCTCTACGTGAAGGGCGAGTTCATCGGCGGCTGCGACATCATCACCGAGATGACCCTGTCGGGCGAGCTGGACCAGCTCTTCGACGACAAGGGCGTGGCCTATGACAAGGACGCCGCCGACAAGATCCGCGAAGCCAACGCCTGAGGCGGGCTGAACAGACCGTGCGAAGGGGGCCCAAGCGGCCCCCTTTTCTTTCCGCAAACCGTTCCTGCCCGAGAATGCGCGCCGGCCCTGCCATCAGAGGGGTGCCCGCCGGGCGCGGATCGGGCGCGCCCCGGGACGCAAACGCCGCGGGCATCGGTTCCGGACGGCATTTTCTGCCCGGCATCCGCGGATGCGCGCTCGACCACAGGTCCCGCCTCAGCCGGCGGCCTTTTCCTCCACCGCGTCCGCCAGCGCCTCGGCCCGCGCGGCGATCTCGGCCAGCGAGTCGGTCACGGAGCCGGGGATCACCGGCACCTCGACGCGCTCGGGCTTGGGCGCGGGGCGGGATTTCAGCTCGGCCAGCTCATCCTCCTTCTGGCCCAGCACCTCTTCGGCGTTGCGCAACTTTTCCTCGAGGCCGGCGGTCTTGTCGGCCAGCATCAGCCCGGCCATCAGCAGCATCCGCCCTTCGGGCAGCCGTCCGATCTGCTCGACCAGCGTCGAGGCCTCGTTGTCCAGCAGCGCCGCGGCGGCGCGCAGGAATTCCTCTTCGCCCTCCTGGCAGGCCACTTCGAAGGCGCGCCCGCCGATGGTGATCTGAACCTCAGGCATTGGCGTTCTCCTCGGTCAGCGGGGTGAGGTCGGCGATCAGGCCATCCATCTCGGCCCGGTCGCTGTCGCGCAGGGCGCGCAGGGCCTCCAGCTCGGCCTGCATCGACTCGTTGATCAGGGCGGCGTCGCCCACGCCCTCGGCATTGGCCGCGCGCAGGGCGCGGTTCGCCTCGCGCAGCTGGTCGTTGACCGCGCGCAGCCGCTCGACCTCGGCCTCGGCCGCGCCGACCCGGGCGTTGAGGCCGGAAAGCTCGCCCTCATGCTTGTCATGGACGGCGCGCAGCCGCTCCTCAAGCTGGTCGTTGGCGGTCTTCTCGGCCTCCAGCGCCTCTTTCAGCCGGGCCACCTGCGCCTCGTCGACTGCCGGGGCCCCGGGCTGTTTCGACAGCGCCTCGATCCCGCGGCCCGCGCGCTCCAGCGCGGCGGTGATCCGGCCTTCAAGTTCGCTCAAATCGCTCATTCTGCCTGTCCCCTGTTCTGGTTGTCATACACCCCGCGCGCCACATGGGGCCATGCGCGAATCAGGGCCCTTGTCAGGCCAGCTTACCCTACTCGCCGCCCCGCGGAACGGCCCAGACCGCGCGGCGGGCCGGGAACCGGCGCTCCGGCGCTTGAACTTGCGCCAGACGCTGCTATCACCGGCGCAAATTTCCCCGGCCGTCCTCCGGCCCCAGACAAAGGATCCGCCCCCGTGGAAATCCAAGCCCTCCGCTCCGCCCATCCCGAGCACTGGAAAAAGGCCTGCGCGCTGCGCGTCCTGGCCCTGGACGCCGTCCAGGCCGCCAATTCGGGCCATTCCGGCATGCCGATGGGCATGGCCGACGTGGCCACCGTGCTGTTCGGGAAACACCTGAAATTCGACGCCGCCGCCCCCCACTGGCCCGACCGCGACCGGTTCATCCTGTCGGCGGGCCACGGCTCGATGCTGCTTTACGGGCTGCTGCACCTGACCGGCTATCAGGACATGACGCTGGAGCAGATCAAGAACTTCCGCCAGCTCGGGTCGATCACCGCGGGCCACCCCGAATACGGCCACGCCACGGGCGTGGAGACCACCACCGGCCCGCTGGGCCAGGGGCTGGCCAACGCGGTGGGCTTCGCGCTGGCCGAGGAAATCCAGCGCGCCCGCTTCGGCAAGAAGGTGGTCGACCACCACACCTATGTCATCGCCGGCGACGGCTGCCTTATGGAGGGCGTCAGCCAGGAGGCGATCGGTCTCGCGGGCAAGCATGAGCTGAGCAAGCTGATCGTGTTCTGGGACAACAACGGCATCACCATCGACGGCAAGGTCGAGATCGCCGACCGCACCGACCAGTTGCAGCGGTTCGAGGCCTCGGGCTGGTCGGTCTACGAATGCGACGGCCATGACCCCGAGGATATCGACCGGGTGATCACCGCCGCCAAGGCCTCCAAGACGCCCACCCTGATCGCCTGCAAGACGCATATCGGCCTGGGCTCCTCGGCGCAGGACACGGCCAAGGCGCATGGCGCGCTGACCGATGCGCAGCTCATCGCCGACACCAAGGCCGCCTATGGCTGGGAATACGGGCCCTTCGAGATCCCCGAGGACATCCGCGGCGCCTGGGCCGAGATCGGCCGCCGCGGCGCGGTCGAGCGCGCCGCCTGGGAAGAGCGCCTCGCCGGCCTGCCCAAGGGCAAGCAGGCCGAGTTCAACCGCGCCTATGCGCTGGAGGCGCCCAAGCGCCTTTCGGCCACCATCAAGGCGCTGAAGAAGCAGATCTCGGACGAGGCGCCCAAGGTCGCCACCCGCAAGTCCAGCGAGATGGTGCTGGAACTGGTAAACCCGATCATGCCGGAGACCGTCGGCGGCTCGGCCGACCTGACCGGATCGAACAACACCAGGACCGGCGATCTGGGCAATTTCGGCCCCGAGAACCGCAAGGGCCGCTACCTCCATTACGGCATCCGCGAGCACGGCATGGCCGCGGCCATGAACGGCATGGCTCTGCATGGCGGCATGCGCCCCTATGGCGGCACCTTCCTGGTGTTCACCGACTATGCCCGGCCCTCGGTGCGGCTGTCGGCGCTGATGGGCGTGCCGGT
>JBNGCX010000006.1:0-92689 GCA_049974865.1 Paracoccaceae bacterium
CTCCCGAGCGGAAGCGCAGGCTCTGCGGCCGCGTCACGCGGAAGCGGAACAGCCGGTCGGTGTAATGCTGCACCTCGGTCACGGTCTGCGCGTCGGGATGCACCGGCCGGGCGGCCTCGGTGCGCACGGGGCGGGATTCGGTCATCCTGTCTCTCCTGCTTTTGTCTCAGGCGGTGCCGCGCAGGCGCGCCTGGTAGTCATGCGCCCGCCAGTCGGCGCGGGCCTGCCATTGTTCCCAAGGCTGGCGGGCGGCGATTTCGTCGGGGATTTCAACCTCGTCGAACCCGGCGCGCCGCGCCATGGCGTACTGGTCGGCCAGCAGCGGCCCCGCGGCGCGCAGCCGGCCGGCGTATCCCTGCAGCCGCAGACGCCGGGCCAGCGTGAACCCGCGCCCGTCGCTGAAGGCCGCGAAATGGATGCGGATCATCGGGACATCTGCCAACGCTCTCAATTCCTCTGGACCGCCCTCGGGCGGCAGCTCGGCCACCGGCCCCTGCCAGCCGTCCGGGGCGAAGCCCCTGTCGGTCACGATCACGCTCATGTCCGGTCTCCTTGCGGGGCGGGGCCGCGCATGGCGCGCCCGTTGATGAAATGGATGCCGCATTCGTCCTTGTCGCGGTTGCGCCATCGCCCGGCGCGCGGGTCCTCGCCCGGCGCGACCCGGGTGGTGCAGGGCGCGCAGCCGATCGAGGGGTAGCCGCGGCTGACCAACGGGTGCCGCGGCAGCCGGTTGTTGACCATGTAGTCCTGCACGTCCTCAGGCGCCCAATGGGCCAGCGGGTTGACCTTAATGCGCCGGCCGCCCTCGTCCTCGAAGAAATCGAGCACGGCGCGCCGGCCACCCTGAAAGCGCTTGCGCCCGGTGATCCAGGCCTCGAAATTGCCCAGCGCCCGCTCCAGCGGTTCGACCTTGCGCAGGTCGCAGCAGGCATCGGTGTCCGACCGGTGCAGCAGCCCGTCGGGGTCGCGGGCGGCCACCGCCTCGGGGCGGGCGCGGATGGTGCGCACGTCGGTCAGGCCCAGCCCCGCCGCGACCTCGGCCTGGTAGGCCAGGGTCTCGGGGAACAGCATCTGGGTGTCGACGAACAGCACCGGCGTGCTGCGGTCGATGACCGAGACCATGTGCAGCAGCACCACCGATTCCGCCCCGAAGGAGGAGACCAGCGCAATGCGGCCGACGGCGGGGTCGCGGAGCGCGCGCTGCAGCACCGCCTTGGCGGCGTGGTGGCGGTAGCGCGCATTCAGATGCGCCACGCGCTCGGCCACCGGGGCAAGGGGGGCTTCAAGCGGCATGGCGTTGTCGTCCCTCGCCGTAAAGGGCCTGTTTGAAGGGCTCCATGCCCAGCCGGCGATAGGCCATGAGGAAGGTTTCCCCGGGCTCTTCGCGCAAGTCGAGATAGGCCAGGATCAGCCGCTCCACCGCCGGCACGATCTCGTCGGCCGAAAAGCCGGGGCCGGTGCGGGTGCCGATCTCGGCCCTCTCGCCGCCGTCGCCGCCCAGGGTGATCTGGTAGTTCTCGACCCCGGCCCGGTCGAGCCCGAGGATGCCGATATGACCGACGTGGTGATGGCCGCAGGCGTTGATGCAGCCCGAGATCTTCAGCTTCAGCGGGCCGACCTCGTGCTCGAGCTTCAGTTCCTCGAACCGCGTGGCGATCTGCTGCGCGACGGGGATCGAGCGCGCGGTGGCCAGCGCGCAGTAATCCATTCCCGGGCAGGCGATGATGTCCGAGATCAGCCCGATATTGGCCGTGGCCAACCCCGCCTCGCGCAGACGCGCATGGAGCGCGGGCAGGTGCGCCTTGTGCACATGGGGCAACACGATGTTCTGCTCATGGCTGACGCGCAGCTCGTCATGGCCATAGGTCTCGGCCAGGTCGGCCAGCACGCGCATCTGGCGCGCCGAGGCATCGCCCGGCGTGGCGCCATGCGCCTTGAGCGAGACGGTTACGATAGCGTAGCCCGGCACGGCATGGGGCGCGAGGTTAGTGTCGGCCCAGGAGCGGAAGACCGGATCGGCCTGATAGGCGACCTCGAACGCATCGGTCGGGGCGGTGACGAAGTCGGGCCGGCGGAAGCGGGCGCGGATATCGGCCAGCAGCGCCTGGTCGGCGCCGGAGAACGCCGCGCGCCGCGCCGCGAATTCCCGTTCGACCAGTTCGCGCACCGTCTCGATCCCGTTCTCGTGGACGGTGATCTTGATCCGCGCCTTGTACTTGTTGTCGCGCCGGCCCAGCAGGTTGTAGGTGGCCACGATCGCCTCGAGATAGGGCAGCAGGTCACCCACCGGCAGGAAGTCACGCAGCACCTGCCCAATCATCGGGGTGCGGCCGAGGCCGCCGCCCACGATCACCTCGAACCCGGTCTCGCCGTCCTGCCGAACCATCCGCAGCCCGATGTCATGGGCGCGGGTCACGGCGCGGTCGTTCGGGCTGCCGGTGATGGCGATCTTGAACTTGCGCGGCAGGAACTGGAATTCCGGGTGGTCGGTGGACCATTGCCGGATCAGTTCGGCATAGGGGCGCGGGTCCTCGATCTCGTCCGCCGCGGCACCGGCGAAATGGTCGGCGGTCACGTTGCGGATGGTGTTGCCCGAGGTCTGGATGGCGTGCATACCGACATCGGCCAGCGCCTCCAGCATGTCGGGCACATCGCGCAGCTCGGGCCAGTTGTACTGGATGTTCTGCCGGGTGGTAAAATGGCCATAGCCCTTGTCCCAGCGCTCGGCGATATAGGCGAGCTGCCGCATCTTGGCGCCGTCCAGCGTGCCATAGGGGATCGCCACCCGCAGCATGTAGGCGTGCAGTTGCAGGTAGAGCCCATTCATCAGGCGCAGCGGGCGAAACTCCTCTTCGCTCAGCGCGCCGCTGATGCGGCGCTCGACCTGGGCGCGGAACTGGGCCACGCGCTCGCGCACGAAGGCGTCATCGAACTCCGAGTAATCATACATGGTCGCTCTCCGCCTGTTTGCCGTGGGGGTAGTTGGAGGGGCCGCGGGTGCGGAACGCCTCGCGGAAATGCACGGGCTCGGGGCCCAGCGCGCCGGCGCGGGCCTCGGCCAGGTAGGGGCCCACGATGCGATCCTGCTGGGCCTCGGCCTCGATCAGGCGGATCTGGGCGTGTGCCTCGTCCTCGATCAGTTCGGCGCGGGCCATGTCGCGGGTCCAGTCGCCACTGTCGGTCAACCAGACCACGTCGCCGCGCAGCAGATCGTTGGCGGTGATGACCTTGGGGGTGAAGGGGCGGCTCATTGGACGGCCTCCTGTATGAACGGCACGACGGCGGCCGCGCGTGGGGCGAGGCCGAAGAGGATCACGGCGGGACCAGCGCATTCCGCCACAGCTTGGGGCAATTGGCCGAGGCTGGAGGCGCGGGTCACGCTATCGGGGCGCGAGGCGTTTTCGACGATGGTCACAGGCGTGGCCGGGTCGGCGCCGTGCATCAGCAGGCGGCCCTGGGTGAACCGCGCGCTGCGCTTGCCCATGTAGATGGCGGCCACTGCGCCTGGACGGGCCAGCGCGCGCCAGTCCTGCTCGGCAAAGCCCTCCACGTCATGGCCGGTCAGCAGCCGGAGGTCGGAATTGCGCCCGCGCCGGGTCAGCGGCTGGCCGATCTGGGCGGCGGCCGCCGAAGCGGCGGTGATGCCGGGGACCACGTGCCACGCGATGCCTGCATCCTCCAGCGCCGCCAGTTCCTCGTCGAGCCGGCCGAAAACGCCCGGATCCCCGGATTTCAGGCGCAGCACATGGGCGCCCGCGCGGGCATGGGCGATCATCAGCGCGTTGATCTCTTCCTGCGGCATGGAGGGGCCGAAGCCCGTCTTGCCCGCCTCGATCACCAGCGCACCGGGGTGGATCAGCGCCAGGATCTCGGCGCTGACCAGCCGGTCGTGGATCACCACGTCCGCACGGCACAGCGCCCGATGCGCCTTGAGCGTCAGCAGGTCGGGATCGCCGGGACCGGCGCCGACCAGATCGACCCGGCCGTGATCGAAGCAGCCGCCGCTCTGGCGGATGTCTGAGGAGATGAACGTCATGATGCAGGCTCCGTTTCCTGCGTCATGACATAGGAAATATTCCCCCTATCTGGCTATACGTCCAGGAAAACAAGGACATTCTGACCCTATGTCCCTGCATGGCGGGAAAATCGCCCACCTCAAGCCTGTGGGGCCGATCCTGTTCCGCTGGCCGGGCAGGGGGCCGGAACGGGTTCCATCCCCTGCCCCGCCGCACCCGGCGAATCCGGTCGAACTCTCAGCCCTGTGCCAGAACTCCGGCCACGGCGCGGGCGATCACCCGCTCCTCGTCGGTGGGAATCACCAGCACCCGAACGCGCCCCGCGCCGATCTCGGGCGCGCCCTTGGCATTGGCCCCGGCGTCCACCGACAGGCCCAGCCACCCCATCCCGTTGCAGGCGCCCGCGCGCACCCGTACCGAGTGCTCACCGATGCCGCCGGTGAAGACCAGCGCGTCGAGCCCGCCCAGATCGGCGGTCAGCGCGCCGATCTCGTGCCGGATGCGGGCCGTGAAATACGCGATCGCCTGCGCCGCCTCGGGCGCGTCCGAGGCCTCCAGCGTGCGCATGTCGTTGCTGATCCCCGACAGGCCCTTCAGCCCACTTTCCTTGTAGAGGAGGCGGGTCAGGGCGGCGGCGTCCATCCCCTCGAATTCCATCAGGTAGAGCAGTACCCCAGGGTCGATCTGCCCCGTGCGGGTGCCCATGGGCAACCCGTCGAGCGCCGAAAGCCCCATGGTCGTGGTCACGCTGCGCCCCGCCTGCATCGCGCACATCGACGCTCCGTTGCCCAGATGGGCCACGATTGCCCGGCCTCCGGCCAGTTCGGGGTAGCGGCGCGCAATCTCGCCCGCGATGAACTCGTAGGACAGACCGTGGAAGCCGTAACGCCGGATACCCCGGTCGTAATAGGCGCGCGGCAGGGCGAAGGTCTCGTTCACCCAGGAATGGCCGCGGTGAAACCCGGTATCGAAACAGGCCAGCTGCAGTGCATCGGGGAACGCCGCGCGGGCGGCGTTGACGGCGGCCAGGTTGTAGGGCTGGTGCAACGGCGCCAGCGGCTCCAGCGCATGCAAGTCCTCGACCACCTGATCGTCCAGGATCTGCGGCGCCGCGTATTTCACGCCACCGTGCACGACGCGGTGGCCCACGCCGGCCACGTGCCGCCCCTCCAGGATGGGCGCCAAGTGATCCAGGATCGCCCGCAGCGCCTGGGCGTGGTCGGCCTTGCCGATCTGTTCGTCGCTGGCCGGGCCGCCGGCGGGCTCGACCTGCAGATGGGCCTCGGCGTTTAGGTTCTCGACCTCGCCGCGGCCCAGTTCCACCGGCTCCGCCCCGGCCGCGTAGACCGAAAACTTGATCGAGGAAGAGCCCGCGTTGATCGTGAGAATCGCCTCGCCGCTCATGTCCCGCGCGCCCATTGCGCCGCCATCACCGCCACCGCGCAGGAGGCCAGCCGCGAACGCTCGTCATCGGCCCGGCTGGTCAGGATGATCGGGCATTGCGCGCCGACAACGATGCCGGCGGCCTGCGCATGGGCGAGGAAGGTCAGTTCCTTGGCCAGCATGTTGCCGGATTCGAGGTTCGGTACCACCAGGATCTGCGCCTGCCCCGCCACCGCCGAGGCGATGCCCTTGGTCTTGGCCGCCTTCAGGTCGACCGCGTTGTCCATGGCCAGCGGCCCGTCGACCAGCCCGCCGTGGATCTGACCGCGGTCGGCCATCTTGGACAGAACCGCCGCGTCGATGGTGGAGGGGATCTTCGGGTTCACCGTCTCCACCGCCGACAGGATTCCCACCTTGGGCTCGGGGATATCCAGCGCGTGGGCGAGGTTGATGGCGTTCTGCACGATATCGACTTTCTGCTCGAGCGAAGGCGTGATGTTGATCGCGGCGTCGGTGACCATCAGCAGGTGGTCGAGCCCCGGCACGTCCATCACGAAGACATGGCTCAGCCGCCGATGGGTGCGCAGACCGCCGTCGCGCTTGACCACGTGGTGCAGCAGGTCGTCGGTATGCAGATTGCCCTTCATCAGAGCCTTGGCGCGACCCTCGTGGACCAGTTGCACGGCGCGCGCGGCCGCCTCGGAATGACTCGCGATGTCGATGATTTCCAGCCCGGCCAGATCGGCGCCGATCTCCTTGGCGGCATTGGCGATCTTGGCACCGTCCCCGATCAGGATCGGGATAAGCAGCCGGTCCTCATGGGCCAGCAGCGCCCCGCCCAGCGAGGCCGAATCCTCGGGCGCAACCACGGCGGTGGGCATCGCCTCCAGCGGTGCGGCGCGCTGCAGCAGGGCATCGAAATGCTGATGCGTGTTCACGGTCAGGCCGGGCACGTCGCGCAGGTCGATCTTCACCCGGCGCACGGGCGCGATCACCACCGCCTCGCCCACCGCCACGCGCTTGCCCCGCGCATCCTCGACCCAGGTCTCGAAGGTGGCGGTGTTGCCCTCGCCCTTGTCGGTCAGGCGCACCTTGGCGGTGATCTCGTCGCCCGCATGCACCCGCTCCAGGAAGGCCAGCGACTGGCTTTGGTAGAGCGTGCCGGGCCCGGGCAGGAAATTGCCCAGAACGGCCGAGATCAGGGCCCCCAGCCACATCGCCGGCGCCACCGCCTCCGGCGTGCCGTTGGCGTCGCCATCCTCTCGCGGCAGGTGCAGCGGGTTCATGTTGCCCGAGGCATTGGCGAAAACGTAGAAATCGTCGGCGCTGCAGACATGGTTGATCTCGGCTTCCATTCCGACTTCCAGCTCGGACCAGAGCGTGTTGGTGTGAAACGGCATTGCGGCGGTCTCCCTCGCGGTCTGGGCGGCGCGGCCCCGTGCTGGCGCAAAGATCGGCCCCGAGGGTAACCCTTTCGCGCTGAATGGAAAGAGGAAACAGTCGGGGCCGCAGCACCCCCTTTGCCTTTGCCACTGCAGGCCCTAATAACAGCCCATGCCCGTGACCCTGACCTCCCTCTCCGCGCTCAGCGATCTGCCCTTCGACGAGGTGATCGACGTCCGCTCGCCCGCCGAATACGCCGAGGACCATATCCCCGGCGCGATCAACCTGCCCGTGCTCGACGACGAGGAGCGTGCCCGCGTGGGCACCATCTACACACAGGTCAGCCCGTTCGAGGCGCGCAAGATCGGCGCGGCGCTGGTGGCGCGCAACGCCGCCCGCCATATCGAGCAGTCGCTGATGGACCGCCCCAAGGCCTACCGCCCGCTGGTCTATTGCTGGCGCGGCGGGCAGCGCTCGGGCTCCTTCACCACGATCCTGCGCCAGATCGGCTGGCAGGCCGACACCATTGAAGGCGGGTACCGCAGCTATCGCCGGCTGGTGCAGGAGGCGCTCTACGAGGCGCCCTGGCCCGGCCCGCTGGTGGTGCTGGAGGGCAATACCGGCACCGCCAAGACCGACCTGCTGCCGCTGCTGGCCGAACAGGGGCTGCAGGTGATCGACCTGGAGGGGCTGGCGAACCACCGCGGCTCGCTGTTCGGCGCAATGGACGGGGGGCAGCCCGCGCAGAAGGGCTTCGAGACCAGGCTGGCCATGGCGCGCGAGGCGCTGCGCCCCGGCGAGGTCGCCGTGGTCGAGGGCGAATCCAGCAAGATCGGCGAGGTCAACCTGCCGCCGAAGCTGTGGGCGGCGATGAAATCCGCCCCGCGCGTCGTGGTCGAGGCCCCGCTGCAGGCCCGCGCGGATTACCTTGCGCGGCGCTATACTGACCTGACCGCCGATGCCCGGCGGCTTGAGGCCACCCTGCGGTCGCTGGCACCGCTGCACCCGGCCGAGCGGATCGAGCACTGGCTGGGGCTGGCGGGCGGCGGCGCTTTCGCCGAGTTGGCCGCCGGGCTGATGCAGCATCACTACGACCCGCGCTACGGCAAGCAGCACGCCCGCTTCGCCGAGCAGCCCAGCCGGACCGTGCCACTCGACAGCCTGTCGCCCGAGGCGCTGGCCGAGGCAGCGCCGCGCCTGGCACAGGCCGTGCGCGACCTCAGCGCAGGGTGATCATCGCCGGGCCGTCGGTGACCGTACCGATCCGCGCCGCCGGATAGCCTTCGCCGTTCAGGACGGCGACCAGTTCCTCCGCCCGGTCGCCGGGCACCGCGGCCAGCAGCCCACCCGCCGTCTGAGGATCGAGCAGCAGCGCCACGCGCGCCTCCCCCGCATCCGCGCCCGGCATTTCGGACAAGAGCGCCTCGTTCTTGGGGAAGAGGGTCGAGCGGATGCCGCTTTCGGCCAGCGCCAAGGCCCCCTGCATCACCGGCACCGCCTCGAGGTCCAGTTCGGCCCCAACGCCAGAGGCGCGCAGGATCGTCAGCAGGTGCCCGGCCAGGCCATAGCCCGTGACATCGGTCATCGCATGCGCCGCCGGCGCCAGAACCGCCGCCGCTCGGCCTTGCGGCGACGCCATCATCTCCAGCGCGGCGGCCACGTCCTCGCCTTCGGCCCTGCCCTGCATCTCGGCGGCGAAGATGGTGCCGCTGCCGATGGGCTTGGTCAGGATCAGCGCATCGCCGGGCCGCGCGCCCTCCAGCCCCAGCGGCGTGCCGGAATGCAGGCCGGTGACGGTGAAACCGAGCGTCAGTTCGGGACCCACGCTGGTATGCCCGCCCACCAGGTCCGCCCCCGCGGCGCGGAAGGTTTCCGTCGCCGCCTCCATGATTTCGCGCAGCGTGTGGCTTTGCATCCGGTCGCGCATCTTTGGCAGGATCAGCGTGGCCAGCGCCGCCTGAGGCGTGGCGCCCATGGCCCAGATATCGCCCATCGCATGCACCGCCGCGATGCGCGCCAGCATGTAGTGATCCTCGGTGAAGGCCCGGAAATGGTCCGAGGTCAGCACCTGGCTGCCCGCCCCGTGGCTCAGCACCGCCGCGTCGTCGCCGGCGCCGCGCAGCACGTCGTCCCGCGCGGGTGCGGTCAGCCCCGCCAGCCCCGCGCGCAGCACCTCGGGCCCCGGCTTGGCCGCGCAGCCGCCGCAGGGCATCTGCCTGTCCGCCAAGGCCTCGGCCACGCCGATGGCCGCGCCCGCCGGGATCGGCTGGGCGCTGTCCATCTCGGGCAGTTCGTGGAACATCCGCATGAACTTGCGGTCGATATGATCCTTCCAGCGCCACATCCAGTCGCCTTCCAGCCGCAGGCCCAGCTTGTCGGCCACCGCGTGCTTGCCGCCGGTGGAGATCAGCTTGAGGTAATCTCGCTGCGGCCGGTAGCCTCGCCGCCGCCCGCCCACCAGATCGGCACGCAGGTTATGGGCAAGCACCGGCGCCTCGCGAACGGCAAAGACGCCCGCCTTGGGCCGTGGCGCGTGGGTAAGGTGCGCACAGTCCCCCGCGGCATAGATCAGCGGATCGCTGAGCGAGCGCAGGTCGGGCCCCACGTCGATGAAGCCCTCGGTCATTTGCAGGCCCGTCCCGGCCAGCCACGGATGCGGCCGCGCGCCGGCCACGCCCAGCACCAGCCCGCCCGGGACCGCCTCGCCGCCCTCCAATACCACGCCCTCGGCCGTGACCCGGGCAACGCGGACGCCGGTGCGCAGGGTAACGCCGTGCCGGTCGAGTTGCGCCAGCAGCGCCCGCCGCGCACCGGCGCCGATATCGCGCAGGGGCGTGCCGGCGGCCTCCAGCAGCGTGACCTCGGCCGCCACGCCCGCCGCCTTCAGCCTGTGGGCCGAGGCCAGCGCCAATTCCACCCCTGCCACGCCCGCGCCGATCACCAGCACGCGCGGATCGGCCCGCCCCTCGGCAGCGGCGGCGACATAGGCTTCCCAGCGCGCGGCATAAATGGCGAGCGGCTTTGCCGGCACCCCGTGCTCGGCAAAGCCGGGCAGCGCGGGCAGTTCGGTGGTGATGCCGATATCGACCGACGCGATGTCGTAGAAGATCGGGGCGCGTCCCTCCACCTGGACCAACCGCGCCGCGCGGTCGATGCCGACGGCGCGGCCCAGCACTAGGCGCGCGCCAGCAAACCGGGCCAGCTTCACCAGGTCGATCTCCAGATCAGGCCGCGTGTAATGGCCCGCGATCATCCCCGGCAGCATTCCCGAATAGGGTGCCGTGGGCCCGGGATTGATCAGTGTCAGCCGCACCCCCGGCACCGGTTTCATCCCCCACATCCGCGCCACCAGCGCATGGGTATGCCCTCCGCCGATCAGAACGAGGTCACGGGTCAGGGGGGTGGGGCTGTGCATGGGCATATGTCTCTTGGTGACAGTGCCTTCCACCTAACCACCCCGCGCCGCAAGGGAAAGGGGGCGCGCAGCCGCAGCGGTCAATAGCCGGTCATTTCCAGGTAGCCGCGCCCCGGATGAGAGCCGCTGACCAGCACCGGCCCCTCCCAATAGGGGAAGAGCGTATCCATCCAAGCCCCCGGGTTCAGCGCGCTGAGCGTGACGTCCAGCCCGCGCCCCGGTAGCTCCACCCGCCAGGCCACGGGCAACGTCCGTCCCGCCACCTTTGCGGTTTCGACGGGGGCCATTCTCAAGACCCCGTCACCGAAGGGCTCGGCCCGGCCATCGGCGCCGATCCAGGTGCCGAAGGAAAAGGCCGCGCCCTCGCCCTGGCGCACCTGGACCGCCATCAGCTTGGCCCCGTCCTCGAAATGCAGGGAGACCCAGTCCCAGCCTTCCTGCCTTTCCTCCAGCGGCTGGCTGGACCATTCCCTGTCGAGCCAGGCCTGCCCGGTCACCTGCACCCCGCCCTCGGGCAGGTGCAGCGTGCCGCTCACCCGGTAGAAGGGCTGCGAATAGTAATGGCTGGCCTGCCCGCTCGCCGATTTCACCGAATAGCCGCCCGCGCCATGCAGGATGAGCGGGCCGTCGGCGACAAGGTTCAGGTCATAGCCGAATTCCGCCCCGCTCGCGGTCAGCGTGATGTCCGAGGCGTCGGGCCCCGCCATCCGCCACTCGTCGATCCAGGCCGCGAAGGGCGCGGCCTGCGCCCCCGCCTGCCCCACGCCACCACGCGCCAGGCGCTCGGCCACGAAATGCCGCTTTGGCGTGGTCAGCGCGGCGTGGCCCATCCAGATCTGCGGGCTTTCCCAACCCTCGCCCTCGCCCGGCGCCAGAGCCGAGCGGAACAGTGTCCATTGCACGCCGTAGTCGCGCCCGTCCGCCCCGCGCAGGTTGGCGGTAAGATACCACCACTCGATGCGGAAATCGGGATGCGGGCCGTGATCCGTCGGGAAGCGCAGCACCGTGTCGCGCGACGGCATGGCGAAGCCCTCGGCCTCGCCGCCCAGTCCGGCGAAGCCCTGCGCCCAGAGGGGCACGGCCAGCAGCAGCCACAGGATCAGGGCCTTAACGTTCATGGGCAAAGACCTTCAGCAATTCCGAGGGCGCGAGGCGTGCCAGCCGCAGCGCGGGCCAGAGCGCGGCGAGCCCCCCCGCCAGCAGCGCCAGCGCCCCCAACCGCAGCCAGTCGGCCGGGAAGACATGCATCGGCAGTCGCCAGCCGAAGGCGGCGACGTTCACAACCGCCAGCAGCGCCCAAGCCAGCATCAGGCCCACCGGCAGGGCCAGCACCATGGTCAGCGCGGCCAGCAGCAGCGCGCGTATCAGCTCCAGCCGCGCCAGATGCGCCCGGGTCAGGCCCAGCGCCCAGACCGGGGCGAGCTGCGGCAGGCGCATCCCCGCGAGCGTCAGCAGGCTGGTCAGCATGGCCAGCCCCGCCACGCCCAGCGTCAGCACATTCAGCGCGGCCGTGACCGTGAAGGTCCGGTCGAAGACGCGCACCGACATCGCCTTGACCGCCGCCTGGTTGGTGACGTTGCCCTCGGGCAGCCCGAACTCCTGCACCAGCGCGCGGCCCAGATCCGGGGCCTCGCCCGGCGGCAGGCGCAGCGCATGGCGCAGCTTCGGCGCCTGCGGGTAGAGTTCGGCAAACAGGCCCTGCCCCAGCATCACCTGCCCGCGCGGGTTGCCGTAATCGGAATAGACCCCGGCGATGGTCAGCGGCACGGACACGCCGGGCAGCGGCAGGGCATCGCCCGGCGCCAGCCCCTCGCGCCGCGCCATCTGTTCGTTGACCAGCACCGCCTCGCCGGCGGCCAGCCTGTCCCAGACCCCGGGCACCGCCTGCAGCAGCGGCCAGTGGTCGCGATAGGTGGCGTGATCGGCCACGCCGTAGATCCGCGCGGGCGCACCGGCAACCGGGGCCTCGACGCTCCAGATCGGCAGGATCGCCTCCACGCGCGGCGCAAGCCATTGGCGCAGCCGCGCGGCCTCATCCTCATCGCGCGCGGTGACGTAGAGTTCCGCCGCCAGCCGCTGGTCGAGCCAGCCGAGGAAGGTCAGGCGGAAGCTCGACACCATGGTGCCGACGCCGATATTGGCCGCCAGCGCCAGCAGAAGCGCCATCAGGGCCAGCGATAGCCCCGGGAGTTGCTGGCGCGTATCGGCCCAGAACCACTGTCCCAGCACGCCGCGCGCCGCGCGCTCGGCCGCGCCCAGCCCCAGGGCCAGCAGCCCCGGCAGCGCCAGCGCCGCCGCCAGCAGCAGCGCCCCCAGCAGCACGAACCCGGCCACCAACCCGGCCCCCCAGACGGCCAGCGCCCCCGCCACCAAGGCCAGAAGAAACGCCGCCGCGCCCTGCCGCCCCAGCCCCCGCGCCGAGGCCCTTGCCCAGGCGCGCGGCTGGGCAGGCGCCAGCGCCGGAAGACGCGCCATGCGCCACAGGCTCTGCCCCGCCGCCGCGCCCGTCCCCAGCAACGCGATGCCCAGCCCCCCGGCCCACCAGACGGGCCGCAGCGCGAGCGTGCCGGGCAGCGCCGCGCCATAGAGCCCGCGCAGCGTGGCGGCCACGTCCGGCAGCAGCGAGGCGGCGATGACATAGCCCAGCGCGATACCGGCCAGCCCCGCGACCAGGGCGAGGATCAGCACCTCGGCCATCAGCAGCGCGACCAGGCTGCGTAGCGGCACGCCCAGCGCGCGCAGGGTCCGGAACATCGGGCGGCGCTGCTCGAAGGCCAGGCCGATCGCGCCATGCACGATGAAAAGCCCCACCGCGAAGGAGAGCAGGCCGAAGGCGGTGAGGTTGAGGTGAAAGCTGTCGGTCAACGCGGCGATGTCCGCCTGGTCCTGCGGCGGTCGTCGGACGAGGCCCGGGGCGACCTGATCGAGCGGCGCGCGGGCGCGCGGCTGTTCCGGCGACAGGATCAAGCGCGAGACCTGCCCCGGCGCCTCCAGCAGCCCCTGCGCGATGCCGATATCGGTGATCAGCACGCCCGGCAGAACGGCATCCGAGGCGATCAGTTCGAGCAGCCCCGCCTGCCCCTGCAGGGCCTGCACCGTTTGCGGCGCGGCGAAGCCCTGCCCGGGCCGGGTGAGGAAGGCCAGCAGGTCGCCGCCCTGCGCCGCCGCCTGCGGCGCCATCCCGGACGGCGCGGTCACCGGGTCGATACCCAGAACGCGCAAATCCTGCCCGCCCAGCCGCAACTCGCCCTCCAGCACCGGCGAGACCAGCCAACCGGCCCGCCGCAGCGCCACGTAAAACGACTGGCCGAAGCGCTGCCCGTCGCGCGGCACCAGCTGCGCGAAACGGTCCTGCCCCAGCATCTGCGCTGCCCGCGCATAGCTGGCCCGCGCCTCGGCATTGATCGCCTGCACCCCCGACCACAACGCCGTCGCCAGCGCCAGCCCCAGCAGCAGGCTCGCCAGCTGCAGCGGGTGGCGCATCCAGTGCGACAGCATCGCGCTGAGGGTCGCGCGGTGCATCAGGCGATCCTTCCGCCGCGGAGGTGCAGCCGCCGGTCGAGCCGTGCCGCCAGCCGCTCGGAATGGGTGACCATCACCAGCCCCGCGCCGGTCTCGGCGACCAGGTCCAGCATCAGCGCCAGCACCTCGTCGCTGGTGGCCTCGTCGAGGTTGCCGGTCGGCTCATCGGCCAACAGCAGCCGCGGCCGCGCCGCCAGCGCCCGGCCGATCGCCACCCGCTGCTGCTGCCCGCCCGAAAGCTGCTCGGGATAGCGATCGAGGAGGGTCTCCAGCCCCAGCCGTGCGGCCAGTGCGGCGCACCAGGCCGGGTCGTGCCGCCCGGCCAGCCGCGCCTGGAACGCCAGGTTCGCCCCCGTGGTCAGCGAGGGGATCAGGTTGAATTGCTGGAACACCAGCCCCACCACCTGCCGGCGCAGCGCGGCGCGGGCCCGGTCGTCAAGCGCGCCCAGCGCCTGCCCGTCGATCCGCAGCTCGCCGGCATCGGCCTGGTCCAGACCGGCGCAGAGATGCAGCAGCGTGCTCTTGCCGCTGCCCGATTCGCCCGTCAGCGCCACGCTTTCGCCCGCCGCGGCCGTGAAACTCACCCCGTCGAGCACCCGGACCGCCGCCGCGCCGGTGCCGTAGCTCTTCTCGATGTCCTGCGCCTCGAGCAGCATGGCTGTCTCCCTGTGCCTGTCCCGAACCTAGTGCGACGCCGCGCCGGAGACACCCCCAATTCGCGGGCGCCGACGCGCCCAAGACGCATGTCGCGCGTACGGAAACCGCGGGGCCGCGAGTATTTATTCCAAGAAGAAGGGAGGGGTCGGTGAAAGCATTGACAAACTGTCGCGGGCAGGATTTGGCTTCGCCCATGTGGCCCGCCTTGCGCATCCTTGCCGTCGGCGCCGCGGGCGCCGGCGCGGCGCTGGCGCTGCATGTCCCCGCCCCGTTCCTGACCGGGCCGGCGCTGTGCGTGTCGCTGGCCACGCTGTTCGGGCTGCGCGGCACCATCCCCGACCGGCTGCGCGACGCCTGTTTCGTGCTGATCGGCGTGGGCATGGGCACCGGCGTGACGCCGGAGGCGCTGGCTACCGCCGCGCAATGGCCGCTGAGCCTGGTGGTCCTGACGCTATGCGTGATGGCGATCTTCCTGGGGGGCGCACGGCTGTTGCAGGCGCTGTTCGGCATGGACCGGATGAGCGGCATCCTGACCGCGACGCCGGGGCACCTGAGCTTCGTCCTCAGCCTGACGACGGAACTGAAGGCCGACCTGCCCCGCGTGACCATGATCCAGAGCCTGAGGGTGCTGTCGCTGACCCTTCTGGTGCCGTTTCTTTCCCCCTTGCTGACCGACCGGCCGCTGCCCGCGCTGGCCCGGGTCAACAGCGTCATGCCGCTGCCCGATCTCGCGCTCGTGCTCGTGGTCTCGGCCTTGGCCGGGTTGGCGATGAAACGCCTGCGGGTGCCGGCGGCGCTGCTGATGGGGGGCATGGCCGTATCAGCGGTGGCCCATGCCTCCTCGCTGACCGCGGGGGCGGTGACGCCGTGGCTGTCGGTGCCGGGCTTCGTCGTGATGGGCACGCTGATCGGCACGCGCTTCAGCGGGATCACCCCCGGCATGGTGGGGCAGGCCCTGGGGGCGGCCTCGGTGCTGACCGGGTTCGCCGCGCTGGTGTCGCTGGCGGGCGCGGCGCTGGTGGCGCATCTGTTCGGCCTGCCGGTGATCACCGTGCTGATCGCCTTTGCCCCCGGCGGGCTGGAGACGATGATGGCTATGTCCGTGCTGCTGGATGCCAACCCCGCCTTCGTGGCCGCGCATCACGTCTTTCGGCTGTTGCTGCTGACGGTGGTGTTGCCTCTGGTCGTGGCCCGCGCGCAGCGCTGAGGTCTATTCGCGCGCCCGCAACACCCGTGCGGGGCGCGCCGCCAACGGCCCCCAGGCGAAGGCGAGCCCGGCCAGCAGAGTGGCCAGGACTCCGCCCGCGACGATGGCGATGGCCGAGACCGGCTCGAACACGTAACTGCTGTCCATGACGAAGACCATGACTGCCCAGCCCGCGATGCCGCCCGCGACGATCGCCACCAGCCCCGCCGCGGCCCCCAGGAGGCCCGCGCGCAGGGCGAGATAGGCCAGCACCTGCCCGCGCACCGCGCCCACGGTCTTAAGCACCGCCGCCTCGAACAGCCGCGCGCGCTGCCCCGCCGCCGCCGCGCCGATCAGCACGAAAAGCCCTGTGACCAGCGTCGCCCCCGCGCCGTAGGTGATGGCGGCGGCGAGCCCCGACAGCACCTCGGACACCCGGTCGATCGCGTCGCGCACGCGGATGGCGGTGATGTTGGGATAGGCCTGCGCCAGGTCGCGCAGGATGGCGGCCTCGGCCGCCGCGTCGGCATAGATGGTGGCGATATGGGTATGCGGGGCGCCGGCCAGCGCGGCGGGGTTCAGCGCCATGACGAAGCCGATCCCGGCAGTCGAGAAATCGACGACGCGGAAGCTGGTGATCTCGGCCGTGATGTCCCGGCCGAGGATGTTGACCGTCACCTCGTCGCCCAGCGACAGCCCCATCTCCTCGGCCTCTTCGGCGGCAAAGCTCATCTGCGGCGGGCCGGAATAGTCCT
This sequence comes from Paracoccaceae bacterium, assembly GCA_049974865.1. GTDB lineage: Bacteria > Pseudomonadota > Alphaproteobacteria > Rhodobacterales > Rhodobacteraceae > JAGSOU01. The sequence goes on from JBNGCX010000006.1 coordinate 16,318, forward strand.
CGGGCCACCATTCGCCCGCGGTGATGATCGTGCCCTCGGGCGGCGCGGCGGAATAGGTCACGCCGCGGTCGCCGCGGAGCACCCAATGCTCACCCACCGCCTCGCGCGCAGGGATACCGTTGATGCGGGTGATGATGCCGCGCAGCATGGGCGCGGTCTCGACGCGGCTGACGCCGGGGTCGTTTTCCAGCCGGTCCAGGAAGCCGGGCAACTGCGCGGTCTGGATATCCACCATGAAATAGGAGGGGGCGACCTCGGGCAGTTCCTCGGCGATGCCGCGGCTGAGATTGGCCTGGATTTGGCCCACGGCGGCCAGCACCGACAGGCCGAGCCCCAGCGACAGCACCACCGACGCGGCCTCGCCGCCCGGCCCACCGACCGCCCCCAGCGCCAGCCGAAGCGCGGTGCGTCCGCGAACGGCGCGCGTCCGCGCGCCCCGCCGGGCCAGAACCCGCGCCGCCCGTGCCGAGAGCAGAAGCAGGCCCAGCGCCATCGCGATGCCCCCCGCGGCCCAGAGGGTGAGATGCGCTGCGCCCGTGAACCATGTCGCCGCGCCGATCAGCGCCCCCGCCAGCAGGGCGGTAAGCGCCACGACCGGCCAGCGTGGCCAGCCGCGGGCGCGGGCCGAAACCTCTCGGAACAGGGCGGCGGCACGGATCTCCTCGGTCCGGGCCAGCGGCCAGAGGGTGAACAGAAGCGCCGTCAGCGCACCGTAGAGCGCGGCCTCGGCCAGCGGGCCGGGATAGATGGCAAGGCGGACGGGCAGCGGCAACCGCGCCTCGAGCACCGGGGCCAGCGCCAGCGGTGCGAGCGCGCCCAGCATCAGCCCGATCGCGATGCCCAAGGCGGCCAGCACCGCGATCTGGATGAGGTAGGCCCAGAGGATGGTCCGCGCCTCGGCCCCCAGCGTCTTGAGCGTGGCGATGACCTCGGTCTTGCCGTCGAGATAGGAGCGCACCGCCGCCGACACGCCGACGCCCCCCACCGCGAGCCCCGCCAGCCCGACGAGAACCAGAAAAGCGCCGATCCGCTCGACGAAACGCGCCATGCCCGGCGCGCCGTTGCGGCTGTCGCGCCAGCGCATGCCGGTGTCGCGGAACAGCCCCACCGCCTCGCCTTCCAGCGCGGCGAGGTCGCTGCCCGTGGGCAGGGCCAGGCGGTATTCGGTCTCGAAAAGGGTGCCCGGGGTCAGCAGCCCCGCGCCCTCCAGCGCCGCGCTGCGCAGCAGCGTCGGTGGGCCGAGACCGAAGCCGCCACCTGAGTCGTCAGGCGCGCGCTCGAGAATGGCGGAAAGGGTGAACTCCTTGGTGCCCAGCCGAAAGCTGTCGCCGACCGTCAACCCCAGCCGGTCGGCCAGCACCCGCGCCATCACCGCGCGGTCACCCGCCAGCGCCTGATCGAGCGGCAGGGCCGGATCCAGCACCACGGAACCATAGAGGGGATAGGCGTCATCGACCCCCTTCACCTGCGTCAGCGCGCGCTCGGTGCCGCCGTCGCGCTCGATCACCGCCATGGAGCGGAAGTCGACGATCTCGGAGACGCGCTCGGCCTTGCCGGCCATCCAGGCGCGCTCGGCCTCGTCCGCGTAGCGGTAGGTGAAGGACATCTCGGCATCGCCGCCCAAGAGCGTCGCGCCCTCTGCCTGCAGCCCCTGCTGGATGCTCATGCGCACCGAGCCGACGGCGGCGATCGCCGCCACGCCCAGCGCCAGGCAGGCGAGAAAGACGTAGAAACCGCGCAGCCCGCCGCGCAACTCGCGCCGGGCGATGCGGGCAGCGACGGGCAGGGTCATTCCGCGGCCCTCCGCCGGTCGTCCGTTTCGATCCGGCCATCGGCCAGCCGCACCACGCGGTCGCAGCGTTCGGTCAGTTCGGGCGCGTGGGTGACCAGCACCAGCGTCGCGCCGTGGCGGTCGCGCAGGCCGAAGAGCATCTCCATGATCGCGGCGCCGTTGGCGGCGTCGAGGTTGCCGGTGGGCTCATCCGCCAGCAGTATATCGGGGCGCGGCGCGGCGGCGCGGGCCAGCGCCACGCGCTGCTGCTCGCCCCCCGACATCTGCGCCGGGTAGTGATCCATCCGCGCCTCCAGCCCCACGGCGCGCAACTCCTCGGCGGCGCGGTAAAAGGCGTCGCGGTGGCCCGCCAGCTCCAGCGGGGTTGCGACATTTTCCAGCGCCGTCATCGTCGGGATCAGGTGGAAAGACTGGAACACCACGCCCATATGTTGGCGGCGGAACCGGGCGAGCTGGTCTTCGTTCATCGCGGTCAGGTCATGGCCCCGCGCCATGACCGAACCCGATGTAGCACGCTCCAGCCCGCCCATGAGCATGAGGAGAGAGGATTTGCCCGAGCCCGAAGGCCCGACCAAGCCCAGCGTTTCGCCGGCGCCCACCGCCAGCGTGATGCCGTGCAGGATTTCCACCGGGCCGGCATTGCCCTGCAGGGTGAGGGTGACGTCTTTCAGCGTCAGGATCGGATCGGTCATCTCGGGCCTACGGTCTTGGGCATGCTCCCTGCGATATGGGGTGCTGGGGCGCGCGGGCAAGTTCGCCGCGCTTGCGAGTTTCACCATAACAGGCGCCCCGGCCCTGGCCGAAGAGGTCACCATCGCGGCGCTCGGCGACAGCCTTACGCAGGGTTACGGACTGATGGAGCAGGAAGGGTTCGTGCCGCAACTTCAAGCCTGGCTGCGGGCGCAGGGCGAGGACGTTCTGGTGATCAACGCGGGCGTCTCGGGCGACACCACCGCGGGCGGACTGTCGCGGGTCGGTTGGACGCTGGAGGATCCGCGGGTCGACGCGATGATCGTGGCGTTGGGGGGCAACGACCTGCTGCGCGGGATCGACCCGGACGTGTCGCGGGCCAATCTCAAGGGCATTCTTGAGGCCGCCCGGGCGAAAGAGATCGAGGTGCTTCTGGTGGGGCTGAACGCGCCGGGAAACTACGGGCCGGACTACAAGGCGGCCTTCGATTCCATCTATCCCGCCCTGGCCGAGACCTTTGGCGCGCTGTATTACCCCAGCTTTTTCAAGGCCCTGAATGCCCAGTCCGAAGAGCCGAGGGCCATGGCAAAATACATGCAGCCCGACGGCATTCACCCCAGCGCCGAGGGCGTCGACCTGATCGTGGCCGACATGGGGCCGAAGGTTCTGGAACTGATTGAGCGCGCCCGCTGATCACCACCTCAGCCCGAAACGCAGCGCATCGTAGATCCCCGCGTGGATATTGCGCGAGGCCACGGCGTCGCCGATGCGGTAAAGGGTGAAGACCCCGTCGGGGCCACGCGCCGGGAATGGGTCGCCCCCGCCGATGAGGGCCGGGTAATCGACGGCCCCGAGGTTCCGGCTGTGCGGTTTCAGTGCGAAATAGAGTTCGTCCAGCGGCAAGGTTCCGTGTTCGACCACCACCTGGTCCACCCGCCGCTCGTCCGACCAGCCGCGCGCGAAATCCGAGCCCAGCGTGACCACCAGTTCATTGCCCTCGCGCCGCACGCCCGTGACCCGCGTGTTGATCGTCACCCGCGTTCCGGTCTCGTGAAAGGCGCGCATGTATGGGACATGGTTCAGTCCGCCCATCTCGGGCGCGAAGAAGCGTTCGGGGCTGACCAGTTCCAATTCCGAGCCGCCGCGCGCGATCACCTCGGTCGCGCTCATCCCCGGGTGGCCGCCATTGTCGTCATAGACCAGCACCCGAGCCGCCGGCTTCACCGCGCCCGACAGGATGTCCCAGCTTGAGACGGTCAGATCGTCGCCCGCCATCTCGGGCGGCTGGGGTAGCCCGCCGGTCGCGATGACCACGACATCCGGGGCTTCGGCCAACACGTCGCCTTCCTCGGCATAGAGGTTGTAGCGGATCTCGACCCCCAGCCGCTCCAGTTCGGCCAGCCGCCAGTCGACGATCCCGGCCAGTTCCCGCCGACGCGGGTTAGCGGTCAGCAGGACGACCTGCCCTCCGGCCCGGTCGGCGGCCTCGAACACCGTCACCTCATGCCCGCGCTCACCCGCGACCCGCGCGGCCTCCAGCCCCGCGGGACCGGCGCCCACCACGACGACGCGCTTCGGCGCCTCGGCCTTGGGGATCACATGCGGTATCTTCGCCTCGCGGCCCGTCGCGGCGTTGTGGATGCACAGCGCCTCGCCCCCCTCGTAGATGCGGTCGAGGCAGTAGGTCGCACCGACGCAGGGGCGGATGCGCTCCTCCCGCCCTGCCGCCACCTTGGCCGCGATATGCGGATCGGCCATGTGCGCCCGGGTCATCCCCACCATGTCCAGCTTGCCGCTGGCCACCGCGTGCCGCGCCGTGGCCACATCCGAGATTTTCGCGGCGTGGAAGACCGGGAATTCCGTCGCCTGCCGCACCGCGCCCGCGAAATCCAGGTGCGGGGCGCTGGCCATGCCCTGCACCGGGATCACGCGGGTCAGTTCCGCATCGCTGGCCACGCGGCCCCGGATCAGGTTGATGAAATCGAACTTGCCGGACTGCGCGATCCGCCGGGCGATCTCCACCCCCTCTTCGCGGCTCAGCCCCTTGTCGAAGTCTTCATCCGCGACCATGCGGATGCCGACGATGAACTCCGGCCCCACCGCGTTCCGCACCGCGTCGATCACCGCCCAGGTGAAGCGCAGCCGGTTGTCGAGGCTGCCGCTCCATTCATCCCCGCGCCGGTTCTGGTAGGGCGACCAGAAGGCATCCATCAGGTGGCCATAGGCCTCGAACTCGATCCCATCCAGCCCCGCCGCCTGCATCCGCTGGGCGGCGGCGGCGTAATCGGCCACGACTCGTTCGATATCCCAGTCCTCCATCTCCTTGGGGAAGGCGCGGTGGGCCGGCTCGCGCACCGGCGAGGGGGCCAGCACCGGCAGCCAGTCGCCCTTGTTCCAGCCCGTGCGCCAGCCCAGATGGGTGAGCTGGATCATCACCGCCGCGCCATGCTCGTGGCAGGCATCGGCAAGCTCCCCCATCCAGGGCACGATCTCGTCGCGATAGGCGTGCAGGTTGCCGAAGGCCTCGGGGCTGTCGGGCGAGACCACGGCGGAACCGGCGGTCATGGTCAGGGCGATCCCGCCCTTGGCCTTTTCGGCGTGGTAGAGGCGATATTTCTCCTTCGGCATCCCGTCTTCGGAGTAATAGGGCTCATGCGCCGTCGACATGATCCGGTTCTTCAGGGTCAGGTGTTTCAGCCGGTAGGGCTGCAACAGCGGATCGTTGGACATGAAATTCCCTCTCCGTTTTCCGTAGGCTAGCCTGCGGCGCGGCGCCCGCTCTGGTCAATAAGCGGCATTTCCCCGATAAGGGGCCGACATCAGGGGAGGAGCGACAGGATGGACCTCATCGAGCGGCTGGAATCGATTCTGGGCAAGGCGCATGTGCTGACCGGCAAGGATGCCGAAGGGTACGGCCGTGACTGGACGGGCAAATATTCCAGCACGCCCCGGGCCGTGCTGCGCCCCGCCAACCGCGACGAGGCCGCGGCCGTGATGAAACTGGCGCATGAGACCGGCACGCCGGTGGTCCCCGTTTCGGGCAATACCGGGCTTGCGGGCGGCGCCCATGCCGAGGGCGCACTGATGATTTCGCTGGAGCGGATGAACCGCATCCGCGAAATCCGCCCCGACGCCCGCATCGCCATCGTCGAGGCGGGCGTGGTGCTGGCCAGCCTGCACGCGGCGGCCGAGGAACAGGACCTGATCTTCCCGCTGATCTTCGGCGCGCGCGGCTCGGCCATGATCGGGGGCGTTCTGGCGACCAATGCAGGCGGGTCGAACGTGCTGCGCTACGGCAACACGCGGGCGCTGTGCCTGGGGCTGGAGGTGGTGCTGCCCGACGGCCGGGTGATGGACCTGATGAGCGAGCTGCACAAGGACAACACCGGCTATGACCTCAAGGACCTGTTCATCGGCGCCGAGGGCACGCTGGGCCTGATCACGGGCGCGGTGCTGAAGCTGTCGCCGAAACCTCGGGCCTATGCCACGGCGATGGTGGCGGTGCCCGCGCTGTCCGATGCGCTGACGCTGCTGAACCGCCTGCAGCAGGAAACCGGCGGCGCGGTCGAGGCCTATGAATACATGCCCGACACCTACATGGCGCGGCTGGCGCAGTGCCGCCCCGACCTGCGCCCGCCCTTCGCCGAGCCCCACGCGGTGAACATCCTGGTCGAGGTCGGCGCCACCGCCCCGCGCGACGCCACGCCCGCCGATGATGGCAGCCTGCCGGTGGTCAGCCAGCTGGAACAGGTGCTGATGGGCATGATGGAAGAAGGCGCATTGCTGGATGCCGTGGTGGCCCAGTCCGACGCCCAGCGCGCCGAGATGTGGGAACGGCGCGAGGCGGCGGCCGAAATCACCTTCTCGCGCCTGCCCATCGTCGACAGCGACGTGGCGCTGCCGCTGGACAAGGTGGCGAGCTTCGTTGAGCGGATGGAGGCCCGTCTGCCACAGGTCGATGAAAAGGCGGACACCATCACCGTGGGCCACCTAGGCGACGGCAACCTGCATTACGCGGTCTGGCCCTCGCGCGATGACGAGGCGCTGAAGGATGCGATCCGCGAGGCGGTCGAAGACGTGGTGGCGGAACTCGGCGGCAGCTTCTCGGCCGAGCACGGGATCGGGTTGTCGAAACTTGCCACCATGCGGCGGCGCAAGACCCCGGTCGCGCTGGACGTGATGGGCAGCATCAAGGCGGCGCTCGATCCCAAGGGGATCATGAACCCGGGCAAGCTGCTGCCCTGACGGGCCTCAGCCCCCGATGAAATCGAAGAAGCCTTCGCCCGCGCGTGCCTTCAGCCCCTTGGCCAGCGCGCGGCCCATCTCGGCTCCGTCCTCGATGGGACCGCTGACCTCGTCGGCCAGCCGTTCCGAGCCGTCGGGGCGCAGGATCTCGCCGCGCAGGCGCAGGGTACCGCCATCCAGCTCCGCCAGCCCGCCGATGGGCGTCTCGCAGGAGCCGTCCAGTTCCGCCAGGAAGGCCCGCTCGGCCGCCAGCCGCTCGCCGGTCTTGCGGTCGTGGATCGCTTCCATCATCGCGGCCACGTCCGTGTCCCCGGCGCGCCACTCGATCCCGATGGCGCCCTGCGCCACGGCGGGCAGCATCTCCTCGGGCGCGACCGCGGTGCGCGGTACGTCCGTGGCGTTCAGCCGGTTCAGGCCGGCCATGGCCAGGAAGGTGGCCACGGCCACGCCGTCCTCCAGCTTCTTCAGCCGGGTCTGCACGTTGCCGCGAAATTCCACCACCTTCAGGTCGGGGCGGTAGTTCAGTAGCTGCGCGCGCCGCCGCAGGCTGGAGGTGCCCACCACGGCCCCCTCCGCCAGGTCGGCCAGCTTGCTCACCGACAGCGAGACAAAGGCATCCCGCACATCCTCGCGCGGCAAATAGCAGTCCAGAACCAGCCCGGCGGGTTGCTCCACCGGCATGTCCTTCATGGAATGAACCGCGATGTCGATGCCGCCCGACAGCATCGCCTCTTCGATTTCCTTTGTGAACAGCCCCTTGCCGCCGATTTCCTTCAGGGGGCGGTCGGCGTCGATCATCTTGCGATTATCGCCGGTGGTTTTGATGACCACGATCTCGAACGCCTCCTGCGGCAGGTCGAAGGCGGCGGCCAGCCGGTCGCGGGTCTCGTAGGCCTGCGCCAGGGCCAGCGGCGAGCCGCGGGTGCCGATCTTCAGGGGCGAAGCGGGGGAAGGAAGCGTCACTGTCATGGCCTCCCTTTATCGCCGCTGCGGCGTCCTGACAACTCGGCCATGCTTGACACCGGGTCGCAACCCGGCGACGACACGTTGGCGACAAGAGGGGGAAGACGATGGCCGAGACCAAGAAACTGATGCGCGCGCTGGCAGGCGAGACCCAGGCCGTGCCGCCAGTGTGGATGATGCGCCAGGCGGGCCGCTACCTGCCCGAGTATCGCGCCACCCGCGCCAAGGCGGGCGATTTCCTGTCGCTGTGCTACACCCCCGAGTTGGCCGCCGAGGTCACGCTGCAACCGATCCGCCGCTACGGTTTCGACGCGGCGATCCTGTTTGCCGATATCCTGCTGCTTCCGCAGGCTCTGGGGGCCGACCTGTGGTTCGTCACCGGCGAGGGCCCCCGCCTGTCGACCATCACCACGCCCGAAGAACTGAAGGCGCTGAAACCGGTCGACGCGATCCACGAAACGCTGAACCCGGTCTACGAAACGGTCCGCATCCTGTCGCGCGAACTGCCTGCCGAGACCACCTTCATCGGCTTCGCCGGCGCGCCGTGGACGGTGGCGACCTACATGATCGCAGGTCGCGGCACGCCCGACCAGGGCCCGGCGCATGCGCTGAAAGAGGCCGACCGCGCAACCTTCGAGGCGCTTCTGGCCCGGATCACCGAGGGCACCATCGAATACCTGTCGAAACAGATCGAGGCCGGGGCCGAGGTGGTGAAGCTGTTCGACAGCTGGGCCGGCTCGCTGAAGGGCGCGGATTTCGACCGCTACGCGATGGAACCGGCCAAGCAGATCATCGCCGCGCTGAAAGCGCGCCACCCCGGCGTTCCGGTCATCGCCTTCCCCCGCGGCGCGGGCGAGAAATACGTGGGCTTCGCCAAGGCCACCGGCGCCGATTGCGTGGCGCTGGACCAGTTCGTCTCAGCCGATTGGGCGGCCCAGCACGTACAGGTGGACGGCTGCGTCCAGGGCAACCTCGACCCCAAGCACATGGTCACCGGCGGGCAGGCCCTGGTCGACGAGACCAGGCGCATCGTGCAGGCCTTCTCCAAGGGGCCGCATATCTTCAACCTCGGCCACGGCATCACGCCGGACGCAAATCCCGACAACGTGCAACTCATGCTGGATGCGATCCGGGGCGACGCCTAACGCGGCCGGCGCGGCCACTCGGGGTGCATGTCGTCGATTACGTAGGGATGGGCGTGGCGATAGCCCCCCGCGACCTTTTCCGCATCCGCCAGATGCGGATGATCGGCCGACAGGTCCGCATGAACATGGGGCAGATGCGCGGGCTGGCCCGCGGGCCAGAGCCGCAGCGCCAGCAGGGCGCAGGCGAGGCCCACGGCCCCCAGCCCCACCATGACCATCGGCACGCCCAGCGCCGACCCCGCCAGCCCCGCCACGGGGTAGGCAAACAGCCAGGTCGCGTGGGACAGCGCGAATTGCGCGGCGAAAAGCGGCGGGAGGTCTTCGGCCTGCGCTGACCGGCGCAAAAGCCGCCCGGCCGGGGTCATCACCGCCGACAGGCACAGGCCCAGCGCGAACCACAGCACCAGGAACAGGGGCCAGGCCGGCCAGCCGGCCAGCGCCACCCACAGCCCGGCCCCGACCATCAGCAGGCCCGCCACCGTGACCGCTGGCCCCATCACCGCGCGGTCCGCGCGTCGTTCCAGCAGCCGCGGCAGGGCCAGTGCGGCCAGCATCGAGCCCAGCCCGTAGGCCCCCAGCGCGACGGCCAGCGCCCGCTCCCCGCCGCCATAGGCGGACCGGGCGATGACCACGCTTTGCACCAGCACCACCGCGCCCACCGCCGAAACGGTGCCGTTCAGCGCCAGCAGCCCGCGCAGGCGCGGGGTGGCCAGGTAGATGCGGATGCCCCGGGTCAGCCGCTCGCGGAACGGGCGTTGCCTGCCGGGCCGGGCCGCGGGCACCGCCGCCGCACGGACCAGGGCCGCCGAAACCAGGAACCCGGCCACCGTACCGAAGAACAGCGTGTCGGCGGCCAGCACCGTCAGCAGCAGCCCCGCAAGCATCGGGCTGACGATGTTTTCCAGGTCATAGGCCAGACGCGACAGCGACAGCGCGCGGGTATAATCGCCCTCCTCGGGCAGCACGTCGGGGATCACCGCCTGGAAGGTCGGCGTGAAGGTGGCCGAGGCCGCCTGCAGTATGAAAACCGCCAGGTAGATCTGCCAGGCGGAGTCGATAAAGGGCAGGCTCAGCGCCGCGCAGGCCCGCACCAGGTCGGCCCCGATCATCACATGCTTGCGGTTCAGCCGCGCGACCACCGCATTGGCCACGGGCGACAGCCCCACATAGGCCACCATCTTGATGGTCAGCGCCAGCCCCAGGACGGTGCCGGCCCGTTCCCCCGCGATGTCGTAGGCCAAGAGGCCCAGCGCGATGGTCAGCAGCCCCGTGCCGAGCAGCGCCACCACCTGCGCGGCAAACAGCCGCGCGTAGGTCGGGTGGCTGAGCACGGCCAGCATGGGCCGTCACACCCACTTGGCCAGCGGCGGCAGGCTCATCAGCACGGCATTGGCGTCATGCCCGGTTGCGAGGCCGAACTTGGTGCCCCGGTCGTAGACCAGGTTGTACTCGGCATAAAGCCCACGATGGACGAGTTGGGTCACCTTGTCTTCCTCGGTCCAGGGGGTGTTGCGGCGGCGCTCGGTCACCGGCACGAAGGCCGGCAGGAAGGCGCGGCCCACATCCTGGGTAAAGGCGAAATCGGCCTCCCAGTCGCCGGTGTTCAGATCGTCGTAGAAGATCCCGCCCACGCCCCGCGCCCGGTGGCGGTGGGGGATGTAGAAATATTCGTCCGCCCATTCCTTGAACCGCGCGTAGTAGGACGGGTCGTGCTTGTCACAGGCGGCCTGCAGCGCGGCGTGAAAGCTCTCGGTGTCCTCGTCATATTCGATGCAGGGGTTCAGGTCGGCGCCGCCGCCGAACCACCAGGCATTGGGCGTCCAGAACATCCGGGTGTTCATGTGCACCGCCGGCGTATGCGGGTTCTGCATATGCGCCACCAGGCTGATGCCGGAGGCCCAGAAGCGCGGATCGCTCTCCACCCCCGGCTTGCCACGCGCGGCCATGGCCTTCTGCGCCGGCTCACCCAGCGTGCCGTAGACGGTGGAGACGTTGACGCCCACCTTCTCGAACACCCGGCCGCCGCGCATCACGCTCATCAGGCCGCCGCCGGCATCCGCCCCGTCCTCGGAGGTCCGCGTGGTCTCGGTCACCTCGAAACGGCCGGCAGGCCGGTCGGCGAACGGCCCCTCGGTCTGGCTATCCTCCAGCGCCTCGAAGGCGGCGACGATGTCGTCGCGAAGCTGCCGGAACCAGGCGCTTGCGCGGGCCTTGCGGTCATCAAACGGGTCGGTCATGCGGGTCTCCTCCGGTGTTGGGCTTGGCCTAGCAGGTTTGGCAAAACCCCGCCAGCGCGCTTTGTGATCCGCCCGCGCAGGCGTATATCTGGAGACACGCCGTCTAGGAGCCCGCCCATGCGCCGCCTGATCCTGCTGCTTCTGCTGCCGCTGGCCGCCTGCGCCACCCCGCGCGAGCAATGCGAACGCGCCGCGACCGAGGATCAGCGGATCATCGACGCGTTGATCGTGGAGACCGAGCAGAATATCGCCCGCGGCTACCGGCTGGAACGCGAGACACATACCCGCCCACGCCTGACCTTCTGCTACGGCCACCACCGCTATCACGACAGGTTCGGCATGATGTTCTGCGACACCACCGAAACCGTGGTGACCGAGCGCCCCGTGGCCATCGATGTCAAGGAAGAACGCGCCAAGCTGGCCTCGCTCAAGGCCAAGCGCCCCGAGGTCGCCCGCCGCGCGGCACGGAATCTGGCCGCCTGCCGCGCGCGGTTCCCCGAAACTTAATGCGCCGGGGCCGTGACCGGGTCGAGCAGGGTGCGCCCGCCATCCACGGTCATGATCTGCCCGGTCATAAAGGACGAGCCTTCCGAGGCCAGGAACTGCACCGCCTCGGCCACCTCGCCAGGACGGGCGATGCGCGACAACGGCGTGTGCTCCTTGATGTCCGAGCGGAACTCGGAATGTTCTTTCAGCGTGCTCTTCAGGCTGGCGCTCATGACCGAGCCGAAAGCGACCGCGTTCACGCGGATCCGATGCGGTGCCAGTGCCACGGCCAGTGACCGCGTCATCTGGTCCAGCGCCGCGGTGCTGACCGAATAACCCAGCAACTCGGGATGGGTGCGCCGCGCCGCAATGGAGGACAGGTTGACGATGGCGCCGAGGCTGCCCTCTTCCTGGCCGTCCTCTTCGCCCTGCTTGATGAAGCGCTTGGCGACAAGCTGGCTGAGGCGCAGGCTGGTCATCAGGTTCTGTTGCAGCAGCTGCTCCACCGCGTCGTCGTCGGGGTTCAGCGGGTCCGAAGGGATCATCTGGCGGCTGGCATTGACCAGGATGTCCACCCGCTCGAACGCGTCGATGGTGGCCGACAGCAGGTTCGCCTGGGTCAGCCGCTCGCGCAGGTCGCCCGCGTAGTAGCGGACATTGCCGTCCTTCTCGGCATCCTTGCCCAGCTGATCCTTGAGACCCTCCTCGTCCATGTCAGCGAACATGACATTTGCATCGTGGTCGGCGAAATGGCGCGCGATGGCCAGACCGACGCCATTGGCCGCCCCGGTGACGATGGCGGTCTTGCCCGCGATCGAAAAACTCATGGAACACTCCCCTGATTCTTGCCCCGGACTCTAGGCGGTTTCAGCGCCGCCCGCGAGACGGCGCCTTGGGCCGGGCGGCGCGGATCACCTTGAACCCGGGATCGCCGCCGATTTCATCGACCTCCAGGAACAGCTCGCCCAGAATCCGCTCGTAGGGCAGGTGCCGATTGGCCACGGCATAAAGGGCGCCCGACCGCCCCAGGATGCGCGCCGCGTTCGACAGGAAGGCCTGCCCCAGCGCCGGGTCGGCTGCGCGTCCGGTATGGAACGGCGGGTTGGTGATCACCGCGTCAAAGGGCGTGCCCGGATCGAACCGCGTGGCATCGGCCCAGTGGAACCGCGCGCGCGGGTCGGTGACGTTTTCGCGGGCGCAGGCCAGCGCGTCGAAATCCGCCTCGACGAGGTGCAGCTCGGTGATACCGGGATGAGCGGCCAGCGCGCGCACGGCAAGGTATCCCCAGCCGGCGCCCAGATCCGCCACCCGGCCCTTCAGCTTGGCCGGCAGGGCGTCGGCCAGCAGGGCCGAGCCGCGATCCACCGCATCGGCCGAGAATACGCCGGGGCGGGTGCGGAACCCGTCGGGCAGGGTTTTCGGCGCGCCGGCCCAGTCGGCAAAGGCTGCCGGGTCCGCCTTCAGCGCAAAGATCTTGCCATGCGCCTTGGACAGCGGCGCGGCCACCTCGGCGCGCTTGCGGCAATCCTTCAGCAGACTGTCGATCCCGTCGGTCTTGGCCCCGTCGACGATCACCGGCCCTCCGGTGACCAGCGCCACCGCCTCGGCCAGCAGGGCGCGGGCCTTGTCCTTGGCGCGGGGCACGAACAGCACGGCCGCGGCGAAACCGCCCTCGGGCGCGACTCGCACCTCATAGCCGCGCGCGGCCCAGGCATCGTGATCGGGCTTGAAGCCCTGGACGATCTGCACCCGCTCGGCGGGCAGCGCGGACAGGTCGGCGTCGGCCGCCGGGCCGAACACGGCGATGCGGCCCTCGTCGGGCAGCGACACGGCGCCGGAATCCAGCGCAAGGGTCAAACGGGACTGGCGCATGGGCGGGCGGCGGGCCCTATTCCTTTTCCATGGTGCATTGCAGCGGGTGCTGGTGGCGGCGCGAAAAATCCATCACCTGCGCGACCTTGGTCTCGGCCACCTCGAAGGAAAACACACCGACCACGGCGACGCCCTTCTTGTGCACGGTCAGCATAATCTCGAAGGCCTGCGCGTGGCTCATGCCGAAGAAGCGCTCCAGCACATGCACGACGAATTCCATCGGCGTGTAGTCGTCGTTCAGCAGCAGGACCTTGTAAAGCGGCGGGCGCGCCGTCTTGGGCCGGGTCTTGGTGATGACGCCGGTCTCCTCATCGCCCTGGTCCTGCTTGTCGGACATCATGACATGGCTTCGGGTCAGCACGTGCGCGCTCCAAGAATTCCTGATGGTATCGGCCTGGACCCGTTTATATAAGCGGCGGGCCGCCCGTGAAAAGGGGGCGGCGACCAGCGGCCGGGAAAGCGGGGAAAATGGCACAGGCACCAACGACCATCGGCTTCGATGCGGACGACACGCTCTGGCAGAACGAGCAGTTCTTCCGCATGACGCAGGAGCGATTCGCCGAGCTGCTGGCCGATTTCGCCGATCCCGACCACTTGATGGAGCGCCTGCTGGCCGCCGAGAAGCGCAATCTCGGCCATTACGGCTTTGGCGTGAAGGGCTTCGTGTTGTCGATGATCGAGACCGCGATCGAGGTCACCGAGGAGCGCGTGCCGGCCAGCGTGATCCACAACCTGCTGCGCGCGGGACAGGACATGCTGCAGCACCCGATTCACCTGCTGCCCCATGCCCGCGCGGCGATCGAGGCGCTGGCCGATGGGTACCACCTTCTTCTGATCACGAAGGGCGATCTGCTGGACCAGGAGCGAAAGCTCGCGCAATCGGGGCTGGGAGAGCTGTTCGACGGGGTCGAGATCGTGTCGCACAAGACGCCCGCCATCTATCACGAGGTCTTCACGCGCCATGGCGAGGGGCCGTCCCGCGCCCTCATGGTGGGCAACTCGCTCCGCTCCGACGTGATCCCGGCGATCGAGGCCGGCGCCTGGGGCATTTACGTGCCCCACAGCCTGACTTGGGAGCTGGAACGGGCCGATCCGCCCAAGGGCCACGCCCGCTATCACGAGTTGACGGATTTGGGCGCCCTTCCCGACCTGGTCGCCGCGCTCGGCTAACATCTGGTAGCGGGTCCGCCCCCCGCCCCCAGATTTGGATCGGGCACCTCAACTCCTTGCGGAAACATATTGAAACAAGGGTGTTTTCTCGCTCCCCACCCTGTGTTAACCTTGAGATAACAAAGAAAAGCCGACCGGAAAAATCCGGCGGCACGAGGCAGAAAAAGGCAAGTGACGTGCAGAACTTGGGACAGTGCGTCCGGATCGGGCTGTATTTCGTAGTCACCGCGTTTGTTGTTGCGTTTTCACTCACCGGGGCGCAGGCCGCCCCCTATGCGGCGATGGTGGTCGACGCCCGTACGGGCGAGGTGCTGCATTCGCGCAATGCCGATACCCGGCTGCATCCCGCCTCGCTGACCAAGATGATGACCCTCTACATCGCCTTCGAGGCGGTGGAGAACGGCGAGATCTCGCTCGACACCAAGGTCCGCATCTCGCGCAACGCAGCCTCCGAGCCGCCGTCGAAACTGGGGTTGAAGTCTGGCCAGCGCATCGCCCTGCGCTACCTGATCCGGGCCGCGGCGGTGAAATCGGCCAATGACGCGGCCACCGCCATCGGCGAGGCGATCGAGGGCAGCGAGGCCGCCTTCGCCCGCCGCATGAACCGCACGGCCAAGGCCCTGGGGATGAGCCGCACCACCTTCAAGAACGCCAACGGCCTGACCGAGGAGGGGCACCTGTCGACCGCGCGCGACATGACCACGCTGGGCCGGCACCTGTTCTACGACTATCCCGATTACTACAACCTGTTCTCGCGCCGCACGACCGACGCCGGGATGCGCGAGGTGGCCAACACCAACCGCCGTCTGCTGAACGCCTATCGCGGCGCCGACGGGATCAAGACCGGCTATACCCGCGCCGCGGGCTTCAACCTCGTCGCCTCGGCCGAGCGCGGCGGCGTGCGGATCATCGCCACCGTCTTCGGCGGCCTGTCCTCGGCCACCCGCAACGCCCGCGTGGCCGAGTTGTTGGACATGGGGTTCCAGCGCGCGCCGAAACGCGTGGCGGTGCGCAAGCCGGCCCGGCCGCCCTATATCGGCCACAGCGATGTCGCCGGCAAAACCATCAGGCTGGTCCGCACGGTGCAAAGCTCGCCCCGCCCCAGGGCGCGCCCCGTGGCCGAGCCCCCGCAGGAACTGCTGGTCGCGATGCAGGACGAGATCCAGCAGGCCGTGACCGAGGCCAACACGGCGGCGGCCGCCGCCGTCGACACTACCCCGCCGCGCCGGCCTACCGTCGCGGAGGCCGAAATCGATGCGCCGAAACCGCGCCCGGCCGAGTTGCGCCTCGCCTCTGTCGAGACAGCCCCGCAGCAGCCCGAGGTCGTCACCCGCATGTCCTCTTCCGGCGGGCGGCACTGGGGCATCAATGTCGGGCGCTACCCGACCCGCTACCAGGCCGAGCGCATGCTTCTCTCCACGGCGCTGCAGGAACTGGGGGCGCTGGACGAGGCGCTGCGCAAGGTGGTGCAGAACAGCCGCGGCTTCGAGGCGAATTTCGTGGGCATGACCCGGGAACAGGCCGCCCTGGCCTGCCGCCGGCTGGAAGCCCGCGGCGCCGATTGCAGCACCTTCGGCCCGAAATCCTGAGCCCATGACCGATTACCTTTTCCCGCCGGCGCCTCCGTCGGCCCTGCCCGTGGTCGGCGAAACGGCACTGTTCCCGGTGCGGCGCATCTTCTGCGTGGGCCGCAACTACGCCGAGCATGCCCGCGAGATGGGCAACGACACGCGCGAACCGCCCTTCTTTTTCACCAAGCCGGCCGATGCGCTGGTGACGGGCGACGCGCGCATCCCCTTCCCGCCCGCCACAGCCGATCTGCATCACGAGGCCGAACTGGTCGTCGCCATCGGGCGTGGCGGGCAGGACATCGCCGCAGGCGCCGCGCTGGAGCATGTCTGGGGCTATGCCCCCGGCAACGACCTGACCCGGCGCGACCTGCAGGCGCAGGCCAAGGCGATGCGCCGCCCCTGGGACATGGCCAAGGCCTTCGACGACTCCGCCATCTGCGGGGCGCTGCGCCCGGTGTCCGAGGTCGGCCATCCGGCGACCGGCCGGATCACCGCCCGCGTCAACGGCACGCTGCGCCAGGACGGCGACCTGTCCGAGATGATCTGGCCCGTGGCCGACATCGTCACGTATCTGTCCGCGATGGTGGCCCTGGCACCGGGCGACCTGATCTATACCGGCACGCCCGCAGGCGTCGGCGCGCTGGCGCGCGGGGACCGCTGCACGGTGGAGATCGAGGGGCTGGGCGCCGTGACCACCGAGCTCGCCTGAGCCTCACGGCTTGGGGTGGTCGTCCCAGTCGTCGCTGAGGATGCGATGCTTGTCGCCCTCGGGATCGTCGAACTGGCGGGTCCTCAGCGCCCAGAAGAACGCCGCCAGACCCAGCCCGCCCAGGAACAGCGAGATCGGGATCAGGTAGACGAGCGTTTCCATTCTCTCACCTCAGGCGCAGCGCATTCAGCGACACCGTAATGGACGAGGCGGACATGGCCAAGGCCGCCGCCAGCGGCGTGGCCAGCCCGACAAGCGCGATGGGCACCGCGATCATGTTGTAGAGCGCGGCGATGGCAAAGTTCTCCTTGATCCGGCGGGTGGATTTGCGCGCGGTGGTCACCGCCTCGCCCAGCGGCGCCAGGTCCTTGCCCAGCAGCACGATGTCCGAGGCGACCCGCGCCGCGTCCAGCGCCGTCGCGGGCGAGATCGACACATACGCGGCGGCCAGCGCGGCGGTGTCGTTCAGCCCGTCACCCACCATCAGCACCCGCGCGCCGCCGTCGGTCAGCGCCTGAACGCGCGCGGCCTTGTCCTCGGGCAGCGCTTCGGCCACCCAATCGTCGATCCCCAGCCGCGCGGCCAGCTCGGCCACGGGCCCCTCGGCATCGCCCGAGATCAGGTGAACGGCCTTCCCCTGCGCCTTCAGCGCGGCAACGGCCTGTTCGGCGCCGGGGCGCAGGCTGTCGGCGAAGGTGAACTCGATGGGCTTTGCATCGCCGATACGCAGCCAGGCGGCGGTGGCCTTGCCCGGGGTCGCGCCCAGCCAGGCCGCGCGGCCGAAACGTACTGTCTCGCCCCGCCAATGCCCCTCGACGCCATAGCCCGGCACCTCGGTCACGTCGCTCAGCCGCGCGGGCTGGATGCCCGCGGCGCGCGCCGCCTCGGCCAGCGATTGCGCCAGCGGGTGCGAGGATTGCAGCGCCAGCGCCAGCGCGACCTCTAGCTCGCGCCGGGGATGGTCGCCAAGGTTGGTGGCCTCGGGCGCGCCCAGCGTCAGCGTGCCGGTCTTGTCGAAAACCACGGTGTCGATCTCGGCCAGCCGTTCCAGCGCGGTGCCGTCCTTGATCAGCATGCCCCGTTTGAACAGCCGCCCCGACGCGGCGGTGGTCACCGCCGGCACGGCCAGTCCCAGTGCACAGGGACAGGTAATGATCAGCACCGCCACTGCGATGTTGAGCGCCAGTCGCACGTCGCCGCCCGAGATCGCCAGCCAGGCGATGAAGGCCAGAAGCGACAGCAGGTGCACGCCGGGCGCATAGACCCGCGCCGCGCGGTCGGCGAGCGAGGTGTAGCGGTTCCTGGAACTTTCGGCGACGGCCACCAGATCGGCCATACGATGCAGCGAACTGGCCTCGCCCGCCGCGGTGACGCGCACCAGCAAGGGGCCGGTCAGGTTGACCTCGCCGGCGCTGAGCTGGGTGTCGGGGCCGGCATAGACCGGCAGGCTCTCGCCCGTCAGCAGGGAACGGTCGATCTCGCTCTGCCCCTCGGTGATCACGCCGTCGACGGGCACGCGCGCGCCGGGCTTGACCCGCACGATATCGTCCACGGCCAGATCCGAGATCGCCACCATCTCTTCGGCATCGCCCTCACCCACGCGCAGCGCGCGGGGCACCTCCAGCGCGGCCAGTTCCTCGGCCGCGGATCGGGCCACGGCGCGGGTGCGGTGGTCAAGGTAGCGCCCGGCCAGCAGGAAGAAGGTCAGCGACAGCGCGGCATCGAAATAGGCGTGCCGCCCCGACTGCATGGTTTCGTAGAGCGACATGCCGGCGGCCAGCAGGATGGCCAGCGAGATCGGCACGTCCATGTTCAGCCGCCGCGCCGACAGCGCCGACCAGGCGTTGCGAAAGAACGGCTGGGCCGAGAAGGCGATGGTCGGCAGCGCAATCGCGGCCGAGATCCAGTGGAAGAGGTCGCGCGTGGCATCCGCCGCACCCGACCAGACCGCGACCGACAGCAGCATGACGTTCATCATGGCAAAGCCCGCCACCGCCAGCCGCATCAGGATATCGCGCCCCGCCTTGTCGGTGGCAGTGGCCGAGAGCACGCCCGGGTCCAGCTCATGCGCCTCGTAGCCGAGGCGGTCGAGTACCCCGATCAGGTGATCGGCGGTGACCTCGGGCTCGGCCTCGACGCTGACGCGCTTCAGCGTCAGGTTGACCCGCGCCGAGCGGACGCCCGGCTCGGCGTTCAGCCCCCGCTCCACGGCCGAGATGCAGCCGGCGCAGTGGATGGTGGGCAGCGACAGCAGCAGCCGGGCCTCGCCCTGTTCCTCGCGCTGCCCCAGCGCCTCGGCGGCGGGCGCCACGGCGCAGGCGGGGCAGGCGGAGGGACGGCTGCGCATCGCTGTGGTCATGGGTCAGCTCCTCACGAACAGTTCCAGCCGCTGGCGGAATTCGGTTCCGTCGGCGGCCTTGGCCTCAACCACCATCATCCACTTGCCGTTGTCCAGTTCCAGCGGTGTGCTGTATTTCCCGTTATACCCGGTGAAGCTGGGACGGATGTCATCCGCGGCCTCGGTGGTCCGGCCGATCAGGATCGAGAATTCATCGGGCTCCACCGGCAGGCCCTGCGCGTCGACGAAGCTGACGGTCAGCAGGCCCAGGGAATAGTCGGTCTGTACCTGCCAGCCCAGCCTCTGCTGCGCCTCGCGCTTGGCGTCGAACTCCTGGCTGGCGACATAGGAATTCTTGACCTCGAGCCCGGGGAAGGTGCCCACCGCCAGGACCGCCATGGTGATGTTCACACCGACGACAACGGCAAAGGCGCCGACCGTGATGAACAGCACGGTCCGTCCGGTCAGCTGCTTCTCTCCCATCAGTTCTCTCTCCCGTTGAACACGCTGTCGGTATAGGCGCGTTCGTTGCTGGTAAGGTCCTCGACCCACATGCGGAACTCGGTCCGTTCTTTCTCGGCAGCCTCCGAGTCGCGCGGCGCGACGACATAGACACGCTGCAGCTTGGTGCTGTCGGCCGGCACGATCACCGTCTGATCCTCCTCGCCCTCGAGCTGAACCTGAAGCGGCTCAGCGCTCACGGCCGAGATCTGGAACGGACGGTCGTCGCCATGCTTGTTGCGCAGGCGCACGTCATAGGTGTTGCGGATCGAGCCGTCGGAAAGCGTCACGAAGGTCGGGTTTCGCACCGGGGCCACCGTCATGCTGATATCCGCGCGCATGAACAGCGCCACGACCAGCCCGATGCCCACCGCCGACCACAGCGCGGTATAAAGAATGGTCCGCGTGCGGAAGATGTGCTTCCAGATCGGCTTGGGTTCGTTCCCGGCGCGCTCGGCCGCCTCGTCGGTCAGCGCCATGTAATCGATCAGGCCGCGCGGCTTGCCGATTTTTTCCATCACGTCGTCGCAGGCGTCGATGCAGAGCCCGCAGGTGATGCAGGCCAGTTGCTGGCCGTCACGGATGTCGATGCCCATTGGGCAAACGTTGACGCAGGCCATGCAGTCGATGCAATCGCCCAGTTGGTCGGCATTCGGGCCCTTGCGGTGCTTGCCGCGCGGCTCACCCCGCCACTCGCGGTAGCCGATGGTGATCGTGTCCTCGTCCATCATCGCGGCCTGGATCCGCGGCCAGGGGCACATGTAAATGCAGACCTGCTCGCGCATGAAACCGCCGAAGACCAGCGTGGTCGCGGTCAGCACCCCGATGGTCGTGTAGGCCACCGGATGCGCACCGAATGTGACGAGGTCCTTCAGCAGCGTCGGCGCGTCGGTGAAGTAGAAGACCCAGGCCCCGCCCGTGGCCATGGCAATCAACAGCCAGAGCGACCATTTGGTCAGCCGCAGGCGCAGCTTGCGCGCGTCCCATTTCGCGTTCCATAGCTTGACCCGCTTGTTGCGGTCGCCCTCGATCCAGCGCTCGACCAGGATGAACAGGTCGGTCCAGACGGTCTGCGGACAGGTATAGCCGCACCACACCCGCCCCAGCGCCGAGGTGAACAGGAACAGCCCCAGCCCCGCCATGATCAGAAGGCCCGCGACGAAATAGAATTCATGCGGCCAGATCTCGATCATGAAGAAGAAGAAGCGGCGGTTCGCGAGGTCCACCAGGACAGCCTGGTCGGGAAGGTTCGGACCCCGGTCCCAGCGGATCCACGGCGTGATGTAGTAGATACCCAGCGTGATCGCCATGATCCACCACTTCAGAGTGCGGAACCGGCCGCTGACGCGGCGGGGGAAGATCGGCTCGCGGGCCGAATAGAGTTCTTGGGGCTGTTGGTCGGTAGAGCTCACGGAATCACTCCGGTTGGCTGTGCGTGAATCCCGGCTGTTGTGACAGCAGGGGCCCGTTCGGGCATTGACCTAGGTCAACAGGGGAATCTGCAATTCCACCGCCGAAATCAAGGCCGCCGCCCTGCGGCATATCGTGGTAAACAGGCCGAAAATGATCGTTTTCCGGGGGCTCGGAGACCACCGCATAACGCAACGTCACGAAAGACCGGCGCGCCTTGTCCGGGCTGCGCCCGCCCCGGCTGGACAGAATGTCGCGGGTCGCCTAATAATGAAGCACCGGCCCCCTGGAAACGCGCGAACAGGATGGGGACCGGTGCTGTAACCGGGGGCCTGGCGGCCCCCGGTAGCCGTTTGGGGGAGGCGTTATTCGCCCCCGCCCAGTTGGTGGACATAGGTGGCGACCGCGCGCACCTCCGCCTCGGTCAGCGGCGCGCCGCCCTTGGCCGGCATGATGCCGAAACGGGCGTTTTCCACCGTGTAACGGATAGTCTCTTCGCTGCCACCATAGAGCCAGATCGCGTCGGTCAGGTTC
The DNA here is from genome assembly GCA_049974865.1 of Paracoccaceae bacterium. Classification (GTDB taxonomy): domain Bacteria; phylum Pseudomonadota; class Alphaproteobacteria; order Rhodobacterales; family Rhodobacteraceae; genus JAGSOU01. Next base: position 37,981 of record JBNGCX010000006.1, read on the forward strand.
GGCGCGCCCTGGAAGCGGTCGCCGGTGCCATCCTCGGCATGGCAGGCCGAGCAGTTGTCGAGATACACGGTCTCACCGGGGCCGGCGAGCGCCGCGTCATGATCCTGGCCCGACAGCTTGAGCACATAGTTCACCACCTGATCTATTTCCTCGGGTTCGAGGAGTTCGCCGAAGGCCGGCATCTGCGAGAAATGCGCGTCTGCGTCGGTCTCGTTCCGGATCCCGTGGCTGACGGTATAGTGGATCTCTTCGAGGCTGCCGCCCCAGAGCCAGTCGTCGTCCAGCAGGTTCGGGTAGCCCTTGCCCTGGACGCCGGCCGCGCCCGAACCGTGGCACTGCGAGCAATAGGTGCGGAACACGGCCGCCCCGCCCTGAACGGCGTAGTTGTAGAGATCCGGATCTTCGCTGATCGCAGCCAGTTCGACGCTTTCCAGCTTGCTCACCAGAGGGGCGTTCATCTCGTCGAACCGCTCGATCTCCTGGGCGACCTCGCTCCGGGTCGAGTAGCCCAGGATGCCCGGCGTGGCCTCTTTGACCAGCGGCCAGGCCGGGAAGAGGATCGTGTAGATGATGGCGAACACGATCGTGGCGTAGAAGGTCCACAGCCACCATCGCGGCAGCGGGTTGTTGTATTCCTCGATCCCGTCCCAGGAGTGGCCGGTCGTTTCGACCTCGTTCGTGACGTTCTTTTTCTCAGTGCTCATGTCCGCGCCTCCTTGCCATGCGCGCCGTCAGCCTCTGCGTCTTCGCTGGCGGGTTTCTTGTCATGCCGAAAGGGGATGTTCGCGCTGTCGCGGTGCCCGGGCGTGCTGCCTGGGCGGAACACCCAGACAATCACGCCGACGAAGAACAACACCAGGAACAGCAGCACCCAGCTGTCGGCAAATTCACGAAGCAGGGAATAGTGATCCATGCTTCCTCTCCTTACCGACTGGCATCCGGCTCGAAGGTCGAGAAATCGACCATCGTGCCCAGCACTTGAAGATAGGCGATCAGGGCGTCCGTTTCGGAAATCCCCGGTTGCCCGTCGAAATTGCGCACCTGCGCGCCGGGATAGCGCTCAAGCAGGCCATCGGTGTCGCCGAAGGGATCGATCTGAACCTGGAAATCCGCCTGGGCGTTTTCCAGCATTTCGTCCGTATAGGGCACACCGACCGCGCGGTGGGTCTTCATCACGTCTTCGATGTATTTGCCGTCGATCATGCGGTTCTCGAGGAAGCCGTATTTCGGCATGACCGATTCCGGCACCACCGACTGCGGGTCGCGCAGGTGATCGACGTGCCACTCGTCCGAGTAGCGGCCGCCGAGGCGGGCGAGGTCGGGGCCCGTCCGCTTCGAACCCCACTGGAACGGGTGATCATACATCGACTCCGCCGCAAGGCTGTAGTGGCCGTAGCGCTCCACCTCGTCGCGCATCGGGCGCACCATCTGCGAGTGACAGACATAGCAGCCCTCGCGGATATAGATGTCGCGGCCCGCCAATTCCATCGGCGAGTAGGGACGCACGCCGTCCACCTCCTCGATGGTGTTCTCCAGGTAGAACAGGGGCGCGATTTCCACGATCCCGCCGATGGTCACGACCAGGAAACTGAAGACCAGAAGCAGCGTCGCGTTCTTCTCGATGATCTTGTGTTTTTCGAGGATAGCCATTGTCGCTGCCTCCCTTATTCAGCCGGAGCCGCAACCGGGGCGGCGGCCTTGGCCGGTGCCGAGGTGACGGTCTTCCACAGGTTGACGCACATGATGATGCCGCCGGTGACGTAGAGCACGCCGCCCAGGGCACGGACCACATACATCGGGAATTTCGCGGACACGGTGTCGGCGAAGGAGTTCACCAGGAAGCCCTGCGCGTCAACTTCGCGCCACATCAGGCCCTCCATGATGCCGGTCACCCACATCGACGAGGCGTAGAGCACGATGCCGATGGTGGCGAGCCAGAAGTGCCAGGACACCATGGACAGCGAATACAGGCGCTCGCGGTTCCACAGGCGCGGCACCAGGAAGTACAGAGCACCAAAGGTGATCATGCCGTTCCAGCCCAGCGCGCCCGAGTGCACGTGGCCGATCGTCCAGTCGGTGTAGTGCGACAGCGAGTTCACCGCCTTGATGGACATCATCGGGCCTTCGAAGGTGGACATGCCGTAGAAGCCCACCGAGACCACCATCATGCGGATGATCGGGTCGGTGCGCAGCTTGTCCCAGGCGCCCGAGAGCGTCATCAGGCCGTTGATCATGCCGCCCCAGGAGGGCATCCAGAGCATGATCGAGAACACCATGCCCAGGGTCGAGGCCCAGTCAGGCAGCGCGGTGTAGTGCAGGTGGTGCGGGCCGGCCCAGATATAAAGGAAGATCAGGGCCCAGAAGTGGATGATCGACAGCTTGTAGCTGAAGACCGGGCGTTCGGCCTGCTTGGGCACGAAGTAGTACATCATCCCGAGGAAGCCGGCGGTCAGGAAGAAGCCAACCGCGTTGTGGCCGTACCACCACTGGGTCATGGCGTCCTGCACGCCGGCAAAGACCTGAACCGATTTCGAACCGAAGACAGACACCGGCAGGGACAGGTTGTTGACGATGTGCAGCATGGCGATGGTGACGATGAAGCTCAGGTAGAACCAGTTCGCCACGTAGATATGCTTTTCCTTGCGCTTGAAGATCGTGCCCATGAAGACCGCCAGATAGACGACCCACACCAGCGTCAGCCACCAGTCGACATACCATTCCGGCTCGGCATATTCCTTGGACTGGGTCGAGCCCAGCAGATAGCCGGTCGCGGCCAGCACGATGAACAGGTTGTAGCCCCAGAAGACGAACCAACCCGCGTTGCCGCCCCAAAGGCGCGCGGCCGAGGTCCGTTGCACGACGTAGAAAGAGGTCGCAATCAGCGCGTTACCGCCGAAGGCGAAGATCACCGCCGAGGTATGCAGCGGCCGCAGACGGCCAAAGTTCGCATAGCCCTGCGCCCATTCGAAATTGAGCTGCGGAAAGGCCAGCTGAAACGCGATAAACGTCCCCGCCGCAAAGCCGACGACCCCCCAGAAAGCCGTCGCAATCACGCCATAACGGACGACATCGTCCATGTAAGCGGTCCCATCGACGGCCGGTTGCGGTTCCCCGGTGCGGCGGACAGTCCAGACGAACATGCCAGCCGCGACAAGCATCACAATAATCGCATGCACCAGGTAAGCCATGTCACGGGCGTAGTTGGCAGCAATCGCGGCAAGCACCGCGATGACGCCAAATACGACCATCTTAACGTAATCCCACATCGTGCGTCCCTTCGTTTTGCCGCACCGATTCGTGATCGGGCGGGTCCCTTTTCGACGATGGCGGTATGGCGGGAGGCCCCTCAAGCCGCCTTGATCCAAATCAAAACCGCTTGAGCCGTCAGTTGATCTTGGTCAAGGCCGCCCCGTCCGGCCGGGCGTAGGTTGGCCGAAAAACCAACGACACCCGGAGGAGAGACACCCGTGGCTTACAAGACCATCCTGACCATCATCACCGACGCGGACCTCGCAAAGAGCGCGCTGGAATCCGCCATAGCGCTATCGGAGCGCGAGGATGCACATCTCGATGTGCTTTGTCTTGGCGTCGATAGGACGCAGACCGGCTATTACTACGCCGGGACCAATGCCATGATTCAGCAGGAGACCTTGGAACGCGCGCAAAAAGAGGCCGCCGAAATCGAAACCGCGGCAAAACAGCGCCTCTCCGCGGAAAGCATCAAATGGAGCTGCGAGTCCGCCGTGGCCCAGATCGCGGGCCTGTCGCACCTGGTCGCGCAGCGGGCGCGCTTCAGCGACCTGGTGGTCATGCCCAAGCCCTATGGCGAAGGCCGCGCGATCGAGGACGAGGCCGCGGTCGAGGCGGCCATGTTCGACGGCAAGGCGCCGGTCCTGGTGATGCCCGAAGGGGCCAGCACGGCAGAGATTGGCAAGCGCGTGGTCATCGCCTGGAACCAGAGCGCTGAGGCCCTGATCGCGATTCGCACCGCCCTGCCGATTCTGCAGGCCGCGGACACGGTGAACATCTCCATCATCGACCCGCCGCAGCACGGGCCCGACCGCTCCGATCCGGGTGGAGCGCTGTCGCAATACCTGTCGCGCCACGGGGTGAAGACCGAGATTTCGGTGCTGGCCAAGACCATGCCGCGGATTTCGGACATCCTGTGCCGGCACGTCCAGGACATAGGCGCCGACATGGTGGTGATGGGCGCCTATGGCCACTCGCGCTTCCGCGAGGCGATCCTGGGCGGGGCCACCCGAAACATGCTGGAAAACACCGAGGTGCCGGTGCTGATGGCGCACTGAACGTGGGCCGGGGGCGGCTCAGGCGAAGACACCGCCGTCCGAGTCGTCCCCGGTTTCGTCGAGAAGGCTCTCGAAATCGGGCACGGTGACGTGGCGCTTGCCTTCCAATTCGATGACGCCGTCCCGCTTCAACGCCGAGATCTGGCGGCTCACGGTTTCCAGCGTCAGGCCCAGGTAGTCGGCCATCGCCTCGCGCGTCAGCGGCAGGTCGAACACGATCCGCCCCGTGGTCGTCGAAAGCTTGAGCGAGGCATCTCGCCGCGCGATGATCGCCAGCAGCGAGGCGATCTTCTCGCGCGCGGTCTTGCGACCCAGCAGCAGCATCCATTCCCGTGCGGCGTCCAGCTCGTCCAGCGTCATCTCCAGCAGGCGCTGTCCGATATGCGGGGTGCGCTGCATCAGTTCCTCGAACGGCCCTCGGCGGAAACAGCACATGGTCAGCTTGGTCGTGGCCGTCACGTCGTAGGCGGCATTGTCCCGCCCCGGCCGGCCCACGAAATCCGAGGGAAGCAGAAGCCCCACCATCTGGGTGCGCCCGTCTTCCATGGTCTGGCTGAGGGTCGCGATTCCCTCGACGACCGAGGCCACGAAATCCATCCGGTCGCCCGACCAGATCACCGTCTGCCCAGGCTCGAACGTGCGGTAATACTTCATCTGTTCAAGCGTGCGCAGCTCGTCGGCCTCGCAACGCGCGCACACAGCCCTATGGCGAATTGGGCAGTCGGCACAATCCTGGTGGGTGAATTGGGTTTCGGAGCTGGACATGGAAGACAACTAGATTTTGATTTCGATCAAGGTTCACAAAAAAACCTGAACTAAAGGTAGGCGAATGAACACCGAATCGCAACTGACGCGCCTCGGTCTATTTGACGCGCGCGTGCCACGGTATACGAGTTATCCGACGGCGCCACATTTTTCTGCGTCTGTAGGCGAAGGCGACTTCGCCGGCTGGATCGAACAGATAGCAGCCGGTTCGCAAATCTCCCTTTATATCCACGTGCCTTTCTGCCGGCGGCTGTGCTGGTTCTGTGCCTGTCGCACCCAGGGGACCAAGACGGATGCGCCCGTGCGCGCCTATCTCGACACGCTGAAGGCCGAGCTCGCCCTGTTCGCGCGGCGGCTGCCCGGGGGCGTCACGCTGTCGCGGCTGCATTGGGGCGGCGGCACGCCGACGCTGATGTCCGCCGACATGATGCGGGAACTGGCCGAGGCGATCTTCGACGTCGTGCCGATGGGCGAGGATGGCGAGTTCTCGGTCGAGATCGACGAGGCGCGGATGGCCGCGCTCGCCGAGGCGGGGATGAACCGCGCCTCGATCGGGGTGCAGGATTTCGACCCCGAGATCCAGTCGGTGATCGGGCGCATCCAGAGCTATGACATCACCCGCGACGCGGTCGACATGATCCGCGCCCACGGGGTGGGCAGCCTCAACGCGGACATCCTGTACGGCCTGCCGAACCAGTCGAAGGCCCGCATCGCGGAAAGCGTGCAGAAGCTGCTGTCGCTCTCGCCCGACCGCGTCGCGCTTTACGGCTACGCGCATGTCCCTTGGATGGCCAAGCGCCAGCAGATGATCCCCTCCGAGGCGCTGCCGACCCCGCAGGAGCGGCTGGCCCTTTTCGAAACCGCGCGCGATTTGTTCCTCTGGGACGATTACCGCGAAATCGGGATCGACCATTTCGCCCGCGCCGGAGACGGGCTGGAGCTGGCCCAGCGCACCGGCAAGCTGCGCCGGAATTTCCAGGGCTACACCGACGACACCGCCGACGTTCTGGTCGGGCTGGGGGCCTCGTCGATCTCGCGCTTCCCGCAAGGCTACGCGCAGAACGTGCCCTCCACCTCGGACTACACCGGGCGCATCCGCGACGGGCATTTCGCCACCGCGCGCGGCCATGTCTTCACCGAGGAGGACAAGCTGCGCGGCCGTATGATCGAGGCCCTGATGTGCGATTTCCGCATCGATACCGCCGAGATCATCGATCGCTTCGGCATCTCGCCCGACAAGCTGCAGGCGATGTTCAGCGAGGTCGCCGAGGCCTTCCCCGGCATGGTGGAGCAGAGCGCCGATGGCTTCGCGATTCCGCCGCATGGCCGCCCGCTGACCCGGATGATTGCGCGCGGCTTCGATGCCTATGACCTGTCCAAGGCAGGGCACAGCTCGGCCATCTAGGCCGGGCCTCCCGCCCCCTCGACGAACTCGACCAGCCTGGGCAGGCAGACGGTCTTAAGGTCGTATTTCCGCACCACATGCGCCCGCGCCGCCCGTCGGCGCGGCGCGGCGGCCTCCGGATCGGCCAGTTCCTCGGTCAGCGCCGCCGCCCAGCCCTCGACATCGAAGAAATCCAACAGCCGCCCGGTCTCGCCATCGGTGATGGCCTCCTGCACCGGCGCCGTGGCCGAGCCCACGATGTTGCAGCCCGCGCTCATCGCCTCGAGCAGCGACCATGACAGCACGAACGGGTAGGTCAGATAGGCATGCACGCGGCTGACCTGCAGCAGCGACAGGTAGTCGCCATATGGCAGGTTGCCGACGAAATGCACACGCGAAAGGTCCAGCCGGTCGGCCACTTCCGACAGGTAGACCTCCTTCCAGCTTTTCCCGCCGGCGGGACGCGGACTGTAGCTGCAGCCGTCCCCGCCCACGATCACCACCTGCGCGCCGGGCCGGGCCTTCAGCACCTGCGGCAATGCGCGCATGAAGACGTGGTAGCCCCGATAGGGTTCCAGGTTGCGGTTGACGAAGGTCAGCACCTCGTCCCCGGCCGTCAGTTCCGGCCCGCCCGGCACAACGAAGCGCGCGCCCGGCTCGGGGCGCACGCGACCGGTGTCGACCCCGTCATGGATGACGCGGATCTTGCCGCGCAGCTCATCCGGGAAGGTGCTGGCCTGCCACTCGGTCGGCGACAGCGCCGCGTCCGACTGCGCCAGCGCCTGCAGCAGATGCGCACGGCGCGACGTGGTCAGGATCCGCCGCGGTAGGTCCACCGGCCCCAGCTCGGGGTCGAATCCGCTGTCCAGGCCGGTGGCGGCGTAGTAGAACTCGGCATAGGTCAGCAGGCGCGCCTCGGGGAAGACGTCGTTCAGAAACAGCGTCTCGCCCCAGCCGGGATGGCCGAAGATCACGTCGGGCACGAAGCCGTGCTTGTTGCGCAGGTTCTCGGCCGTCATGGCCGCCACCGCGCCGCGCCGCGCGGCGACGGTATAGGCCGCGCCCAGCCCCTGCATGTCGGGCGCCTGGAAGCGGTAGCGCATATGCGGCAGCTTGAAACCGCGCTTGTTGGCCTCGTCGGTAATCGCCACGACCTGGTGGCCACGGGCCTCCAGCGCCGGTGCGAGATGCAGAAACTGTCCCGGGTAGTTCTGGTGGACAAACAGGATACGCATCGTCAGCCCGCCTTCGCCTTCAGGCCGAAGGCGGCCTCCATCAAGGTCCGGGTATAGATCTCCTGCGGGTCGGCGAAGACCTGCTCGGCCGAGCCCGCCTCGACAATGTCGCCCTGTTTCATCACGATCAGCTTGTGGCTAAGTGCGCGCACCACCTTCAGGTCGTGGCTGATGAACAGATAGGCCAGGTTGTGCCGCTGCTGGAGGTCGCGCAGAAGCTCGACGATCTGCACCTGCACGGTCATGTCCAGCGCCGAAGTGGGCTCGTCCAGAACCAGAAGCCGGGGGCGCAGGATCATCGCCCGGGCGATGGCGATGCGCTGGCGCTGCCCGCCGGAGAATTCATGCGGGTAGCGGTGCATCATGCCGGGCTGCAGCCCGACCTCGGTCAGGATGTCGGCCACCATCTGCCGCTTGTCCTGCCCCGGCGCAACGCCGTGCACGCCCAGCCCCTCGGCCACGATCTGCTCGACCGTCATGCGCGGCGAGAGCGAGCCGAACGGGTCCTGGAACACGATCTGCATGTCCCGGCGCAGGGGGCGCAGCTGGCGCGACTTCCAGCCCTGGATGTCGTGGCCCTCGTAGCGGATCGCGCCCTCGGAAGAGATCAGCCGCATGATCGCCAGCGCCAGCGTGGTCTTGCCCGAGCCGGATTCGCCCACGATGCCCAGCGTCTCGCCGGCCCGCACCGAGATCGAGGCGTCGTTGACCGCCTTCACATAGCCCGCCGTGCGCTTAAGCAACCCGCGCTGGATGGGGAACCAGACCCGCAGCCGCTCGGTGCACACCACCTCGGGGGCCTCCTGCGGCACCGGCGCAGGCACGCCGGCGGCCTCGGCGGCCAGCAGCATCCGCGTGTAGGGATGCCGGGGGTCGGCGAAAATCTCGGCCGTGGGGCCCGCTTCCACGATCTCGCCATCCTTCATCACGCAGACCCGGTCGGCGAAGCGGCGCACGATCCCGAGGTCATGGGTGATGAACAGCAGGCTCATGTCCTCTTCGCGCTTGAGATCGACCAGAAGTTGCAGGATCTGCGCCTGGATGGTCACGTCCAGCGCGGTGGTGGGTTCGTCCGCGATCAGCAGGTCCGGCCCGTTGGCCAGCGCCATGGCGATCATCACCCGCTGCCGCTGCCCGCCCGAGAGCTGGTGCGGATAGGCGCCCAGCCGGCTCTCGGGATCACGGATGCCGACCTTGTGCAGCAGTTCCAGGATGCGCGTGCGCACCGCGTCACCCGACAGTCCCTGGTGCAGACGGATGCTTTCCGAGAGCTGCTTTTCCAACGTGTGGAGCGGGTTGAGCGAGGTCATCGGCTCCTGGAAGATGAAGCTGATGTCATTGCCCCGCACATCGCGCAGACGCGCCTCGGGCGCACCCACCATCTGCTGGCCGTTATAGGTAATCGAGCCGGAGATAGTTGCGCTTTCGGGCAGAAGCGACACGGTGGACAGCGCCGTGACCGACTTGCCCGAGCCGCTTTCGCCCACCAGCGCCACGGTCTCGCCCTGCTCCACCCGGAAGGACACGTTCTTCACCGCCGGATGATCCATGCCGTCCTGGCGGAAACTGACGGAAAGGTCCTGAACCTCGAGAACGCCGCTCATTGGAAGGTCTTCCTCGGGTCGAACGCGTCGCGCACACCTTCGAAGATGAAAACCAGCAGCGACAGCATGATGGCGAAGGTGAAAAACGCGGTGAAGGCCAGCCAAGGCGCCTGCAGGTTCTGCTTGGCCTGCAGCGTCAGCTCGCCCAGCGACGGCGCCGATGAGGGCAGGCCGAAGCCCAGGAAGTCGAGCGAGGCCAGCGTGCCGATGGTGCCGGTGATGATGAAGGGCAGCAGGGTCAGCGTGGCTACCATGGCGTTGGGCAGCATGTGGCGGAACATGATGGTCCAGTTCGAAACGCCCAGCGCGCGGGCGGCGCGGACATATTCGAAGTTGCGCGCGCGCAGGAACTCTGCCCGGACCACGCCCACCAGCGCCGGCCAGCCGAATAGCGCGGTGAGAAACACCAGCAGCCAGAAACTGCGCCCGAAGATCGCGAAGACGATGATGATGATGTAAAGCTGCGGAGTGGAGGTCCAGATCTCGATCACCCGCTGGAACACCAGGTCCAGCCAGCCGCCGAAGAAACCCTGCACCGCGCCCGCCACGATCCCGATGACCGACGCGGCCGCGGTTACCATCAGGGTGAAAAAGATCGACAGCCGGAAGCCGTAGATCACCCGCGCCACCACGTCCCGCGCGGTATCGTCGGTGCCCAGCCAGTGCTGCGCATCGGGGGCCGACGGCGCGGTGCCGCCGATATCGCTGATCGTGGAATAGCTGTAGGGGATCGGCGGCCAGATCACCCGGCCCTTCTCGATCGCCTCGCCGTCGATCATGCCGTCCCGCGCGTCCTCGATCATGCCCTCGGGGTCGTCCCAGCAGGTCTCCAGCCCACCGGTGATGATCAGGCATTCGATCTCGATATCGCGATAGACCGCCTCGGTCCGCAGGTCGCCGCCGAAGGCAGTCTCGGGGTAGAAGCGGTAGATGGGGAAAAAGCTTTCGCCGCGGTATTGCACGTAGATCGGCTTGTCATTGGCCAGCACCTCGGCGAACAGCGACAGGCCGAAAAGCACGCTGAAGATGATCAGCGACCAGTAGGCGCGGCGGTTGCGCTTGAAGTTGCGCCAGCGGCGCTGGTTGAGCGGAGAGAGCTTGAACATCTCAGGTCTCCCGGCTTTCGAAGTCGATCCTGGGATCGACCAGCACATACATCAGGTCCGACAGCAGCCCCACCAGCAGGCCGATCAGGCCGAAGACATAGAGCGTGGCGAAGATCACGGGGTAATCCCGCGCCACCGCCGCCTCGAAGCCCAGCCGGCCCAGCCCGTCGAGCGAGAAGATGGTCTCGATGATGATCGAGGCGCCGAAGAAGACGCTGATGAACAGCCCCGGGAAGCCCGCGATGATGATCAGCATCGCGTTGCGGAAGACATGGCCGTAAAGCACCCCGCCCTCGCTCAGCCCCTTGGCCTTGGCGGTGATGACGTATTGCTTCTTGATCTCGTCGAGGAAGGAATTCTTGGTCAGCAGCGTCAGCGTGGCAAAGCTGGAAATGGTCGAGGCCAGCACCGGCAGGGTGATGTGCCAGAAGTAATCGGCCACCTTGCCCAGCATCGACAGCTCTTCCCAGTTGTCCGATGTCAGCCCCCGCAGCGGGAACCATTTGACATAGGACCCGCCCGCGAACAGCACCAGCAGCAGCACCGCGAACAGGAAGCCGGGGATGGCATAGCCCAGGATGATCGCGCCCGACGTCCATGTGTCGAAGGGCGAACCGTCCTTCACCGCCTTGCGGATGCCCAGCGGGATCGAGATCAGATAGGCGATCACCGTCGACCACAGGCCCAGGGTGATCGAGACCGGCATCTTCTCGATCACCAGGTCCACCACGTCGATGGAGCGGAAATAGCTCTCGCCGAAATCGAAGGTCAGGTAATTGCCCATCAGGATCACGAAGCGCTCCATCGCGGGGATCTTCTGAACCTCGCATTCCGGCGCGTCGAACGAGGGTTCGCCGGTGAACCCTTCCGCGCAGACGATGCGGGAGAAGCCCATCTGAACCTCAAGCTCGTCCAGGAACTCCTGCGGCAGGCCGCGCGCACCGACATAGCGATCCTCGGCGCCCATGCCCTCGCCGACGTCGCCGCCCCCGGCAATGCCCTGGAAGACGTCGCCCTCGCCCTCGATCTGCGAGATGATCTGTTCGATCGGCCCGCCGGGGACCAGCTGGATAAGCGCGAAATTGATGATCATGATCCCCAAGAGCGTGGGGATGATCAGCAACAGCCGCCGAAGGATATAGGCGCCCATGTGCCCTGCTCTGCCTGTCGGTTCAGAAGGCCCCAGCGGCCTTCAGCTTTTCTGCTTTTTCGGCGTTGTACCACCAGAAATCCAGATTGCCCAATGCAAAGGGCGGGATCGGGTCGGGATGCTCGTACATGTCGTAATAGGCCACCGTGTGGCTATCCTTGTACCATTGCGGCACCCAGAAGCGTTCGGCCCGCAGCACCCGGTCCAGCGCATGCACGGCGGTTTTCAGTTCGTCCTCGTCCTCGGCGGCCAGCACATGGTCGATCAGCGCGTCCACCGCCGGGCTTTCCAGCCCCATCACGTTGCGGGTCGAGGTCTGCGCGGTTTCCGAGCCGAAGAACTGCCGCAGCCCCGCATCGGGGATGAAATCCATCGGGAACTGCGCGGTGACCATGTCGAAATCATAGGTCCGCTCGCGGTTGGTGGCCTGGGCGTTGTCCACCCGCGAATGCACCGCGTCCACGCCCAGCCGGCGCAGGTTCTCGACGTAAGGATTGATCACGCGGTCGAAGGTCTGGCTGTCGTTGAGGAACTCCACCTTCAGGGTCTCGCCCTGCGCGTTGCGGCGGATACCGTCGTCGCCGACCACCCAGCCGGCCTCGTCCAGCAGGGCCGAGGCGCGGCGCAGGTTGCGCCGGTCGAGCTGCCGCTTGCCCGAGCCCGGCGCCATCACCGCCTCGCTGTCCAGCACGCCTGCGGGCAGGTCCGCGGCCAGCGGCGTGAGCAGCGCCAGCTCCGCCTCAGAGGGCAGGCCCTCGGCCGCCAGGTCGCTGTTTTCCCAGAAGGAATGAACGCGGTCGTAGATGCCATAGAACAGCGTCTCGTTCGACCACTCAAAATTGAACATCAGCCCGATCGCCTCGCGCACCCGCGGGTCCTGGAACTGCGGGCGGCGCAGGTTGAAGACGAAGGACTGTCCCGTGGCCATGTCGCCCGAGGGCAGCTCGGTCTTGACCGCCCAGCCCTTCTCGATGGCCGGGAAATTATAGCTGGTCGCCCAGATCTTGGACGAGGCCTCGTTGCGGAAGGTGTAGCTGCCCGCCTTGAAGCCTTCGAAGGCGGCGTTGTAGTCGGCGTAATACTCGACCCGCAGCCGGTCGAAATTGTTGCGCCCCCGATTGATCGGCAGATCGGCCCCCCAGTAATCGGGGTCGCGCTCGTAGACCAGGGTCTGGCCGATATCCATTTCCGCCAGCGTGTAGGGGCCCGAGCCGAGGAAGGGTTCCAGCGAGCTGTCCTCCAGGTCGCGGTTGTTGGCCTCGTAATGCGCCTTGGAAAACACCGGCAGCCCGCCCACGCGCTGCGGCAGGTCACGCTTGGGGAAATCCGCCTTGAAGGTGTATTTCACCCGGTGCGGCCCGAGGATCTCGGCGCTTTCCACCTGCTGGGCCAGGACATAGCGGAACTCCGGCAGGCCCTTTTCCAGGAACAGGTGGTAGGAAAACACCACGTCCTCGGCGGTCACCGGCGAGCCGTCGGAAAACCGCGCTTCGGGGCGCAGGTTGAAGATCACCCAGGAACGGTCCTCGGGGTATTCCAGGCTTTCGGCCAGCAGGCCGTAAAAGGCGCCGACCTCGTCGGCGGTGCCGGTCAGCAAGGATTCGTACATCACCGTCGACAGCGCCCCGGCCCGGCCCTTGGTGGTGTAGGGGTTCATCGAATCGAAGGCCCCGAAGGCCCAGACCGACATCTCGCCCCCCTTGGGCGCGTCCGGGTTGACGTAGTCGAGATGCGCGAAATCGGCCGGGTATTTCAGGTCACCGAAGGTGGATATCCCATGCGAGACGATCACCTCCTGCTCGGCCCGGGCGGCCAGCGCGGCGAGAAGGAACATCAGCGCCAGAACCACCGCCCCGAGGCCGGTCCGCAGCCGGTCGGCCAAGGCGGGGGTTGCGGTCACGGCGACGGCACGCGCGGCGCGGCTCTTCGGCATCGGTTTCCTCCTGCTGTCAGGCATGGCCTGCCCTGTGATTTAGAACAGGCTACGGCCCGCGCCACGCAAGGTTCAAGTTGAGATTGCGTGAGCGCGCAGCACCGCGCATGAAAAAGGCCGCCCCGGCGGGACGGCCCTGGAACGCTCATGCCGTGATCCTCAGTCGTCGAGCGAGTCGAGATAGGCGATCACGTTGGCGCGGTCCTCGATCTTGCGCAGGCCGGCGAAGGACATCGCGGTGCCCGGCGCGAAACCGCGCGGGTTTTCGAGGAAATGGCTGAGGTTTTCCGGCGTCCAGACATCGGCCGCCTCTTTCAGCTTGCCCGAATAGCCGAAGCCCTCGGCCGCGCCCACTTCGCGCCCGACCACGCCGTACAGGTATGGGCCGGTGCTGTTGGCGCCGTCCTCGATCTTGTGGCAGGCCTTGCACTTGCCGAAGACCCGCTCGCCTTTGGCCGGATCGGCCTCCGCGAGGACGTCTGCGAAATTCACCTCTACGACTTCTTCTTCCGCACCGCCTTCTTCTTCGCCGGTGTCGATGACATAGGCCTGTTCAGCATGTTCACCATGCCCGCCGCCGGTCTTGTAGAGCGACTCGGCCGCCCACCCGGCCAGCAGGAAAATCAGCAATGAGCCGCAGAGCGCGCCCAGCGTCTTGGTGAAGGTCATTGTGTCGAACATGTCGCGGTCCCGTTTTCTCCCGATTTGCGCGGTTTGTATGCGCTTCCATACCGTCGTGGCAAGGTATAGTTAGCGCGTCCAGCCACCCGAGTGGCCCAGAAGTAACGCAAAGATGACCATGACCCCAAGAATTGCCTTCCAAGGCGAACCCGGCGCCTATTCGCACCAAGCCTGTCGCGAGGCCCGGCCCGACATGGAGGCCATGCCCTGCCGCACCTTCGAGGACGCCATCGAAGCCGTGCGCAAGGGCGATGCCGAGCTGGCGATGCTGCCGGTGGAGAACTCGACCTACGGGCGCGTGGCCGATATCCACCGGCTGCTGCCCGAATCCGGGCTGCACATCGTCGACGAGGCCTTCGTGCGGGTGCACATCAACCTTTTGGGTGTCGAGGGCGCAAGGCTGGAAGACGTGAAGACGGCGCAGAGCCACACCGTTCTGCTGGGCCAGTGCCGCGAGTTTCTGCGCGAGCACGACATCACGCCCATCACCGGCGCCGACACCGCCGGCTCGGCCCAGCACATCGCCGAGCTGGGCGATCCATCGCAGGCCGCGCTGGCCTCGGAGCTGGCCGGCGAGATCTACGGGCTGAACGTGCTGGCCCGCCATATCGAGGATTATTCCAACAACACCACGCGTTTCCTGATCATGTCGCGCGAGATGGACCTCAAGCGCCGCGGCAGCTCGGGGATGATGACCAGCTTCGTGTTCCGCGTGCGCAACATCCCCGCGGCGCTCTACAAGGCGATGGGGGGCTTTGCCACCAACGGCGTCAACATGACCAAGCTGGAAAGCTACATGGTGGACGGCTCGTTCCAGGCCACCCAGTTCTACGCCGATATCGAGGGCCATCCCGACGACCGCAACGTCCGTCTGGCCCTCGATGAACTGGATTATTTCACGACGAACATGACCTTGCTGGGCGTCTACCCGGCCGATCCGCGGCGGCGCTGAGCTCAGGCCCGGCGCGCGGCGGCGCCCAGCCGCGACTCGATCTCGCGGGCGAATTTCCGCACGCCCTTGCGATAGCGCTTGAGCAACGAGCCCTTGGCCAGTTTCATCGACTGGACCAGCAACCGCCCCGGCAAGCTGTGCGGCTTCATCACCAGGGTGACCTGCATCCGCGTCTGGCGCGGCGAAAGCTGCACCAGATCCACCGTCAGCAGCCCGCGCAGCCCGGCGCTTTCGGTGGTCAGTTCCAGCCGCTCGGGGCGTTCGATGCGGTGCAACTCGGCCGTCACCTCACGCGGCTTGCCGCGAAAATCGAACCGGCTCTCCCAGCCCATGCCGACGGCGGGCTCGGGCGGGCTGTCGCTCCGGGCCACGTCCACGCCGCGGCGCAGGAGGGCGCGCTCGAATCTCCCGAAATCGGTCACCGCGGCGAAAACGGTTTCGATCGGGGCCGATATGTCTTCCTTCGCCGTAAACTCCATCTGCCTTGCCGCCGTCGCTCCCCCTGTCCCGCTTGACCGGGACGCTCGGCACCTTGTCGCGTCAATCCAGCCGGTCCGCAAGCCAGTTTCTCAGCAGGAAATGCGCAATGGCTCCCTGCCGCGCGGGCAAGAGCCCCTCGCGCTCGCCGGCCAGGGCAGCGAGGATCTCTTCCCGGGTGGCCCAAAGCGCGTCCTCTATCTCGTCCGGGTCGATGGTGATGTCGCGGGTCAGCGCCTCGCCGCGGCACCCCACCATCAGCGAGGCCGGGAAGGGCCAGGGCTGCGACGCCAGGTAGCTGACCGCCCCGACCCGGATGCCCGACTCCTCAAGAACTTCGCGGCGCACCGCCGCCTCCAGCGTCTCGCCCGGCTCGACATATCCCGCCAGCAGCGAGAACATTCCCTCGGGCCAGCCGGGGGAACGGCCCAGCAGCACCTCGTTGCCGTGGGTGATCAGCATGATCACCACCGGATCGGTGCGCGGGAAATGATGGGCGCCGCAGGCCGGGCAATCGCGCTGCCAGCCGGCCATGGCCATGGCGCTTTCGGCGCCGCATCTGGCACAGAACCGATGGCTGCGATGCCAGCCGAACAACGCCCGCGCGGTGGCCGCCACTTCGGCCGCGCGCGGGGACAGACGCGTCATGATTTGCCGAAGCTCGACGAACGCCGTATCTCCGGGCAGGTCGGGATGGCGCTGCTCGCTGGGATCGAAGAATTTGTGCAGGGGCTCGGTCGGTTCGTCCGGCTCCCAGGCGGAGAGGTCGATGGCGAAATAGGCCTCGCCCCCTTCGCATCCGAGGAACAGAGAAATTTCCCGCGCGCCGCGAGCCAAGGGGTGATCGGCGGTGATCCAGCCCAGCCGGTCGCGCGCCTCGCCTGCCGCCAGAGGCTTGCCGCGCCAAAGGGGCAGGATCCGCGTCCCCGCCCACAGCCGGTTCAGGGCGCCGTGATCCGCCCTCAGATGCGCGGCCCGGTCTAGGCCCGATCCGCCGAACGTCACGTCTTCCGCATGTCGCATCACCATCTCCCCTGCTTGCCGGTTGTCTTGCCATGCACCGGGCCGCGCGGCAAACGCAACGACCGCGCTTTACGCGAGGTTTTCCTTTCCCGATTCGCCCCTAGGGGGATTACTGTCATTCCTGCGTCACGATCGATGCCTAGCCAGGCAGCGAAAATTTACGGACGGAGACTCCGATGGCACAAAACGGAATTTTTCACATGAACCGCCGAACATTTCTGGCCGGCACGACTGCAGGGGCGTCCTTGATCGCGCTGCATCCCTTCTCGGCCTATGCCGCCGCCAACCAGGCGCATCTGCGCCTGATGGAAACCACGGACCTGCATGTGCATGTCTATCCCTACGATTATTACTCGGACCGCCCGGTGGACACGGTGGGCCTGGCCCGCACCGCCGCACATATCAACGCCGTGCGTGCCGAGGCCACAAATTCGCTGCTTCTCGACAACGGCGACTTCCTGCAGGGCAACCCGATGGGCGACTACATCGCCTACGAGCGGGGCATGAAGGAAGGCGACATGCACCCGGTGATCACCGCGATGAACAGCGTGGGCTTCGACGCCTCCACCCTTGGCAACCACGAGTTCAACTATGGCCTCGACTTCCTGACCAAGGCGCTGGCCGGGGCCGCCTTCCCCTTCGTCAGCGCCAACGTGGTCAAGAAAATGGGCGCCGCGCCCACCGCCGACGCCACGCTGATCAAGCCCTACCTGATCCTCGAACGCAGCCTCACCGACGGCGCGGGCAACACCCACCCGATCAAGATCGGCCTGATCGGCTTCGTCCCGCCGCAGATCATGAACTGGGACCGCCGCCACCTGGAAGGCAATGTCCAGACCCGCGACATCGTCGAGACCGCCCGCGCCTACGTGCCCCAGATGAAGGAAGAGGGCGCCGATATCATCATCGCGCTCAGCCATTCCGGCATCGGCGCGGCGGATCATGTCGAGGGGATGGAGAACGCCTCGGTCCCGCTGGCCGCGGTCGAGGGGATCGACGCGATCCTGACCGGGCACAGTCACCTCGAATTCCCCGGCCCGAAATTCGAGGGGTTCCCCGGCGTCGACGCCGAGAACGGCACCATCCACGGCAAGCCCGCGGTCATGGCCGGGTTCTGGGGCTCTCACATGGGCCTGATCGACCTGATGCTGGAGCGCGACGGCAACGCGTGGCGCATCGCCGCCCACAGTTCCACGCTGCGCCCGATCTACAAGCGCAAGGAGGACCGCTCGATTACCGCGCTGGTGGAAAGCGTGCCGGCGGTGCTGGACTCGGTCGCCAAGGAGCATGAAGAGACGCTGGCCTATGTACGCCGGGCGGTGGGCAAGACCGCGGCCCCGCTGCACAGCTATTTCGCGCTGGTGGCCGACGACCCGTCGGTGCAGATCGTCTCGATCGCGCAGAAATGGTATATCGAGCAGATGCTCAAGGGCTCCGAGCACGAGGGGCTGCCGATCCTCTCGGCCGCGGCACCCTTCAAGGCCGGGGGCCGCGGCGGGCCGGACTATTACACCGACGTGCCCGCGGGCGACGTGGCGATCAAGAACGTGGCCGACCTCTATCTCTACCCCAACACCGTGCGCGCGGTGCGGGTGACCGGCGCACAGGTCAAGGAGTGGCTGGAACGGTCGGCGGGGATGTTCAACCAGATCGAGCCGGGTAAGCCCGACCAGGTGCTGCTGAACGACAATTTCCCCAGCTACAATTTCGACGTCATCGACGGGGTGGAATACGAGATCGACCTCAGCCAGCCCGCGAAATACGAAGACAGGACGGGCGAATTGGTGAACCCCGACGCCAACCGCATCGTGAACCTGACCTACCAGGGCCAGCCGGTCGATCCGGAGGCGGAGTTCATCATCGCCACCAACAACTACCGCGCGGGCGGCGGCGGGCATTTCCCGGGCGCCGACGGCTCGACCACCGTGTTCGAGGCGCCGGACACCAACCGCGACGTGATCGTGCGCTATATCGTGGAACAGGGCACCATCAACCCCACGGCCGACGGCAACTGGCGGTTCAAGTCGCTGCCGGGCACCACGGTGCTGTTCGACACCGGCCCCAAGGCGGCGCAATACGCCGACCAGGTGCCCGGCGTGTCGCTGGAACCGGCCGGAGAAGGCCCTGACGGTTTCGCCCGCTTCCGCATCCGGCTGTAAACGGAGCGGCAAACCGAAAAAGGGCGCCGAAACCGGCGCCCTTTCCCTTGTGCGGTCAACCCGATCAGATCTGGCGGGTGGCGAAGTACCAGTCCACCACCTCCGCGCCTTCGGCGGCCTCGCCGGCCAGGCGGGCCTGCGCGGCCTCGGCGGTGGGCGGGGTCGGGACGATCACCGCGTCGCCCGGCTTCCAGTTCTCGGGCATGGCGCATTTGTTCTCGTCCGCGGCCTGCAGGGCCACCACCAGGCGGTGGATCTCGTCAACCGAGCGGCCGGCGTTCATCGGGTAGTAGACCATGGCGCGCAGGATGCCCTCGGGGTCGATGATGAAGGTCGCGCGCACGGCGGCGGTATCCGAG
Source organism: Paracoccaceae bacterium (assembly GCA_049974865.1). GTDB lineage: Bacteria > Pseudomonadota > Alphaproteobacteria > Rhodobacterales > Rhodobacteraceae > JAGSOU01. The sequence continues at coordinate 57,116 of JBNGCX010000006.1, forward strand.
GCGCCGGGCTGGATCATGCCATAGGCGTTGGCCACCTTCATGTTCAGATCGGCGATGATCGGGAACTTGATCTCGACGCCCCATTTCTCCTTGATGTTCAGCATCCAGGCGATGTGCGAATAGTGGCTGTCGATGGACAGGCCCAGCAACTCCACGTTCATCGCGGCAAATTCGTCCTGCTTGCCGGCGAAGGCCATGAACTCGGTGGTGCAGACCGGGGTGAAGTCGGCCGGGTGCGAGAACAGGATCAGCCACTTGCCGCGGTAATCCTCCAGCGACTTTTCCCCATCGGTGGTCAGGGCGGTGAAGGCCGGGGCGGGCTTGTTCAGTTGCGGGCCGGTGAGTTCGATCGTGTCGGTCATTTCTTGCTCTCCTGTGTCGGTGCTGCGGGGCGCCGTGCCCTGCGATGAGACTGAGATAGCCCCTTCCATTTCATTTCTGAAACGAATAAAAAGCATGAAAGAAATCGGGAAATTGAATTAATGATCCTGCCCACCCTGCGCCAGCTCCGCTTTCTCGTGGCCCTCGCGGACGAGCTTCACTTCGGCCGGGCGGCCGAGGCCTGCCATGTCACGCAATCCACCCTTTCCAACGGCCTGAAAGAGCTGGAGGGGCTGCTGGGCGCGCAGCTGGCCGAACGCACCAAGCGCAGCGTGCTGATGACGCCCCTGGGCGAAGATATCGCCGAGCGCGCCCGCGCCATGCTCGCCGAGGCGCAGGATATCGTCGACCTGGCACAGCGGCAGGCCGGGCTGCTCAGCGGCCCCTTGCGTCTGGGCACGATCCCCACGGTCGGACCGTTCCTCCTGCCCCGCGCGCTGCCGGAACTGCGCGAACGCTTCCCCGGCCTTCAACTCTACCTGCGCGAAGAGCTTACCGAGCAACTCATCAAGGGGCTGCGCGCCGGGCGGCTGGACGCGATCCTGATCGCGCGCCCCTTCGATATCGGCGATCTCGAGTTCGAAACGCTGTTCGAAGACGGCTATCAGCTCGCCACCGCGCCCGGCCATCCGCTGGCGGGCCGCAAGGTTCTCGCCGGCCCGGATCTGGCTGGCGAGAACCTGCTGCTGCTTGAGCGCGGTCACTGCCTGCAACGCCACGCGCTTTCGGCCTTCCCCGAAGCCGGCGCACGGCAGGACGAAACCTTCGCCGCCACCTCGCTGGCGACGCTGGTGGCCATGGTCGAGGAGGGGCTGGGAATCACCCTGCTGCCGCAACTGGCCATCGACGCGGGCGCCGCACGCCACGCCGACCTGAGCCTCGTGCCGCTCAGGGGCGCCTGCCCGCGCCATGTCGTGCTGGCCTGGCGGCGCAGCTCGGCCCGGACCGAGGAGTTTCGCCAACTGGCCGAGGCCCTGCGCGAGGCCCGCGCCGCGCTGGATCACGGCTGAGCGACCCTTGCGAATCCGGCGCATGGCGCCTATGTAGCCAGTCGAGAGGTTGGCGCGGGCGAGCGTCTCGCCAACCCGGTCAGGTCCGGAAGGAAGCAGCCGTAACGAGTCCCGCTTGGGTCGCTGTCCAGCCTCTCACCTTATCCCCAGCGACAGTTTCTGCACTGTGCCTTTCTCCTGCGACCGGCTAAGGTCGCCGAAAAAGGAGGAGATTCCATGTTCAGGTTCCTGGCCGCCCTGGCCATGCTATTGCCGACGACCCTGTTCGCCAGCCCCCTGACGACAAGCCAGATCACGCCCGGCGTATATGCCATCGTCGGCCCGTTCGACCAGCGCAACCCGGAAAACCTGGGCAACAACGCCACCTTCGGGCTGGTGGTCACCGGCGAAGGCGCCGTGCTGATCGACGCGGGCGGCAGCTACAAGGGCGCCGAGGCCCTGCACGAGGTCATCCGCGGCCTGACCGATCAGCCCGTCACCCATGTCATCAACACCGGCGGGCAGGACCACCGCTGGATCGGCAACAGCTACTGGCAGGCGCAGGGCGCGACCGTGATCGCCTCGGAGGACGCGGTAGCCGACCACCAGGCCCGCGGCTCGATGCAGATGACCATGCTCGACGCCCTGATCGGCGAGGCGCTGGACGGCACCGAGCCCTCCTACGCGGATGTCACCTTTGCCGAGGACTACACCCTGACCCTGGGCGGCACCACGCTGGAGATCACCCACGCGGGCGCCGCCCACACGCCCGGCGACAGCTTCGTCTGGCTGCCCGAACAGGGCGTGATGTTCACCGGCGACATCGTCTATGTCGGCCGCATCCTCGGCGTGATGGAGTTTTCCTCCTCCGTCGACTGGGTGGACACCTTCGAGGCCATGGCCGCGCATGAGCCGGAACACGTGGTGCCCGGCCACGGCCCGGCCACCGACCTCCCCACCGCCACCCGCGACACCTACGACTACCTCGTGAACCTGCGCGCCCGGATCGCCGAGCATATCGACGCCGGCGGCGATATCATGGGCGCGGTGGAGGTGGACCAGTCGGCCTTTTCCTACCTGGAGAACTTCGACCAGCTCGCCCGCCGCAACGCGCAGGAGGTGTTCAGCCAGATGGAGTGGGAATAGCCCCCGGCGCTGGACGCCGCTGGCCCCTACCCCTACTCTCTGTCGCGCCACGCGAATCCAAGAGGCCCCATGTCCGACACCGCCTACCAGGTGCTTGCCCGCAAATACCGTCCCGCCACCTTTGCCGACCTGATCGGGCAGGAGGCGATGGTGCGTACGCTGGAAAACGCCTTCAAGGCCGACCGCATCGCGCAGGCCTTCATCCTGACGGGCATCCGGGGCACCGGCAAGACGACCACCGCGCGGATCATCTCCAAGGGGATGAACTGCATCGGGCCGGACGGCCAAGGCGGCCCCACGACCGATCCCTGCGGGGTGTGCGAGCATTGCGTCGCCATCGCCGAGGGGCGCCATGTCGACGTAATGGAGATGGACGCGGCCTCGCGCACCGGCGTGGGCGATATCCGCGAGATCATCGACAGCGTGCATTACCGGGCGGCCAGCGCCCGCTACAAGATCTACATCATCGACGAGGTTCACATGCTCTCGACCAGCGCATTCAACGCGCTGCTCAAGACGCTGGAGGAACCGCCCGCGCATGTGAAGTTCATCTTCGCCACCACCGAGATCCGCAAGGTGCCGGTGACGGTTCTGTCCCGCTGCCAGCGGTTCGACCTGCGCCGGATCGAGCCCGAGGTGATGATCGCCCATCTGAAAAAGATCGCGGGGCTGGAGCAGGCCGAGATCGCCGAGGACGCGCTGGCGCTGATCACCCGCGCCGCCGAGGGCTCGGTCCGCGACGCGATGAGCCTGCTGGACCAGGCCATAGCCCACGGCGCGGGCGAGACCACCGCCGACCAGGTGCGCGCCATGCTGGGGCTGGCTGACCGCGGCCGGGTGCTGGACCTGTTCGACATGATCATGAAGGGCGACGCGGCGGGCGCGCTCTCCGAGCTTTCGGCGCAATATGCCGACGGCGCCGACCCGATGGCGGTGCTGCGCGACCTGGCCGAGATCACGCATTGGATCTCGGTCATCCAGATCACGCCCGAGGCCGCCGACGACCCCACCGTCTCGCCCGACGAACGCGCCCGCGGCCAAGCCATGGCGCAGGCCCTGCCCATGCGCGCGCTGACGCGGATGTGGCAGATGCTGCTCAAGGCGCTGGAAGAGGTCGCGCAGGCCCCCAACGCCATGATGGCCGCAGAGATGGCGATCATCCGGCTGACCCATGTCTCCACGCTGCCCTCGCCCGAGGAACTTGTGCGCAAGCTGCAGAACACGCCGCCGCCCCCGCCGAGCGGCGGCGGTGCACCGGCCCCCGGCCCGGCTGCGGGCGGCACATCGGCCATGGCAGCGCCCCGGGCCCCCGCGCCCTCGGGCGGCGGCGGACCGGTGGCCGCACTGGCCCGCGCGCCCGAGACGTCGCTCGCCCAATACGCCCGGTTCGAGCAGGTGGTGGAACTCATCCGCGCCCACCGCGACGTGAAGCTGCTGGTCGAGGTGGAAACCTATCTGCGGCTGGTCAGCTTTGCCCCCGGGCGGATCGAATTCGAGCCGACCGAGGATGCGCCGCGCGACCTGGCCGCCCGTCTTGGCAGCCGGCTGCAGGCCCTGACCGGCGCGCGCTGGGGGGTATCGGTCGTCGGCTCGGGCGGTGGCAAGACCATCGCCGAAGAACGCGACGCCGAGCGCTTGGCGCTGGAGGCCGAGGCCAAGGAACACCCGTTGGTGCAGGCCGTTCTTGCGGCCTTTCCCGAGGCGAAGATCACAGATATCAGGACCCCCGAAGCCCTCGCCGCCGAGGCACGGGCCGAAGCCCTGCCCGAGGTCGAGGATGAGTGGGACCCGTTCGAAGAGGATTGAGGAGAACGACATGTTCAAAGGTTTGGGCGCCATGGGCGACATGGCCAAGATGATGAAGGCCGCCAAGGAGATGCAGGGCAAGATGGCCGAACTGCAGGAAGAGCTGCACAGCATGACCGTGGTGGGCGAGGCCGGCGCGGGGCTGGTCAAGGCCACGGCCACGGCCAAGGGCGACCTAGTCACGCTCGACATCGACCCGTCGATCTTCAACCCCGACGACAAGGAAGTCGCCGAGGACCTGATCCTCGCCGCCATCAAGGACGCCCAGGCCAAGGCGCATGAGCGCGCCCAGCAGGAGATGCAAAAGCTGACCGAGGAACTGGGCCTGCCCGCGGGCATGAACATCCCCGTCTGAGCCCCATGTCCGACGCCACCCGCGACATCGAGAACCTGATCGAGATGATGGCCAAGCTGCCCGGGCTTGGCCCCCGCTCGGCCCGTCGCGCGGTGCTGCACCTGATCAAGAAGCGCGAGTTGTTGCTGACGCCGCTGGCCGACGCCATGCACGTGGTGGCGGCCACGGCGCGCGAATGCGCGCGCTGCGGCAATATCGGCACCACCGAGATCTGCGACATCTGCCGGGACGAGCGCCGCGCCACCGGCGAGCTCTGCGTGGTCGAGGACGTGGCCGATCTCTGGGCGATGGAGCGCGGCCACGCCTTCAAGGGCCGCTACCACGTGCTGGGCGGCACGCTGTCGGCGCTTGACGCCATCGGGCCGGACGAGCTGCGCATCCCGCAGCTCGTGCACCGGGTGCAGGACGAGGGCATTACCGAGGTGATCCTGGCATTGAACGCCACGGTCGACGGCCAGACCACCGCCCATTACATCGCCGACCAGCTGGAGGGGATGGGCGTGCGCGTGACCTCGCTGGCGCAGGGCGTGCCCATCGGCGGCGAGCTCGACTATCTCGACGACGGCACAATCTCGGCCGCGCTGAAGGCACGCAAAAGCTTCTGATCTAGACGCCCGCGGCGGCCAGGCTGCATTCCGGGTCGGTCTCGCCGAACAGCGCCGCCCCGCCCATGCGTCCCAGCTCGTCCGAGTTCTTGGCCGCCCGGCCGCAGCCCGCCACGGCCACCGCCACCCGCTCGCTGACACGGTCGATGATGGGCCGGTTGTTGGGCGTGTAGGTGGTCACGCAGGCATCGCGCCGCACCGCCCGGATATCCAGGGCCGGCATCCGCGCCCGCATATGCGCCTCCAGCGCCGCCTCCACCTGCGCAGAGCCGCCGCTGCGGAACCAGGCGCTGATCGACGAGGCATCCTTCAGCGGCACGTCCTCGGGATCACCGCCCAGCTTGAGGTAGAACTTGCCGTCAGGGTAGCGGATCGGCGGCAGCATGTAGGGATCCTCACCGTTGGGCTTGAGAAAGATCATCGAGGGCATGGCGCCTAGCCGCGCGGCCTCTTCCTCGTCCACCTCGAACAGGGCCACCGTGCGGGCATAGACACTCAGCGGCAGCGGCTCGGCCAGCATCATGTTGGTGAAACCTCCGGCCGCCACCAGCGCCCGCTCCGCCCTGACCTCGCCCTGATCGGTCGCGATCCGCACCCCATCGGCAGCCTGCTCCACCGCCGAGACCGTCGCCGCCATCAGCCGCGCGCCCGCGCGCTCGGCCGCAATGGTTTGGGCGCGCACCAGGCGGCGGGGGCTGATATGGCCCGCACCCTTGGGTTCGTAGAGCGCCATCGTGTCGGACGGGAAGGCAAAATAAGGGAAACGCTCGGCCAGCGCCGCGCCTTCGTAACGGGTCGCCTCGATCCCCGCCTCGCGGCGGACCTGATCCACATCTTGGATGAACCGCCCCGCCACCGGCCCCGCCATCAACACGCCCACCTCGGTGTAGAAGGGCACGCCGCTTTTCGCCTCGATCTCGCGGTAGCGGGCGATGGAGGCGCGGCTGACGCGGCTCCAGAAGGCATAGGGGTCCAGGCCCCGGGTGATCCGACCCTCGTCGTAGTGGCTGCCGAAGACGCCGCGATGGGTGCGCTTGTCGGTCGGCTCCTCCGGGCCGATCAGCAGCACCTCGTGCCCGGCCTCGGCCAGATGCCGCGCCGCCGCCGCCCCGATAAGCCCGCGCCCGATCACCGCGATTGTCATTGCCCGCCTCCGTCAAAGAAAACCCGGGCGCCATGGCCCGGGTTTCCAGCGTTGCGCATCGGCGCGACGGGTTCAATCCTCGTCTTCGTCATCCTTGTCGTCGTCCGGCAGGTTGAAGAAGCTTTCCGCATCGGGCAGCTCCTCTTCCTTCTCTTCCTCGTCGGACCCGGACAGGGTGAAGGTCTCCAGCCCCGAGATCGCGGTCGGGATCTTGGGCTCGGCCTCCATGCCCAGCGACTGCTCGGTCGAGACCAGCTTGCGCCGTTCGTCATCCGACATCACCTCGCCCTCGGCGGCCTTCTTGGCGGCGGCCTTCTGCACGGCGGCGTCAAGCTCGGACTGCTTACACAGGCCCAGCGCCACGGGGTCGATCGGTTGCATGTTGGCGATGTTCCAGTGGGTCCGGTCGCGGATCGTCTGGATCGTCGGCTTGGTGGTGCCCACCAGTTTCGAGATTTGGCCGTCGGTCAGCTCGGGGTGGAACTTGACCAGCCACAGGATCGCGTTCGGCCGGTCCTGCCGCTTGGACAGCGGCGTGTAGCGCGGGCCGCGGCGCTTTTCCTCGCCCACGGCGGCCGGGTTGAACTTAAGCCTCAGCTTGTACAGCGGATCGGCTTCCGCCTTGTCGATCTCTTCCTGGGTCAGCTGGTTGTTGGCGATCGGGTCGAACCCCTTCACGCCCGCGGCCACGTCACCGTCGGCGATCCCCTGGACCTCAAGCTCATGCAGCCCGCAGAAATCGGCAATCTGCTTGAAGCTGAGCGTCGTGTTGTCCACCAACCAGACGGCGGTTGCCTTTGCCATAATCGGTTTGGCCATCAAAGCACTCCTTCAGATACGTCTCTCCCGTGCCGGGAAAACGGCCGGTCCGCTGGACCTGTTCCTCGTTTTCGGGGAGAGTTCGCCCCGTATATAGTGATCCCAAGCCCCGGAGAAAAGAGGAAATGCGCTGGCTGATCCTTCTGCTGCTGACCGCCACCCTGGCCCGGGCCGAGGGCGAACGGGCGGGGGAATTCGACTATTACCTGCTCTCGCTCAGCTGGTCCCCCACCTGGTGCGCACTTGAGGGCACCGTACGGAAGTCCCCGCAATGCGACGAGGACGCCGATTTCGGCTGGGTGCTGCACGGGCTCTGGCCGCAAAACGAAGACGGCTGGCCCAGTTACTGCCGCACGGGGCAGCGCGACCCGTCGCGGGCCGAAACGCGCGGCATGGCCGACATCATGGGGTCTGCGGGCCTGGCCTGGTACCAGTGGAAGAAACACGGCCGCTGCTCGGGCCTTGCGGCCGATGCCTATTTCGAGGCCGCCCGCCGCGCCTTCGAGGCGGTGAACCGTCCGGAGGTCTTCCGCCGGCTGAACCAACCGGTCGAGATCCCCGCTTCTGTCGTAGAAGATGCCTTCCTCAAGGCCAACCCCGGCTGGGAGGACGACATGCTGATCATCACCTGCAAGGCCGGCCGCATCCAGGAGGCCCGGCTCTGCCTGACCCGCGACCTGCAGCCCCGTGCCTGCGCTGCGGATATACGACGCGATTGCGGTTTGGGAAATGCGCTTCTGGCGCCCGTCCCCTGATCGTTTTCTCCAATGAACCCGTTGAATACAAAGAATTTACAAGAATTCTGAATCCAGGTTACTCTCCATCTCAGATTCCAGCACGAAAGGATATTTTCATGACCAACAACGCCCAAAAGGCCTGCGCCGACGCTATCGCCACCGTCCTGGCCGACACCCATGTGCTCTACATGAAGGCCCATAATTTCCACTGGAATGTCGAGGGCATGCGCTTCATAGCCCTGCACGAGATGTTCGAAGCGCAATATACCGATCTCGCGGAAGCCATGGACGACTTGGCCGAGCGCATCCGCGCCCTGGGCGAATACGCCCCCGGCACGCAGGCGAAACTGTCGAAACTGGCCTCGATCAAGGAAAACGAAGGCCAGCCCTCGGCCGAGGACATGCTGCGCGAGACCGTGGCCGATTACGAAACCATCGGCCAGACCCTCACCGCGGCCATCACGGTGGCCCAGGAACATGGCGACGAGCCCACGGTGGGCATGCTGACCGACCGGCTGGAGTTCCACGAGAAACAGGCCTGGATGATGAAAAGCATGTTGAAGTGAGACAGCGGTCCGCCCCCTGGCCGGGCGGGGGCCAAGAGTCGCCAGATAACTCTTGGCCCAACCTCTGAGGCAAGTTCGCCGCGCTCACGCCACCTTGAACACGATCTTGCCGATATGGGCGCTGCTCTCCATCCGGGCATGGGCCTCGGCGGCCTGTTCCAGCGTAAATTCCGAATCCATGACCGGCGCCACCCGGCCCGCGTCCAGCAGCGGCCAGATATGTTCGCGCAGTTCCTCGGCGATGCGGGCCTTGGCCAAGTCGGATTGCGGCCGCAGGGTGGAGCCGGTGATGGTCAGCCGCCGCGCCATCACCTGGGCGAAGTTCAGCTCCACCTTCGGCCCTTGCAAGAAGGCGATCTGCACCAGCCGCCCGTCATTGGCCAGCGCCCGCACGTTGCGCGGCAGGTAGTCCCCCCCCACCATGTCGAGGATCAGGTCGGCGCCGCCCTCGGCCTTCAGCACCTCGACGAAATCCTCGTCGCGATAGTTGATCGCGCGCTCGGCCCCCAGCCGGGAGCAGGCCGCGCATTTCTTGCCCGAGCCGGCCGTGGCAAAGACCCGCGCGCCGAACATGCTGGCCAACTGGATCGCCGTCGTGCCGATCCCGCTCGACCCGCCATGCACCAGGAACCGTTCTCCCGCCTTCAGGCCGCCGCGCATGAACACGTTGGACCACACGGTGAAATAGTTTTCGGGCAGGCAGGCGGCCTCTTTCAGCCCCATGCCGTCGGGCACCGGCAGGGCATGGGCGCCGGGCGTGACCACGTACTCGGCATAGCCGCCCCCGGGCAGCAGGGAGCAGACCTGATCACCGATCTTCCATTCGGCGCCGGGGCCCGCGGCCACCACCTCGCCCGCGCCTTCCAGTCCCGGCAGGTCGCTGGCGGTGGGCGGCGGTGCGTAGGCGCCTGCGCGCTGCAGCGCATCGGGCCGGTTCACCCCGGCATAGGCCAGCCGGATCACGATCTCGCCCGGCCCCGGCCGCGGCACGGGACGCTCGCAAAGGTTCAGCACCTCGGGGCCGCCGGGCTGGGAAATCTCGACGGCGCGCATGGTCTTGGGAAGGGTCATTGCTTCTCCTGATGGTGGGTGTTGAACGATCCGGGAAGGTCGTCCCGCAGATCCCGGCGCGGCGCCTTGACCTGGCCCAGCGCCCAGAGCGGACCGGCGAACAGCCCCTTCAGCAGCGGGTTCTTGCGGAACTGCGCCTTGGCCTTCTCGATCTGCATCACGTTGTCGATGCGGCGGTCAAGGAAGGCCCAGGTGTTCTCGTGCCCGGGGCTGTCATCGCCCAGCCAGTAAAGCACCGTCGCGCTGTAAACGCCCGCCAGCGTGGCGCGTTTCGTGTACCAGTTGACGTCTTCGGACGTGTCGCCCAACGCCGTCCAGATCGCGTCGCAGGTCTCCCAGATCGCCTTGGCGCCGTCGGCGGCGTATTGCGGCAGGGAAAACAGCGTGGTGCCGCGGCGCACCAGCTCGCGGTCCTCGGCCGCTTCCAGGCGGAACCGCACCGCCGTCGCGATCCGGTCGCGGAAGCGCAGCTCCGACAGGTCCGCCTCCTCCAGCCGCCTCAGCATCTCCGCGTCGCCGCGCTTGTGAAAGGCGATGGCCAGGTCCACCGCCCCGCGCGGGCAGAGTGCGCGGGCGAGCGCCGGCTCGATTCCGGTATCGGCGATCGCAGCCCTGAAGGTCGCGTCCGTCCAACCGTCGAAGGGGACATGGGACAGGGCCGCGTCCAGCAGCGCCTGTTTCGGGTCGCGATCCGCGTCGGTCATGGCGGGCCTCCTTTCACGTTGGCGCGATAGTAGACAAGCTAGCCGAGCTTTGCTATACGGCCACTTCCTGCAACTTGACCGAAACTCCAGACTAGAAAGGTGGTGAAAACCACATGCAGGTTAGCGTTCGCGACAACAACGTCGATCAGGCCCTTCGCGCCCTGAAGAAAAAGCTTCAGCGTGAGGGTGTCTTCCGCGAGATGAAACTCCGTCAGCACTTCGAAAAGCCGTCGGAGAAGAAAGCCCGCGAGAAGGCCGAGGCCATCCGCCGTGCCCGCAAGCTGGCACGCAAGAAGGCCCAGCGCGAAGGTCTCCTCTGAGATCATCGACATGCGAACGGGCGTTACGCCCAAGAACGACCCCCGCGGCCCGGCCCCGGGGGTTTGTTTTTTCAATCAATGGGTTCGCCGGCGCTCGGCCCGCCGGGCAGACCCCGGCGGGCAGCACGGGCGTTCAGCGCGCGTCCTCGAGGATCATCTCGCTGGCCTTCTCGGCGATCATGATGGTGGGCGAGTTGGTGTTGCCGCTGGTGATGGTGGGCATCACGCTGGCATCGGCCACCCGCAGCCCGGCGATCCCGCGGAACCGCAGCCGCTCGTCCAGCGGCGCGTCCGCGTCCGGCCCCATGCGCACGGTGCCCACGGGATGGAAGATCGTGGTGCCGATGTCGCCCGCGGCGCGCGCCAGATCCTCGGGATCGTCCGAGTCGATGCCCGGCTTGATCTCCTCGGGGCTGTAGCGCTGCATGGGCGCCTGGGCCATGATCGCCCGGGACTGCCGGATGGCATCGACTGCCACCTGCCGGTCGCCCTCTGTCGACAGGTAGTTCGGCGCGATGCGCGGCGCGGCCTTGGGATCGGACGAGGTGATCTGCACCGTTCCCCGGCTCTCGGGGCGCAGGTTGCAGACGCTCGCCGTGATCGCCGGGAAGTCGTGCAGGGGCTGGCCGAAGGCATCGATCGACAGAGGCTGCACATGGTATTCGAGGTTCGGCGTCTCCAGGTCGGGGCGCGATTTTGAAAACGCGCCCAGCTGGCTGGGCGCCATCGACATCGGCCCGCTGCGGCTGAGCATATATTCCAACCCGATCCGCGCCTTGCCGAACAATGAATTTGCCAGCGTGTTCAGCGTCTTGGCCCCGGTCAACCGCCAGGCGCAGCGCAGTTGCAGGTGGTCCTGCAGGTTGCCGCCGATCGCCGGCATGTCGCGCTGCACCGCGATCCCGTACTGCTGCAACAGTTCGCCGGGGCCGAAACCCGACAGCTGCAGGATCTGCGGGCTGCCGATGGCCCCGGCCGAGAGGATTACCTCGCCCTTGGCCCGTGCGGTCCTGACCGTGCCGCCCTGTTCGTACTCGACGCCCACAGCGCGCCCGTCCTCGACGATTACCCGCCGCGTATGCGCCTGCGTCTCGACCTTCAGGCCCTGCCCCGTCGCACTGCGCAGGAAGGCCTTGGCGGTGTTCACCCGCCAGCCCTTGCGCTGGTTCACGCGGAAATAGCTGACGCCCTCGTTGTTGCCGGTGTTGAAATCGGTGACCCGCGGCAAGCCCCAGGCCTCGGCAGCGTCGGTCCAGTGATCCAGCACGTCCCAGTGCAGGCGCTGGTTCTCGACCCGCCATTCGCCGCCCGCGCCGTGCATCTCGGACGGCCCTTCGACGTAGTCCTCGGATTTCTTGAAATAGGGCAGCACATCGTCCCAGCCCCAGCCGGCCAGCCCCGTCTGCCGCCAGCCATCGTAATCCGCCGCCTGGCCGCGCAGGTAGAGCATGCCGTTGATCGACGAGCACCCGCCCAGCACCTTGCCCCGCGGATAGAGCAGCGACCGGCCGTTAAGCCCCGGCTCCTCGGCAGTGCGGAACAGCCAGTCGGTGCGCGGGTTGCCGATGCAATAGAGATACCCCATCGGGATATGCACCCAGTGGTAGTTGTCCTTGCCGCCCGCCTCCAGCAGCAGAACCCGGTTGCCCGCCTCGCTCAGCCGTTTGGCCAGCACGCAGCCCGCGCTACCGGCTCCGACGATGATGTAATCCCAGTCCATGTTCCTCCCCCAACTCGGATGTTGCGGGAATACCAGCAGTTCGGGGGGCTGGGAAACAGCATTTTCACCCTGCGTCAGGACGCGGTCGCGATGATGCCGTTTCACGTATTGCCCCGGCCGTCAGAGCAGGGAGCGGCGGCGATCCGTGGTGTTCGCGAGAACGCCCGCTTGGGGCGGGCGGACCCTCGGATCAGGTTGTCGCCCCGGGCTGTGAATGCGCCATCTTTACACCGGCAGGGCGGTGGTCTTGAACACCGTGCGCAGGGCAAAGGACGATTGCATCTGCACCACGTGCGGCAGGCGGGACAGGTATTGGCGGTGGATGCGCGCGAAATCCTCGCTGTCGCTGGCCACCACCTTGAGCAGGTAGTCCGACTTGCCGGCCATCAGGTGGCATTCCAGCACGTCGGGCACCAGGGCCACCTCGCGCTCGAAGGCGTGCAGCACCTCGTCGGCCTGGCCGGACAACGTGATCTCAACAAAGACGGTGGTCGGACGGCCGAGCTTTCGCGGGTCCAGAAGGGCGACGTAATCGCGGATATACCCCTCCTCCTCAAGCCGGTGCACGCGGCGGTGGCAAGCCGAGGGCGACAGGTTCACCTGCTCGGACAGCTCGGAGTTCGAGATACGGCCGCTCTTCTGCAGGACCTCGAGGATTCGACGGTCAATTCTGTCCAGTTCCATTTACGCGCCAGATTCTTCGAAAAACTCTTCAATTCTCGCACAAATATTCAACCAAGAGAACGGCCGCCCTCCGGATTTTTCAAAGAAATTGATCCCGAAAGGCGGCACAGTGCGGACATTGTTAAAGGGAGGAAGGGTATGAAGATCGGTTGCCCGAAGGAAATCAAAGCGCAGGAGTTCCGCGTGGGCCTGACGCCCTACGCGGTGCACGAGGCGGTAGCCCACGGTCACGAAGTTCTGGTCGAGGGCGGCGCCGGGCTTGGCGCGGGGTTCCCGGACGCGGATTACGAGGCGGCGGGCGCACGCATCGCCGATAGTGCCGAGGAAGTCTTCGCCTGGGCCGACATGATCGTGAAGGTCAAAGAGCCGCAGGCCGTCGAACGCAAGATGCTGCGCGAGGGGCAGATCCTGTTCACCTACCTGCACCTCGCCCCCGACCCGGAACAGACTCGCGACCTGCTGGACAGCGGCTGCACCGCCATCGCCTACGAGACCGTGACCGACGACCGGGGCGGGCTGCCGCTGCTGGCCCCGATGTCCGAGGTCGCCGGGCGGCTGGCGCCGCAGGTCGGCGCCTGGACCCTGCAAAAGGCCAATGGCGGGCGCGGCGTGCTGCTGGGCGGGGTGCCCGGCGTGGGCCCGGCCAAGGTGGTGGTCATCGGCGGCGGCGTGGTGGGCACCCACGCGGCGCGAATCGCGGCCGGGATGGGCGCGGATGTGACGGTGCTGGACCGCTCGCTGCCGCGGCTGCGCTATCTCGACGACGTGTTCGGCGGGCTGTTCTTCACCCGCTATTCCAGCGCCGGCGCCACGGCCGACCTGGTGGCCGATGCCGACATGGTGATCGGCGCGGTGCTGATCCCCGGCGCCGCCGCGCCCAAGCTGGTCACCCGCGCACAGCTGAGCACCATGCGCCCCGGCGCGGCCATCGTCGACGTGGCCATCGACCAGGGCGGCTGTTTCGAAACCTCGCACGCCACCACTCACGAAGACCCGATCTACGAGGTCGACGGCGTGATGCATTACTGCGTGGCCAACATGCCGGGCGCCGTGGCGCGCAGCTCGACCATCGCGCTGGGCAATGCCACCATGCCCTTCATGCTGGCGCTGGCCGACAAGGGCTGGCGGCAGGCCTGCGAGGACGACCCGCATCTGCTGAACGGGCTGAACGTGCATGCCGGCAAGCTCACCCAGTACGAGGTGGGCAAGGCCCTGGGGATCGACGTTGTCTCTCCCGCCCTGGCGCTGAAGTCCTGAGGGATTCCGACAGGCAAGTCCGGCGCCGGGCCCGTGCCCGGCGCCTTTTTCTGTAGGGCCTATTTGCCGGCCACCAGCGCGTCGCGAATCTCGGTCAGGAGGTCCAGTTCCGTCGGACCGGCGGGAGCAGCCTCGGCGGGCGCTTCCTCTTCCTTCTTCATGGCCATGTCCTTCACCTTGTTGACATAGCGCACCAACATGAACACCACGACGGCGATGATTAGGAAGTTGATCACGGCCATAATGAAAGAGCCATAGGCGAAGACCGCCGCCCCGGCTTCGCGCGCCGCCTCGAGCGTCTCGTAGTCGCCAGCGCCCAGCACAACGAACAGGTTGGTGAAGTCCAGCCCCCCCAGGAACAGCCCGATGATCGGGTTGATCAGGTCGTCGACCATCGACTTGACGATGGCGGTGAACGCTGCGCCGATGATGATGCCCACGGCCATGTCCATGACATTGCCCTTGGCGATGAATGCCTTGAATTCGTCCAGCATGGTGTGTCCCTCTCTCCCATTGCGCATCCGCGCACAGTATCTCACAGCGCGTCGCATGGACCTGCATCCATTTTTCAGAGAAGAGAGGGAAACACGTCCCCGGACACATTGAGGAGCGACATGACCGTACTGACCGATTTCCGCATCACCAAGCGCTGGCCGCCGCGCAACCCGGAGGCCATCCAGCTCTATTCCTTCCCCACGCCGAACGGGGTGAAGGTCTCGATCATGCTGGAGGAGACCGGCCTGCCCTATGACGCGCACACCGTGTCCTTCAGCCGCAAAGACCAGTTCACTCCGGAATTCCTGTCGCTGAACCCCAACAACAAGATCCCGGCGATCATCGACCCGGACGGCCCCGGCGGCCAGCCGCTGCCGCTGTTCGAAAGCGGCGCCATCCTGATCTACCTGGCCGAGAAGACCGGCAAGCTGCTGCCGCAGGACCCGGCCCGGCGCTACGAGGTGCTGCAATGGCTGATGTTCCAGATGGGAGGCGTGGGGCCGATGTTCGGCCAGATGGGCTTCTTCGTGAAAGCCGGCGGCATGGACGTGGAAGACCCGATCCCGCGCGAGCGCTACATCGGCGAATCCAAGCGCCTGATGCGCGTGCTGGACAACCAGCTCGAGGGGCGCGACTGGGTCTGCGGCGACTATTCCATCGCCGATATCGCCATCGCGCCCTGGCTGCGCACCGTGCTGGTCAGCTACGAGGCGGGCGATCTGGTAGGCTGGCAGGATTTCCGCAACCTGCCCGCCTATCTCGACCGCTTCCTCGCCCGCGACGCCGTGCAGCGCGGGCTGGTTCAGCCGCCGCGGGAGTGATCGGCGCGGATCATGTCGGCGGCCCTCTCGGCGATCATGATGGTCGGCGCGTTGGTATTGCCCCCGATCAGACGCGGCATGACCGAGGCGTCGACCACGCGCAGCCCCGCGACCCCGTGCAGGCGCAGCCGCGGGTCGACCACCGCCATCTCATCCCGCCCCATCCGGCAGGTGCCGACCGGGTGATAGATGGTGTCCGCGCGGGCCCGGATATCGGCCTCCAGCGCCGCGTCGCTGCCGTCATGGGGGTAGAGCCGTTCGCCCCGCCAGGGCGCGAGGGGCTCGGCCTCCATGATCCGCTCCAGCAGCCGCGCGCCGCGCATCAGCCCGGCCAGGTCGGCCCCGGCGCTGAGGAACCCTGGATCGATCCGCGGCGCGGAGCGGGGATTGGCGTCGGCCAGCCCCACATGCCCGCGGCTTTCGGGTCGCAGCAGGCAGATATGCGCGGAATAGCCGTCGGAAAGGTGGAGCTTGCGCATATGCTCGTCCACGATCCCGACCACGAAATGCACCTGCAGATCGGGCCGGTCGAGCCCGGGGCGTGAGCGCAGGAAGGCCCCGCCCTCGGCAAAGGGCGTGGCGAACAGCCCCTCGCCGGTCTTCCGCCAGCGCAGCGCCGCTTTCGCCATCCGCCCCAGCCCGCGCGGGTTCAGCCCCACCACGTCGCGCCGTTTCGAGCGGTAGCTGAGGATGTAGTCGAGGTGATCCTGCAGGTTCCGCCCCACGCCGGGCAGTTCGCGCACGGGCGCGATCCCGTGCGCGCGCAGCTCCTCGACCGGGCCGATCCCCGACAGCAGCAGAAGCTGCGGCGAGCTGAAAGCCCCGGCGGACAGGATCACCTCGCGCCGGGCCGCGATCCGCCGGCAGCGCAATTGCACGGCCGCCGCCCGCCCCTCCTCGACGATCACCTTTTCCACCACGCTGCGCGTGAGAACCGTCAGGTTCGCCCGCCCCATCGCCGGAAAAAGATACGCCGAGGCGGCCGAGCAGCGCTCGCCCTTCTGCGCGCCGTGGAAATGCTGGGTGACCTGGTAGAGGCCCGCGCCCTCTTGCCGGGCGCCGTTGAAATCACCGTTGCGGGGGATCTGCAAATCCGCGCAGGCCGCGGTGAAGGCCTGCGAGATTTTGCGCGGCGCGCTCTGGTCGGCCACCTGCAGGGGGCCGTCGGCGCCGTGCAGGCCATCCGCACCGCGCTGGTTGCCCTCGGCGCGGCGGAAATAGGGCAGCACATCGTCCCAGCCCCAGCCCTCGGCGCCCATCTCTGCCCATTCGTCGTAGTCGCGCCGGTGTCCGCGCACGTAGAGCATGGCGTTGATTGCCGAGGAGCCGCCCAGGCAGCGCCCGCGCGGCTGGAACCCGCGCCGCCCGTTCAGCCCGGGCTGCGGGATGGTGCGGAATGCCCAGTTGTTGATCCGCGGGCGCCCCGAAACCATCGCCGCCACCAGCGCGGGCGCACGCACGAAGATGTCGCGCCCCCCGCCGCCGGCCTCGACCAGGCAGACGGAGACGGCGGAATCCTCACTCAGCCGCGCGGCCAGCACGCACCCAGCGGACCCGCCGCCCACGATGACGTAATCGAATTCCATGGCCGCAGCCTACAGCGGGGTAGGAAGCGGCAAAGCGGAACCTCGCGTCAGCCCGGCAACTCGCCGCTGAGAACGTAGCGTAGGATTTCCACCACCTGGCGCGGTTCCTCGGCCACGGCCAGCGCTGCGGCGTCCACCTCCTTCAGGGCGTGCTGGTGCTCGGGGCCGTGCAGCACGATCAGCGACTTGCCCAGCGCGGCGGCATAACCAGCGTCGAAGGCGGCGTTCCACTGCTTGTACTTCTCGCCGAAGCGCACGACCACGATGTCGGCCTCCTCGATCCCCTTGCGGGTGCGGATCGCGTTCAGCTTGGCGCCCTTGTGATCATGCCAGAACTTGCTGTCCTCGGCCCCCAGGATCGCCACGCCGCAATCGTCGCTGGCGTCGTGATCGGTGACGGGGCTGGAAAAGGTCACCTGTAGCTTCGATGCCCCCTCGATGATCTGCTCGCGCCAGTCGGTGTGGATCTCGCCCGAGAGATAAACGTTCAAACTCATGATCTTGGCCTCATTCTGTTTTGTCGGTGTCGGGTTCTTCGCCCCAGGACGCGCGCATGGCGGCGGCAACCGCCGCGTCGCTGACCTGGTCGAAACGGGAATAATGCGCGCCCACCGCCCAGAAGGGGCTGGGGGCCTCGAGGCAGATCAGCTTGTCGACCAGCGCCTCGAATTCGGGCACCGAATCCGCCGGGGCGACAGGCACCGCCAGCCAGATCGCGGCCGGGCCGCGCTTGCGCAGCGCCTTGAGCGCGGCCTTGACCGTGGCCCCGGTGGCGATGCCGTCATCGACCACGATGGCCGTCCGGCCGGTCACGTCCACCGGCGGGTGATCGCCCAGGTAAAGGCGCCGGCGGCGCTCGATCTCGGCAAGCTGCTCTTCGATGGCGGGCTTGAAGTCGGCCTCGGTCAGGTGGCTGGCAGAGAGGATCCCGTCGTTGAACACCACCTCGTGGGCGGGCCCGTCGACCACCGCGCCGCCGGCCAGTTCCGGCTGGCCGGGCATCCCCAGCTTGCGCACCATCAGCAGGTCGAGCGGCGCGCCCAGCCGGTCGGCCACGGGCACGGCCACGGGCACCCCGCCGCGCGGCAGGGCCAGGACCACCGGGTCCTTGGGCGCGGCGGCCTCCACCGCATCGGCCAGAAGCGTTGCGGCATGATCGCGATCACGGAACATGGCGTCCTCCCTCGCTGACGAACCGGACCGCCCCAGTATGGCGGCCCGCCCGTCCCGTGGCTAGGGCCCCGGGGATCAGCCCCGCAGCGTGCCGCCGGTGGCCTTGCCGACCTTGTCGATGATCTTGCCCGCCACGGCCTCGATCTCTTCCTCGGTCAGCGTCTTGTCGGTGGGCTGCAGGCGTACGGTGATGGCCAGCGATTTCTTGCCCTCGCCCAGGCTGCCGCCGATGAACTCGTCAAAGACGCGCACATCCTCGATCAGCTTCTTGTCGGCGCCGGCGGCGGCGTTGACCAGGGTCAGCGCCTCGACATCCGCGTCCACGACGAAGGCGAAGTCGCGCTCCACCGCCTGCAGGTCGCGCAACGCCAGCGCCGGCCGGGTGGACGTCTTCGCCCGCGGGAAGGGCGGCTCTTCGAGGTAGATGGCGAAGCCCACGGCAGGACCTTTGACATCCATCTTGGCCAGCACCTTGGGGTGCAGTTCGCCGAAGACGGCCATCACCTTTTTCGGGCCGAGGCAGATCT
Organism: Paracoccaceae bacterium; assembly: GCA_049974865.1. Taxonomy (GTDB): domain Bacteria; phylum Pseudomonadota; class Alphaproteobacteria; order Rhodobacterales; family Rhodobacteraceae; genus JAGSOU01. The sequence continues at coordinate 76,022 of JBNGCX010000006.1, forward strand.
TGCCGTGCCGGCCGGGATGCAGGTAATCGGGGCCGCCGCGCAGGATCTGCACCTTGGCCGGTGCGCCGATCGCGGCCAGCACCGCCTCGGCATCGGCCTTGGCGTCAAACACGTCGACCGCGCGGCGGGTGCCGTGCACGTCCTTGTCGCCGGTGTGGCCCACCAGCAGGCCGGTGGCCAGCAGGTGCTGCTCTTCCGGTTCCGCGCCGTGGAAGGCGGGGCCGACCTCGAACAGCGCCAGGTCCATGAAGCCGCGCGCCTGGTTGCGCGCGGCGGCCTGCAGCAGGCCGGGCAGCAGCGCGGGGCGCATGTGGCTCATCTCGGACGAGATCGGGTTTTCCAGCATGGTCGCGTCATCGCCGCCGCCGAACAGCGCGGCCGAGGCCTGGTCGATGAAGCTGTAGGTCACGCATTCGTTGTAACCCAGCGCGGCGATGGTGCGCCGCGCCATCTGCTCGCGCTTCTGCATCGGCGTCAGGATGCCCTTGGGCACGCCCACATGCGTGCGCGGCAGGGGTTTGGCCTCCAGCTTGGTCAGCGAGGCGACGCGGGCGACCTCTTCCACCAGGTCGGCCTCGCCCAGCACGTCGGGGCGCCAGCTGGGCGGGACGGCCATGTCGCCCTCCAGCGTGAAGCCCAGCGCGGTGAGCGTCTTGCGCTGCTCCTCGGCGGGGATGTCCATGCCCACCAGGCTCTGCACCCGGTCGGAGTCCAGCTTGTAGCGGCGGGTGGTGTCGGGAATTTCGCCAGCCACCATGACCTCCGACGCCTCGCCGCCGCAGAGATCGAGGATCATCTGCGTCGCGGCCTCGATGCCCACGGGCGTCCAGGCCGGGTCGATCCCGCGCTCAAAGCGATAGCGGGCGTCCGAGTTGATCTTCAGCGCGCGGCCGGTCATCGCGGTGCGGATCGGGTCGAAATAGGCGGCTTCGAGGAAGACGTTGACCGTCACCTCGGTGCAGCCGGTCTCTTCGCCGCCCATGACGCCGCCCAAGGATTCCACGCCATGATCGTCGGAGATCACGGTCATGCCCGACTGCATGACATACTCCTTCTCGTCCAGCGCGAGGAATTTTTCGCCCCCCTCGGCTGCATGGACGCGCAGCCCGCCCTTTACCTTGTCGGCGTCGAAGACGTGCAGCGGGCGGTTCATGTCATAGGTGAAGAAGTTGGTGATATCGACCAGAGCCGAGATCGGCCGCAGCCCGATGGCGCGCAGCCGGTCCTGCATCCACGCGGGCGAGGGGCCGTTCTTCACCCCGCGGATGACGCGGCCGTAGAAGACAGGGCAGGCCTTTTCCTGCGTCTCGGGGTCGATGGTCACCGGGATCGGGCAGGCAAAGGCGCCCGGCACGGGGGCGACCTCGCGGGTTTTCAGCGTGCCCAGGCCGCGCGCGGCCAGGTCGCGGGCGATGCCGTGCACACCCAGCGCGTCGGGGCGGTTGGGGGTGATGGCGATCTCGATCACCGGGTCGACCTTGGCCGGATCGTTCTCGGCCAGCCAGTCGGTGAAGCTCTGCCCCACCTCGCCCGAGGGCAGCTCGATAATGCCGCTGTGCTCGTCGCTCAGTTCCATCTCGCGTTCCGAGCACATCATGCCGTGGCTTTCGACGCCGCGGATCTTGCCGACCTGGATGGTGGTGTCGATGCCGGGCACGTAGGTGCCGGGCTTGGCCACCACCACGGTGATGCCCTCGCGCGCGTTGGGGGCGCCGCAGATGATCTGCTGATCGCCCGCGTCGGTTTCCACCACGCAGACCTTCAGCTTGTCGGCGTCCGGGTGCTTCTCGGCCTTCTTCACGTAGCCCAGCGTGAAATCGGCCAGCCTGGCTGCGGGGTTCTCCACCCCTTCGACCTCCAGCCCGAGGTCGGTCAGGGCATAGAGGATCTCATCCAGCGAGGCCTGCGTATCCAGGTGGTCTTTCAGCCAGGAGAGCGTGAATTTCATCGGTCGGCGCCTGTGCGTTATTCGTGGGTCGGGCTGTCCTTATCCCAAGTCGGCCAAGGGGGAAAGGGGGCGGCCCCGTCAGTCGTCGTCGCGGATGATGTCGGGAACGCCCAGCCGCGCGATCAGGCGGTCGGTCTCGCGCTCCACCAGGCCGATATTGCTGTCGCGCACCGTGGGCAGCAGGGCGCGGGCCTCGCGCACCTGTTGGTAGTCCACCTGCGCCGTGATCAGTTCCGGCCCGCCGCCGGCGATCGCCAGCGGCCTGCCGAAGGCGTCGAGGATGCGCGAGCCGCCCCAGAAGGTCAGGTCCTCTTCCACGCCCACCCGGTTCACCATCACCGAGGGCGCACCGTAGATCATGGAATAGAAATGCATGGTGGCGGTCCAGCCCGAGGGGTTGTCGAACGCCTCGCCCACCGCCTCCACCCCCGAGCTGATGGGCGCGACCAGCAGCGTCGCACCGTGCAGGAAGGCCAGATGCGTCAGCGACGGGTTCCACAGGTCTGCGCAGATCAGCAGCCCCAGCCGCCAGTCGTCGTTGATGGCGTGGGTGTCCACGAAGCGGCCCTGGGCGTAGTATTTCGTCTCGATCAGCTTGCCGTAGGAGGGCAGGTTGATCTTGCGGTGGAGATAGATCAGCCGCCCCGCCTTGTAGACGCCCGCGGCGTTGTAGAACTGCGCCCCCGGCCCCTCCTCGATGAACCCCACCACCAGGATCATCTCGCCCGCCGCCTCGCTGAGCTCCAGCAGGCGCGGGTCGCGGCTGTTCATGGTCACGTCGAGCAGCCGCTCGGCCCCGTAATGGCCGACCATGCTGAGCTCGGGGAAGACCAGCAGATCGGCGCCCCTGGCCCGCGCCTCGTCGACCCAGCGGTGGTGCTCGGCGAAATTGGCGTCGAGATCGCCGATGCGGCTGGCGAACTGGGCGGCGGCGAGGGTGAGGGTGCGCGACATGGGGCCTCCGGTGCTGTCTCGGCCGCACGATGCGGGCGACCGGCCCCCGGCGCAAGAGGCGAGAGCTAGTCTTCGGCGCGGCGGGCCAGCGTATCCAGATAGCCCATGCGCCAGAGATGAATCTCGCGCGCCAGCCGCAGGGTGGGCTTCAGGCAGAAGAAGGCCGAGCCGATGACGAAAAGCCAGGTCGCCTCGATCTGCGTCTCGGTGGAGAAGAACAGGATCGATCCCACAAGGAAACTGATCGCCGCGATGAAATCGGCGACGGTATGGGCGATCTCGTAGACGGCGTAGACCCGCTTGGTGTCCTCGTTGCGGTGCCGGTTGTCGGTGATGAAAAGCGCCATGATGCCTCCTTTTCGCGGCGGTGTCCCAAAGGTGGACACGGCCGGCCGGAGGCTCAAGAGGGCGAGAGCCGCGGCCCGGGACGCTGTCCCGGGCTTTTCGGGCTTATGGAGTCACCTACTCAACCCGCCATGCAACGTCGGCACGTCCAGAGCGGCAAAGCCGTAATGGCGCAGCCAGCGCAGGTCGGAATCGAAGAAGGCCCGCAGGTCCGGGATGCCGTATTTCAGCATCGCCAGACGGTCGATGCCGATGCCGAAGGCAAAGCCCTGCCACTCCTCAGGGTCGATCCCGCCGGCGTGCAGCACCTTGGGGTGCACCATGCCGGAGCCCAGGACCTCCATCCAGTCGTCGCCCTCGCCGATCCGCAATTGCCCGTCCACCCATGAGCACTGGATGTCGACCTCGGCCGAGGGCTCGGTGAAGGGGAAATGCGAGGCGCGGAAGCGGGTCTTCACCTCGATGCCGAAAAACGCGGTGAAGAATTCCTCGAGCACCCATTTCAGGTTGGCCATCGAGATGTCCTTGTCGATGGCCAGCGCCTCGATCTGGTGGAACATCGGCGTGTGGGTCTGGTCGTAGTCGCAGCGATAGACGCGGCCCGGCGCGATCACCCGGATCGGCGCGCCATGGGCCTGCATGGCGCGGATCTGCACCGGCGAGGTATGGGTGCGCAGCACATGCGGCGGGCGCTCGTCGTCGCGGGCACGGTGCATGAAGAAGGTGTCGTGCTCCTGCCGGGCGGGATGCTCGGGCGGGATGTTCAGCGCGTCGAAATTGAACCAGTCGCTCTCGATCTGCGGGCCCTCGGCCACGGCGAAGCCCATGTCGGCGAAGATCGCCACCACCTCTTCGGTGACCTGACTGACCGGGTGAACGGTGCCCGCGCGGCGCGGGCGGCCGGGCAGGGTCACGTCCAGCCATTCGCCGCGCAGCCGCTCGTTCAGCGCGGCATCGGCCAGCGCCTCTTTCTTGGCGGCCAGCGCCGAGGTGATCTCGGTCTTCAGCGCGTTCAGCGCGGGGCCGGCGACCTGGCGCTCCTCGGGGGTCATCTTGCCCAGTTCGCGCATCTTCAGGCTGATCTCGCCCTTCTTGCCGATGGCCTGCACGCGCAGATCCTCAAGCGCGGCCTCGTCGGCGGCCGCGGCAATCGCCTCAAGATACTTTTCGCGCAAATCGTCCATGCCTGCCTCCAGTTCCGTCCGCCACCTGCTATCACACGCGCCGAAAGACGCAAGGCCATGCAGCGTCGCCCCATCCTGTGCCGCATCAGCGCGCAAGGCCGCACCTGCGCGGAACCAAGCCCCCGGCCCCGCCGAAATCGCTCTGGCTCTTCGTCCGAACTCTGCTAAGTTGCCCACATTGCTTTTTATTTTTCGAACAGGAGGCCGGCATTTTGTCCGGGACCGATACAGGCATCGAACAGAAATCGCGGTGGCAGGACATTTCCAGACAAATTGAAGACCTCTGGAGGGCTGGGCAATACGACGAGGCGCTTCTGCTGTGCCGTGAGGCAAACCGCTCCTTCAAGGGCCGGCCGGGGGTCCTTGCCAAGCTTGCACGGGCATATCTGAAAACGGGCCAGTTCCTCCTAGCCGATCAGGCACTCTCTGCCGCGCACGAAAGCGGCCTGCCGACCGAGCGCTTTCTGGAACTCAGGTCGCGGCTGTTGTGGCAGTCGGACGACATGTCCGGGTTCGCGCAATGCGCGGAAGAGTTGCGCCGCCAACCCGGGCGGGACACGACAGGACTGCTCAAGCAACTCGCCACCGCCTACATGCGTCTCGAGGCGTGGGACAAGGCCGAGCGCATCGCGGACGCCCTGATCGCGCGGTCGCCGACGCCAAAGGCGATCCACTTGAAAATCGAGGCCTCACTGCACCGGAGCGACCCCTGCGAGTGGGAAAGGACGTTGAGCGCTCGGCTTTTCGACAACGCCAGCCCGGCCATGCTGGTCGAGGGGGTCGCGATGCTGCAAAGCTATGTCAGCGGGCGCTCCGAGACGCTGCTGGATCTTGTCCGGCAAGCGCGCGACAAATGGCCGGACGACCCCCGGGTCATTGAGCTGTGCAGGCAAACCGGCATTGCGCCGGCGCCACAGGATGCCGCCACCCCGGCACCGCCTGCACCCGGGCAGGAAAAGCCGGAGGCCCAGATCGCGCGTATGTTGCAGAAAGTGCGCGAAACAAGGCTCGGCAGCCGCATGATCCCCGCCATCGTCGAGGAAATTCGAAAACAGGTGCCGGTCAGCAACCTGCAGCGCCCCCTGATCACGGACGACCCCACGAAGGACGTGATCGTCAGCCCCCGCAGCCCGGGCGGCACCCTCGCCGTGGTCTTCACTGGCCTGCGGGACTACGTGTCGCTGCCGCTGGAAACGCTCGATGCCTATCTGTCGGCTGCCGGGATCACCGCGGTGTATCTGAGGGATTTCAACCGCCTCCTGTTCTGCAACGGCGTGCAGTCCTGGGGGGCGGAATTCGATTCCACCCTGACCGCGCTGCGCCGTCTCATGGAGCAGTTGGGCGGGTTCGAGAACGTGTTCACGATCGGCATCTCCGCCGGGGGCACGGGGGCAATCAATTTCGCGCTCTCCCTGCCCGCCGAGCGCGCCGTCTGCTTCGGCACGCCGACCACGATCGTTCAGCCCTTTCTCGACGAGGTACAAGACCGCCGGGCCCGCCTTGTGCTCGCCCGGCTGAACAGGCTGGCGTCTCCGCACATGCTCGACCCCCGCCGGCGGATCAGGGCACAGAGCGCCCCGGTCAGAATGGACCTGATCTTCGGCGAGAACAACGCGCTGGACAGAGCCCATGCCGAGCAGTTGCGGGACTATCCCGGGGTCAGCCTGTTCGGCTTAGCCGAAAGCGGCCAGCACATCTGCATGGCCAATGTGATCATGCAGGGCGAATTGCTGAATGTCCTGACCGGCAACACGAAGCCGCTTGCAGCCCTTTCGAGCAAAACGGCAACGGCATGAATGTTACCCTGAAAAACGCCGTCCCCGACATGTCATTGGCCCAAAAGAAGTCCTTTCGGGCCCTGCGCAAGCGCATCGGACGGCTGCGCGGAAGTTCCTACGACATTTCCAACACCTGCAACCTGACCTGCGAAGGTTGCCTGTATTTCGCCCGCGATACCGCGTTGCCCAAGGAAACCGGCGACACCGATCGGGCCTGGGAAGAGTTGTTCCAGCGCGAGGCGGAGCGGGGCGTCAATTTCGCCTATCTCGCCGGGGCCGAGCCCTCCCTCGTGCTGCCACGCATCCGGGCCGCACAGGCGCATATTCCGAACGGCGTGGTGTTCACCAACGGAACCCGACGCATCGACGACGACATCCGGTTCCGCATTCACGTCTCGCTCTGGGGGCTGGACGACAACAGCGGCCGATTGCGGGGGGCCGACGTGAACGACAAGGCCTTCAAGAATTACCGGGGCGATCCGCGGGCCGTCTTCGTTTTTACCATCAACGCCCGCAACACCGACGAGATTGTCGAGGTTGCCCGGCGCTGCGCGGAGGCCGGCGTCACGCTGACCTTCAGCTTTTTCTCGCCGACCGAGACCTACAACGCCTTCATGGCTTCAGGGGGCGGCGGGCCGGAGAGCGACCACCTCCGGCTGGGCCGGTCCGATTACGATCCGCGCCATAGCCCCGAGTCGCTTGCGCGGGCGCGCGAGGAGATCGTCCGGGCGATTCGGCTCTATCCCGGCACGATCAGGTATTCCCTGCATTACAACGACTGGATCTCGCAACCGACGGAGACGCTCTGGGATCTCGATGCCGACAACATCGCGATCAATTGCGGCAACCGGCTGACGAAGACCCACAGGCACTTCGCGGCGGACACCTCGCTGAACGACGGCAAGTGCTGCAGCCCCAATATTGACTGCCGCGAATGCCGCGCCTACGCGATGGGCTTCGGCACCTACCTGACCCGCCACCAGGAGTTCGCGCGGGATCCGCGTGACTTCATGGCATGGCACGAGGGCTGGCAGATCTGGGCCGACCTGTTCATGCCCCTCGTCTCCGAAGGCGACGGCGCGCGCCGAACATGAAAAAGCCGCGGGCGATCGGCGCCCGCGGCTTTTCTGTCTCTCGGATATCCGGGGCTCAGCCCAGCGCGGCTTTCGCCTTCTCGACGATGGCCCCGAAGGCCTCGGGCTCGTTCACGGCCAGGTCGGCCAGGACCTTGCGGTCCACGACGATGCCCGCATTGTTCAGCCCGTTGATGAAGCGCGAATAGGTCAGCGCCTCGTCATGAGCGCGGACCGCCGCGTTGATCCGCTGGATCCACAGCGCGCGGAAATTGCGCTTGCGCTGCTTGCGGTCGCGGGTGGCGTATTGATTGGCCTTGTCGACGGCCTGCGTCGCGGTGCGGAAGGCGTTCCCGCGGCGGCCGTAATAACCTTTGGCCGCCTTGACGACCTTCTTGTGACGGGCGTGGGTGGTGGTACCGCCTTTAACTCGTGCCATTGATCAAACCCTCCTTAGCGCGAATACGGCATCATCGACTTGACGATCTTCTCGTCAGGGGCCGACAGCGTGGTGGTGCCGCGTGCGTTGCGGATGAACTTGTTGGTGCGCTTGATCATGCCGTGGCGCTTGCCGGCCTGGCCAGCCTTGACCCGGCCCTTGGCCGTCACCTTGAACCGCTTCTTGCAGCTCGACTTGGTCTTCATCTTGGGCATTTCCGTCTCCTTGAAGATGAACGGTTGTCTGCGCGACTCGGCATGCCGCTCGGGCCGGTCGCGCGGTTCGAGAGGCGCCGTATAAGCCCGGCGCGGGCGGATGGCAAGGGGGTCAGTTGATGATCTCGCCGATCACGCGGTAGAAAGCGCCCGGAATGTCCTCGATGCGGTAGCCCATCGGGCTGTTCATGATCGCCAGCGCGATCAACCCGCCGGAAACCAGGGCCAACAGCATCCCCCCGCGCGGCACGCGCCCGTCGGTCCAGGCGTTCACCAGGCTGGCAAGGGCAAATCCGCCGACGACGATCCCCGCCACGAGATAATAGTCACTGTTCATCCTGGCCTCCGCGGCCAAACCGGTACTGGAAAACGATTATTCAGGATCAGTGCTGAAAATCAACCGCTCCTCGCAGGGCGCCACGCGCAGGATATTGGTGGTTCCGGGGACGTTGAACGGGATGCCCGCGATCACCACGATCTGGTCCTGCTCGGTGGCGAAGCCCCCCGTCCGCGCCGCCCGCGCGGCGCCGACCACCGCCATCTTGAAGCGCTGCACATCGCCCGAGAAATAGCAGTTCACGCCCCAGGTCAGGCTCAGCCGGCGCGCCGTCTCGGCAAAGGGGGTCAGCGCCAGGATCGGAACCCGGGGCCGCTCGCGCGCGGTTTTCGACGCGGTGGTACCGGAGTGGGTGAAGCAGCAGATCGCCTTGATGTCGGCGGTCTCGGCGATCTCGCGGGCCGCCGAAACGATGCCGTCGGCCACCGTCGGCTGGGTCGCGGGGCGCGCAGCATCGAGGATCTGGCGGTAGGTCGGGTCGTTTTCGACCTCGATGGCCACGTTGTTCATGGTCGTCACCGCCTCGACCGGGTAATCGCCGGCCGCGGATTCCGCCGACAGCATCACCGCGTCCGCCCCCTCGTAGATCGCGGTGGCGACGTCCGAAACCTCGGCGCGGGTGGGCACCGGGCTTTCGATCATGCTTTCCAGCATCTGGGTGGCCACGATCACCGGCTTGGCGGCGGCGCGACAGCGGCGCACAAGGCGTTTCTGGATCGGCGGCAGGTTCTGCACCGGCAGCTCGACCCCCAGGTCGCCGCGGGCCACCATGATCCCGTCCGCGGCCTCGAGGATTTCCTCGAAGGATTTCACCGCGGCGGGCTTCTCGATCTTGGCCAGGACCGCGGCGCGGCCGGCCACCAGCTCGCGCGCCTCGGCCACGTCCTGCGCGCGCTGCACGAAGGACAGCGCCAGCCAGTCGACGCCCAGCTCGCAGACGAATTCCAGGTCGCGCCGGTCCTTCTCGGTCAGCGCGGCCAGCGGCAGCACCACGTCGGGCACGTTCACGCCCTTGCGGTTGGAAATCGTGCCGCCCACCGCCACGGTGCAATCCGCGAAATCGGCGCCGCATTCGTCGACGGTCAGGCGGATCTTGCCGTCATTGACCAGCAGGGTCGCCCCCGGCTCAAGCGCCGCAAAGATCTCGGGGTGGGGCAGGTTCACGCGCGCGGCGTCGCCCTCGGCCTCGTCCAGGTCGAAGCGGAATTTCTGGCCTTCGACCAGCTCTTCGCTGTCTCCGGAAAAAACGCCGCATCTCAGTTTCGGACCCTGCAAATCGGCCAAAATGGCGATGGGGCGCTCCAGATCCTGCTCGATCTGGCGGATAATCTGGTGGCGGGCGCGTATCTCGTCATGGGAGCCATGGCTCATGTTCAGGCGGAACACATCGGCCCCGGCCTCGAACAGCGCGCGTATCATCTTGTAATCATTGGAAGATGGCCCCAGCGTGGCCACGACTTTTACATTGCGAAGTCGTCTCATACTCTCGCGTCTCTTTCGGTTTTCATGTGTGGCGGGCCAAACCGCCCCCTTAATGGACGAATTCCGCCGACCTGACAACTGGCGCTTTTCCCGCGCTTGGCGTAGACCGTGGTCTGACCAAGGAACATGACACCGCCATGACCTATCAGCCCTATCACATCATAGGAGAGGATCGCCCCGCGCGCTGGGTGGTCACCTGCGACCACGCCGCCAACACCGTGCCCCGGTTCGTCGGCGGCGGCTCCCTGGGCATCCATGACGAGGATATGGCGCGCCACATCGCCTATGACGTGGGCGCCGGCGGCGTGGCCAAGCGGCTGGGCGAGTTGCTGGACGGTCCCGTCATCCTGTCGAATTTCTCGCGCCTGGTGATCGACCCCAACCGGGGCGAGGACGACCCGACGCTCTTGATGCGCCTTTACGACGGCACCATCATTCCCGCCAACCGCCATGCCGACGCGGCCGAGCGCGAGCGCCGGCTGGAACGCTGCTACCGCCCCTATCACGAGGCACAGGAGCGGCTGCTGGCGCGCCGCGAGGACAGCATCCTGCTGTCGATCCATTCCTACACCAGGCAGCTCCGCGGCCGCCCGCCGCGGCCCTGGCATATCGGAATCCTGCATGCCTCGGACCAGCGGCTGGCGCGGCCCCTGCTCTACCGCCTGCGCGAAGAGCATGATCTCTGCGTCGGCGAGAACGAGCCCTATGGCGGCCATCTGCCCGGCGACTCGGTCGACCGGCACGCCATCGCCTCGGGCCGCAACAACGCGCTGATCGAGCTGCGCAACGACCTGATCGAGGACGAGAAAGGGCAGAACGCCTGGGCAGAGCGCCTGGCCCCGATCCTGCAAGAGGTCCTCGAGACCACCGGCCTGTAAGGAGGCGGACATGCCGCATATCGTGATCGACTATTCCGAAGGTCTGGACGACACTCACGACCTTCACGCGCTGTGCCGCTCGGTCTTCGAGGCCGCGGTCGCGACCGGGGTTTTCCCCGACCTCTCGGCCATCAAGGTTCGTGCGCGCCCCTGCCCCTATTTCCTGCTGGGCACCGACCCGCAGAGCTTCGCCCATGCCGACGTGCACCTGCTCGACGGGCGCAGCGACGCGCAGAAATCCACCGTGACCCATGCCGTGTTGAGGGCGATGGACGCGAACCTGCCCACCGTGGGCTCGCTGAGTGTGGACATCCACGACATGGCGCGTGCAACCTACGCCAAGCGCACCCTTTGAACGGAGGCCACCATGGACAACCAGACCCGCATCGAGATTGAGGCCGCCGCCTTCCGCCGGCTGCGGAAGCACCTGCTGGAAGACCGCCCCGACGTGCAGAATATCGACCTGATGAACCTCGCCGGCTTCTGCCGCAACTGCCTGAGCCGCTGGTACCAGGAGGCCGCAAGCGAGCGCGGCATCGAGATGACCAAGGACGAGGCACGCGAGATCTACTACGGCATGCCCTATTCGGAATGGAAAGAGAAACACCAGACCGAGGCCGGCCCCGAGAAACAGGCCGCGTTCGAGGTGGCGTTCCGCGAGAACGTGGGCGAGGACAAGGGCTGATCCGGACCTGACCTGGATCAACGCGGACGCCCCTTCCCCTGCTATCCTGCCGACAGGATTTTCGAGGGAGGGATAATGCGCCCGGCAGATCAACTCGCCCAGTTCGTGGCCGAAGCCCTGAAAGAGGGACGCTCGCGCGAGGAAATCGCCGCCGCCCTGCGCGAGGCGGGCTGGACCGGCAACGAGGTGTCCGGCGCGCTGGACGCCTGGGCCGAGACCGGCTTCACCCCGCCGGTGCCGCGCCCCCGCCCCTATGTCTCGGCCCGCGAGGCGTTCCTCTACGCGCTGATGTTCCTGGCGCTGGCCATGACGGCGTGGAACATCACCGCGCTGGGCTTTGAGTTGATCGAGCTGTGGCTGCCCGACATCACCGACCGATACGGCGGCTACAGCGCCCAGTCCGTGCGCTGGTCGATCTCGGTGCTGGTGGTGTTCTTCCCGTTGTTCCTGGTGATGAACACCCGCGCCCAGCGCGCCGCCCACGCCGATCCCGGGCAGCGCCGCTCGGCGGTGCGCAAATGGTTCGGCTATGTCACGCTTTTCCTGGCCGCCATCGCCCTGCTCGGCGACCTGATCGCGGTGATCTACGCCCTGCTCAGCGGCGACCTGACCGCGCGCTTCCTTGCCAAGGCGGCGCTGGTGGCACTGACCGCGGGGCTGATCTTCCTCTATTTCCGCGGCGAGATGGAGGAGGCACGGGATGCGGGGTAACCATCTGGCCCAGGCCGCTCTGGCCGCGCTGGTGGCGGGGCTGGTGGTGTTCGGCCTGCTGACTGTGGGCGGCCCCGGCAAGGGCCGGATGGAGAAACGCGACGAAACGCGCCTGTCCGACCTGCGGGACCTCTCTCAATACGTCCGCTGCGTGGCCGACACGCAGGACAAGACCCTGCCCGCCAGCCTCGCCCCGGTCGAGACCTGCCAGCGCGAGCTGCGCCTGGCCGATCCCTTCACCGGCGCGCCCTACCGCTACGAGCGCGTCTCGGACACGGCCTATCGCCTCTGCGCCACGTTCGAAGACCCGGACTGGGTGATCGAGGCCCGCAATGCCAATCTCGACCCCGCCACGGGCTGCCTTCAGTTCACCTACACGCCCTGAGGCGCCTCAGATCGCCGATTTGCGGCTTTCCTCGATATAGATCTCTCGCAGCCGGGCGGCGATCGGGCCCGGCGCGCCCGCGCCCACCTTGGCGCCGTCGATCTCCACGACCGGCATCACGAAGGTCGAGGCCGAGGTGATGAACGCCTCGTCCGCGCCCTTCGCCTCGTCGATGGTGAAGGGGCGTTCCTCGACCTCCATCTGCGCCTCGCGGGCAAAGCGCAGCACCGCGGCGCGGGTGATGCCGTGCAGGATGTCGTGGCTGAGGTCGCGGGTGATGATCTTGCCGCCCTTCACGATATAGGCGTTGTTGCTGGTGCCCTCGGTCACATGGCCGTCCTCGACCAGCCAGGCATCGTCGCAGCCCGCGGCCTTGGCCATCATCTTGCCCATCGAGGGGTAAAGCAGCTGCACCGTCTTGATGTCGCGCCGGCCCCAGCGGATGTCGTCGATCGAGATCACCTTGATCCCGGTCTTGGCGGCGGGGCTGTCGATCAGGCCCGGCTTGGACTGGGTGAACAGCACCAGCGTCGGCTTCACCTGTTCCGGGTCGGGGAAGACGAAATCGCGGTCGCCCGGCGCGCCGCGGGTGACCTGCAGGTAGACGCCGCCCTCGACCACGTCATTGCGCCGCACCAGCTCGCGGTGGATATCCAGCAGGTCGTCGAATTCGGCCGGCTTCTCGATGTCCAGTTCGCTCAGCGAACGCTCCAGCCGCGCCAAGTGGCCGTCGAAATCCACCAGTTTGCCGTCCAGCACGCTGGTCACCTCGTACACCCCGTCGGCCATCAGGAACCCGCGGTCGAAGATCGAGACCTTGGCTTCCTCTTCCGGCAGGTAGTCCCCGTTCAGATACACGGTGCGGCTCATGCTCGTCTCCTATCCCCAGAGGCCGGGTTCCGAAGGGTGCACGCCGGCCGCGTCATAATGCAAAGGCTCCGCCCGGTCTTCGGCCAGAAGCAGCGGGGCGTCAAGGTCCGTCACCGCCGCGCCCTGCGCCACCAGAACCGCCGGCGCCATGGCCAGGCTCGATCCCACCATGCAGCCCACCATGATGCCGTAGCCTTCCGCCCGCGCCGCCTCGCGCAGCGCCAGCGCCTCGGTCAGCCCGCCGGTCTTGTCCAGCTTGATGTTGACCAGGTCGTACTTGCCCTTCAGTCCGGGCAGCGACGCGCGGTCGTGGCAGCTTTCGTCGGCGCAGACCGGCACGGGGCGCTCGATTTCGGCCAGCATGTCGTCAGCGCCCGCGGGCAGGGGCTGTTCCACCAGTTCCACGCCCAACCGCACCAGGTGCGGGGCCAGCTCGGCGTAGACCTCGGCGCTCCAGCCCTCGTTGGCATCGACGATGATGCGCGATTTCGGGGCACCTTCACGCACCGCCTCCAGCCGCGCCATGTCGCCCTCGCCGCCCAGCTTGATCTTCAGCAGCGGCCGATTCGCATGTTCCGCTGCCGCCACGCGCATCTTCTCGGGCGCGTCCAGCGACAGGGTGTAGGCGGTGATCTCGGGACCGGGCGCGGGCAGGCCGGCCAGCTCCCACACGCGCTGGCCCGCGCGCTTGGCTTCCAGGTCCCACAGCGCGCAGTCCACCGCGTTGCGGGCCGCCCCCGCCGGCAGCACCTCTTGCAGCGCCGCGCGGTCCAACGGGAGCGCCAGCCCCTCGATCTCGCGCGTCACACTCTCCAGCGTCTCGCCGTAGCGGGCATAGGGCACGCATTCGCCCCAGCCTTTGACCGCGCCGTCACGCACCCGCACGGTCAGCACCTTCGCCTCGGTCCGCGATCCCCGCGAAATGGTGAAAACCTGTGCCAGGCGGAACACATCCGGTTTCACGCTGATCTGCATCGCGCCGCTCCCCTTCTTCTTGGCCAAAATACTCCCGCCGGAGGCGCTCGCCCTATCCGCGCGCACCGCCGCCGGGCCATTCAGATCAGATCGCCGCCAGCGCGTCCACCAGCCGCCCGGCGCCCTGCCGGAACGGGTCGACCGCCGGCAGCCCCATCCGGTCCTCGATCTCCTTCAGGCAGGCCTCCGCCGCCGCGTCGTCGAGCGCGGCCGTGTTCACCGAGATCCCCACGACCTGGACCTCCGGGTTCACCACGCGCGCCAGGGTCAGCGACAGATCGCGCAGCTCTTCCAGGCTGGGCAGGGCATAGCCCGGCAGCCCGCGCATGTGCTCGCGCGTGGGTTCGTGGCTGAGGATCAGAGCGTCGGGCTGGCCGCCATGGATCAGCGCCAGCGTCACCCCCGAATAGGAGGCGTGGAAGAGCGAGCCCTGCCCCTCGATGACATCCCAGTGGTCTGGGTCGTTGTCCGGCGTCAGCCATTCGACGGAGCCGGCCATGAAATCGGCCACCACGGCGTCCAGCGGCACGCCGTCGCCGGTGATCAGAATGCCGGTCTGGCCGGTGGCGCGGAAGGTCGATTTCATCCCGCGCTTGCGCATCTCGGCATCCAGCGCGAGCCCGGTATACATCTTTCCGACCGAGCAGTCGGTGCCGACGGCCAGCACCCGCTTGCCCGAGCGCTTCTCGCCGTTGGCGACGGGATAATCCACTTCCGGAACCCGCACGTCGTGCAGTTCGCGCCCGCAGGCCTCGGCCACGGCCACCAGGTCGGGCTCGTCGCGCAGCAGGTTGTGCAGGCCGGAGGCCAGGTCGAAGCCTTCCTCCAGCGCGGCGACCAGCACCTTCTTCCACGCCTTGGAGATCACCCCGCCGCGGTTGGCCACGCCCACCACCAGGGTTTCGGCGCCCGCGGCACGGGCCTCGGCCAGGGTCATGTCGGGCAGGCCCAGATCGGCCTTGCAGCCCTCCATCCGGAACTGGCCGACGGCATTGTCGGGGCGCCAATCCTTGATGCCCTGGGCCACCTTTGCGGCAAGATGGTCGGGCGCATCGCCCAGGAAGAGCAGATAGGGGGTCTTGATCATGGCAGGGCCCTCGCTTGCTGTTTCATTCGTTTCAACCAAATTAGCCCGCTTCGCTGGGATGTCTTGTTGAAACCCATCGCCAAGGATTGAAATTTCCGTGGATTCTTCGGCGAAAGCGGAAGTTTTCCGGATATTCTTGCAAGCAGGCGTGAAACTGCGCCCGAATCCGTCATCCTGCCGCGATGCGGCGGAACATGCTGCGCACGCAAAAGACCGCTTGAAGCGGGTGGCGCAATATTCTACCAACCCGACGACCCAAAGCGAAACATCATTGCCAAGAGGCCAGACATGAGCTTCCGCATCCAGCCCCAGCCCCCTGCCCGTCCGAACCGCTGCCAACTGTTCGGCCCCGGCTCGAACACCAAGCTCTTCCCCAAGATGGCCACCAGCGCCGCCGACGTCATCAATCTCGACCTCGAGGATTCCGTTGCGCCCACGGACAAGGACATGGCCCGTGCCAACGTGATCGAGGCGCTGAACAGCATCGACTGGGGCAAAAAGACGATGTCAGTACGCATCAACGGCCTGGACACGCCCTATTGGTACCGCGACGTGGTGGACCTGCTGGAACAGGCCGGCGAGCGGCTGGACCAGATCATGATTCCCAAAGTGGGCTGCACCGCGGATGTCTATGCCGTGGACGCGCTGGTCACCGCCATCGAGGCCGCCAAGGGCCGGCAGAAGAAGATCGGCTTCGAGGTGATCATCGAATCGGCCGCCGGCATTGCCCATGTCGAGGAAATCGCCGCCTCGAGCCCGCGCCTGCAGGCCATGTCGCTGGGCGCCGCCGATTTCGCGGCCTCGATGGGCATGCAGACCACCGGCATCGGCGGCACGCAGGAAAACTACTACATGCTGCATGACGGCAAAAAGCACTGGTCGGACCCCTGGCACTGGGTGCAGGCCGCCATCGTGGCCGCCTGCCGCACCCACGGCGTGTTGCCGGTGGACGGCCCCTTCGGTGACTTCAGCGACGACGAGGGCTACATCGCACAGGCGAAGCGCTCGGCCACCTTGGGCATGGTGGGCAAATGGGCCATCCACCCCAAGCAGATCGCGCTGGCCAACCAGGTCTTCACCCCCGCCGACGAGGCCGTGGCCGAGGCGCGCGAGATCCTCGCCGCGATGGAAGAGGCCAAGGCCAAGGGCGAAGGCGCGACCGTCTACAAGGGCCGGCTGGTCGATATCGCCTCGATCAAGCAGGCCGAGGTCATCGTGCGCCAAGCCGAGATGATCGCCGAGAACTGAGGCGGCGAACGGCATGTGAACCGCATATGACCTGCATATGAGTTTCATGCAGCAAACGGGGCCGCGCGGCCCCG